>CAWHOZ010000015.1:0-358826 GCA_963831175.1 uncultured Alphaproteobacteria bacterium | reverse complement strand
CAGCCGATAGTCGCTTGCATCGAGACGGGCGAGCGTCATGCCGGGCACGACCCTGTCGCCGATATTGACGAGACGCTCGACGATCTTGCCGGAGACGCGGAAGCCGAGATCGCTTTCGTAGCGCGGCTTGATGGTGCCGGTGTAGGAACGCGTGTCGACTTCAGTCGAGAGCTTCACGGCGGCAGCACGGACCGGTTGGGGAGCGCCACGTAAGGGGCGCTTTCGCTCGTGCAGCCCGCGAGGGGGGCGGCCAAAGCCAGGAGGGCGCCGACTGCGAGAACCGGGCGCGCGCGCCGCCAGGGTTGCGCAATGCTGGAAGTCAATGTTGCCGTCGCGTTCATATCGGACCCCATTGTTGGGCATGGCCGAGGAGTCGCGCTCTTGAAAGTTAGCTTGCCTAACTTAAGTGAGTAGCGCTAACTTGACAAGCCACAATCGGCGGCGAAGGGCAAAAAGTTAATTATACTAACCTAAGTTAGATGTGCTAACTTATTGAATTGCAGGCACAAGGAAGGAAGTCATGGCCCTGACAAAAGAACGCACCGCGGTGCGCGCAAAGAAGAGGTTCCACCACGGTGACCTGCGCGAGGCGCTGATCGCGGCCACGCGCGAGCTGCTGATCGAGCATGGGCCGGACGGTTTCACATTGGCCGACGCCTGCCGCCGCGCCGGCGTGACGACCGCGGCGCCCTACAAGCACTTCCGCGACAAGCAAGAGATCCTGGAGGAAATCGTGTTGCGCGGCTTCGGGAGTTCACCGCCGCCAACACAAAGGCCGTGGCGGAAGGCGGTCCGGGCACCATCGCCGGCACCATCGCCGGCATCACCGCCATGGGAATTTCCTACCTCGAGTTTGCCGTAGCGCAGCCGGCGGTCTTTCGCTTCATGTTCGGCCACAAGTCCGAGCTGAGGAAGGTCAAGCAGGTCGACGAGGCCGGCAAGCAGTGTCTGAAGCACGTGATCGATGAGGTGGCGGCCTATAGCCGCAAGCACGGGCACACCGCCGACGCCGAGGCGATTGCCTTACGACTTTGGACGTTCGTGCATGGCGCCTCATCGCTCGAGCTCGACGGTGACTATGAGCGCGTCGCGCGTGGGCTCGACGTTCGCAAGATGATTGCAGACGTCACTCTGAAGTTGCTCGCTGTGACGCCTGGCAAGCGTGCGCCATCGCGCGGCAGGCAGCGCTGATCCGAGGGCACGACATTCGCAGCTCGGCTTGCACATGTCGGCTTCTGGCCCTAAGCGGTCGTCAGCATCGAGCCCAAGGCTATCCGCACCTGGGGGCTGAGCAGACGAGTGCAGGCATGATGTGAATTCTGCTCCTTAACTTTCTCGAAGACTTGCTGTGACAGCCACGCTTTTCCGCCAAAACTGGTGGGGAGGTCTGGCGAATGATGTCCTAGAAAACCTTAGAATGAATTCGCATCCCCACTTTTCACTAAGCCACTGAGAGGACACGCTTCTCAAACACCCCTACGGGGCGCCAAAAATTTCATCGTTCTCGAATCTCAATGGCCACCGCTCCACAAAAGGCGGAGCGGTGGCCAATGATCACTTCGTCGAGCGACCGCGCTTCAGCGCTTCTAGGTGCTCAGCGTACGCGTCTAGAAAGTGCTTCCGGGAAGCCGTCCCTCTCTCATCAACGAGCTGTCGTGCGTTCTGAATGGCAACCTGCTCAAGTAAGCCTTCAGCGAAGGTCGTCGTGCTGTCGAACGTCATAGAACTCCCCCTTACAGCTACCTCCGCGACACGAATAGGACGGGACGTGCGACCAAAGCCAGTGGCGATCGCGCCTAATCCACGGCGCGGAACTCACCGGGGACACGCGAGCCGTGGCGCTTGACTGTTCAGTGACGTCCTCGACGCGGATCCCGACCACGTCACAGCCGCGCAGCTTGCTTATAGCGAGGTTGAACAACGCGAGATCGCGTTTGTGTCCCTCAGGAGATGTTCGGCTCAATGTCGGGCTTTTGGATAGGCCCCGGACGCATTGAATTCGATGCAGGTACGTCAGAGGCGCTCCTGTGCAAGGCCTACTACACGACCACGCATCAGACCAACCGGCTCAGCATCGTCCTCCGCTGCGCCAGCCCTTCCCAGAAGATTGAATTGAGGGCCCAGTTGGTCGCCCACGGACCCAATTTGACTGGGACCTGGGAGGAACGGACCTACAACGCCAGCGGAACCGTCACCGGCCAAGCGAAGGATCAGCAGATATCTCTTTCGATCGATGGCGGCGGCTTCACCGCCACGATGCAGGTGATTCAAGACGAAGGACAACAGAGCGTGTCCATCACGACGCAAGGCGTCGGCTTCAAAAAGGTCAGCGTTTCTCTCACCCGCAGCGCGAGCGTAATAGGACAAGCGCATCTGGATCAAAGGCAGTCGCTCGCACGAAGCTCGATCGCGCTCCATCCGAACGCAAATCCCTACTTTGTGAGGTGGATATGAATTTGCGCCCGGCGACTCTTCGATTGTTTGCGGCCGCGAAGTGTGTGGTGACCGCAATGCTTTCTATGCCGTCTTTGCCGATCCCCTCGAGCCACGCCGAAGATGCCCCCAATGCATCGGTCGTCGCCTCTGCCGCCAGCGGTCGCGGACGGTCGGCCATGGAACATGGACATGGTCGAAGGCCAACAGAAGTTCAAGCTGACCTTGATGCCCAACGGCACGGGTATCATGGAGCCCAGCACTCTCGCACCCGAGCTGACTTGGTGGCAAAGTGGGGACCGTCTCTGTCTCAACGTCGCCGACACGCGCGAGCATTGCGTCACATTGCTCGCTCGCGACGGCGGATACGACGCCGTCGAGAACGACGCACTGTTCTTTACCCTTCGCCGCTAGTTCAGATCGAAGAAACCTCAGCCGCCAGTGATCACCAACAATTTTGGCAAGCCAGCCGATTTTAAGCAACCGATGCGGTCGCGAGTGGCGGCGGATGATTAAGATGCCGACATACGCTGTGACGCGCTCGTGGGTGCGGTTTAATTGTTAGAATTTACCTCTGTTTAAAAACTCAGGGCTCAATAATCCCCAGTCACGCGGCGAAGGCTACAAAGCGTACCTAAAAAATGGGAGATGCTGTCATGAAGGCTTTTCTTGCTCGTTTCGCTCAGGATGACTCCGGCGTGACCGCCATTGAGTACGGCCTGATCGGCGCCTTGATCAGTGTTGGCATTGTCGCCGGCCTTACGCAGCTGCGGGGCGGCGTGAACGCCCTGTTCGGCGACGTCAACACGGAGCTTGGCAACGCCGTGCCATAAGCGCGTCGCGCTACTCTAAAGGGGCCGCCCGGCGCAGACTCGCGCCGGGCCTGCCGGCGCGTCCATTAGAATGGAAGCGCTTTGCGGATTTTGCGACCCACTGCTCGTCCGCCGCCGGTTACCGCGCGGCCAGCGCTGCCCGCGGGACCATCGAGAATTTTTGCGGCACTCAATCGTCGCAATGGATCGAATCCTCAGTCTTTTCCCGACGAACGGGAAGGCAGCCCCGACGCTCAGGCCCGGAATGAGGCCCGCGGAGAATTTGAGCGGAGCAGAAAGGACGCCAGCGACCGTGCGCGAATGATGCGCCCCGCGGTGTTGTGGCGCCGGCACGTCTTCTGCCTGGTGCAGATGTCGACTTCGCCCTCATGCAGAAGAACGAGGGTGTCGCCGGTGCCGTCGACATAGACGTCGAACACGGTGCCGCGGACGCCGATCGTTGCGGAAGGCGTCTCGATTTTATAGGCGTCCTTCTTTTCCGAGCCGGTGATGAAGCGGAACGTGCCCTTGACGAAATTGACGCCGATGGTCGTGACGCCGTCCGACTTTCCGATCACGAACTCGTCGAGCTTCAGGCCCGCATTGGGACCGAGCGCGAGCTTGGTCTGATCGTCGAGCTTCAGTTCCGCCTGGGCTTCGTCGCCGGTTTCCAGATATTCGTTGCGATGAACCCGGCCGCCTTCGCGGAGATCGCGCTTGTCATCGCCGAGCGTTGCGACGACCTCGCGCTTGATCAGAACGGCAGTGCCGATTTCCGGTGCGGCATCGTCTGCACGCGCATCACGCAAGAGCGAAACGCTGCGAGCGCAATCACTGCAAAGAAAAATCATACGTTTGCCGTGCGGACCGCAACAGGCCGAGCCCCCGAACGCATGGCGATCTTCCGAAGTTTACCTTTTCCTCACCCTGCGCAAAAGGTATCATCAGGCGCGAAGTTTTCTATAGGCGTTTTACTCAGCATGCTGCATGAGGGGCGCCCTCGGCGATCGCCGGCTCAACGTCCGAACTGCCTATTGGTTGATCATCTTCGCCGTCGTCGCGGCGTGCGTTGGCGGTCCGCCAGGCCGATCCGGGCTTCATGGCGCGCCTGCGCCTGCTGGGCTTCGACATTCTTCAGCAAACTCTGCCGCGCATGCCTGACGCGAGCTATCCGGTACGGATCGTCGACATCGACGAGCCTTCGATCAAGGCGTTCGGCAACTGGCCGTGGCGGCGGGATCTTCTGGCCCGACTGATCGACAAGCTGTTTGCCTCGGGCGTGCGCGTCGTTGTCTTCGACATGGTTTTCCCGGAGCCCACCGGCGGACGCGCTCGATCAATTGCCGGAAGCGTTGCGGAATTCGCCAGAATTCAAGCCGCTGCTGAGCAAACTTCTCGAGGCGGAATCGCGCCGACGATACCTTTGCCAAGGCGATCGCCGCGCCATCCGACGGTGCTCGGCATCATCGGAACCTCGCAGGCCGTCCGTCGCCCTGCCAAAGGTCAAAGCATCGTTCGCGACCATCGGCGAGAACGTCACGAGTTCGTTCCGAACTTCGCGGGCGCATCCGGCAATCTGCCGGCTCTCGAAGAGGCGGCCGCCGGGATCGGCGCGTTGAACTGGTTGCCGGACCATGACCAGATCCTGCGGCGCATCCCGCTCGTGGTGGCGATATCGGGCAAGCTCTACCCCTCGCTCGTCGACGGAGGCGCTGCGCGTCTTCAACGGCGCCAAGACGATCCGCGTGCGCTCGGCCGGCGATGGAGGCTTTGCCGGCAATCGGGGCATCACGACCGATCGCCATCGGTGAAACCGTCATCCCAACGGATCGTGACGGCCAGCTCTGGCTTTCGTTCTCTCGGCACGATCCCGAAGCGCACGATCTCGGCAGCCGACGTGCTGCAGGGCAAGGCGCCGGCGAACGCTCTCGATGGCCGCATTGCCATCATCGGCACCAGCGCGCCCGGCCTGCTCGATCTGCGGGCGACACCGCTCGATCCGATCATTTCAGGCGTCGAGATCAACGCGCAGGCTCTCGAGCAATTGCTTACCAAGCGGCTGCTCATCCGGCCCGACTATGCGGTGGGAATGGAGATCGTTCTCACCGTCGCCTCGGCGCTCCTGCTGGGCTTGATGGTCTATTGGTGGGGCGCCCGCGTTTCGGCGGCGGTCGGCTTTGCCACCGTCTGCCTGTTCTCGCTGGGCAGCTTGTTGGCGTTCTCGCAGGGCCTCCTGCTCGACGCGGTGTTTCCGATCATGACGAGTACCGCCGCGTACATTTTCGGAACCGGCTACCTCTATTACGAGGCGGAAAGCGAACGCAACCGCGGGCGGGAAGCGTTGCAGCGCATCGCGCGGGAGATGGAAGCCGCCGCCCAGATCCAGCGCACATTCCTACCCAAGGAACTCCCCACAGGCCCCTTCGACAGCAAGTTCGAGATTTTCGCAGTCATGAAGCCTGCCAAGGCCGTCGGCGGCGACTTCTACGACTACTTCCTCATCAACGATCGCAAGCTTGGGTTTGTCGTCGGCGATGTCTCCGGCAAAGGCGTTCCGGCGGCCCTCTTCATGAGCGTCTCGCGAACGGTCTTGCGCACCATCGCCTTCGAGGGAGAAGAGCCCGGCATCGTCCTGTCGAAGGTCAACGCGATCCTGTCGCGTGACAATACCGAGGGCATGTTCGTCACGATCTTCTATGCCGCACTCGACCTTGAAACGGGCCGTCTCGCCTTTTCGAGCGCGGGACACGACGATGCGCTGCTGCTGACGGCTCCCACACCTGCGAGCCGTTGCGCTACATGGGACCGGCGATCGGCCTTTTCGAAGCGGCGGAATATCCGACGGCGACGCGCAATCTCGCCCCTGGCGACACCATGCTCTTGCTCACCGATGGCATCACCGAGGCCTTCAATATCGATGGTCGCGTTTTCACCGCCGACCGCGTCGCGCGATCCGTGACGCGACGGCGTACGCCAGCGCTATCGATCTCGTTCAATCGCTCTCCGATGAGGTCGCGCGCTTCTCGGAGGGAACCGAACAGTCCGACGACATCACTTGCGTTGCGATGCGGTTCAAGCGGTAGCGCCCTTGCAGACGATCTCGAGGTGGTTCAATTCACCGATCCGCGTAGAGAAAATCTGGGTGGCGCGCTCCTTGATGAGCGCGATGCCAAATCCGCCGGGCTCGCCAGTCATCAGGTCGCGATTTTTCGGCACCTGTCCACTCACGCATATCGAAATACGACCCGTTGTCGGTAACGGTCGCGCTAGCGCGGCCCGGCTGAAGTCTGATCTCCACGATTGTCGATGGGGTCGGCTGTGTCCTTGAAGCCATAGGTGATCAGATTGGCCAGCACCTCGTTGAGGCAGAGCTTGAGGTCGGCTGCCAGAGTGCTTTCGATGCCGCTCTCGACGCACTTCTGATCGAACCACGTATTGAACCGTGTACTCGAAGCAGTAGGATTGAGGCTGATCTGGTTTTCTGGATTCATCTACCCCACTCTGCGATCGCGGCCTTCTCGTCCGCGACGACAGGAATAATGGTGTCGATGCCTGTAGAGCGCAAAACCTTGCGCGCGTCTTCTGTTGGATTGAAGACGACGAGGCGACCGTTTCGCTTGCCGATGGCGCGCGCGGCCTTCACGAGAATCCGAATGCCGATTGATGCCAGGAACGTCACATCCGTGAAGTCGACTATCACTTTATTGTACTTGCTCGGAGATGATGCTGAACGGCATTTCGATCTCGCCGGCTCCCGCAATGTCGAGCGCGCCCGCAAGCTTCACCAGGAGTATGCCGCCAGGTAGCTCAGTTTGCTCCAAACGCATTCGTTCCTCCTTGGATTTTCCTTGCACCGCTCAGCGGTGGATGCCTGCTCGACGCCAACGGGATGCGCTTAGAGCGATCAGATTGCCAACTCACGGGCGCGCCTGGTTCGAAGAAGGAGTTCACGAAGGCGGAGCCCGTGTTGGTCAGGTCGAATGCATGAAGGCCAAGCACATTGGACATCATCTTGAAGCTTGCGATCCCGCGGACGGAGTTGCCGTTGCGATCGAGACGCGGCGAATAAGTGCCGATCCCAAGCTGGCGGTTGACGACACCGAGAATTCCGCCGCCGACCCCGCTCTTGGCGGGAATGCCGACCTCATAGGTCCAGCCGCCCGAATAATCGTACATGCCGCAAGAGAACATGACGGATTGCGTGTCACGCACGGCATCGATGTCGAATACCTGTTGACGCGTAACTGGATTGCACGCCGAGGTTCGCGATCGTCGCAGCGATGAGCGCGAGGTCGGTCGCCGTCACCATGATCGAACATTGCTTGAAGTAGAGGTCGAGCGCCGGCTCAACAGGCTCTTTCAACGCGCCTGCGCTCAACAGCAAGTGCGCGATCGCGCGGTTCCTGTGGCCGGTGAGCGCTTCCGAACGATAGACGTCTTCATTCAACTGTAGCTGTCGCCCGGCAGCCTGGGAAAATCTCTCGAGGACATGATCGAACGCGGTCTCGGCGCCCAGCGTGTCACGCAGCATTCCGGACACCGCTATAGCGCCGGCGTTGACCATCGGATTGTAGGGTCGACGCGTGTCCGGATTGAATTCTATCGCATTGAACGGATCACCGCTCGGTTCGACGCCGACACAGGCTAGAACATCGTTGCGACCGCACAGCTCGAGCGCCATGCAATAGGTCAAGGCCTTGGAGGTCGACTGAATTGTGAACTCGACGTCAGCATCTCCGATCTTGTGCACCTTCCCCTGGGTGGTGGCGAGCGCGATGCCAAACGAGTTGGGGGGGACTTTCGCGAGTTCAGGAATGTAATCAGCGAGTTGGCCGTCTTGCAGCGGCCGGGTGCGCTCATAGACATCCGACGAGCATCTGATCGACGCGGGAGGCGGATGGAACCTCGCACGGTGTTTCGCTGGGCGGCACTGATGAAGGAGTTTGATTTTCTAGAGTATGCGTCTGTTCGAGGTTGCTGTCTGCGTCAAGCGCGGTTTCCATCTGCTCGGACTGTCTCCCAACCTCACTTCGTCTCCAGAACATCCTCATAGGGCGCCCGACGCTCTTTTTTTGCGCAATTGTCGCTCAACTTTTGAGCGCAATGCTAGCGGCCAGAATGACCGCAGCACCACAAATGTGCGCGTCTGATTAACTTTTCTGACGGAGCTCCCTCGCCCCTTCAGTGTTCGCGCAATCTTTGTGCCAGTTTTTGAGGACAACGGAGGAAGTTGCTCTTTGAACTGACGGGCGATGTTCATCGGCCACTGTCTCACACGCCATCTGCTGCGCCATAGCACTGTGCGCGCGATGCGGTCGCTCCATCGCAGACACGCGTCGGCGCGGTACCCTCGTCTGCTCTAGCAGGTTGACCGTTCTGGAAATCGGTGCGGCCGGTGCCGCGGATGCGCAGCGAAAATCCGGTTCTGCAGTCTGTCCTGAATAGTGGCGCGGCCAGACGCATTGCACTTTGACTGGACGTCCCCTCGGACTGGGCGATAATTGGCGTCAGCGGTGAGGCAATCGCAGCGCCTCTTTGCTGTCGGCCCCATTGCCTCCGGCATGTTCTCGGCGATCACCGCCGCACCGGACATTCGTTTGCAGGTCGCCTGCGTTGCGCATCATTTGCTGAACTGATCGGCGGGCGTCTCGCCCTTATTGCCGAACTCTCTCCTCGTTCTGGCCAGCGGAGGCACCATGGTTAGATGGACACCCGATCCCAGCTTCTATCCCTCGCCCCGCTTGGCTGCGAAGGCGGAACCCGAGACGCTGGCATATGTCGTTGCCTTTGATCCGGAGCGCAAAGTTCCCGACGAGCTGGCTGTCGTGGACGTCAGCGCCGACGTCGAGCTCGTATGGGAGGATCGTCGGATCGACGCCGATGCCAAATGTCGGCGACGAGCTGCACCACTTCGGATGGAATGCGTGCTCGTCGTGCCTGTGCCCCAACGCGCCACATCCGCACGCTGAGCGGCGCTACCTGGTCGTGCCCGGCTTGCGGTCCTCGCGCCTTCATATCCTCGATGTGAAGCCAGATCCGCGCGCACCCAAGATCGTCAAAGTCATAGAGGCCGCCGAATTGGCTGAACGCGCCGGATACAGCCGGCCGCACACCGTGCACTGCGGGCCTGAAGGCATCTATGTCTCAGCGCTCGGTGACGCACGCGGCAATGCGCCCGGCGGCGCATTCCTTATGGACGCGGAGACGTTCGAGGTTCGGGGCCAATGGGAGATCGAACGCGGCGACCAGCAGTTCGCCTACGACGCATGGTGGCATCTTGGCTACGACACGCTGGTCACCAGCGAGTGGGGCACGCCGGACATGTTCGAGAACGGACTGGTGCCTGAGCTGCTGCTCGGAGGGAAATACGGCCGGCGCCTGCACTTCTGGGATCTGCATAAGCGAAAGCTCCTGCAGACCATCGATTTCGGCGACAAATATCAGCTCGTCTTCGAGCTGCGTCCGGCCCACAATCCAACGAAGAGCTACGGCTTCGTCAATGTCGTGCTCGGCTTGGAGGACCTGTCTTCCTCAATCTGGGTCTGGCACCGCGATGGCGACAAGTGGGCCGTCACCAAGATCATCGACATCCCCGCCGAGCCCGCGGATCCCGACAAGCTGCCGCCTCTGCTGAAGGGCTTCAAAGCCGTCCCTCCGCTCGTCACCGATATCGATCTGTCGATGGACGACCGCTTCCTCTATGTAGCGTGCTGGGGAACCGGAGCCCTGCACCAGTACGACGTCTCCGACCCATTCAAGCCGAAGCTGACGGGCAAGGTGCATATCGGCGGCATCGTCGCCCGGGCCGGACATCCCGGCGCGCCCGGCCCGTTGAACGGTGGCCCGCAGATGGTCGAGATCAGCCGCGATGGGCGGCGCGTCTATTTCACGAATTCGTTGTACGGCGCCGTCGACCCGCAGTTCTATCCGGAAGGCATCGACGGTTGGATGGTGAAGCTGAATGCCGGCCCCGATGGCGGCATCGACTTCGATGAGCGCTTCTTTATCCAGTGGCCCGGACCGCATCGGCCGCACCAGATACGGCTGGAGGGTGGCGATTGCTCATCGGACTCCTATTGCTATCCCTGATGAGCCGCGATGCGATGACGGCCGCGCGCCAGCGCAAACGTGCGGAGCCGCGATGATATTGGCGTGGCCGTGGATCATGCTGGCCGGGCTCGGAGCCTTTCACGGGCTCAATCCCGCCATGGGCTGGCTCTTCGCCGTGGCTCTCGGTCTGCACCGAGACAGCAGAGCGACCGTTGCCACCGCGATTGTGCCGATCGCGATCGGTCACTTCCTGTCCGTCGCCCTGGTCGTCGCTGCTTTCCTGGCGACGGGATTTGTCATCGCCCCTCGCACGCTGGCACACCTCGCCGGCGGCATCCTCATTGTTTGGGCCGTCTATTATGCCGTATGGGGTCACCGCCACCGCGTTCGCTTCGGCATGCAAGTCAGCTTCATCGGTCTTGGCGCCTGGTCCTTCCTCATGGCGACGGCACACGGGGCTGGCCTGATGCTGATCCCGGCACTCATGCCGATCTGCTTTGCTTCCCCGGAAATGGCCCTGCACCCTGCGTCAGCAGCGGTAGGCGCGGTGCTCGTGCACTCGGCAGCCATGCTGCTGACGACCGCGCTTGTTGCGTTGGTGGTCTACGAATGGCTGGGGATAGGGATCCTGCGCAGCACTTGGATCAATCTCGATCTGGTGTGGACGCTCGCCCTCGCTGCCAGTGGTGCGTTTCTATTGTTTGCCTGAGTTCGACATCGATTGCATGTCGTCAAGGTCTGTCACCAGAGGACTCGAGATGAGGGGCAAAGATACGGCGCGATAGCATTTCTCAGTGCTCGCGGAAGGCGCGTGAGAAGCTGTCGAGCACCGGCCGCAGCATGTACTCGAAGAACGTCCGCTCGCCGGTCTTGATGTAGACGTCGGCGGGCATGCCGGGCGTCGGGTTGAAGTCGCCGATCTTCTTGTGCACGTCGGCCTCGTCGAGCTTCACGCGCACGATGTACGACTGGTGATGGAAGGGCACGAGGCTCGCCTGCTGCTGGCTCTGCTGATCGGCGATAGCGTCCGCCGAGACGTAGACGACGTGGCCGGCGATCACGGGCGTCAGGCGCTGGTTCAGCGCGGTGAGACGCACGAGCGCGTCCTGTCCGTCATGCACGTGCGAGATGTCGCTCGGGTTGATGCGCCCCTCGATGACGAGCTTGTCGTCGACGGGCAGCAGCTCGAGGATGACGGCGCCGGGCGCCACGACGGCGCCGTGCGAGTGATAGTTGACGCGCACGACGATGCCGCGCTCGGGCGAACGAACGTCGATGCGCTCGAGCACGTCACGGCTGGCGCCAATCTGCTCGCGCACGTCGTCGAGCTCCGTCTCGGTCTGGCGCAGCTCCTCGACCGTCTTCTGCATGGCGGCAGAGCGCAGCTCGGAAATCTGCTGCTCGGCCCGGGCGATGCGCTCGCGCGAATCCGCCATGCGGCCGAGCAACTCGCCGCGCGAACCGGCAAGATCGGCCTCGGCACGACGCAACGCCATCACCTCGGTCTTGCGGGCGAGCTGGCGGTCGAGCAGCGATTTCTTGTCCTTCAGCTCTTCGGAGAACAGCGTCAGCCGCTGCTCGACGGCCTTGGTCTGCGCTTCGTAGCCGCCGATGGATTCCTTCAGCGCGGCGACCTCCTTGCGCAGCACCTGCTTCCTCGTCCGCCTGGTTCTGACGGCGTGCCTTCAGCTCCATTTTCTGGCGGGCGAAGATCTGCGCCACCTCCGGGTCCTTGGCGTAGGCGCCAAGCGCCTCCGGCAGCGCGAAATCCTGCTTGGAGTCGATCTGCGCTTCGAGCCGCGACTGCATGGTCAGCAGGCGATACTCGCGGAGCACGAGGCGGCGCAGCTTCGCCTTAGCCGGCGTGTCGTCGAGGCGCACCAGCGTCTGCCCGGCCTCGACGAGATCGCCTTCGCGCACGAGCATGTCGCGGATGATGCCGCCTTCGAGGTGCTGCACCTGCTTGTTCTGGCCGGTGGCGACGAACGAGCCCGAGGCGACGACGGCACCGTCGAGCGGCGCCAGCGCCGCCCACAGCCCGAAGCCGCAGATCCACGCAGCGACGATGGCGAGACCCGCCAGCGTCGGCCGGCGGATGCCGTCGGGCACGTGCCGCTGCCAGGTATCGAGCGGTGTGGATGTCGCCGTCATGCCGGCGCTCCGGTGCTCGCCGTGCTCGCGGGCGGCGCTGGCTGCGGCGCGGCTGTGCCCGGGACGACGCGGTGCAGCACGGTGCTCGGGGGCCCGTACGCCTCCGCGCGCCCGTTGCGCAGCACCAGCACGCGATCGACGCGAGCTGAGCAGCGCCGGCCGCTGCGTAATGACGATGACGGTGACGCCCTTCTGCTTGGCGCGCCGCATCGTCTCGCTCAGCGCCTGCTCGCCGAGCGCGTCGAGATTGGAGTTCGGCTCATCGAGCACGATCACCGCACGGATCGCCAAACAGCGCACGGGCGAGGGCGATGCGCTGCTTCTGGCCGCCCGACAGCGGCGCGCCGCCCTCCTGCAGCACCGTGTCGTAGCCACTGCGGAGATGCGAGATCATGTCGTGCACGCCGGCGACGACGGCCGCCTCGTAGACCTTCTCGTCGGGGAGATCGCTGCGCATGCGGCAGACGTTCTCCTTGATGGTGCCGGGGAACAGCTCGACCTCCTGCGGCAGGTAGCCGGTGAAGGTGCCGAACTGCCGCCGGTCCCAGTTGCGCAGCTCGGTTCCGTCGAGGCGCACGCGCCCGGCGGTCGGCGGCAGGCAGCCGACGAGCAGCTTGGCGAGCGTCGACTTGCCGGAGCCCGATGGGCCGACGACCGCCAGCGATGTTCCGGGCTCGAGGTCGAACGTTACGCCGTTGAGCGTCGGCTCCTTGACGCCGGGCGGAATGAACAGGAGCCGGTCCGCCGACAGCTTCCCTTTCGGGCGCGGCAGCTGCATGCGCGGCGGCTCGCGCGTGAAGGCTTCGACCGCGGCGATGACACGCTTGTAGGCCGCCTGCGCCTGCACGACGCCGCGCCAGCCCTCGATCATGCCTTCGAGCGGCTGCAGGGCGCGGCTGGCGATGATCGACGCCGCGATCATCATGCCGCCGGTGATCTGCCCTTCCAGCGCCAGATATGCGCCCCAGCCGAGCACGAGGACCTGCGTCACGAGGCGGAAGAACTTCGACGTGCCGCTGATCCAGAAGTTGCGGTTGAGCGCGCCACCCTGCACGGTCAGCGCGCGCGCGTGCTCATTGCCCCAATGGGAGATGCCCTCGTGCAGCATGCCCATGGCGTTGATCACTTGCGAGTTGCGGCGCGAGCGACTCGGCGCGCTCGTCGGCGCGCGCGGCGTGCACGCCCGCCTGTCCCAGCGGCATCGACGTCGCGCGCTGGTTAAGCACGGCGATGCCGCCCAGAATGGCGCCGGCGATCAGGGCGATGACGCCGAGCTGCGGGCTGATGAGGAAATACCGCCGCGAAGTAGAGCGGCGCCAGCGGCGCGTCGAACAGCAGCAGCATGATGGGGCTGGAGAGAAAGTTGCGCACGTGGTGCAGGCTGCGCACCGTTTCAGTCGCGCCGCCGGCGAGGCCCTGCGGCGTTGAGATGACGCTGGCCAGCAACGTCCCGCCGAGCATGGTCTCGAGCCGGTTGGCGAGCGCGCCCAGCACCTGACGCCGGCAAACGTCGAGCAGCGACAGCACGGCGAGGAAAGCTGACCGCCAGCATCGACAGCATGAGCAGGGTGTCGATGCTGCGGCTGGTCAGCACGCGATCGGAAAGCTGGAACAGGTAGATCGGCACCGTCAGCATCAGACAGGTTCACGAAGACGAGAACGCCTGCGACGGTGATGAATGTGCGTTTGGCGAGGGCGCGCCACGCGTGCAGCGGATTGCGCCCCGGTGGTGGTCCAGCCTCGGCGTCCGGTGTGTCGATGCCACGCTGCGGCTCCCGGCGAGGATGTGACCGCCGCCTGCGGCGAGGAAATCGGCTCCCGGCCCATCCAAAGTTTTACCGTCTCGCCGAAAAGAAAACCGAAGCGCGCGCCGCGGCGGCGCAAGTCGGCTCGAGCCTTGTCGAGCCAAGTGCGAACAATCTCGACGGCGCGCGTCTGGGCGATGCTCGCCAGCGGCCCTCCAGGGGTCTGCGACGCGGCCCCGTGTGTGTCCATCGGTTACGCCAGAATGTCGGATGCAGTTCGCAGCAATGATTGATCCAGATGCAAAGCGTCAGAGGGCACGTTGAGATCCCCGCCCGGCAGATGGTCCGTCGGCAAGCTATCGAGCGCGCTCACGCTCAGCGCATCGGCGTGCACCGCCGCTTCCGCCGAGCCGTGCGCGATATCGGAAGCGCCGAGGTTCAACGCGATACCGTAATTCGTGTAGCCGCCGCTCGGTGTCGCCAGCTCATGGCTCGCCGCGGGCGATGAACTATCTGCAAAGTTGAGCTGCCCGGGCGAACCGACGTCAGAGGCGTGGGCACCGGAAGGATCGCCGTCGATGCCGGCGAGCGAAACGACCGGCCCGAGCGTCGACAGAAGATTGCCGGTGGTCGACGCAGGGGTGCTGCCGGCATCCTCCGGCAGTCCGCCGATGAGAGGCAGGTTGCCGAGGCCGTCGGCGAGGCCGCCAAGGAGGGTGTGGGCTGCGTCTCCCAAATCGATGTGCAGCCCGAGGTCGAGCGCGTCGCCCGCAAGATTGAACGCGCCGAATTGCACTTCGCCAAGCGAGATGTGTGTGCCCGCCTCGACGCTCGTGCTCGCCGGCGTGCATGCCGTCGGCCGAATAGCCATAGCCGCCGCCACCACCAGCTGCGCCTTGGCTATGCGCCAGGACGTCTGCGGCGGGCGCAATCTTCGCCTCGCCGAGCTCGCTCGACAATGCGGTCGGCGCGTACGCCGGCATCGTGGGGGCGTGCTGATAGGTGATGGGCTCAGGCCCTTCGGCGGCGGTCGAAACGCTGATATTGGGGAGACTGTTGACGAGCGGCGCCGTCTCGGATCCCGCCTGCGAAAGGCGCCCGAGGTCATCCGCACCGGCGTGCGCCGCGGTCGGCAAGAGGCCATCGCGGCCCGCCATCTCCGCGAGAACGAACGCCCAGGTCAGGAAGCTCGTCCAGCGGCGGCGGTCCATCATGCCGCCTTCGTCGCTAACGCTGGCGCGCGGCGGCAATCGTGTTGCCGATCCGACGCCGGTCTTGATGTTCAATGCGGCTGCCATGGGCTCGCGCTCCAAGATCCCGTTGTAAGAAGGCGACCGGTGCGGCTAAGCGCCGGTCGCCGCCGCATCTTCTGCGCTAGGTGACATTGTCCAGCGTTTGCCCGAGGTCGAGTCCGGCAAGATCGCCGCTCGATCCGATGCTCAGCAGGTCGCCGACAAGAGCGCCGCCAGTATCGACCGGCAGGTCCACGCCTCCGACGAGATTGCCCAGCTCGGCGCCGCCGACAGTCGCGTCGGCAATACCGGGAGCACTCGCATCGGCGATGTTGGTGCCATCGAGCGCATTGACCTCGATGCCTTCAAAGCCACCGACGTCGTCGGTGATCCCGCCGGACAGGCCGCCGCCGGTGTCGAGCAGGTTGCCCAGCTCGGCGCCACCGACCGTCGCATCGGCGATACCGGGAGCATTCACATCGGCGACATTGGTGCCATCGAGCGCATCGACTTGGATACCTTGCCCATCGCTAGGGCCACCGAGGCCGTCGACGATGCCGCCAAGCTCCGAACCGCTGACCGTCGCATCGACGAGACCCGGTGACTGCGCGTCGAGGATATTATTGCCGTCGAGCGCATCCACTTCGATGCCCTGGAAGGCGCTGACGAGACCGTCTAGTCCATCCGTGGCGCCGGGCGCGCCATCGACAATATCGGCTACGGTGCCGTCGCCGACTGTGGCATCGAGCAGACTTGGCGCGTGCGCGTCGATAAGACTGTCGGAATTGACGACGTCGACCTGCACGCCATCGAGCGTGTCGCCGGTCACGCCGTTTGGCGCGTCGGCGTGCACGTTGATCAGGCCGTCGCCGTTGCCATCAGTGTCGCCGCCAATGATGTTGATGCCGCCGTCCGAGCCGCCGGCACTGACGAGGCCCGAGCCGCCGGATGTCGACGAAGTGCTCGTATCGCCGCCCTGAGACCCGCTGGGCGTGTCTGCGCCGGACGCTCCGTCATCAGGCGGCGACGTCTGTGATGATTGCGAGGACCCCTGCGGGTCGTTCCCTGTATATGCCGGCGCACCGGCGGAGCCTGGATAAACTCGTTGGTTTGGCGATGCCATTGTTTTTCTCCTCCAGTTTGTTGAGCGGGACTTTTCATCCCGATGGCCGCCCGGCTTGAAATCAGATCGCGAGCTGAGGCGATGCCGTTGGCGGGTACTGGCGGAGCAATGGTCGGGTCGTTTGTCGCGTTCCTCTACAACTCGAGTCAGCGTTCAGATCGCGTGCACGCATTCGCGTTCATTTGCATTCAGTTTGAGATGAGTTAAAAGTCACTGCTACCGCGCGCTGCTACTGTCTGTGGCAGGTAGCAGGAGTAACAAAACGATATATCAATGGCTTATGATGGCGAGTTGGGCCGTCCCCTCTGGGGCGCCATTCCACCCATGAGCTATTGAACGGCGGCACGAGGCGCGAACGGATCGGTAGTGGACCATTCTGTTTTTGAAGCGGGGCCGACGGCTCTGCAATGCGGCGTCACGCTGCCAGACTGCAAGGTCGCCTATAAGACGATTGGCACGCTCAACGCCGCCAAAGACAACGTCATCGTCTATCCTACGCGATACGCCGGCACCCACGTCGAGAACATGTACCTCGTCGGCGCAGGCAAGGCGCTCGACCCTGACACATACTTCATCGTCATGCCCAACATGCTGGGCAACGGCGTGTCGTCCTCGCCGAGCAACCAGCCGGCGCCGCTGAGCGGTCCGAATTTTCCAGCCGTCACACAATACGACAATGTGCTCCTGCAGGAACGGTTGCTGCGCGAGACGTTCGGCATCGAGAAGATCGCCCTTGCCGTCGGCTGGTCGATGGGCGCACAGCAGGCGTTTCAATGGGCGTCGCTGTTTCCCGACCGCGTGGCGCGCATGGCCAGCATCGACGGCACCGCGACGACGACGCCGCACAGCTACACGTTTCTCGAGGGCCCGAAGCATGCGCTGATTACCGACGCGCATTGGAACGGCGGCAACTACACATCGCCACCCTACAAGGGGCTGACTGCCAAGGGCCGCGTCTGGTCGGCGTGGGCGCTGTCGCAGGAGTGGTACAAGCGCGAGCTGTGGACCACCATGGGTTACTCCTCGCTCGACGAGTATCTCACCAAGGTTTGGGATCCGATCTACTTCAAGCGCGACGCCAACGACCTGTTGTCGATGATCCGGACGTGGCAGCTGTGCGATGTCGGCAATAATCCCGTTTACGGAGGCGACCGGGTCAAGGCGCTCGGTGCCATTACGGCGCGCGCGTTCCTGATGCCATCGCGTACCTCCCTCTACTTCCGCCCCGAGGACAGCGCGTCCGAAGCCGCGCTGATGCCGAACGCCGAGCTGCGCGTCATCGAGAGTGTTTGGGGTCATTACGCCGGGGGCGGTCGTAACGCGCCCGATACCGAATTCATCGACGCGAACCTCAAAGAGCTGCTCGCCTCATGACCTACGACACCATCGTCGTCGGCGCGGGGAGCGCGGGTTGCGTGATCGCCGCCCGCCTGTCGGAGGATCCGGCGCGGCGCGTGCTGCTGCTCGAGGCGGGGGGCACCGACAGCAGCATCCTCATTCGTATGCCGGCGGGTGTGGCCAAGGCCATCGCATCCCCCAAATACAATTGGCACTACCGAACTGAAGCGCAGGCGCACATGGACGGGCGGCGTGTCTACTGGCCGCGCGGGCGCGTGCTGGGCGGGTCGTCGTCGATCAACGCCATGGTGATGGTGCGCGGCCATCCTTCCGACTACGACGCCTGGCGCGATGCGGGCTGCGCCGGCTGGGGCTACGACGACGTGCTTCCCTATTTCCGCAAGATGGAGACGAACTCGCGCGGTCCGAACGCGTGGCGCGGCGGCGACGGCCCGATGCACATTGCCGACCCCGAGGACGCAAGCCCGATATTTGCGGCCTTCATCGAGGCAGGGCGACAGGCCGGCTATCCGGTGTGCGAAGATTTCAATGGCGCGGGCTGCGAGGGGTTCGGGCCGTTTCAACTGAACATCAAGGACGGCGTGCGATGGAGCGCCGCACGCGCTTATCTCGATCCTGCGCGCGGACGCCGCAACCTGACGATCCGCACCGGCGCCTTCGTCACCGGGCTCAGCTTCGAAGGCGCGCGCTGCACAGGCGTTCACGTCGCGAGAGGCGGTGGCGTCGAAACGATCGAGGCCGGCGAGGTCATCCTCTGTGGCGGCTCCATCAACACACCGCAACTCTTGATGCTGTCCGGCATCGGCGAGGCGGATCATCTGCGAAGCCACGGCATCGCAGTCGTCGCCGACCGGCCGGAGGTGGGCCGCAATTTGCAGGACCATCTCGAGGTCAAAACGAAGCACCGTGCGCTGCTGCCGGTGACGATGTGGAAGCACGCCAAGTTTCCGAACTACCTCTGGACCGGCCTGCAGTATCTCGCGCTACGTCGCGGCGCCGCGCGGGGGCAGGCGCTGGAGGCCGGCGCGTTCGTTCGCCTCGATCCGAATGCATCCTCGCCGGATACGCAGCTGCACTTCATAAACGCGCTGGCGTTCGACGGCGCCACCGCGGCGGACCGGGGCCACGGGTTCGCCATCGACACGACGCAGCTGCGGCCCGAGAGCCGCGGCACCATCCGCCTGCGTTCCGCCGACCCCGCCGAGCATCCGGCCATCGATCCCAATTATCTTTCCACCGAAACCGACCGCCGGATGATGCGCGACGGCCTGAAGCTGTTGCGCGAGATTTGCGCGCAGGCGGCGTTGGCGCCGTATCTCGGCGAGGAGCTGCGCCCTGGACCGTCCGTCACAACGGATGCACAACTCGACACGTTGGTGCGGGCGACGGCGGATTCCATCTACCACCCGGTCGGCACGTGCCGCATGGGCACCGACATTGGCGCGGTGGTCGATCCGCGCAGCATGCGCGTGCACGGGCTCGCAGGATTGAGGGTCGCCGACGCTTCGATCATGCCGACGCTCGTCGCTGGCAACACCAACGGCCCCGCCATCATGATCGGCGAGCGCGCCGCCGCCCTCATCGCCGATACTGGCGGCTAATCGCCTACACTGTCATCCCGGGGCTTGTCCCCGGGATCCATCTTCCCGCTCGCTTTGTACCCCGCCGTTGGCTGGATCCCGGCAACAAGTGCCGGGATGACAAACAGGGGACGCGTGCGTGGTGCCCTTCCAACGTCGACCCGGCCTGCGCCGGCATGACGGAGCGGGAAATTGACCGCGGCGCGGCAGCTCACGCCCTCTCGAAGCGGATGGGCAGCACGATGGGGCCAGTGTTGCCGCTGTCGGCCAGCCATTCCGGCTTGCCGTCCGGCACGGGACACTGCAGGCGTTGCGACAAGGCACGGAACGCGATCGTCATATCGCTGCGCGCCACGAAGTGGCCGAGGCAGTGGTGGATGCCGCCGCCGAAGCCGAAGTGGCGCTCGTGCTCGGCCGCGATGTCGAACTCCTCGGTGTTGCCGACGCGCGGATCCGTGCCGGCCGACTCCGACAGCAGGTGGATGGTCGTCCCCTTGGCAATCGGCACGCCATCGAAAACGAAATCCTCTACGGCTTCGCGCGTCACCCAGGTAATGGTCGGGCGGATGCGCATCACCTCTTCGGCGGCACGCGGCGCGAGCTGCGGATTTGTCGCCAGAACTTCCCACTGCTTCGGATGCTGCATGAACACCGACATGCCCAGCCCGAGCTGATTGCGCGTCGTGTCGACGCCGGCGAACACCAGCATCAGCGTCAAATTGCGCAGCTCCTCATCGCTCAGTCCGTCCGGCACCGTAGTGGTGGTGATCAGCTGACTCATGAAATCGTCGCGCGGATTGGCCCTGCGATCGGCGATGACCTCGTCACAGAAGCCGTACAGCTCCTCCGTCGCGCGCTCGATGCGGTCGATCTCCTGCTTGAAGGTGACGCCAAGGGCGAGACCCATCTCGGAGGCGAGCTTGAAGATGCGTGGCCCGACGCTATCGGGCAGTCCGAGCAGGAGCGTCAGCACGCCGGCGGCGTAGGGGTTGGCGAAGTCGTGCATGAACTCGCAGCGGCCGGCGTCAACGAAGCCGTCGATCTTTTTCTCGGCGAGCTTGATGAAGTCGCCCTCGAGGCGCTGGATGGTGCGCCCCGAGAAGGCCGGAGTTGCCGCCTTGCGCAGGCGGCGATGATCGGTCCCCTCGGTGACGAGGATCGTCGTCATCCACCATTCGGAGAACATGCCCGAGGTGACGCCGTTGAGTGCCGGCCAGTTGTGGCTGCCCTGACGCAAGCTCGGATGGTTGAGGAAGCGCCCCATCTCGGCGTGACGCAGCACGGCGAGCCCGTACGGCGTCTTCGCGTACCAGCTCTGCTCGCGCGCCTCGCGCACGGCGCGCGAGCGCACCGAGAACGTGGGATCGGAGAGATCGATGAACGGAACGTCACGTGTTTCGGCAGCTGCCGCACTCATCGGCAAGCCTCCTTCGATTGCCAGTTCGCGAGTGGGCTAGGTTACGGCAGACAGTCGAGGTACGTCTTCACGTCCCAATCGGTGACGGTCGCCAGGAACTTCTCCCACTCATCGCGCTTGTACTCATCATAGAGACGGTACATCTCGCCGGGCATTGCCGACTTAATCACGTCGTCGTTCGACAGGGCAGTGAGCGCGTCGCCCAGCGTCATGGGCAGCCGCCGGACCTGCTTGCCCTGTTCCATGGCTACGTAGATGTTGCGCTCCTCCGGCGGGCCCGGATTGAGGTTGCGCTTAATGCCGTCGTCCGCAGCTTTGATGATGGCGCCGGCCATCAGGTGCGGGTTCACCATCGAATCCACCGCCCGATATTCGAAGCGGCCAGGCGCCGATATGCGCAGGCCCGTCGTGCGGTTCTGGAAGCCCCAGTCGGCGAACACGGGCGCCCAGAACCCCGTGTCCCACAGCCGGCGGTACGAGTTGACGGTGGAGCAGCCGATGGCGGTCAGCGCATAAAGATGCTCGACAATGCCGCCGACCACGTTGAGCCCAACCTTGCCCGGCATGCGCACGTCAGCCGTATCCGGCATGAAGGTATTCTCGCCGCCCTTCAGATATTTGAAGTTGTTGGCCATCCCGGGAAGCGCCGCCGGATTTTGGCCGAGCGGTTTCACCACGTCCTCGCCGCCGCGCCAGAACGAGATGTTGTGGTGGCAGCCCGACGCCGACACGCCCATGAACGGCTTCGACATGAAACAGGCGATGAGATTGAACTCGCGCGCCACCTGCGCGCAGATCTGCCGGTAAGTCGACAGACGGTCCGCGGTGCGCAGCGCATCGTCGTAGGTGAAGTTGAGCTCCAGCTGCCCCGGTGCGTCCTCGTGGTCGCCCTGGATCATGTCGAGGCCCATGGCGCGCGAATACTCGATAACGCGCATATAGACGGGCCGCAGGCTCTCAAACTGATCGATGTGATAGCAATAGGGATTGGAGAAGCCGCCGGCCGGCGCGCCATTCTCATCCTTCTTGAGCCACATCATCTCAGGCTCGGTGCCGTGGCGCAGGTGCAGGCCGCCGTGGTCGGCTTTGAATTGGTCGTGGATACGCCGCAGGTTGCCGCGGCAGTCCGAAGTGAGGAAAGCGCCCGGCTCCTCGCGCTCCTCGCGATTGCGGAACAGCGTGCACCACATGCGGGCAACGCGCTTGTCCCAGGGGAGCTGCATGAAGGTGTCAGGCTCGGGAATGCCGATGAGCTCCGCCGCCTCCGGTCCGTAGCCGAGGTATTCCTTGTGCCGGTTGACGAACAGATTGACCGTCGCGCCGTAGACGAGCTGAAAGCCCTTCTCGGCGACGCTCTCCCAATGATCGGCCGGGATGCCCTTGCCAACGACGCGGCCGGTAACGGAAATGAACTGCAGATAGAGATATTCGATACCCAGCTTGTCGATCAGGGCGCGCACTTCTTTGACCTGCTCGGCGCGGCCATCGGCGCTGACGAATTTTTCGATATCCATTTGTTGCGTTCCCTGCTTCTCACTTTGCGTGCTCGGGCGGCGCTGTCGCCAGGATCCCCAAAGCGCGACCATCTCGAACCCCAGTTTCTCGCTGTCTTCTGTGTGATGATGTGCGAAGGCTTGCCTTTTGACGAGCAAGCCTTCGCCATTGTCGTTCTCGCCGCGCGTTATCCGGGCAGCTGGAAGATCCAGTTCGCGGCCAGCATCACGACGACACCGGCGGCCAGCGTCACGTAGGGTAGCATGCCCGCCTTGCGCACCTTCAGGTCCGCGGTCGTCAGGCCAAGATCGGCCATCATTTCCGCGGGGAACTGCCCCCTATCCTGCACGTAATGCCGGAACCAGAACACCGGGATGATGAGGGCTGCCGCGATGAGGCCGGCCCACAGCGCCATCGGGTTCCACACCTTCGCGCCGGCGCCCATGAACACCGCGTTGACGAAGGCGAAGATCGCGCCGAGCGCCAAAAGGAACGTCGGAGCGCGCCACGGCCGCTTGATGTGGCCGTTGTCGATGCGATGGATCCAACCGGCGTTGAGGTTGAGGAAGTTGAAGATGATGTAGCCGCAGTTGGAGACGGCGAGGATGAAGAAGAAGCTCGTCGCGTCGGCTGCAGCGATGGCGAGAACGGCGAGGTTGACGATGAGGTCAGTCCACATGGCGCCCGTCGGTGCACCGTGCGAGTTGACGTGGCTCAGGTATTTCGGGAGCCAACCGTCGACGGAGCCCTGGTAGAGCGTGCGCGAGGATCCGGCCATCGCCGTCATGATCGCCAGCAAGAGTGCCAGGATCATGAGCATCACCATGATGTTGGTGATGAAGCCGGACCCGCCGACCATCCGGCCCATCGCCTCGGCCACGCCTGAGCCGTCGACGATGGGCGTTGCGAGCATGCCTTCGAGGCCCAACACGCCCTGGAAGGTGAAGGGCACCAGCGTGTAGAGCAGCAGGCAGAGCATGCCCGAGTAAAAGATTGCCTTGAACGTATCCGTCCCCGGGTTGCGGAATTCGCTCGTGTAGCAGATGGCCGTCTCGAAGGCGTAGGTCGACCAGGCCGCGATGAAGAGGCCGCCGAGAACCAGTGTCCAACCTGCGATGTTCCAGCTGCCGGGCTCGGGTGCGTAAGCGGCCGCCAGCGGCACGAGCGGGGTGTAGTTCGACCAGTTGATCTGGCCGGTGATGATGGGGACGACGCCGACGATGAGCATCGGCAGGATGACGGCGAGGCCGATGTACTTCTGCACGGCGGCGGTGCCGAGAATGCCGCGGTGCTGAATAGCGAAGGTAAGCAGCATCAGAAACGCGCCGATGAAGAACGTGGCGTTGAGCGAGAAGCTGACCGGACCCAGCGAGTGCGAGAAAAGCGTCCAGCTGCGCAGGCTCGGCGTAAGCGCGGCGACGGCCGCCGCTGCCTTCTCCGCGTCGGTACCCGTCAGCGATGCCGCGTTGGCCTGCAGGTAGGCGACCACATCGGGTGCATCGGCGGCCGGAATGGGCGCCAGCGCATTGAGTATGTAGGCCGCCGCGATGGAGCATCCGAGCGATAGCACCGGCGTCCAGGCGATCCAGTTACACCACACCGAGAGCGGAGCGATGATCTTGGAGTAGCGGATCCATGCGGCAGCCCCATAGACCGATGCGCCGCCCGATTTGTTGGGGAACAGGCCAGCCATTTCCGCGTAGGTGAATGATTGGATGAAGCCCATGATCATGGAAACGATCCAGATCAGAAACGCGAGCTTGCCCGTCGTGCCGGCGATACCGCCGATTGAAAACAATACGAGAGCAGGGACGCCGCTAGCCACCCAGAACGCGCCGCGCCAGTCGATCGCGCGCCGCAATCCGCTTTCCGGCACCATGCCGGCCTGATCAATTGCGATTGTCATTTAGGACCCCTTCAGCTCCAACCGCACCGCGCGTTTCACCAGACCGGTTTGGCGTCTGGCGGCGCGCTGCGGGAGCCCGAAGGCCACTCGCAACTCACATGCGCAATGCCCTGAAATTTATTGAGACACGGGATCCACCGTCAGTCAAAAAGAATTCGTATCAGGAAACTCCATTCGCATAACAATTCAGCAGAAAGCGAAGATATGCCGACAGCTTGGGCATAACTTGCTCAAGTGTTGACCACCGACACGGTGGTCTTTCGCGCGCTCGACATCGTCGCCACCAGAAGAGATATCAGCGAGCCGACGTGAGGTAGGTCGGCCACCGGAGACGCCGGCTGAGCACCTGTGGGCGGAACTCTTTTTCGAGTTCGCTGCACTCGTAACGAGGAGCGAAAAGGCCGTTCGCGCTCATCGGCGTTATCGACACTTCCAAAGCACCCGACATCCCGACAGGCGCGCCATTCGGGTCGCGCCGAATTGTGAAGGAGAACGGGAATGCTGAGCAATCGTATCTTATCCGCATGTGTCGGAGCGCTGGCCATCGGACTTACAGCGGCCGGCGCCATGGCCGCGCCGGGCCATGGCGGCGGTGGCGGCTTTCACGGCGGCGGCGGCTTCCACGGTGGAGGCTTCCACGGTGGCGGGTTTGCGGGTCGCGGCTATGGCGGCCGGTTTTACGGACACCGCCACACCGCATTTTACGGTCCACTCATCTACGACGGCTACGGCGGTGATGAGTGCTACTGGCGTGGTCGTCGCTGGGTCTGCACGTACTGAAGATGACTGCCGCACGCGAACAGCGCGGAGGTCGAGGACCTCCGCGCTGTTTTGTCAGCTCTTGTTCTCCGCCTCCTTGACCGGGTCGGCCTGTGCCCTGGCGCGGCTTCCGTCCACCAGGTCGACGGTCGGGATTGCGAATGACGTGCTCTCCCTTCTTGAGCCCGGCGCTGACCTCGACCTCGGTGCCGAGATCGCGCGCCACCGTGACCTTGCGGAAGTGCGCGACGCCGTCCTCGAGCACGGCGACGTGCAGCCCCTCGCTATCGAAGACGATCGCGTCCGCCGGAACCATCAGAGACAGCTCCTTGCGCGGAATATGCAGCTCGACCGTGCAGTAGGTGCCGGGCGGCAACGCGCCGTCGGGATTGGGCACGTCGATTTCCGTCAGCAGCGTGCGCGTGTCGGGCTGCAGTGCGCTGGCGATCCGCGTCACCTTGCCGGGGAAGCCGCGGCCCGGCATTTCCGGGATGTGCACGATCGCCTCGACGCCCGGGCTGACGCCGACGGCCTGGTCCTGCGGCACGTAGACCTGAGTGCGGATCACATCCGTCTGCATCACCGTGAACATGAACGTGCCGGTCGTGGCGTCGGCCTGCACGAGCGATCCGACGTCGATGTTGCGCTGGGTGACGACGCCGTCGAACGGCGCGACGACGGTCTGATAGCCTTCTGCCTGGTTGAGCACGCGGAGCTGCGCTTCCTGCGCCGCGATGTTCTGCTGCGCCACGCCGACGGCCGCCTCCAGCGCCTTCAAATTCTGCTGGTCGATCGAGCCCTGCTGCCGCGTCGTCCAGCCCTCCGGCGACGAGCGGCCGATCGCGGTTCCATGTGATGCGGGCGAGATCCATGTTCGCCTGGTTCTGGCGCAGCGTTGCCCGGTCCAGCTCGAGCGTCGCCTTTGCCTGCTCGATCTGATGGTCGAGCTCGGGGGCGGTGATCTCGAGCCAAAAGCTGACCGTCCTTCACTGATCGCCGATGTCGGCCGGGCGCTTGTCGATGTAGCCGCTGGCGCGGGCAAAGATGTTGGCCGTCGTGAACGCCTGAGTTGTCGCCGGCAACGAGACGCTGATCGTGTCCCCACTATCGCGCACTTCGGCTACGCGCACGGCCGGCACGAAATCGCGGTGACGCTGGGATGTCTCCAGGGCGTTGCGGGTCTCGGTGTAGGAGCTCCACCCGCCGCACGCCGATGGAGCCAACGAGCGAGCGAGCACGACGCCAAGCCCGAAGTACGCTGCGCGCCGCCCGATCTTGGCGGCGCCTCCGCCGATTGGCGTAGACGTGGTCTCGACCACGCGCAGTTGCGCTTTCTCGGCCATCACACTTCCCTCTCAAAAACGCCGTGCTCGGCTTTTCCGTCGTTGCCCTTACGCAGCATTGCGAACAGGTACGGCACGAGGAGGAGCGTGGTTGGAGTGGCAAACAGCAGCCCGCCGATGACGGCGCGGGCTAGCGCCGCGTTCTGCTCCTCGCCGGCACCACCGATAGCCATGGGGATCATGCCGACGATCATGGCGGCGGCCGTCATCAGCACCGGACGGATACGTGTGTGGCCCGCTTCGATCGCTGCGTCGTGCGCCGACTTGCCGGCAAGCTGCTGCTCGCGCGCGAACGTGACGAGCAGGATCGAGTTTGCCGAGGCGACGCCGACCGCCATGATCGCTCCCATGAGGGAGGGGACATTGAGCGTCGTGCCCGTGACGAACAGCATCGTCAGGATGCCGCACAACGTCGCCGGCAGCGCGAGGATGACGACGAACGGATCGCCGAAGTTCTGGTAGTTGACGACCATCAGCAGGTAGACGATGACGGCCGCGAACAGCAGGCCGATGCCGAGGTCGGCTGAAGGCGCCGTTCATGCTCTCGATCTGGCCGACCACCTGGATGGTGTTTCCGGGCGCAAGCTGCTTCTGCAGCTCGCCTACCACCTTATTGATGTCGCGCGCGACGCCGCCGAGATCGCGATCCTGAACGCTCGCATACACATCGAAGACCGGCTGAATGTTGGTCTGATTGGAGTTTGTCGGCAGAGTGTCGCGATTGAGAGTCGCCACGTTGCTGAGCATCCCCGGCACGGGATCGCCGGTGGTCGAGATGCCGGTCGAGACCGGCGTGTTGCCTGAGATCGTTGAGCGAGCTGATCTCATGCTCGGGCGTCTGCACCGCGATGTAGTACGGGCGGCCGGATGCCGGATCGGTCCAGAAGTTCGGCGATACCTGTTGCGATGAGCTCAGGCTCACGTTGATGTTGCTCACCACCTCGTTGGCGTTGAGGCCGAGCTGTGCTGCGCGGGTGCGATCGATCGATGCCAGGAAGGCGGGCGCGTTGACCTCCTGCTGCAGATGCGCGTCGGCGATGCCGGGGATGGCGGCGATACGCCGCTGCAGCTCCTTGGCGACGCGCAGGTTGGTCGCCTTGTCGTAGCCGATGGTGCGCACGTCGATCTGCGCCGGCAGACCGAAATTCAGGATCTGCGTGACGATGTCGGCGGCCTGGAAATAGAAGGTGACCTCCGGGAACGCGGCGGGCAGCGCCTCGCGCAGCTTGCGCACGTAGTCGGCGGTCGGCGCGTGGCCCGTCCTTGAGCGACACCATGATGACGCCGTCGTTGATGCCGATGGTCGAACCGTCGGTGAAGGCGAGGTTGTAGGCGCGCGCGGGCAGACCGATGTTGTCGACGATGAGCTCGCGATCGCGATCGGGAATGATCGTGCGGATCTTGTCCTCGATCGCCTGGAAGATCTTCTCGGTCGTCTCGATCCGAGTACCGGCCGGGGCGCGAACGTGGAGCTGGATGCGGCCGCCGTCGATGTTCGGATAGAAGTCGCGGCCGACGAGCAGGAACATGCCGGTGCCGAGCGCGAGCACAAGCACGGCGGCGATCGGCACGATGCCGCGTCGCGCGAGCAGCACGGCAAGCAGCGCAGCGTAGCTTGCGCGCATGCGCTCGAAGCCGCGTTCGAACGCGGCGTGGATGCGGCCGAACCAGCCAGGCGGTGCCGCCGCTCGATGAGCCCTCGTGCTGCTCGCCTTTGAGCAGCAGCCCGATCGTGATCGGCGTCAGGGTGCGCGACAGGCCATACGAGGCGAGCATGGCGAACACGACCGCCAGGCCAAGCGGCGTGAACAGATATCTCGCGGGCCCCTCGAGAAAGACCACCGACGTGAACACGCAGGCGATGGCGAGCGTCGAGACGAGCGTCGGTACGGCGATCTCGGCCGAGCCGTGCAGCGTCGCCTCCGGCAGCGGCATGCCGCCCTCGGTAAGCAGCCGGTGCGTATTCTCGATCGTCACCGTAGAATCGTCGACCAGGATGCCGATGGCCAGCGCGAGACCGCCCAGCGTCATCGTGTTCGAGTGTCTCGCCGAGGAAGAACAGGCCGACGATCGACGACAGGATCGCCAGCGGGATGGAGATCATGACGACGAGCGTCGACCGCCACGATCCGAGAAACAGCAGGATCATGAGCGCCGTCAGCGCGGCGGCGATGGCGCCTTCGCGCAGCACGCCGGCGACGGAATTGCTTGACGAACACCGATTGATCGAACAGCTCGTTGATGGCGAGGCCGGGCGGCGCGGCGGCGCGGGCGACGGCCAGCGCCTTGCGCACGCCGTTGACGACGTCGAGCGTCGAAGCGTTGCCGTTCTTGATGACGCTCAGCAGAACTGCGCGGCGGCCGTTCTCGCGCACGACGTTCTGCTGCACGGCCGAGCCGTCGCGAACGTGACCGATGTCCTTGATGAACACGGTCGCATGATTGGCGACCTTGATCGGGATGTTGTTCAGCTCCTCGATCGTGGCCGGCGTGGCGTTGGAGTGGACGATGTATTGCGTGTCGCCGATCTTGGCGGTGCCCGACGGCAGCGTGAGGTTCTGCACGTTGACGGCGTTGACGACGTCGTTGGGCGTTAGGCCCTTCGCCAGCAACTTGTCGGGGTCGATATCGACCATGATCTGCCGGTACTTGCCGCCGGCCGGTGTCGGGAACGTCACGCCGTGCACCGGAGCGAGCTGCTGGCGCAGACTGTAGATGCCGAAGTCGTACAGCTGCTGCTCGTTGAGACTGTCGGACGTCAGGCTGAGCTGCAGGACGGGCACGCTCGAGGCGTTGAACTGCACGATGATGGGCGGCTGGATGCCGGGCGGCAGCAGCGCGCGGATCGCGTTCGTCGCCGACGACGATCTGAGAGATGGCGAGGTCGAGATTGACGTCCGGCTGGAAGTAGATCTTCTGGACCGACAGACCGTTGAGGGTCTGCGACTCCATGTTCTTGATGCCGTTGACGTTGGAGCTGATCGTGTACTGGCTGTAGGTGCTGACCCGCGCCTCCATCTCCGGCGTGCTGAGGCCGGTGTAGGACCAGATCACCGTCACGACCGGAATGTTGATCTCCGGGAAGATGTCGGTCGGCATCGTGCGGATCGCGGTCACGCCGATGAAGACGATAAAGGCGGCGAGCACATAGAACGTGTGCGGGAACCTCAGCGCGAAATCGGACGATGCCCATTTTCCAGCTCCCCGACCGGCGCGATGCCAGCCCGCGGTCATTAAAATGCGGGGATCCGGAGCTGGTCTCCGGATCCCCTGGCGCCGATCGGTCTGGGACCAGCGGCACCCGTGCGGTATCAGCGGCAATCCCAAATGCCGTGCACAGTCTTGGTGTGACAGTCGTCACCGTTTCCGGCCTGGGCGGTGACGGCGCCGGCGGCGAGAGCGAGGGCGACAATGGCGATGCTGAGAACTTTCATCGAATGACTCCTGTTGAGGGGGATTTTCGGGTACAGCCCGAGTTCGTCTCCTCCGTCCTCACGGCCGAAGGCCTGAGGTTGGAGAGAGATATGGCAGCCCCAGTGGGCGCCGATAACGCGCGATGATTTCAACAGGTCGTTCGCTGGGGCCGAAGAATGCTCACTTCTTCGCTGACGTCGTCATCTGCGTGTCCTGCTTCAGGAACGCGATGATCTTGGCGCGGACGGAGGCATCGTCGATGCCTCCGAACAGAGCGGCCATGTTGTTGTCGGGGATGACGGCGCCGGGATTGGTGATCCACTTGTCGAGCGTCGCTTCATCCCAAACGATCCCTAAATCCTTGACCGAGTTCGAATAGTTGAAATCCGGGAACGCTGCCGGCCTTGCGGCCCACGACACCATAGAGCGATGGTCCGAGACGGTTGTCGTTCTTGACGAATGAGTGGCACTCGCGGCAATGGCCGTTGAACTGGAGCTCGAGCTCCTCGTCGCCTTTAGGCTGCTGGGCATATGCGGTGCCGCACAGCAGCGTCGAGGCAAGCAAAGCTTGAAACACAATCTTCAGAGGCGAAGCCATGCGGGCGCCCTTCCAAATGAGCAAGGGTCAGGCGCCGAGTATGTAGACGCCGCCGATGAGGGTCGCCGCGATGGCCAGCGCCGCGGGAATGAGCATGACCTCCAGCCACGCTTGGCCGTGCGGGCATCCATCCCGTGGCGGTGTCGACCTGTGACGAAAGGAAGCCCGCCATTGGCTTCGGCACGGAGGGATAGCGGGTTGCGGCCGTGTGATGCATGGCCGTCGGGATGCCGAGGAATACGAGCGCGAGTACGGTGACCATTGCGAGGTCGAGATCGGTTCCCGCATTGGTGCCGAAGGCGAGCCATGCGGCGCCCAGCATCCATGCGAATGCACCGGCGACAGAGAAATAGATTGCCGTTGGAAACTCACTTCCCGGCATTACGCCATAGCCCGAGCGCACTTCCTTGGCACGCCGTTTCGATCTTCCGTGGTGACGGGTTCAGCTTGGATTTGCATCGCTGTCTCCTATGGTTTGACCCAAGAGACAGGTGGGCATTGCCGGCGCACGTTGAAGGGAACTGGGATGAATAGGGCCGTTTGTCGCGCGCTAACAATCCGGTTCCTTGGTGTTGCCGGTTTCAGGCTTTATCAAGCGACCGAGCTTAAATGTCCGCGATGCGCTAACGTGCGCGGCCAATGGATTGCGAACCGGCAATTCCGTTGCGATTGCGCGGTACCGATGCGTGAACAGTCGACGAGTATCGATGAGCGTTGAGCAACCCATCGTTTATGTGATCGACGATGACCATTCCGTTCGCGAGGCGGTGGGCAGCCTCCTTCGCTCGATCGGCCTCGATGTTCGCGCCTTCGAATCGACGACCGATTTTCTAGCTGCCGAACGTCCCGACGTGCCCAGCTGCCTGGTGCTCGACGTCCGGCTTCGCGGGCTGAGCGGCCTCGAGTTCCAGAGCGAGCTCATAAAGTCGAGCATCGAGTTCCCGATCATCTTCATCAGCGGCCACGGCGACATCCCGATGACCGTACGCGCGATCAAGGCCGGCGCGATCGAATTCCTGACCAAGCCGTTTCGCGACCAGGATCTGCTCGATGCCGTGCAGCTCGGAGTCGAGAAGGACCGCGCCCGGCGTCGTGACGGGGCAGCCACCGCCGAACTGCGGGAACGCTACAACTCTCTAACCCCGCGCGAGCGCGAGGTGATGGCGCTGGTGGTTACGGGGCGGATGAACAAGCAAATCGCCGCCGACATCGATTTGAGCGAGGTCACGGTGAAGCTTCATCGCGGCAACGTCATGCACAAGATGCGGGCGAAATCGCTGGCCGAATTGGTCCGCATGGCTGACCGTCTGGCCCTGCCCGCGGGGCAAAAATCCTAGCCGACTATACCTGAGGATAGGGGGCCCCATCCTTTGGTTCAGCGCATCTTGCTCTTTGTCCAGGCGCAATAGCCCGACGTGCAATGTCACGCCGGCGCGCGCCCCATTAGCTTGCCATCAGAGCGAGGACTGAGATGGACAAGAGGCCAATGATTTCGATCGTAGACGACGACGAGTCCGTGCGCGAGGCGACCATGAGCCTGATGCGAGCGGCCGGCTACGAACCGGAAGCGTTCCCCTGCGCCCGTGACTTTCTCAACTCCGAACAGGCGCGCCGGACCATTGCCTGATCGCGGACGTACAGATGCCGGGCATGAGCGGAATTGAGCTTCACGGGAGGCTCGTTCAATCGGGCAACGCAATTCCCACTGTACTGATCACCGCCCATCCGGACGAGAAGGCGCGCGAGCGCGCGATGAAGGCTGGCGTCGTCTGCTACCTGGCCAAGCCGTTTAACGAGGACGAACTGCTCGACTGCATCCAAACCGCCCTCGAGATGGGTGATACGCGGAGTGAGAAGTCATGACTATCGCAGCATCGACAGCCGAACAATTTGCTAAGCCTGCGGGTGCATCGACCCGACGGGTAATGTCTCGAAAGGGGCAATCGATCCGCGGCACGCAATTCGCCCAGCTTACTGCATTCGTAGCAGTCGCCGAGCACTCCAGCTTCACGCGCGCCGCCGAGCACCTCGGCCTGTCAACTCCGTCTCTCAGTCAGGCGATCCGCGGCCTCGAGGAGAGCTTCGGCGTCAGGCTTCTCAACCGCACCACGCGCAGCGTCGCGCTCACCGAAGCCGGGGAGCAGCTGCTCAGCCATTTGAACCCGGTGCTCGAGGGCGTCGACAACGCCATCGATGCCGTGAATGCCTATCGCGACAGTCCTACTGGAACGATCCGTCTGACCGTGCACCCGCTCGCGGCGGTGACGGTGATCGCTCCGCTCGTTGCTCGCTTCTCGGCGGCGTATCCGGCCATCGGCCTCGAAGTTTCGGTCGATCTGGAATGCAAGGACATCGTCGTCGATCATTTTGACGCCGGAATCCACCTCGGAAGCAGCATCGCCCAGGACATGATTGCGGTCCCGATCGGCGGCAAGTTCCGCGTCGTTACCGTCGCTTCACCGGACTATCTCGCGCGCAACCCGGCGCCCTCGAATCCCGAGGAGCTGCGCCAGCACAATTGCGTGCGCTATCGCTGGGATAGGGATGTCGTCGCCAACAGCTGGCGTTTCATGAAAAGCGGAGAGCGGGTCGAGGTGGGCGTCGAAGGAACGCTGACGGTGAACGATCACGATCTCGCACTTAGGGCGGCACTGGACGGCGTCGGCATCGCGCAGCTGCCGGAGGCTTCGGTTTCCACCCTCGTCTCCGATGGCAAATTGGTGCCCCTCCTGGGCGACTGGTCACCAAAGTGGAACGGCTTCTTTCTCTATTACTCGAGCCGGCGCCACGTCCCGTTGAAGCTGCGAGCGCTGGTCGACTTCCTGCGCAAGGAGTCCAAGCAGCCGGCCCTCGCCGCTTAGGCAAGAAACTCTGCAACCCCCTTGCGACCCCGCTCCTCCCCCCGAGCCTCGGTCGCAAAAGCGGCCGGCCTCTCCCCCGGAGGCCGGCCGCACCATTTTGGGGCCTAGCTCGAATTCTATTGCCAAGGGCGCAGAGCGTAAACTGAAATGTCATGCCGGGGCCGCTGTTACGCGCAGCCCATATGCGTCCGCCATGCGCCTCGACGATCGAACGGCAGATAGACAGCCCCATGCCCATCCCATTCGGCTTCGTCGTGTAGAAGGCGTTGAAAAGCTGATCGGCCAATTCGCCTTCGATCCCGACGCCGACGTCCTCGACCGAGACGAGCACCTTGTCCGACTCATGCAGGCGCGTGCGAATGACGAGGACGCGCGGGCGATCGGCGACTTTCGACATGGCCTGGAGACCGTTCATCAGCAGGTTGATGATGACCTGCTGCAGTCGGATGCGATCGCCGTGCACCAAGGGCAAGTGTGGCGCGAGATTGAGCCGCAACGCCACGCGATGGCTGAGTGCCTCGTGCCTTACAAGCGCAACGGCCTCCTCGATGACGTCGCTGATGTCGAGGTTGGCCACCTCTGGCTCGGCTTTTTTGGCAAGCTCGCGAATTCTGCGGATCACATCGCTGGCGCGATTGGCATCGCCAATGATGCGCGTGACGGCTTGAAGCGCCTCGTCGATGACAGGCGCATCCCGTTTCAACCAGCGCAGGCTGGCTTCGCCATGCGTGACAATCGCCGCCAGCGGTTGGTTCACTTCATGCGCGATCGATGCGCTCATCTCGCCCAGCGTCGTTATGCGGGTGACGTGAGCGAGCTCCGACTGGGCGGCATGCAACGCCGCCTGCGCATGCTTGGTCGCCGTGATGTCGTTATTGGTTTCGAGGATCGCTACCGGCCGCTTCCGTTCGTCGCGCTGCAACGACCAGCGGCTGGCGACATCGATTTGCTTTCCGGCTTTGCTCGTGTGAACGAGCTCACCCTCCCAACGACCCGTGCGAGAAAGCTCTGCTGAGATTTCTTCCAAGGGAACAGGAAACTTCGTGCGCATCAGCTCGTGCGAGATGCGGCCGACCGCCTCGTCACGTTTCCAGCCGTACAGCTCCTCGGCGCCGCGATTCCAGTACGTGATCACATCGTCCATGGTGCGCGCAAAAACGCCGTCATGCGTGACGTCAAGAAGCTCGGCTTGCTCGTGCAATGCCGTGGCTGCCGCTTGCGTCTTCAATGCGAGGAACGTGGTGATGGCGATGGCGAGAATGCTGACGAGACAGCGGACGAAGGAGGCGCTTTCGAAGTCGACGCCGTGCTGTACCGTGTAGCTCAAAACCGTCAGCGCCAAGCAGCCCAAGGCTACGGCGAGGACACCCGCCCGGGATATCAGTCGGGCAGCCAGCACCACCACGAGGGCGTAAAGCGCGGCAATCGCAATGCCCAGGGGCGAGAACGTATCAATGATGAAAATCGCAGTGGCGAGCGCGATGGCGACGAGCGCTACGAGGTGCGATTTGGTGGGCAGAGGGAAAGGCACCTTGCAGTCTTCCAGACGCAGCAATCTCATTGCAGCCGCACACGCTGCCTAATTTAGTCATCGCAACCGTAAATCAAGGCCACACGGATAGTCGGGTTCAGCGCGTGCAACCAAAATTGGGTTAATTCACTCGATCGAAGTCATACGAGGTGCGCGTACGACGGGATGGCCGGTGCACCAAAAACATGGGTAAGGGGCCCTAAAAAGCAGGCTTCATCGGTCGAGGAATGCTCAGTCCGCCCTTCGGTGGCGGCCGACCTCCCAGAGCCAGCCGAAGACAATCATCTATTCGTGAGCCGGCCTGAGACCTTCTTGCAGTTGGGGAATACGCCGGTCGCTCCGGTCGGGCACTTCGGCTTCACGATCAATTTGACGATCGACTTGCAGTTCGGTGGCGTGCCGATGGTCCCGGTCGGGCACTTCCGCTTCACGATCGGCTTGCAGTTCGGTGGCGTGCCGATGGTCCCGGTCGGGCACTTCGGCTTCGGGATCGACTTGCAGTTCGGCGGGGTGCCGATCATGCCGGAGGGGCATTTCGGTTTCACGATCGACTTGCAGTTCGGTGGCGTGCCGGTGGTGCCGGTCGGGCATTTCGGTTTCTCAACCGACTTGCAATTGGGCGGCGTGCCGATGGTCCCGGTCGGGCACGGCTTCTTCGGCGGCTCTACGCAGCGCTTGCCGGTCCACAGCCAGCCCTTCTTGCGGCACTCCTCGGCCGGGCTCGGTGAGTCGACGCAGCGTTTGCCGTCCCAGATCTTGCCCTGCTTTCGGCATTCGTCGGCCGGATCGGTCGGTTTCACGCAACGGCCGTTCTTGTCGCGCTCGTAGCCGCGCTTGCAGACGCACTGGCCCTTATCGTCGCGGATCTCGTTCGGGCCCGGTTCGCACTGCGGCTTCACGTCCGTGACGCAGCGGCCGTTCTTGTCGCGCTCGTAGCCACGCTTGCAGACACACTCGCCGTCGTCTCGGACCTCGTTCGGGCCGGGCTCGCACTGCGGCTTCGTTTCTTCGACGCAACGGCCGTTCTTGTCGCGCTCATAACCCTTCTTGCACACGCAGCGGCCATCGTCGTTGCGATACTCGTTCGGGCCTGGCTGGCACTGCTTGGTTTCTTCGACGCAACGGCCGTTCTTGTCGCGCTCATAACCCTTCTTGCACACGCAGCGGCCATCGTCGTTGCGATACTCGTTCGGGCCTGGCTGGCACTGCTTGGTTTCATCGACGCAGCGGCCGTTCTTGTCGCGTTCGTAGCCGCGCTTGCACACGCAGCGGTTATCGTCGTTGCGATACTCGTTCGGACCGGGCTCGCACAGCGGAGTTTCTTCGGCGACGCAGAGCCCGCGGTTGTTGCGCTCGTAGCCGCGCTTGCAAACGCACTGGTCTTTGTCGTTGCGGTACTCGTTGCGGCCCGGCTCGCACAGCGGAGTTTCTTCGGCGACGCAGAGGCCGCGATCATTCCGCTCATAGCCGCTCTTACACACGCAGCGGTTATCGTCGTTGCGGAACTCGTTCGGGCCCGGGTCGCACTTGGGCGTGGTGCCGGGGCAGCGGCCGTTCTTGGGGACCGGCGTGCCGTCGGGGCAGCGCTTAGGCTCGGCAATGATGCGGACGCAGCCCAGCTCGCGGTCGCGCATGTAGCCCGTCTTGCAGACGCAGGCGCCGCTTTCGGAGCGCAGCTCGTTTGTACCCGGCTCGCATTGCGGCCGATCGGGCTTCTCGCAGCTCTTGTCGGGAATCTTTGCCGTTGCGGCCGCGAGGTCGTCGCCCAGCACGTTATTGTAGCGAGTGCCGGCCACCGGAAAGATCGTGGCCGCTCGGTTGACGAGCTCGCACTGGCGCCCACCCGGCACATTGACGGTGAGATCCAGCTCGACGCTTTGGCCCTTCTCCATATCGACGTGCGGTTTGGTGCACTGGTAGCTGGCACCGCCGCCAGAGCAGCCCCAGTCCGCCGAGAACATCACCGACGTTGGCGCAAAGCCAAGCTGCTCGTTGAGTTTCAGCGGGCCGTGATACGGGTCGGGACCCATGTTCGTCACCGTGACGGTGTACGCGCAGCGGAAGTTGTCGCCCGACTTGACGCAATCGCCCTTGGAGACCTTCTTCGTCTTGAGGTTGGTCGGGTCGCAGGTGACCTGCAACACGCCGAAGGCATCGACCCAGCTAAGGAACGCGTCCGCGATGGCGGTGTCCGCATCGTCCCCGGCATCGAAGTTGTCATCGCCACCGCCCGCCGGTGCAACGATCGCCGCCGTGTTGGGCAACGAGCAGCCGGCGCCTTCGAGGGGTGCGAGCGGAATGCTGACCTGCAGCGGGATCGTGAGCGAGGCGCCTACGGCAATATCGGCAGCCGCGAGGGTGTTGCAGCCGTATACCGGCGGGCCGCCGGCGCACGCCCATGTCGGGTCGCCCACCGTCAGCGTCGACGCGGCAGGAACCGTCTCATTGACCGTCAGCATGCCGTGATAGGGCGACGGACCGTCGTTGAAGAGGCTGATCTCGTAGTCGCAAAGAATGATGTCGCCAGGCGCCTTGGAGCATTTGCCGGCGTGCAGCGCGGTCTTTGTGAGCCGCAAGTTATTGAGCGGGAGCGGGGCTCCAACGGGCACCCAGGCGCAGCTCACGCTGCTGTCACCAGGCGCTGCGGGAGGAAGCGCCGGCGGCGCCACGCCGGGAGCCGAGACGGCGATGCAATTGCGCGCCCAGTATCCCGGCGCCGGACCAATGGGCATCGTCGCCGTGATGGAGAAGGCATGCGATGCTCCAGCCGCGAGGGTGAGCGGCGCCGTACACGAGAACGGCACTGCGGCCGGTGCGGGAGCGCAGCCGAGCGGCGGCGCAATGGTGATCGGCGCGGGCAGCGCTGCGGCGGGGCCCATGAACATGCTGTCGCTCAGCACGACGTCGCCGCTGAAGGGAAGCGACCCGTTGTTGGTGATGGTGACGCCGAACGTGCAGTCGGCTCCCGGCGCGCACGCGGCCGGGGCGGTCTTCACGATGGTGAGTTGCGTTCCGCCGTCGGCGCAGGCTTCGCCGTACCATGGGCGCGCCGAGCACCGCGCAGTTGCGGAAGCCGTGATTGCCGGCGAGGAAAAGCGGGCCGGTGTCGATCGTGACGTCGATGGAATGGCTGGCGCCGGGCGGCAGCAGCTCAGGCGCGAGCGTGCAGGAGAGATTTGCCGTCGGCATCGGCGAACAGAACCACTGCGGGATGTCGGGTGCGACCGCATTGATCATGACCGCGCCGCCTGCGCCTGGGCCCGCGAGGATCGTCGCCGCGTCCCAGATGGTGACCGGGTCTTCCGGCGGCGTGCTGCCGCTGTTGGTCACGGTGATGACGCAGTGGATGAGGCCACCGAACGGGGCCGGCGTGCAGACCTTGTCGATCCATACGCCCGGGCCGTGAGGGGGTGTCGGTACGGGGTTGGGCTCAGGGGTGGTGACGGCGCGGCGGCGGTGAGCTCATCGCAAGGAGCGTAGATCGCGATATCGCCGATGCGGCTGTACAAGTCGGCGTCGTCGTACTGGCCGTCGTTGTCGACAAACCACGTCTGGTACGGCGGCTCGTTGGCCGGGCGGATATTGCCTTTGTCGGTTCCCTGCAGGCCATGCACGACGCGCGCGCCGCCCTTGAAGTCGCGCTCCTTGTCCTCGCCTTCGCGCAGGTGCTCGCCGCTGGTCCACAGGGTCTCGCGACACTTGCCGTAGTCGATCTTGCCGTCGGCGTCGTAGCCGTAGCTCAGCGCGATGCCGCCGAGGGTAGAGCGATGCGGCAGCTTGAGGCCGACAGCGAACTCGCCGACTTCCTCCGACCACTGCTTGTCGCTGTCGTTCCACGCGTAGCGGCGTACGACCGGCTTCTCCAGCTTGGCGAAGATCGAGTAGTCGTAGCTGCCGGTCAGGCCGCCGCGCTGCGACAGGTAGAGCCGGTCCGGACCGTCGAACAGGATGTCCGTGACGATGTTGTCGTTGGGGGTGTCCTTGACGTCGAACTCGGCGCGCGCGTCGTCGGCAAAGCTGCCGTCGGGGTTGAGGCCGACCGACCAGATCTGCAAGCGGCTTGGCGACGGAATAATAGACGCGTCCGCTTTGCACGGTGACGGCGAACACGCGCCGGCGGGCGTCGGCGAAGCCCCACGTGAAGGGATCTTCGACATTGAATTCTGGACGCTCGATGTTCGTCCTGCGTGCGGCGTCGTAAGGGATGGCCTCCAGCCCGGCCTCGGCGCGGCCGGTCGTGCCGTGGTCGAAGCTGCCACGCAGGCTGCCGTCGAGCCCCAGGCGATGAATGAGTCCGAACTCCAGGTCGGTGACGAAGAGCTGGTTGGTGGCCGCATCGTAGGCGACATTGCCGAGACCCGGACCGGCATTGTCCTTGCCGTCGTGCCCGAGATTGGCGAAGAGCGAAATGGCTCCGGTCGTGCCATCGATCTTCCAAACCGAGCCGGGGCCTCCGCCCTTGGGCACGCCAAACTGACCGGGCATCCAGCGCGCGCCGCGCTCGCCGTTGACGAGCCTGTGGCCTTCTTTCGAAACGATTTGCAGACCGAACAGCGAAGTCGACGTCACATAGATATTGGGCGCGCGGTTGGCGGTGTCGCTGTCGAGCGCGACGCCGAACACCTGACCGATATCTCCCGCCGTCGCCTGGAAGGTCGACGGGGCGTTGGCCAGCGCTCCGGAGGCGGGCCGCCGAGCTTTGCGAGATCGAACACCCGAAGCACGGCACCGCCGGTGTCGATCAAGGTGACGTCGGTGGGCGACACATCGGGCGGGACGTTGCCCCACACCTTGGCGCCCGAAAAGCCGGTGACCGCGGCATCGCCGCGCTTCATGATGGCATCAGCGGCGATTGCCGGGAGGGGGACAAAGGCACAAGTCGCAAGCGCAAGCAGAGCGATGCTAAGGCGACGGCCGATCCAGCGCTGAGCGCGAGAGGCCTGAAAGTAGTTCATCAGTTGCCCTTAAAGTATCAAAACGGACAATCTGCACTGTAGGCCGGACGCCATCCGGCGCGTTGTTCCCTGAGGAACATTGGCTGCAACAGTCTTATCGAATGCTTCGGCAGGGAGGTCGTGTGATCCTACAACATTCTCCCTGGCGCGCACCGTAAGTTTGAGTAGTGAAGATTTGCGTACGGTTCATGCCCGCTCGTTAGGGCCCCTCTTACCTCAGTAAGCTAGTTTGCCAGGCTTATTTCAGGGCTGAAGGGCACAGACCGTGAATTCAAGAAAATCCATACTCGCAGCGAGATAAGAATTCGAAGTCATTGCCGCGCACAGAGAGCTTAGCTTCGACAGCCCTTCCTCGACGACCATCACAGGGTGCATCGAATTGGCACAGGCGCTGACGTCGCTGAAAGAGAATACGGCGGAACTTCTCCAGCGCAAGAAGCAGCTGCAACAGCTCAATCGTTGGTTCGACGTCGCGCTCAACAACATGGGGCGAGGACTGTCGATGTTCGACGCTCAGCAACGGCTGATCGTCTGCAACAAGCTCTACCGCTACAATATACAATCTACCCCCACGTCTGACGCGGCCCGGGACACCGTCTCGCCAGCATCGTGCGCTTTCATGTGAAGCGCGACAAAGGCCAGGATGATCCGCAAGAGATTGAACGCCAGTGCGCGTGGATACGCGCGCACATCGCCAAACTGGCGAGTGGCGAGACTTTCTCCTACACCCAGCATCTCAAGGATGGGAAGACCGTGCAGGTCACCAATCAGCCGCTACCCGGTGGGGGCTGGGTGGACATTCAGGAAGACATAACCGAGCGGCGCAAGGCCGAAGAGAAGATCACATGGTTGGCCCACCATGATCCGCTGACCAGCGCCGCCAACCGCGTCTACTTTAGTCGTGAGTTAGAGAACGCCCTCCGACATCTGCGCCCCGGGGCCGGATTTGCGGTTCACTGGATCGATCTCGACAAATTCAAGGAGATAACAACGACAGGCTTGGTCACCCGGTGGGAGACGCCTTGCTGAAGAGCATCGTGCGGTCACTGCGCAAGGCCGTGCGGGGAGACGATCTCGTGGCGCGGCTTGGGGGCGATGAATTCGCCGTCATACAGGCCGGAGCGACGACGCCTAGGGAAGCGGAGAAGCTCACGAAGAGATTGCTGACAGCGATCCGCACCCCGCGCAACGTGCTCGGACATGAGATCACGATCGGGGCGAGCATAGGTGTAGTTCTGGCGCCTCGAAACGGCACGAGTGCAGATGAGCTCATGAAGAACGTGGATGTTGCCCTCTACGCAGCCAAGTCTGCGGGCCGCGGCACGTTTGCCCATTTTGAGCGCGAAGAAGCAGCATGATCGATGGCATCAATTGCTGGCGATCAAGCGCCGAATAGGCGTTGCGGGAGAAATCAGCGCAGGCGTCAAAACCCGCAATCGCTGAGGCCGGGATGGTCGTCCGGCCGGCGCCCCAAGGGCCAGTGGAACTTGCGGTCCGCCTCGGCGATCGGGTGCTCGTTGATGCTGGCGATGCGCCGGCGCATCAGGCCGTCCTCGTCGAACTCCCAGTTCTCGTTGCCATAGGCGCGAAACCAGTTGTTGCTGTCGTCGTGAAACTCGTAGGCGAAGCGGACCGCGATCCGATTGCCGGCGAAGATCCACAGCTCCTTGATCAGCCGATAGTCGAGCTCGCGCGTCCACTTGCGCGTGAGGAACGCCTCGATGGCGGCGCGTCCGGTGAAGAACTCTGCCCGGTTCCGCCATTGACTGTCGGGCGTGTAGGCCAGCGCGACCTTCGCCGGATCGCGAGAGTTCCAGCCATCCTCGGCGAGACGAACCTTCTCGATGGCGGTCGCCTCGTTGAATGGCGGTAAGGGAGGACGGGCCATGCTCGGTCTCCTGGCGCTGCCGACGGCTATACCGACTGCGGTCGCATATAGTTCAGACTTCGTCCCCGATTCAACGGGGATTGCGAATGAGCTTATGCGCGGCGGCTATAGCGTCTTACGGACGACCGCCTCGGTAAGGGCAGGCGAGCACAGCTCGATGAAGCGGTAGACGTAGCCGCGCAAATAACGGCCGCGGCGAATGCCAAGGCTCGAGGTGTTGCTGTCGAACAGGCGCGAGCTATCGAGGCGGCGCAACTTCGTGTCGCGCTCGGGGTCGAAAGCCATCGCTGCGATGATGCCGACGCCGAGACCGAGCTCGACGTAGGATTTGATCACGTCGGCATCGAGAGCCGAGATGGCGATGTCAGGCACGATGCCCTCGCGCGCGAACGCATCGTCGATGCGCGTGCGGCCGGTGAGGCCCTCGTCGTAGGTGATGATCGGCCACTCGGCGACGTCTTCGAGCGTCAGCGGCGCAGCGCGCTCGAGTGGATGCCCGGCAGGGACGATGATCGCGTGTTCCCACGTATAGTAGGGGAAGGTCACGAGGCCCGCCGTGTTCTCCATGGTGTCGGTGGCGAGGCCGATGTCGGTTTCGCCCTCGAGGAGAATCGCGGCGATGTCGCGCGGGCTCGCCTGATTGAGCGCCAGGCGCACGTGCGGGAAGGCCTGCTTGAAGCGCGCGATGATGGGCGGCAGCGTGTAGCGCGCCTGCGTGTGCGTGGTGACGATCCGCAGCGTGCCTTCGTCCGCAGAGGAGAGCCGGCCGCCGATCTGCGTCAGGTTCTGCGCGTCGATCAGCATGCGCTCGACGATCTCGATGGCCTCCTTGCCGGCCTCGGTCAGCCCGAGCAGCCGCTTGCCGCGACGCACGAACAGCTCGACCCCGAGCTCGTCCTCGAAGTCTTTGACATGCTTGCTGACGCCGGACTGCGAGGTCAGCAGCGCGTTGGCAACCTCGGTCAGATTGAAGTTGCAGCGGGCGGTTTCGCGGATGATGCGGAGCTGCTGAAAATTCATGCGCACGATGTCCCCGCGAAATGGCTGCGCGCGGAGCGTAATGCGTCATAGCAGCGGTTTGAATAATGATATTCGACTTAGCTTATGCAAAATCCTGCAATGACTGCGGCACGGCGGCTTGGCGAATGCGCGTCGTCGCCTGAAGCTGTCTGAGCCTCGGCTTCGGATTTTTCAGCCCGCTGCCGGTGCGACTTCCGCGCTCGTGCTGCGCCAGCGCACCACGAACTCCAGCGGCATGGCGATCGACCAGCGCACGCCCTCGCGGCGCAAACTCGTAGTCGACGTTGGCGCTCAGCGCCTGTCCGACGACGCGCTCGATGACGACGTGGCCGAAGCCCTTGATCGTCGGCGGCTCGACTTTCGGTCCCCCGCGTTCCTCCCAGCGAAGCACCAGGCGCAGACGTGCCGGTGTCGTCGGGCTCGAAATCCCCAAGTCACGCGCACGCGGCCGGCGGAGGTCGACAGTGCGCCGTACTTGGCCGCATTGGTCGCGAGCTCGTGCAGGGCAAGGCCGAGGTTCTGCGCCGCAGTAGCGTTGACGAACACGGGCTGGCCGCGGCACTCGAGCGCTTCCGACGAATTGCCGATGAACGGTTGCAGCACGGCGCGGATCAGCTCCTCGAGCGAGGCGCCCGGTCCAGTCCTCCGCGACGAGCAGGTCGTGCGACGCCGAAAGGCTCTGCAGACGCTGAATGAGCTGCGACTGCAGCACGGCCACGTCGGTGCTGGTGCGCGCCGTCTGCCGAACCATGGCGACGATCACTGCCAGCAGGTTCTTGGTTCGGTGCGACAGCTCGCGCATCACCATGCGCAGGTGCTTTTCCACGCGCTTGCGCTCGGTGATGTCGCGGAAGATGGCGGAGAAGCCGAGAGATCTTCCCGTCCGGCGCGGCGCATCGGCGCGACGTTGATCGCCACATCGAGCATGCGTGCCGTCCTTGCGGCGGCGCACCGTGTCGCGCAGCACGTGCTCGCCATGGCGCAGGTGGCGATACTTTTCCTCGAACTCGTCGCCTGCGTCTTCGGCGAACAGCAGCCGCTCGGATTTTCCGATCACCTCGTCGGCGGTATAGCCGAACATGCGCTCGGCGCCGGGGTTCCACGATTGCATGATGCCGTCGCTGCGACATCGAGATGATGGCGTCGGACGAGGTGGCGACGATGGTTGCGAGCTGCGTGTTGCGCTCCGCCTCCTCGAGGTGCTCGGTGATGTCCGTATTGGTGCCGAACCAGCGAACGACGTTGCCGGCCTCGTCGCGGATCGGCATGGCGCGCGACAGGAACCAGCGATAGACGCCGTCGCGCCCCTTCAGCGGGAATGTGTCTTCCCATACCTCGCCGGTCGAGAGGCAACGGTTGATCTTTTCCATGACGCGCTCGGCATGGTCGGGGTGCTGCAGCAGGCGGCCAACCCCACTGCTTGGGCTCATCGAACGGCAGCCCCGTGTAGTCGAACCAGCGCTTGTTGTACCAGTAGATGTTGCCCGTCTCGTCGGCCATCCAGGCGAAGGCGGCGATGTTGTCGGCGAGTGTGCGGAAGCGGGATTCGCTCTCGCGCTGGGCGCGCTCGGCATGCACCCACGGCGTCGTGTCGACGACGATGGCAAGCACGCCGCCAGGCTTGCCGTCATCGCCGCGCACCGGGCTGTAGTCGAGATTGGTCCACACGTCCTCGGGAGCCCCGCGCCGCTTCAGGCTGAAGTGCTTGTCGCGGAACGACATCGACTTCGCCGGCGAGCGCGGTTTCCATCACGCGCCGATTGAACTCGGCGGCCTCCTGCCATCCCTCCAGCACCGGCATGCCGAGCAGCTGCGGGATGACGCGAGCCGGCGAAGGCCGCGTAGCCGTCGTTGTAGATCATGATGCCTTCCGGCGCCCCACAGCAGCACCATCGGCACCGGCGAGGCCGTGATGATGTCGACCGCGCACTTGAGGCACGCCGGCCAATCGTCGCATCGGCCCGACGGGCGTCGAAGCCCAGTCGAACTCCTCGATGAGCTGTTTCATTTCGTTGTGGTGTGGAGGGCGGCATGCGGTGTCGTGGTGCTCGTGGCGTGCGCGGTGGAGGACCGCTTGCGATGTTCGAATCGTAGTCGTTAGCCTACTGATACTGCGTCCCTTTCGGCTCGGCTGACGCTCGAGGCTGGAACCAACGAGGCACCGTTCGGTTTCATAGCTACAACGCCGCTACCGGCCTTTAAGATGCGAGGAAATCATGGGCAATCTTCTCTACTGGGCCGTTATCTTTCTCATCATCGCGCTCGTCGCCGCCTTCCTCGGGTTTGGAGGCGTCGCCGGCGTAGCGACGGAGGGCGCCCGGATCCTGTTCTGGGTTGCGATCATCCTCGTCGTGCTCTCGTTCATCGGCGGCATGCTGCGCCGCGGCTAGTCACCGTAGTCTGCAATCGTAGATAATGCTTATGCGTCAATGACATAGCCGGCTTCGCCGGCTATGTCTATTGGCGCATCCGGCATGACCGGCAGGAACTTTTCACTGAGTTGAGCGTTTGTGCCGGTTGCGAAGACACCCACCAGCGGGCGGGCTATAAAGGGGAGATCATGTCCATTTCAGAAATCATCGCGCCGCAGCTGCCCTATCTGAGGCGGTTTGCGCGCGTTCTGTCTGGCAGCCAGGAGAGCGGCGACGCCTACGTCGTCGCCATGCTCGAAGCCATCGCCGCCGAGCCGTCGATGTTCCCCGTCGACCTTGAGCCGCGCGTCGCCACCTACCGCAGCTTCCTCGACGTGTGGAACTCGGTGCGGCTGAACCAGCAAGAAATACGATACGCCGGTTTCCGAGCGGCTCGCCGCCGCCGACCGCAAGCTTGAGGCCATCACGCCGCGGGCGCGCCAGGCGTTCCTGCTCATGGCCGTCGAGGAGTTCTCGACCTCCGACACGGCGCAAGGTCCTGAATACCGACGAAGCCGAGGTGAAGGCGCTGGTCGATCAGGCGGCCTCCGAGATCGCCGACCAAGTGGCCACCGACGTGCTCATCATCGAGGATGAGCCGATGATCGCGCTCGACCTTGCCGATCTGGTCACCGGCCTTGGCCACGACGTGTGCGAGACGGCGCGCACGCATGGCGAGGCGGTCGCTGCGTTCAAGAAGCACAAGCCGGGCCTGGTGCTGGCCGACATCCAGCTCGCCGACGGCAGCTCCGGCCTCGAGGCCGTCAACGAGATCCTGCAGTCGTTCGACGTGCCGGTGATCTTCATCACCGCCTATCCGGAGCGCCTGCTCACCGGCAGCCGGCCCGGAGCCGACGTTCCTCGTCAACAAGCCGTTCCGCACCGAGACGGTGCAGGCCGTGATCAGCCAGGCGCTGTTCTTCGACTACAAGGCGCACCGGCCGGATGCGCAGGTCGCGTCCGCCTGACGAGCCCGAGGCATCGTCGACGGACATGCGAAAAGGCGGGCTTCTGGGCCCGCCTTTTTTATTGGGCTCGCGGGAGATCGTGATTCTAGACCGCGCGCGCCGTGCGCGAGCGGGGCCGCGGCGGTGCCTCCGGCATCTGCTGCCGACGTCGCCGCACTGCGGTTGCTCGGCTGGCGTAAGTCGTCATCAGCTCGTTGAGGCGCGAGCGGGCGCGGTTGACGCGGCTTTTCACGGTGCCGACGGCGCAGCCGGAAATGTTCGCGGCATCCTCGTAGGAGAAGCCTTCGGCGCCGACCAGGATGAGCGCCTCGCGCTGATCGGGCGGCAGCTTTGACAGCGCCCGACTGAGATCGAGAAGATCGAGGTGACCCTGCTGCTCGGCGGGCACCGAAAGCTTGGCGGCAAGCTGGCCCTCGCTGTCGGCGATCTCACGCTTCGTTTTGCGCAGCTCCGAGAAGTAGGCGTTGCGCAGGATGGTGAACAGCCACGCCTTGAGGTTGGTCCCTGCCTCGAACGAATCGAGGTGGTTCCACGCCTTCACCAGTGCCTCCTGCACGAGGTCGTCGGCGCGGTCGCGGTTGCCGCACAGCGAGATGGCGAACGCGCGCATGTTCGGGATGGCGGCGACCAGGTCGTCGCGCAGTGCTGCTGTCTTGCGCGCGACGGCTCACTTGCCGCCCTCCTCATCGCCGGCCTTGTTGGCGGCCGGCTTGCCGGGCTGGGCGCTTTCGAGCTTCTTGATGAGGTCGGCGATGGCGTCGGGCACCGGCGCGTTGAGAAGCTCGCCGTAGGCCGCGCGCAGCTGCTTGCCGAGAATGCCCGGCAGAACGTGCTGATTGCGGCCGCGACGGCGTCCCATCGGCGCCGTCGTCCGGTCGTGTCCGAGGTCAGGTCAGCGGCTGCGCCCTCGGCGGGACGGCGCGGCCTGCTTCGGCTCCTGGGGGGCGTTCGCGTCGTACGCCTTTCCCCAAGAGGTCTTCTTCTCGTCGGACATCAAGCGGCCCTCCCGCCTCCCTTTTTGATCGTTCTCGCGCTCCGACCCTGGGCGCGGGACCAGGAGCTTATGCGGGCGCGGACCATATCATCCGCGCTCGTAAGGCTCAACAACGCGCAACTCGAACGATAAGTTCCGTTGTGGATACCGGGCGGCGAACTAAGCCCGCGGCACGAGAATTCCCTCGCTGCCACGGGCCTGAAGTCCGGCTTCCGGGAGGTTGAGCCGCCCTTAGGTTTTTGCCGTCACCAGCGGTTCATGGCATCGTCGAGCTGCTTCCTGGCGACGTCCTTGGCAATGCCGTAGCGCTCCTGAATCTTGCCTTCGAGCTGCTCACGATTGCCGTTGATCTGGTCCAGCTCGTCGTCAGTGAGCTTGCCCCACTGCTCCTTCACCTTGCCGCGGAATTGCTTCCAGTTACCGCTCGACGCGATCCCAGTTCATGTTTCATCTCCCTATGTTGTCGTGTGCAGTGGCAGTCAAACGGCCCGCCAAGTTGAAAGGTTCCTGACTGTTGTTCTGCAAGCCTCGTGCCAGCCGTTAACCAAATTATTCGCTGCGGCGCGGAACCTGCCGAGGAGCGTGACGTTCCACCTGACTCTGAGGCGCGCGCAGGTGCGCGGGGTCAGCAACGGGGGATGGGTCTCAAACTTCAGATGCAAACCAGACGTATTCGTCCGATGCTTGAGCGGATGCGCAAGGCGGTTGGTCCATTCAGGCCCAATTCCTGCTGTACAGCTCCGCGTTGCTCATCCCCGCGCTGATCTTCAGCGGCTTGATGATCATGCGCTCGGCGTCGCTCGAGCGCGCGGCGATGGAAGGCGAGATCAACGACGTCGTGCGCGCGGTCGCGACGGCGATCGACCGCGAGCTCGCCGCGACGACCACAACGCTCAACGCGCTGGCCTCCTCGCCGGCGCTGACCGACGGCGACCTCAAGGCCTTCTACAATCAGGCGATCGCGGCGCAGGAGGTGAGCGGCAACCACATCGTTCTCACCAACCGCAGCGGCAAGCAGCTCCTCAACACGCGCGTCGCCGTGGGGTGACCGAGCTGCCGCCGGCTCCGTCCGACGACTGGAAGGACGTCGTCGAGATCGGCAAGTCGCAGGTGTCGGACGTCTGCGCGGCGGCGGCGGCGGCGACGCCGACTTTCAGCATCAGCGTGCCGGTGAAGCGCGGCGCCAAGACGATCTACGTACTCAGCGCATCGATCGCGCCGCAGCGCATCCTTGAGATCTTCCAGCGCGCGAAACTCGATCCGGGCTGGGTGGCGACCGTCACCGACCGCACAGGGCATCGTCGTCGCCCGCTCGAAGGATCATCGAGAAGCACGTCGGCAAGCTGCTGCCGAAGGACCACCGGGGCGGCAGCGAAGCGCACGCCGGCTTGTGGCGTGCGACCGACGCGGACGGCGAGCCGGTGCTGCGCGCCTCGACCTATTCGCAGCAATCGGAGTGGCTGGTGTCGACCTCCGTGCCCGAGGCGATCGCCAATCGGCCGATCGTGCATTCGTGGGTGCTCGTCGCCACGCTGGCTGTGAGCTTCGCGCTGTTGTCGGCGCTGCTGGCCTACTTCTTTGGCCGCAAGATCTCCGATCCCGTGCGTGCTCTGGTGGAAGGCGCGCGCGCACTTGGACGCGGCGAGGCCGTGGCGCCGATCAGACTCGTCGATCCGCGAAGTGCGCGCCGTCGGCGAGGCGTCTGGCCAAGGCCAGCGAGACCCGCCAACAGATGGAGCGCTCGCTGCGCGAAAGCGAGGATCGGCTGCGACTGGCACTCGCCTCCGCCGACACCGGCACCTGGGACTGGGACTTGAAGGCGGCGCGCTCACCTGGGATCAGCGCATGCGCGAGCTGTGGGGTCTCGGGCCCGACGATCCCGTCTCCTTCGACATCTTCGTCTCGGCGCTCAATCCGCTCGACCGCGAGTCGACCTTTGCCGCCATCGAGCGCGCGCAGGATGCGGTGGCGCCCGTCGAGTACGACGTCGAGCAGCGCGTCAACGGCGTGCAGCGACGGCGTCGAGCGCTGGGTGGCGGCGAAAGGGCGCGCGCATTTCGCCAACGGCGTCCCCGTGCGCATGACGGGCACCGCCCGCGACATCACCGAGCGCAAGCGCTGGGAGGAACACATCCAGCTTCTGATGCGCGAGGTCACGCACCGGTCGAAGAACCTGCTTGCGGTCATCCAGGCGATGGCGCGCCAGACGAAGCTCGCCAGCCGCGACGTCGACGATTTCGAGGTGCGCTTCTCGGGGCGCCTGCAGGCGCTCGCCGCCTCGCACGATCTGCTTGTGCAGCGCGACTGGCATGGCGTGTCGATCTCCGAGCTCGTCAAGTCGCAGCTCGGCCACTACCTCGACCAGCACGCCAGCCAGATCGAAATCGAAGGGCAGCGGCTTGATCGTGACGCCGGAGGCGGCGCAAAACATCGGTCTCGCCGTGCACGAGCTCTCCACCAACGCCGCCAAGTACGGCGCGCTGTCGGTGCCCGAAGGCCGCGTCGAGGTGCGCTGGAGCGCGGACCGGCAACTGGCGGTGACGATGCGCGCCTGCGCATGAGCTGGACGGAGAAGGGCGGGCCGGAGGTGCGATTGCCTTCGCACAAGGGGTTCGGCCAGGTCGTCACCGAGCAGCTCACGGCCCGCGCGCTGCAAGGCAAGGCGCACCTCATGTTCGAGCGCGGCGGGCGTCTCCTGGACCCTCGACATCCCAGCGACCCATATCCTCGCGCAGTAGAAAACAGGTGCAGCTTAGTCACGCTGATTGCTCCGAACGCGCCAGGAACTAGCCAATAAAACGCGTGTTGGAACTTTCTCCGAACGTCGGGTTGAACGGCGAATATCTCAGCATTCAGCAGGACAGCAATAAGTGGAGACTGAGAAAAACCAGGAACTGACCAAGCTCGTTGGCGGACGGCTGAGGGAAGCTTGCGGCCAGAATATCGAAACGAGCTTCCAGCTGCAATTGCGGAACGCCTCGCGGCCCTGCGGGAAGCGGAAGCGCATCGTGCAGACGCTCGGCATGATGCGATGACGATGACGGTTGCTCTCCACTCGAGCAGACGCACCGGTGACATATCTACCTCAGGACGGCGCACCGTGCAGGCAAAAAAGCAGAAAAGCCGGGACTCGTCCCGGCTTTTCGCCTGTTGGGTCGTACGAACGACGCTCTAACTAAGCCGCCTGCTTGTTGAGCTTGCTTTCGGCCAGCTTGTTCAGCTTGCCGTCGGCGCCATGCTCCTCCTTGAGGGTCACGGACAGCAGCTTCACCGCGTCCGGCAGGTCGAGCAGCTGGCCCCACGAGACCAGCGTGCCGTAGCGCGTGATCTCGTAGTGCTCGACCGCCTGCGCGGCGGCAATCATCGCCGCATCGCGCGTGTCGGGATCCTTGATCTCCTTCATCAGCTCCTCGCCCTCCTTGAGGATACCCTCGATGGCGGGGCACTTCTCGCCCTCGGGCTTCTTGCCGAGCAGCTTGAACACTTGCTCAAGACGGGTGATCTGCTCCTTGGTCTCGTCCAGATGCGATTCGAACGCGCGCGCCAGCTCCTTGGAGTCGGCGGCCTTCGACCATCTTCGGCAGCGCTTTCACGATCTGGTTCTCGGCGAAGTAGATGTCCTTCAGCGTGTGAAGGAAAAGGTCGGACAGATTTTCGATTTTCATTGGGCGCGCTCCTCGGAGGTTATTGTTGTCCCCGCTCAACGTCCTGCGTTTTTGCGATAGTTCCCCTGCGAGCTAGACGCCGCGGCTGAACATCATTTGGCCAGGATTTGTGATAATCTGCTGTGGGGTTAAGCGACATTCGAGCTATGCGGCGGACACACCGTCCGGGCCGCATGCTGCGTCGACGGGAGAGAAGCCGATGGGCGCCATCATGATCCGCTGTCCGAAGACGGACGAACTCATTCCCGTCGGCATCGACACGGACCAGGATACCTTTCGTCGGCTCTGCCGGAAGTCCCGGCACACGCCGGTGCAGTGCCCGGCCTGCGGCGGGCGGCACGCTTGGTCGAAGAAGGACGCGGTTCTCGAAACCACAATGCGCGTCCGCTCAAAGTAGAGCACGAGCGACGGCGACGCCGTTTAGGCCGCGTCGGCGAACTTTTCCAACGCGTCGATATCGGTGATGCGCAAACCGTCGCGTCCGCGGCGGCGACCATGCCCTGCGCCTCGAGCTGGCGCAGCACCCCGCCAGCGCATCGACGCTCATATTGAGATGCTCGGCGACGGCACCTGACGAGAACTCTTCGGTGATGAGGCTCGGGTCGCGGCCCTCGTCGGCGCTCAGGCGCGACATGGCGGCAAGGAACGAAGCGACGCGCTTCGCCGGATTGCCGCGGCCGCTTTCGATGGAGCGCACGCGCATGAAGTCGAACTCGCGGTCGCCGGCGGCGGCAAAGCGCGCCGCCAGCTGCCCGTCCGTCTCGAGCAGCTGCTCGAACTCTTGCTTCGCTGATCGGGCTGACGATGGTCTTGGCCACCGCCTGTGCCGTGGTGGTGTGCATCGGACAGGTGACCGAAGCCGATGATGTCGCCGGGGAAGGCGAACTCGATGACCTCGTGATGGCCGTCGTCCCAACGCATGTAATGGCAAAGCGCGCCGCGCTCGACGCGGTAAAGCTGATCGCGCGCATCGCCTGCGTGGAAATAGCGTCTCGCCCCGGGCCAGCCGGCGCACGCGTGCAGAGCCGCGCGCACGGCTAGCCCGGCGCCCGTCGACGAAGGGCGCAGCTCTGCAGCCTCGGAAGAAGCAGCAAACATTGGCACTCTCACGCGTTTGAGCCGACGACATGGGGATCGGAGCTGCCACAATCAAGCCAAAATCTGAGCCGGCCCAACCCCCTAAGCGATTTGGCTATCTCTACAACGTGGTCATCCTGGGCGCTGTTCCCTGAGGAACATGCATATTCCTACGCGGCCAGCGGTCCGAACGTTACGGGCGCGGCTGCGACAGATCGGTTCTTTGCTTAATAGTGCCGAGCAAACCGCGTGCGGACAGTAGGGAAACGCGCGCTTAAGATGGCGGTTCTCGACCAGTTGCCACGAGGCACGGACATACGCGCCGCGGCGAGGTCGCCGTCCGCGATGAGGATCTGCTCGAGAAGAGTGAACGATCGTGACGCCAAGGGCGATCGGCAACGTCCTCGGAGCCGAAGCCGGACATCGAGGCGAGAGCTCGCCGCGGCCGCAGCCGCGTCCGGCATCCGCGCCATCGCGGCAGCTCGGAACCTTTGCACGGGTGTGTGCATTTCTCGTTTTTGGGAGGACTAAATGCACGAGCCACAAGAAGTCTTGACCCCCACCGAGGCCCGCCAGGCATCGCCGCGCCGGCTGAACTTTCGCGTTCTGACCATGTCGCTGCTGCTGGCGATCATCGCCGCCGCCGCGCTCTACACGCTGTTCTACGCCGGCGACACCAAGGTGAGCACGCCGGATCCGGCGCCCACGCAGCAAACCGCTCCCGGCCCGTAACCCCAGCGCGCAAGGTTTCACAATAGCGAGAAGCTAGAACGAAAGGGGCGGCCGATCGGCCGCCCCTTTGTCGTTCCGTGTCGATTGCGATCGACGAATTCATTCCATGCCGCTGCTGCGCCAAGTCGAGGTCGACTTGCACTTCCGGCACACGCGCTCGCCCGCCCACGCGCTGGGGAACGGGTCGCGGCAGATCAGGCACTTCCTGACCTTGTGCTCGGCGCTGCGCCGCGCCTCCCGCTCTGCCTCGCATGTATCCGCGCAGCCGTCGGCGCACGTGTCATGGCAGTCGGTGAACGCGCCCGTATGATCCTTCAGACTGCTCAACTCTTCCTCAACCATGTTCACCAACATCGACTAGCCGCCGGGCGCAGACATCTGAACGCCGCCGACCCCCCGGCGTTTCCAGGAAAAAGATTGAGATTTTCTGGATACCGGGCCGCCGAGCCTCGCTAGCGCGGCGCTTGGGCCGCGTATATCGGGCGGATTGCGCCCTTTTTCAAGGGATTTCGACATGCTGCGACCGTCGAAGCGGCGAAATGGCCTACGAGCGGTGCGGCTTTCTGGCGCCAATTGTGGAAAATTCGAAAAATCGATGCCCACCGGCTGAACCACCGGGTACCGGCGCTTGTTAACGCCACACATAGAACCAGTGCCGCGTATTGCCAGCGGGGTAGAGCAAATGCCGTTCGCGACCGTCGCCGAGAGCCACAATGCACCGCGCCCGCTCATTCCCGCGCCGCGCGCCCTCAACCTGCACTGCCCAACGAAGTCGAAGATGCGCTGACGGCACGGCGCCAGGCACTGGCGATTGGCGCCTGCGATAATCCGCTGTCGCGCGTCGCCGCGCTTCTCATCTCCATCTCGCGCAACAACAGCTACGAAGGCCGCGATCCCAATTCGATGCCCGACACGCTCACGTCCGGCTTCGTGGCGGACCTGCTCGGCATCGATATCGGGTCGCTGGCGGCCCTGCTTGTCGATTTGCGCCGGCGCGGCCTGATCGACAGCGATGCGTCATCGACACTCCGCCTCAAGGATCTTTCGGGGCTGGAAGCCCTTGCCGACAGCTGACGAGCCGCGCCTCTCGTCGAGCCGCGCCTGAGCCTCAGTCCGCCGCGTGCAACACTGCCGCGGTGAGGTAGACATCCCTTAATTGCTTACTATGTTTTATGCCTCCCCAAGGGCGGCAATCGTGGTCCGCTGCGCAAGATCATGGGCGCCATCGCATGAAGGACGATTTTCCCAACCGGTGGATGTGGTCGGAAGCTTGCGAGATGGTCGCGCGAGCCGAGCGCATGCATCGCCAGTTCTTTCAGCCGGTCCGCTCCTACTCACGCCAGCCGACGTGGGAGCCGCCCGCCGATGTGCTGGAAAGTGAGCGGGAGGTGCTCGTGGTGGTCGCACTGCCGGGCGTCAAGCCGGATGAGGTCGAGGTGGCGATCGATGGTGGCGATCTCGTCGTCGCCGGCATGCGCACGCTTCCGGCCGAGCTCGCCTCGGCCGTCATCCATCGTCTGGAGCTGCCGCAGGGGCGCTTCGAGCGGCGCTTGGCGTTGCCAGGCGGCCGCTACAGCGACGTTCGCCGCAAGTTCGTCGACGGCTGCCTTCTCGTGCTGCTGACCAAATCGGAGCCATCACGTGCCTGACACTGAGATGAAAATGGACGCGCCACAGGCGCAGGACACCGGCCAGCAGGCAGCCCCCGCCGTGCCGCCGCTGCCGGCCGATGCCATCGCCATCATTCCCGTGCGCGACATGACGCTTTTCCCCGGCGTCGTGATGCCGGTCACGGTTGGGCGCCCGCGTTCGATCGCGGCGGCGCAAAGCGCGGTGCGCGAGCAACGGCAGGTCGGAATCCTCATGCAGCGCGATAGCGAGCAGAGCGAGCCGCAGCCCGTCGATCTGCACCGCATCGGCACCGTTTCCAACGTCGTACGCTACGTCACGGCGCCGGACGGCACGCATCATCTCGTCGTGCAGGGCGATGAGCGCTTTCAAGCCGTGGAGTTCCTCAGCGGCTGGCCGTTCCTCGTGGCGCGCGTGCAGCGCATCGCCGAGCCCGAGGAGCGCACGCCGGAAGTCGAGGCGCGCTTCCTCAATCTGCAGCGCCAGACGGTCGAGGCGCTAGAGCTGTTGCCGCAGGCGCCCCCCGAAATGATCGTCGCCGTGCAGAGCGTGCGCGCGCCGGGCGCGCTCGCTGACCTTGCCACCGCCTACATGGATTTGAAGTCGGCGGAGAAGCAGGAGATCCTCGAGACGATCGACGTGTCGGCGCGCATGGACAAGGTGTCGGCGCTGCTCGCCCATCGCATCGAGGTGCTGCGCCTGTCGCACGAGATCGGCCGCCAGACCAAGACGGCGCTCGACGAGCGCCAGCGTGAGGTGCTGCTGCGCGAGCAGATGGCCGCCATCCAGCGACAGCTCGGCGAGGGCGAGCAGAGCAAGGCGCAGGACATCGCCGAGCTTTCCGAAGCGATCGCCAAGGCCGGCATGCCGAAGGAAGTCGAGGACCAGGCGCGCAAGGAGCTGCGCCGCCTGGAGCGTATGCCCGAGGCATCGCCCGACTACGGCATGACGCGTACCTATCTCGACTGGCTGATCGAGCTGCCGTGGAAGCTGCCCGAGGAGCAGCCGATCGACATCGCCGCGGCGCGCAAGATCCTCGACGAGGACCACTACGGTCTCGACAAGATCAAGCGCCGCATCGTCGAGTTTCTCGCCGTGCGCAAGCTGGCGCCGCACGGCAAGGCGCCGATCCTGTGTTTCGTCGGCCCGCCCGGCGTCGGCAAGACGTCGCTCGGGCAATCGATCGCGCGCGCCATGAACCGCAAGTTCGTGCGCGTCAGCCTCGGCGGCGTGCACGACGAGGCGGAGATCCGCGGCCACCGGCGCACCTACATCGGCGCGCTGCCGGGTAACATCATACAGAGCATCCGCAAGGCCGGAGCGCGCAACTGCGTGATGATGCTCGACGAGATCGACAAGCTCGGCAGCGGCATCCAGGGCGATCCGCGCGCCGCCCTGCTCGAGGTGCTCGACCCGGAGCAGAACTCAACGTTCCGCGACAACTACCTCGCGGTGCCGTTCGATCTGAGCCGCGTCGTGTTCATCACCACCGCCAACGTGCTCGACCAGATCCCGGGGCCGCTGCGCGACCGCATGGAGATCATTCAGCTCTCCGGCTACTCGGCCGAGGAGAAGTTCAATATCGCACGCCGCTATCTCGTTGCCCGCCAGCTCGAGGCCAACGGCTTGCGAGCCGATCAGGTTGCCATCGACGACGACGCGCTGCGTGAGATCATCGGCCTCTACACGCGCGAGGCCGGCGTGCGCAGCCTGGAGCGCGAGATCGGCAAGGTTTTTCGGCACGCGGCCGTGCGCATCGCCGAGAGCGAGGCTGGCCCGATCCGCATCGTCAGTGCGGATCTCGCCGGCATCCTCGGCGCGCCGGTGTTCGAGAGCGAAGTCGCCATGCGCACGAGCGTACCGGGCGTGGCAACGGGGCTCGCTTGGACACCGGTCGGCGGCGACATCCTGTTCATCGAAGCAACGCGCGCTACCGGCAACGGTCGCCTTATCCTCACCGGCCAGCTCGGCGAGGTGATGCGTGAGAGCGCGCAAGCGGCACTCAGCATCGTCAAGAATCGTGCAGCTTCGCTCGGCATCGACGACAAGGTGTTCGAGAAGATCGACATCCACGTGCACGTGCCGGCGGGTGCGATACCCAAGGATGGCCCGAGCGCGGGCGTCGCCATGTTCATTGCGCTTTCGTCGCTGATGATCGACCGGCCTGTGCGCAGCGACACGGCGATGACCGGCGAGATCAGTCTGCGCGGGCTCGTGCTGCCGGTCGGCGGCATCAAGGAGAAGCTTGCGGCGGCGGCGCGCGCTGGGCTGACGCGTGTCATGCTGCCCGCCCGCAACAAGAAGGACATCGAGGACCTGTCAGAGGAAACGCGCCGGCAGCTCGAGCTCATCTGGCTCGAGCACGTCGAGGATGCGCTCGGCGCCGCTCTGGAACAGCCGGCGGCGGCGGCGCGCAGCGCGTAGGATTCCCTACGTGTTAACGAGGTGGCTGCGGATTTCTTGACCTGCAGAGGTGCAGTCTCTAGCTACGGACCAAACGGATTTCTCCATTGGCCGAACGCGTATGATCGTTCCCGTGATCCTGTCCGGCGGCTCCGGCACGCGCCTGTGGCCGCTGTCGCGGACGATGTATCCCAAGCAGTTCATCCGCTTCTTCAACGGGCAGGGCAGCCTGCTCGGCGCCACCCTGGCCCGTATCGACGCCGGCGGCTTTGCCGCCCCGATCATCATCTGCAACAACGACCACCGCTTCCTGGTGCGCGAGGAGCTTGCCCGCGCCGCGCTGGCGCCCGCGGCAATTATCCTCGAGCCGGTCGCCCGCAACACGGCGGCGGCGGTTGCCGTCGCCGCCTGGCGGCCGTGCAGAAGTCGGCCGACGCCGTCATCGCCGTCATGCCGTCCGATCACGTCGTCAAGGACGCTGCCGCCTTCGTCGATAGCCTGAAGCGCGCGGCAGCCGTGGCGGCCACCGGAAAGCTCGTCTTGTTTGGCATCGTGCCGACGGGGCCGCACACCGGCTACGGCTACATCCGGCGCGGCGCTCAGCTGGCCGGCGAGGGCGGCGGCTATGCGGTCGATGCCTTCTTCGAGAAGCCCAACCGCGCCACCGCGGAAACCTACGTCGCCGATCAGAGCTATTTCTGGAACAGCGGCATCTTCGTGCTGCACGCGCGCACCTTCCTGTCCGAGCTCGCGCAGCTGGCGCCGGAGGTCTTGGCGGCGGCGCGCGAGGCCTTCGCCAAGGCGACGGACGATCTCGAATTCCTGCGCCTCGACCGCACCGCCTTGGCGCGCGCCCCCAACATTTCCGTCGACTACGCGGTGATGGAGAAGACGCGGCAAGCGGCGATGATGCCCATCGACGTCGGCTGGAGCGACGTCGGCTCGTGGGCGTCGCTGTGGGAAGCAGCGCCCCGCGATGCCGCGGCGAACGCCATCGAGGGCGATGCCATCCTCATCGATACCAGCCACTGCCTCATCCACAGCGAGCGCTCGCTGGTGGCCACCATCGGCCTTAAAGGCCTCGTCATCGTCGATACCCCCGACGCGCTGCTGGTCGCCGATCAGAGCCGCGCGCAGGACGTGTCGGGCGTCGTCGCGCGCCTCAAGGAGCTCAACCGCAAGGAGCACGCGCAGCACATCCGCAGCTACCGCCCGTGGGGCTTCTTCGAGCAACTGGGCACCGGCGATCGCTTCCAGGTGAAGCTGCTGCACGTCAAGCCGGGCGGCCAGCTGTCGATGCAAATGCACCACCACCGCTCCGAGCACTGGGTGGTCGTGCGCGGCACCGCCAAGGTGAGCATCGGGGACACCGAGAAGCTCGTGCAGGAGAACGAGAGCGTCTACATCACGGCGACGCACTGGCACCGGCTGGAGAACCCCGGCAAGGTGCCGCTGGAGATGATCGAGGTGCAGATCGGCAGCTACCTCGGCGAGGACGACATCATCCGCGCCGACGACGTCTATCACCGCGCCCCCGACGAGACGCGCTAGCCGCGCTTAGACCCAGGCGAAGATCACCGAAGCCACGAGGCATACGGAGAGAAACAAGCCTGCCCAAGACAGCAGGTGATCGGCGGGCATTGCAAGGCTCCCGATGGTTAGCGGTCGGGAAGCTAGCGGGACCCTTATGCCCGGCGAACGATGAACTTCTGCATTGCTTATTCCCAAAGCTGCTAAGTCGCCGGCCAGCCGAGGGCCGGATTTCCTGTCTTGGTGTAGCTGACGAAAAGCGCGTTCTCCAGCCGAGGGTGATTGCCTGTGCGGCGTTCCGCCGGGCCGCAAAGCGCCACTCGTTCATGCTGCGGGGCTCGCTCGCCGCGCCCGTCCGTGCTAGGAGCGCGCGATGACCGTTTCCCCACTGAAAAGCGACGCGCCGGCCGCGAAAAAGCGCGGCCATGTGCCGACCGTCGGCTTCGTGTCGCTCGGCTGCCCCAAGGCGTTGGTCGATTCCGAGCGCATCCTGACCAAGCTGCGCGCCGAGGGGTATCGCGTGGCGCCCGACTATGCCGGCGCCGACGTCGTCGTCGTGAACACCTGCGGCTTCCTCGATAGCGCCAAGCAAGAGAGCCTCGATGCCATCGGCGAGGCCATGGCCGAGAACGGCCGCGTCATCGTCACCGGCTGCTTCGGCGTCGAGGAAGGCCGCATCCGCGAGAGCCATCCCGGCGTGCTCGCCGTCACCGGACCGCACCAATACGAGCAGGTGGTCGAGGCCGTGCATGCCGCCGTGCCGCCGCTGCACGATCCGTTCCTCGACCTCGTACCGGCCGAGGGCCTGCGGCTGACGCCGCGCCACTACGCCTACCTGAAGATCTCCGAAGGCTGCAACAACCGCTGCTCCTTCTGCATCATCCCGCACCTGCGCGGCGACCTCGTGAGCCGCCCCTCGCTGCACGTGATGACCGAGGCCGAACGCCTAGTGAAGGCGGGCGTCAAAGAGCTGCTGGTCATCAGCCAGGACACCAGCGCCTACGGCGTCGACCTGAAGTACGCCGAAAGCCAGTGGAAGGGGCGTGCGCTTCCGGCGCGTTTCCAGCCTCTATGCGAGGCGCTGGGCGAGCTCGGCGCCTGGGTGCGGCTGCACTACGTTTATCCTTACCCGCACGTCGACAACGTCATCCCGCTGATGGCCGAGGGCAAGATCCTTCCGTACCTCGACATCCCCTTCCAGCACGCCTCGCCCAAGGTCTTGAAGGCGATGCGCCGACCGGCGGCGCAGGAGAAGACGCTGGAGCGCATCCGCCGCTGGCGCGAGACGTGCCCGGACCTTGCCATTCGCTCCACCTTCATCGTCGGCTTCCCCGGCGAGACGGAGGAAGACTTCCAGTTTCTGCTCGAGTGGCTGCGCGAAGCGGAACTGGCCCGCGTCGGCTGTTTCCGCTACGAGCCCGTCGCTGGCGCCCCCGCCAACGATCTCGCCGGCGCCGTGCCGGAGGAAGTGAAGGAAGAGCGCTGGCACCGCTTCATGGAGGCGGCGAAAGAGGTGAGCGAGAAGCGCCTCGCCCGCATGGTCGGGCGCGAGATCGACGTCATCGTCGACGAGGTCGACGAGGAAGGCGCGCTGTGCCGCTCGCAGTGGGACGCGCCGGAGATCGACGGCAGCGTGTTCCTCAACGGCGACACGGACCTGAAGCCCGGCGACATCGTCAAGGCACGCGTCACCAACGCCGACGACTACGACCTGTGGGCCGAGCGCGTTTAGGCCGCCTTAGAATCCGTAGATCGCCACGCCGATCCCGAATGCCACAACGGCCAGGATGCTGATTGCGGTCGGCAGCACGGCAAGCAGGCTCGCCAGCGTGAGCTGCTTGCCGGTCAGCGCCAGAGCGGTGATGGCGAGCACCAGGATCGGCGGCAGTATCGTTATTGCGAAAGTGAACAAGCCGCCGGCGCCGTCGCCTTGCATTTCGAGGCCATGCAGCTGGATCGATGGCAGGTAGGTGATCCAGCCGACGAGGACGACCACGGCCATCGACACGAGCGCCCAGGTCAGGTTGCCGCGCACAAGGAAGAACAGGGCCGCCGCCGCCGCGATGGGGCGCACGATGATCGTAGCGATAATGATCGCCCCGCCGAGCCCTGGTCCGGGGACTTCCGATAGATCGCCGGCGAGGATCGGCAAGGCGCCGAGGCCGCCCAGGAACTCGATGATTGCCGCGATCAGCAGCAACAGCCCCGGCCACCGCCGCGGTTGCGCTGCCGGCACGGCGGCGGCTTGATTGACTTGTGCCATCCCCAGATCCCCCAAGGTCTATTCGCCTAGGAGTAGCAAGCTCGGCGGGGAAATGGCAACGACCTGCCCTGGCCGGTGACAGGCGCCGGCGAAGCCGCGCAAGCGGCCGGCAGCACAGCGCTGCCGCGCGAGCTGAGGGCGGATTGAGCGGAACTGAAGCGGCAGGCGCTGAACCAGCGCCTGCCGTTTGCTTTAGTGCACCAGCACGTTGGCCAGCACGACCACCACGGCGGCGACGCTTACCGCTCCGAACAGCACCCAGGCGCGCAACATCATGCTGCGTTCGATGCGACGGGCCTCGTCCTTGAAGTTTTCGAACTCGGCGAGCTTGCGGCTCACCGCCTCGAAGCTGTTGTAGGCGTGGTAGTCGCCGCCCGAGCGCTGCTCGATCTTATCGAGACGCGCCTTTAGATCGCGGCAGCCGCGCAGCAGCTCTTCAAGCTTGGCTTGCTTGCTGTGCTTCTCGCTCTGCTGGTAGGTGTGCCAGCGCTGCTCCTGCGCGGACGCGTCCTGCAGCTCGGCGACCTTGGAGGCAAGCTGGCCGAGGTCGCGCGACATGAGCCGCACGGTCGCCTGCAGTTGCTCGATCTTGCTCGCCGTCTCGGCAACGAAGCTGTCACGGGCGATCAGTGGAACGGACGGCGCGATGTCATAGCGCACGTCGGGGGCAGTTTTCTCGATGGCGGCTTTACTCAACAGCGCCGGCCGACCGCGGCGGTCCTCAACTCTCAACACGGCAGACGTCTCCCCACGCGCAATGCAATCTGCACCCATCCGGTGCCGGAAACAGCAGGCAGGTGTCATCGTTCGTCCGGCTCACAAGAGCGTGCAGACAGCGTTCTCCCGCCGAGAAACGCGTGCTGCAGAACCCCGTAAGGCCGCAACGTCGCGACAAGATTTTGTCTTGAGCTTCAGTTTGTTGACGATAGCTCAGCCGGCAAACTTTGGCTAGCCTCGCGCGGCGCAAATCACAGCTGATCGCAGAAATTTTTTCGCGACGCGCGGTGGAGGGGCTGTAGCTAGCCGTCAGCCGATCTGGGCACGGTGGCGCAGGAAATGATCGGCCAGCACGATAGCCAGCATGGCTTCGCCGATCGGCACGGCTCTGATGCCGACGCACGGATCGTGGCGCCCCTTGGTGACGATATCCGTTTCGACGCCTTCGCGGTCGATGGTCTTGCGCGGCGTGAGGATCGACGAGGTCGGTTTCACGGCGAAGCGGCAGACGACGGGCTGGCCGGTGGAAATGCCGCCGAGGATGCCGCCCGCGTGGTTCGACAAGAAGCACGGCTGCCCGTCGCGGCCGATGCGGATCTCGTCGGCATTCTGTTCACCGGAGAGCTCCGCCGCTCCCATGCCGGCGCCGATCTCGACACCCTTGACCGCATTGATGCTCATCATCGCCGAGGCGATGTCCTGGTCGAGCTTGCCGTAGATTGGCGCACCCCAGCCGGCCGGCACGCCTTCGGCGACGACCTCGATGACGGCGCCGATCGACGAGCCGGACTTGCGCACGCGGTCGAGATAGTCGGCCCAATGCACGGCGGTCGCGGGATCGGGACAGAAGAACGGGTTGGCATCGACGGCGTCCCAGTCCCACAGCGAGCGGTCGACGGGGAGATTGCCGATCTGCACCAGCGCACCGCGTATGGTGACGCCTTCAAGCACCTTGCGCGCGATCGCACCGGCGGCAACGCGGGCAGCCGTCTCGCGTGCCGAGGATCGCCCGCCGCCGCGGTAATCGCGGATGCCATACTTCTTCCAATAGGTATAGTCGGCGTGCCCGGGACGGAACTTGTCGACGATGTCGCCGTAGTCCTTCGAGCGCTGATCGACGTTGCGGATCATGAGCGAGATCGGCGTGCCGGTCGTCACCTGGAGTCCGTCCGCGTCGGGAAACACGCCCGACAGGATCTCGACCTCGTCGGGCTCCTGGCGCTGCGTGGTGAAGCGCGACTGGCCCGGGCGGCGCTTGTCGAGGAACGCCTGGATGTCGGCTGCTTCCAGCGGCAGCCCCGGTGGACAGCCGTCGACCACGCAGCCGAGCGCCGGCCCGTGGCTTTCGCCCCAGGTCGTGACGCGGAACAGATGGCCGAAAGTGTTGTGGGACATCGCCAGTCGCCGTGGGTGAGGAGATGGCGGCGCGGATGCGCGTGCAACCTTGGCGCCGTGGCAGTTGCGCCAGTCTTAGGAGTGCAAGCGTTGGCCCGCAAGGGCCCAGGGCGGCAAAGGCCGTGACAGACTCGCTCGACGCAGTTTATCTGGGCGGCAGTACTGCGTCGCGATACGCGACAAGCTGCTAGGAGACAGCACGATAGAGGACGCTTTGCTTCACGCGATGCGCGATCTCTCTGCATTACCGCCACTTGGCGGGGACCACCGGTCACCATCAGGCTTTGCCTTGGGACCACCGGTCTCGCAACGTTTTCTGAGCTTAGAGGGCGTTAGATCCGCCGGTCGCGTGTCGCAAGCAACGTATGCGTCACGGGGCGGCCCTTGGTCGTCCCGAAAATCAGTGCTGCTCCTTGCCGGCCTGAGCAACCGTCACCGAGCGGACATTCGACGTGACGGGAGAGCCGGGGCAGCCGCTGCTTCGGCTCTTCTTTTTTGTCCGGTGCAGCGTCGCTACAACCATTCCATGCCGGCGCGGCGCAGAACGAGAATGCGGTCCTGCGGCACCGGCAGCTCCGGCACCGTCGCCGCATCGAGCCCATATAGGTGGCCGCGCAGCACGCGACTGACCCCTCCGTGGGCAGAAACGACGGTGTCGCCGGTCACGTCCCCCAGCCACTCGACCGAGCGGACCATCAGGTCCTCGTAGCTTTCGCCGCCGTGCGGGCGCCAGCGGAAGGCATCGCGCGCGCGCGCTTTGACGCCCGGTGCGTCGATGCCTGGCAGATCCTTGGCGAAGATGCCTTGCCAATGGCCGTAGTGGAGCTCTTTCAAGCGCTCATCGAGCGCGTAGGCGCTGGGCTCGAGCCCCATTGCGCCGCGCACGATCTCCATGGTCTCGCGGGCGCGCAGCAGCGGGCTGGCGACGTAGCTGCACTGAGCGATGGCGGGAACCAGCGCACGCAGCACTTCGCCATTGCGTCGCGCCTGCGCGCGGCCGGTCTCGTTCATGGGAACGTCGGCCTGCCCTTGGTAGCGCGACTGCGCGTTCCAATCGGTCTCGCCGTGGCGGATGAAATAAATGGTGACGTCGGCGCGCATCGCCTCGATACGCTTCGCTTGGCTCAGCTCAGCTGTCCTCGGACTTGGCGACGGTGATGTCGGGGGCGTCCTCGTTCTTCATGCCCTGCACGTGATAGCCGGAATCCACGTGGTGCACCTCGCCCGTCACGCCGCGTGCCAGATCCGACAAGAGGTAGAGGCCGGCGCCGCCGACCTCTTCGATGGTGACGGTGCGCCGCAGCGGAGAATTGTACTCGTTCCAGCGCAGGATGTAGCGGAAGTCGGCGATGCCCGAGGCGGCGAGCGTCTTGATGGGGCCGGCCGAGATGGCGTTGACGCGAATGCCGTTCTTGCCGAGGTCGGCGGCGAGGTAGCGCACGCTAGCCTCGAGCGCGGCCTTGGCGACGCCCATCACATTGTAATGCGGCATCACCTTCTCGGCGCCGTAGTAGGTCAGCGTCAGCATCGACCCGCCGGGCGGCATCAGCTTCTCGGCGCGCGCCGCGAGGGCGGTGAACGAGTAGCAGGAGACGAGCATCGTCTGGGTGAAGTTCTTCTCGCTCGTGTCGATGTAACGGCCGTCGAGCTCGGCCTTGTCGGAGAAGGCGATGGCGTGGACGAAGAAGTCGAGGCGTCCCCAGACGCGCTGCAACTCGGCGAACACGGCGTCCATGGAGCCGGCGTCCACGACGTCGCAGGGCAGCACGACCTTGGAGCCAAGTTCGGCGGCGAGCGGCTCAACGCGCTTCTTGATGGCGTCGCCCTGGTAGGTGAAGGCGAGCTCAGCACCCTGTGCCGCGGCCGCCCGGGCGATGCCCCAGGCAATCGAACGGTTGTTAGCTAAGCCCATGATAAGGCCGCGTTTGCCAGCCAACAGGTTGCCTTTCGCAACCCCTGCGCTCGGCATAGGCTCCGTCATGGGTCTCTCTCTGTTCCTAGTTACCGCCCGGTCCGTTCGGCGCGCATCCTACACAAATGGACTGTTGGGTCCAGATGGGCGCCTTTTGCTAGGGGGTAACAGGAAAAGGCCGGCCTGTGGCCGGCCTTTCGCTGAAGTCGCAGCGGGAAGGGGAACCGCCGCTTCAGCCATCGAGCTGCCAGCGGCCGCTCGGCAGCCGGCAGGCGACTCCTTCTTGCTTCTTGGTGTTCTTGCCGGTCGTCATCAGGACGATCAGATGGCGGCACACCTTGCCGCCGGTGTCCTTGAACGACGCCGTGGGCTGTACGATACCAGACAATCTTCCATGCCAGCGGCGCCAGACGTAGGTCTTGCCGTCGCCGACCTCGGAAAGCGCGTACTGGATGCGCTCCAGGGCGGCGATCTCGTCCTTCTCGTCGAGCTTGTGCGGAGGCACGGCGATCTCGACCGTCGTGCCCGGCACGATTGGCAGCGGTGCGGGCGCCGGCGCGTTGGCGGGGGCGGCGGGAGAGATGGACGTCTCCCACTCGTTGCTGCCGCCGAATGCCGCGGTCGAGCTGAGAAAGATATGAGCCGCGAGCACGAGCCCGGTGGCGATAAGGGCAGCAAGCGTTACTAGATGAGGATTGCGAACTCATGACGCTTCACTCGATGCTGACGACGCTACGATCCGCGACGTGCGGGGTGACCTATGGTGAGTATGAGCTGCTTTGGTTAAGACCGACTGAAGACGTGTCCCACGAGCGCGAAGTCGCCGGTTAACGAGGTATTGACGTGAGCAACGATGAGGTCGCCGTGCCGGACGCGGCAATCGAGCCCGGCGATTTCGCCGAAGCCGCCGAGCCGTTCGCGCTGTTCGACAAATGGCTCAGCGAAGCGACGCGACACGAGCCGAACGATCCGAACGCGATGGCGTTGGCGACGGTCGATGCCGCCGGCCATCCCAACGTGCGCATGGTGCTGTTGAAGGCGGTCGATCCCGAAGGTCACGCCGCGCGCGGCTTCGTTTTCTACACCAACTACGAGAGCGCCAAGGGAAGCGAGCTCATCGCCACCCCGTACGCAGCGCTCGACTTCTATTGGAAGAGCCTGCACCGGCAGGTGCGCGTACGCGGACCGGTGACGCAGATGAGCGCGACCGAGGCCGACGCCTACTTCGCCACGCGCCCGCGTTCAGCACAGATCGGCGCCTGGGCATCGCAGCAGTCGCGCCCGCTGGAAAGCCGCTTTGCGCTGGAGAAAGCCTTCGCCGCGCAGGCCGCCAAATACCTCATCGGCGCCGTGCCGCGGCCGCCGCACTGGTCGGGCTTTCGCGTCACGCCCCTGGAGATCGAGTTCTGGCACAGCCGCTTGTCGCGGCTGCACGAGCGCATCATCTTCAAGCGTGAGTCCCCGGGCGGCGACTGGCTCAAAACCCGTCTCTATCCTTAGTCGCTTAAGCCCGTCAGGCGCGCCGCCTTGACCCGGCCTCCGCGGCCGGGCAAACCCAAATCACGGTGCCTTTGCCAACGATGGACGCCATGCCGACGAGCGGCAAACAGAAGCGCAAGACCCTAGTGCTGACCGGCGCCTCGCGCGGCATCGGCCACGCGACGGTGATGCGCTTTGCCGCCTCGGGTTGGCGCGTGATCAGTTGCTCGCGGCATCCCTTCCCCGAGAACTGTCCGTGGGAGATGGGGCGCGACGATCACATGCAGGTCGATCTGGCCGATGCGGCCGACACCGCGCGCGCCGTCGTCGAGCTCAAGGCGCGATTGGAGAGCGATGGCTCGCTGCTGCACGCGCTCGTCAACAATGCCGGCATCAGTCCGAAGTCGGACGGCGGCGGCCGGCTCAACTCGCTCGACACCGAGATCGACGCCTGGCGGCACGTATTCCAGGTCAACTTCTTCGCGCCAATCATGCTGACGCGCGGGCTCATGGACGAGCTCGAGCGTGCGCAGGGCGCCGTCGTCAACATCACGTCCATCGCTGGAAGCCGCGTGCATCCGTTCGCCGGCTCGGCCTATGCCACGTCGAAGGCGGCGCTGGCGGCGCTGACGCGCGAGATGGCCGCCGACCTCGGCCCGCGCGGCATTCGTGTCAACGCCATCTCGCCGGGCGAGATCGACACGGCGATCCTGTCGCCGGGCACCGGCAAGATCGTCGAGGAGCAGATTCCCATGCAGCGCCTCGGCTCGCCCGAGGAGGTCGCCCGCGCCATCTATTTCCTGTGCAGCGAGCAGTCGAGCTACGTGCACGGGGCGGAGCTGCACATCAACGGTGGCCAGCACGTATAGGTGTGCCCGCTCGCGCCAGCGCCTTTCTGTGGGGCGTCGCTGTTTTTCGCCCGATTCTGCGTTATTCTGCGACACCGAAACAACTAAGAGTGAGCGCAACAATGCGCTCCCAACTTTTCTGGATAGCACTCGTCCCATGGCTCTCACCGTTCATCAGCTCACGCTAGCTGCAAGGCCGCGCCGCGCATGAGGCCGCCGCCGCCCCAAAGGCCATCCTTCTTTGCCCGCTGGACGAGCCGCATCGCCGTCTTCTCAGCGGTGCTGCTGGCAACCGCCATCTTCCTGCACCGCCTGTTCTCGCTGCCGACGCCGATCGCCGAGAACTTGACCGGCGTCGCCTTTCTGGGCGCCGGTCTTTCGCTCCTGATGTCCGTCGCTGCGACCATCGGCATCTGGCGAACGGGCCGCCCCGGCACGCCGCGCATCGTGTTCGCCGTCCTCGTCAGCCTCGGGCTGATGCTGTGGCCGCTCATCTTCCTGCCGAAATACGAGGGCCTGCCGAGCATCAACGACGTGACGACCGACATGACGAACCCGCCCCCGTTCGTGGAGATCGCCAAGCAGCGCCAGCCTGGGTCCAATCCCGTCGACTATCCGGGCCCCGCGTTCGCGCGCAAGCAGTTGGCCGCCTACCCCGACATCAAGCCGATCGAGATCGACCGCTCGACGGACGAAGTCTTCGAGCTCGCCGTCGAGGCGGCGAAACGGCTGAAGATGGAGGTCGTACACCAGGAGGCGCCGGATATCGCCGCCGGTCGCCCGGGCCTCATCGAGATCGCCGACCGCACGCTGATCCTCGGCCTCTACGACGACGTTGCCATCCGCGTCGCCGGCTCCGAGCAGCACGCGCGTGTCGACGTCCGCTCGGCCTCGCGCTACGGAGAGCACGACCTCGGTCGCAACGCCGACCGCGTCCGCATCATCCTCAAAGAAGTCGTGACCGTGATGGAATCGACGGTGCCCGCCGCACGCGGCGAGGTCAGCGAGGAAGCGAAAGACGTTAAAGAGGAACGGCCACGCAGTCGACGTTCGAAGAATCGTCGCAGGCGATAAGCCCCCGCTCGGTAAGGTGATCGATGTGGGCACGCAGCGACAGCGTTGCCGCGCCGACGACGGCCTTGTCGAGGTCGCGGTAGATCACCGGCAATAGCGCGCGCACCGTGTTGGTACCCTTGCGCACTGCTTCGAGGATTGCCTGCTCGCGCCATTTGCGATGCAGGAGATACGCCTTCACCGTGCGTCGCGGCTCTTCGATCGGGCCGCCGTGTCCCGGCAGCAGCAGCGTCTCATCGCGGCCGAGCAAGAGCTCGAGCGAGCGCAGGTAGTCGGACATGCGACCCTCGGGCGGCCCTACGACCGACGTGTTCCACGCCATGACGTGATCGCCGGAGAAGAGGATGCCGCGGTTTGTCCAACGCGAGGCACAAGTGATCGGGCGCGTGGCCGGGCGTGTGCAGCGCCGTCAGCGTCCAGCCGTCGCCTTCGATCGTGTCGCTATGCCCGAGGTGGATGTCCGGCGAAAAGCTGTGACCGACATACTCCGCGTCGGCGTCACCGCCGCCCCCGGCAGGAATGGCCGAGCGGCGATAGCCATACGTTTGAGCGCCGGTCGCCGCCTGCAACGCGTCGACGCCGTCGACATGGTCGCGGTGCGCGTGCGTGGCGATGATGTGCGTGATCGGACGCCCCGCCGCCGCCGCAATGATCGCCGCGCGATGGGCTGCATCATCGGGCCCGGGATCGATCACCGCCAAGGCGCGATCGCCGACGATGTACGTGTTCGTGCCCTTGAAGGTGAGCGGTCCCGCGTTGGGCGCAACGAGCCGTGCGACGCCCTCTGCCATGGGGTCCGGCACGCCGTAGGCAAACTTCATTGCAGTGTTGAATTTCAAGCTTTCGCTCATTTCGAGTTTTGCAGGTGTCGTCGCGAATTATCGCGCGCGCGACGGCTAACCTAGAGACGGATTGCCGCGCTTGCCAGCACCCCCAGGCGGGCGGGGAACGCATCCCAGCCCAACGGGTTAGTCAAACCGACTAAAGGAGGTGCACGATGGCACGCGAACGAGATTTTCCCGCTTCGCGCAAACCGCGCTTGGAAAGCGCCACCACTTGGATCCTGGGCATACTCGGGCTCGGTATCGTCGCTGCATTGCTCGTCTTGACGGCCGCGCCGCCGGCCAACGAGGAGACCAATGTTCCTAAAACAAGCACCGAGCAGGTGGTGCCCAATACGCCGCCGCCTGTGCGCACGGAATAGTTGCACGCGTTTGCTGCTCTTCTGGCCGGGGAAGCGGCGACGCGCGAAATGGACCGCCGGGCGTCCTTGGGGTTGGGGAGTTCTGATCAGTGCGCGGCCTGACGTTGGCCGGGATCTTTAGGCCCAAGCTAGCCAGCCGACGAGCAATCCGGCGGCTAACCCAGGCGCGAGCCACACCAAAAGGCTTACACAGAATTCTGCGGGGGTGAACCGGATAAGAGAATGAAACCGGTGCGATTGCCACACGTAGGCAGCGTAGACCAGCGCTGCGAACGTGGCCGCTGTCAGTAGCGACAATAGTATTTGTTCGCTCATGATTAGGTGCGCCATTAGGTGCGCCCTTGACGGCGAGAAATACTGTTAGTCCGCTAACCTCCTAAGTATAGGTCAGATCGACCTTGCGACCCACACGTAATGGATTTCTTCAACAGCTATTCTTTCGCATGGTCCATGCGTTGTTAGCGCGCCAAGTATAACCCGAGCGCGCCAATGCTTAAGGAAACGTCCCCTACCGAGGAGGCATGCTCCGCCTCCATTGCTAGCGCGGCGGAGGCGGGCCTGCCCGGGGGAGGATCGGCGGTTCCGTTGGCCGAGCCGGCGCAGGATCGACCGGCTTGTCGACGGTCCCCCGCGTCGGCAGCGACACGAATGATAATACTAAGCGGCGACCTCGGCGCACGTAGGGTCTGACTCGGCGCACGTAGGGTCTGAGAAGTACTGTTTCATCAGCCGGTCCCGGTAGGCCACCAGATTGGGCCTATGCTCTGCACGCATCCGAATTGCTGTCTCAAAGAGTGGGCAGAGCGCGTGAGCCATGAAGGGGAAGACAGTGGCATCGGCGCCGCATGGGACCTCGCCCATGAGATACGGCTTCTCAGCTAAGAAGTCGGCGATGGCATCAATGTCCCGGGCTGCAAGCTGCTCCATCTCAGCCGTCGTGTGCCGACCCATTCCGTGCCCCCAGAGATTTCGCCGGAATTGACGCCTCGCCATGACCATGACAAGGGGCCGCAACGGAGTGGCGACCTCATCGAAAAACTTGCGCGGGCCCTTGTCGAAATTCGCGTCGACCATCCAGCGCGCATGCAGCCCCGCCCAATAGAGATGGTCCTCGCACATCTTTTCGAAAGCCCATGCAATGCCGCGCTCGGGTGAGGAAAGGCCGGCGTCAAAGTCGAAGCCATACTTCTTCTCGATGTGCAGGCGGATGAAGGTGGAGTCGGCGACAATCTCGCCGTTGTCGTCGATGTAGGGGAGCTTGCCCTTGGGCGCCTTGTTGAAACCGCCGGTGTCGGTTTCATACGGCAGGTCCGCCATCCTCAGCAGAACCTCCGCCTTCATCACAAAGGGGCTCGGATCGGGCAAACCAAAGTACGGGCCGAAGGTGTAGAGAATGATCATCGGTGGCTCTCCCGCTACGATTGGGAGAACATAACGGCCCGATCCTATAGATTGCCTTTACACCCCGAGGTTGACGTTGAGTAGAAGCACCACACGCTCAGAGGTGCCACGCGTCGTCGCCTTAGTTGTTAGGCTGCCTTGTCCGGGAGATCGGCCAGCCTTACCACCGCCAAGGCCATGTCGATCTGCTCGACGAGCGGCCGTGCTTTCACAATCTCGCTCTGGCGATGGTCGGGAACTCGCGCCAGCGCCGTAGCGCAGATTGCCCGTACGTCATCGAGCGACAACGATCCGGGGTCCAAGAGCCCCTGAGCGGCTAAAGAAGCTACTCGCGGGCTAGATGTGTCTATGAAACCCATGTTGGCCTCCGAAGCGACGAACCGTCGGCTGCGCTGACGCTGAGCTGAACTCGGTTAGCAGGTCGTAAACGCGAGCCAACCGCCTATCCGATTCCAAAGTCGCACAAGATGGCCGAACCGCGCCTAGTCACAGCTTTCGAAGAAGCACGCCGAGCTATCCGGCGACATAGAGCGCACCCAATTTGCTCCGAGACCGCCTCGGGTCAACAGCGGTCATTGCCGCTCGGATCACAGTCCGTCAGCTCTGGGCCAGGAGCCGCCGTCGCGAGGAATCTACTCCGCCGCCAGCCTGACGTAGGTCCCGTTTGAGACCGGGCAAGCCGCCCAGAGCTCGTCGAGTGCATGGATCAAGTTCGCCATCTGCTCGTCCGAGTGCACTGGCGATGGCGTGAGACGCATCCGCTCGGTGCCCTTCGGCACAGTCGGATAATTGATCGGCTGTACGTAGATCCCGTATTGGCGGAGCAGCGCATCCGTCACTGCCTTGCAGTGAACCGGGCAACCGACCATCACAGGGACGATATGGCTTGGATTGTCCATAACGGGCAAACGCTTCGCCTTGAGCGACCTCTTGAGTGTCCGAACCCGCTCCTGGTGGCGCGCGCGCTCGAGCGCGCTCGTCTTCAAATGGCGGATGGAAGCAAGCGCCCCGGCCACGATCGCAGGCGCGAGCGAGGTCGTGAAGATAAACCCGGGGGCAAACGAGCGGATCGCATCGCAGAGGTCGCGGGAGCCGGCGATGTAGCCGCCCATGACGCCGAACCCCTTGGCGAGCGTGCCGTTGATGATGTCGACCCGGTCCATGACGCCGTCGCGCTCGGCAATGCCCCCGCCGCGCGGGCCGTACATGCCGACCGCGTGCACCTCGTCGAGGTAGGTGAGCGCCCCGTACTTCTCGGCGAGATCGCAGATCGCCGCGATCGGCGCGATGTGCCCGTCCATGGAGTAGACGCTCTCGAAGGCGATGATCTTGGGCGTGCCCTTCGGAAATTTCTTAAGTTTCGCCTCGAGGTCGGCAACGTCGTTGTGACGAAAAATGTGCTTCTCGCATTTCCCGTGGCGGATGCCCTCGATCATCGACGCGTGGTTTTTCTCGTCCGAGAAGACGACCGTGCCAGGAACGAGCTTGACGAGGGTCGAGAGTGTAGCGTCGTTGGCGACGTACGCTGAGGTGAAAAGAAGCGCGGCTTCCTTGCCATGGAGGTCGGCAAGTTCGCTTTCGAGCTCCACGTGATAGTGGGTTGTGCCAGAGATATTGCGCGTGCCGCCAGAGCCGGCTCCCACGGCGTCAATCGCCTCGTGCATGGCCGCTAACACCGCTGGGTGCTGGCCCATGCCGAGATAGTCGTTGGAGCACCACACCGTGACCTCGCGCGAGCCATTTGCCGCGAAATGATCTGCCACTGGAAAGAACCCGCGGCGGCGCTTCAAATCCGCGAAAACGCGATATCGACCTTCTCGATGAAGGGTCTCGAGCCGCTGCTGGAACAAGCCCTCAAAGTTCATGTCGGCCTCCTGCACGTCTTCCGAAAATGCAGAGCAGTCATTCGGCCTTCAGGCCGAGCTCAATCGCCGCGGCCGTAATCTTGCCCGATGCTGCAGAGTCGTCCTTGAAGACCTCGAGCGCCTTGCGGAACGCCGTTGCCGCGACCTCTCTCTCGCCAAGCACAACTCGAGAGCGCATGAGGCGAGTCCAGCCCTCGACGTCTCGCGGAGAGCTCTCTAGGCGATCTGCCAGGCCATCGACCATCGATCGGATTTGAGCCTCCCGTTCGTGCGGAGGCATCGCTTCGGACTTGGCAATTTTCTCGACGCCTGGTCCGTCACCGCCCTTGCCGACGGCCCCGGTTTGCAAAGACGAGGCTGTCTCTGAATTGGCGCTGTTGGAGGCCTTCGCCTTGGCCTCCTCGTATGAGCGCTTGAGCTCGGCGGAACTCGGATCAAGCTCTATCGCTCTCGCAAAGGCGGTAGCTGCCTGTTCATAGCGCGCCGTGTGGAAGTAGGACCAACCGAGCATCTGCCAGCCTTCGATGTCCTCCGGCGTGGTCTCGAGCCGAGCCGCCAGCCGTTCGATCATCGTGTTCACATCAGGCAGCAGTTTGCCATCTGCCGGCGTAGACGCTGGTTCTTCGGCTCCAATGGAACGCGTGTAGTCCGTGAGGCTCGCAAGCATTTCGCCATCCGACCCGGAACCCGACACCGAAAATGAGTTCGTGTCCGCTGAGCCGGCCGCCTCGGGAGGATCCGCCACATAGGAAACAGCTGCGCCAATGCCGGCAACGAGGAGAAAGACCGCGGCAGGCGCAATCAACGTCCGGGCGGCACGTCGAAGGTCTTGGCCGAAGCCCCAGCTCGATGACCGCAGCTGAGAGAGGAGAGCAAGTCTCGCCGCGTCCGCTTCTGCTTCGTTGAGTTTCCCAAGCTTAAGTCGAGCTTCGATATCTTCGAGACGAGCTTTGCAGGTCTCTACGTCAAGCTGCTTCCTTTGCATCTGCCACCTCACCGCTACCAATGCCCGCGCGCCCTCGGGCGCTGAGAGGATCCAGGACCTCGAGAGAAACCGCGGGTGTAGTAGTTGCGGGGATAGTAGACATAGCCCCCGATATGCGTCGGGTAATGCCCGCGGCTGTAGTAGTAGGGGTAATCGTAGTAGATGGAGCTCGGGCCCATAGGCAGGGGAATGCGTGGGCCGCGGCCACGACGTTGCATCTCAAGCACAAAATTCCTGCCGCTGTCGCGCTTCCGAATGGACTTCCCGGCCGATGCATCATTGGTCACTGGCGCAATGCCGAGGAAACCAACCGCCAGCAAGCAAGCCATCAGAATAGATGCGAATGAATTCCGACTACTCATGAGATACCTCGCATAGCTGATCGGTCAGAACTTCCTGCGGACCTCGGCGCGGATGCCGAAGTTGTCTTCGTCGCCGCCCTCGAGGATCTGATAGGTCGCATCGGCGCGGAACAGCCAGGCCCGGTCGATCGGGATCTGATAGCGAACACCGAAGCCGTACTGCGGGTCCTGGGCGCCGATGCCGTCATCCTCGAAGGGCTGCACCATGGCCACCTCGAAGACGAGCTGCTGATCCAGATTGAAGAGATACTGCAAGCCAAGCGCGCCGCCCAAGGCGTTGGAGCCGGTGTCGTCGAGTTTCGGGTAGCCGGTCAGGGCGTCGGTCTCGAAGTTGATGCCGACGTTCTTCAGTATGCCCGCGCCATTGCCATCGACCAGGGGCTGAGGGTTGCCGAAGCCGACGAAGAAGTTGGCGTAGGGGAGCAGCGTGCTCGGCAAGCCCGAGATCAGGCTGTTTTCCGAAATGATGGCAAAGCCGTCGCTGTTCCCTTCGGGGTCTTCCCCGAAGTTCGCGAACAAGCGGGTCGAGTTCGACAAGGTGTTGGCATAGCGCCGGCTGTAAGCGGCGGTCAGGAAGTGCGTCAGAAGGCCGTCCTGTTCGTCGCGGCCCTGTATCAGGCCGTAGCCCGCTTCGATATAGCCGTCGAAGGCGTCGATGAAGGCGGTTACGCCATAGAGGTTGGCCAGGTGGTTGTCGTCGTCGTCCGCTCCGATGATGCCCGCGTTGTCGACATTGTCGAACGCGGCGAAGAAGGTGACGTCGAAGTTGGCAAGGCCCAGCGCTGCCGAGTTCTTCGCGGGGAGGCTCACCGCGCCGCCGAGGATCGCGTCGTTCGCCCAGATCCCGTTCTGCAGGAACAGCGGGAAGAGACCGACAGTGAAGGGCAGGTCGAAACTGGCTTCCTTACCGGAGAAACCGGAATAGAGGGAGCCGAAGTCACCCTCGAAAAACAGCGTCTGCGGCTCGAAGTCGAACTCGTCGTTGAACTTCTCATTGCCGTCGCCGCCGCCGAACTCGAAGCGGGTGAATTTGTTGTTGTTCTCCTGAAGCGGCGTGAAGAAGGCGTGTATTCGTTCGGTGCCGGTGATCTTGAAGTCGACGTCGAGATTCAGCCGGGTCGCGATCTGGGCAATATCCTTGCCGTTGTTGTTGTTGTAGGCGACCGCCGTCCGCCAATCGCCGTAGATGGCGAGGCCCGGGAGCAGCAGATTTGTTTCACCCGAGGAGGGTGCTGCTCTCGTCGTATATGCCGGAGGTGTATTGCTCGCGACCTAGCTCAAGCAGCGGGCGCGGCGGCTCGACCGCGCTCTTCGCGCCGTAGATGTCGACCTGCTCCTCGACACTGTATTTCTTTTCGTACTGCGGGTCGGGTTGAAAAAGGTCCTTCTTGCCGCCCGCGTCCTTGCGTTTTGCTGCCGCCGGCTCTGCGGTTTTGTCGGCAATCTTCTTTTCAGTGGGTGCGCTGACCTTCTTCTTAGAAGGCGCGTCGACCTTCTTCGCATTGGTTTCGATTGCCGCGGTCGTGACGCGGGTGTCGCCGGCCCGCACTTGGGTCGACCAGCCCTCGTCGGTCTTGGTGCTGCTCTCGCCTGCCGCAAGACTGCAACCGTGCCGCCGACACGACGAGGCAGCCACTGGCTGCCAGCGCGATAATGGCGGACGTTGTCCTCGAACCGTACGCATTACACGACATGTGGACCCCTTGTCGGGTCCCCGCAAACCCTAAGCCTCGGAACTAACCTTTCACGTCGACATCCACCGCGAATGCGTGGAAGTTCATGATCCGCTCGTTCATGCTCTGCTCCATTTCCTTGGTGGAACGGACGAAGCGCATGAAATAGATCGGCTCGGCACGGCTCCGCATGCGGAAGGCGAGTTGGTACTTGCCCGGCTTCGTGATCAGGCTACCTGGCACTTGGTACTCGGCGCGCTTCTCACCGAGCGGCGGCAGCGACCGGTTCTCCATGCGCACCAGCGGCGGATGGTTGAGCACGGTGGTCGGGACGCCGGGCGGCCGCAGATGCGGCAGCGGGTCGATGTCGAAGTTCACCGGCAGGTACATCTCGCGGTCGGTGCCCTTGACGTTGGTCGTCAGGAACTTGGTTTGGAAGTGGACCAGCTGTTGGTCCGTCTTGATGCGGCCCGCCGCGACATCCAGGCTGTGCAGATCGGCGATGTCGCCGTTGCTGTCGACGTAGCCCGACTCCCAGACGTTCTTGCCGTCGGGATCGACGAGAGCGACGTTCACCCAGAGCTGCGGCTGCGCACCGAGCGAACCGGACGGCAGGTTGTGCCCCGTATTGGTGTTCTTGATCTTGTAGGAGAACGCCAGATCCTTGCCGACGCTCGGGGCGCCCTCGATGTAGGGGCCATCGATGTGGCTGCTGTTCTCCATGACCTGCTTTCTGAGCTTGTCACGCTCGTCGAGCTTCTTGAGGTTCTCGTCGAGGATCTGCCGAGCGTCTTCACGGTCGAGCGCATCGGCCCAACGCTTGGGAAAGTCGACCTTGATCTTGCCGTCGGCGACCTTGTCCTCGAACTTTGTGGTGCCCCAGCCGGCACGCCAGTCGAACTCCAGCCAATCCTTGATGCTGTAGGCCTGGGCCTTCGTGTTGTGAGGGAAGACGCCGGGATGGGCGATCGAATAGCCCGGGCCGATGAAGCGGTGATTGGCGTGCTTGCGTCCCGGGTTGACCTCCTTGCCGCCGACGATTGCGGAAGGTGCGGTCGAATAGCCCTCGGGCTTTCCGGCGACCTTGCCCATGTGGCAGTCCTGGCAGGTGACGCCGGCTTTGCGTGCCGGGCTGTCGCGATACTGATCCCAGACGATCTCCAGCTTGATGCCGAGGTTGACGGCCACCTGGTGGCAGCTGACGCAGAACTCTGACTTGGTGATCTGGTCGTTGGTGATCATGCCCTTGTGGATGTCGTTGCCGCGCCCGTCAGTGCTGGTTTTGACGGAGTAGGTTTCCTTGTTGGCGAGGACGTCTTTGATCACGCTCTTTTCGCCGCTGCCGTAGACCGGCTCGTAGATCTTGCCCGGTTCGACCCGGCGCTCGCCGTTGACCTTGCCGTACTGCTCCTTGACCCGGTGGCAGGTGATGCAGCTCACGCCCTCGCGCGAGATCTGGCTGCGCGCCCAGAGCGGCGTTTCGCGCGCCTCGCCAAGCTGGGTGCCGACCTGCTGGTGGCAGCGCACGCAGAAGGTGCCGACCGTACCTTGTGTCAGATCCTGGAACTTCTGCTCGAACTTGTGGAACATCGGCGAAATCGACGCATAAGCATGCTGCGACGAAGACCACTCTTCGTAGATCTGCTTATGGCACTCGCCGCATTGCGCAGCGGTGGGATAGAGGGTCTCGTCGTTGACCAGGCTGCTGTGGCCATCGGGCTTGGCGTTCGCGGTATCGGGTTTTTCAGCCGCTTTTTCAGCCTTTGCTCTTCTCTCCTCGTCCTCCTTGATAAGAGCTTCCAGCGCGGCGTTCGGTCTGCGGCCGCTCCCTTATTCTCGGCGAGTCTCAACCCAGGCTGTGCTTGTCTGGTTGGAATCCCGCGCCTCGCTGGACGCGGCGACTGCATCCTGGCTGAGGAATGCTGCGTTTATCAGCATGGCGCTCGCGAGAGCGCAGGAAAGCACAAAGATATCGGGCAATCGCTTCATTAGGGCGGGCCCCTCCCGATTTGCATCGCTCACGCGAAAACAGCACCCGACCCCGCCCGGGATTTCTGAATTGAATACTGATGCGCAAAAAGGGCCGTCATATGGCCGCGTCGGAGGAAATGGAAAGTCTGAAATTGAGCGGATGAACCCTAGGTTGCTGAACAATTGCACGAATGGCGGCTTGCCGTCTGGATTATGGCAATTTTGGAAGCGCCGCATTTCCGCCAGATAGGGGGAAGTTACTCATAGTCGCGGGATCAGTGGAGGCGTCCACAAAGCGGGACGACGAGGGAACTGAGCCATGTCACACCATCGCAAGACACGATTGTCAGAGGACGATCGCTTCGACCGGGGACAGATAACGGTATTCGCCGTTTTGGTTGTTATCGCCGCTGTTGCCGGGCTTCTGCGTGTTGTGGGGGTACTGCACTAGACCAAATTGTTCTCTGTTCGGCGCACCGGCATTCGCGCGGCGCATGAGCACGAGCGGGGCGAGTTCGCGGTCGAGCCTTTGGCTCGGCCGATGAGCTTGCGCGCGTCTTTGCCGTAATAGACGCCGACGGGAAAAAGCGACGATCTTACAATTAAGGGGCGAACTCGTCGATGCCGAGTTCCAGCCCTTCGCACTCGGCTTGCCAAAATCATTTGGCGCGGCATAGTTGCATTTCACATAATCATTGGTGGAACGCAATGCATTCGGCGGACCATTCTCCCGCCGTTTGTCTTGCTATTTTCGCCTGATTGTCATGGAAAGACCACACGGGTTCGGAGCAATCCTTGCGAAAGCAGTTCTGGATTAGACAATGCCGCGTAGTCACCAAATTACAATAAATGGCAGCAGCTTTCTGGCGCGTCGCGGCGAGTTATTGCTGGACGCTGCTCTGAGCAACGGCATCGACATGCCCCATGACTGCCGCGCCGGCCACTGCGGCACGTGCTGCGTGCGGCTGGTATCCGGCGAAGTGCGCGGCGGCGAAGGCTCGGCGCCGGGCATCGTTCATGCCTGTCAGTGCCGGATCGTCGGCGATGCGGTGATCGAGAGCGGCCAGCCGTCGGGTGTTCGCACCGTCGAAGGCGTGCTGAGCTCATTGCTCCCGTTGTCGCCCGAGGTGATGGAAGTCGGCATCAGGACGGACCGGGCGCTGCCCTATCATGCGGGGCAATATGCGCAGGTGCGCTTCAACGGCTATCCGAGCCGTCCCTTCAGCATCACCCATCCCTTGCGCGGCGATCCGTGCAGCCGCTCGGTCTGGTTTCATGTCCGGCGCAACAAGGATGGGCGTGTCACCTCATCACTCGGCAAGCGCATCGCGCCGGGCCATCGGGTGAAGCTGACCGGGCCCTATGGCTCGGCGCATTTCCGGCCCAATCTGGAAGGCCGACTAATTCTCGTAGCCACCAACACCGGCTTTGCGCCGATCTGGTCGATCGCCGTCGCTGCGCTGCGCGAGAGCCCGGAGCGCAGAATGATGATCATCGCTGGCGGCCGCACTATCGAGTCTCTCTATATGGGCCCGGCTCTCACGCGGCTCGCCCGCTTCCCCAATGTCCTAATCGTGCCTGTCTGCAGCACGCCGCAGACCTTGACCACACGCGGTGAAGCCGGGCCGGCCGACCGACTATCTGCCGCGCCTGCTGCCGACCGATGTGCTTTACGCCTGCGGCGCGCCGGCGATGGTCGATTCAATCAAATCGATCGCGGCGCGCGTCGGCGCGGCCTGCTATGCGGATCCGTTCCTGCCGACAACCGACGACACGGTCGAGGAAAGCGTCCTGACCCGCGCGAAGGGATGGCTCGCTGTCCCCATCCGCCGGCCGACGGGCCAGCTCGCTCTCGATCGCTCCCGCAACCGGCTGGAACAGCCGATGCTGACCTATGGGATGGCTGAAGCGGGGGTGAGAAGTCATTATCGTCCTCAGAGCGCATAGCCTTCGGTCGATCGGGTTCGGGCCGAGGCCTCCTCTCCGGTCTTCCGTGCTTTGTCTCTGCGGCTTGCTGATGATCTTCGGCCTTGCCGCGGACGGCGCAGCTGCGTCCGATCCGGCCAAGACCGTCGGTCCGAATGCCTGTGCCGAATGTCACAAGCAGGAGGCCGAGGCATGGAAGGGCACGCATCATTTCAAGACCTTCCGTGAGATGCCGCGCAACACCAAGGCGAACGAGATCGCAGACAAAATGGGGGTGCGGCGCATCAAGTCGGAGAGCTTGTGCGCGAACTGCCATTTCACGGTGCAGCAGAAGAACAACAGGGAGGAGCCGGTCGCGGGCATCTCCTGCGAATCCTGCCACAGCGCCGGGCAGGATTGGATCAAGGTCCACAGCGGGTTCAGCGGCAAGACAATACTGTTCGAGAGCAATGCCGAGGAGAAGGCGCGCTGGAAGCTCTCCGATTCCAAGGGGATGATCAGGCCGCGCTCGTTCTACCTGCTGGCGAAGAACTGCTACAGCTGCCACGTCGTGCCGCAAGAGGAGCTCGTGAACAAAGGCGGCCATCGGGCTGGCAGCGCCTTCGAGCTGGTGTCCTGGTCGCAGGGCGAGGTGCGGCACAACACCTGGTATTCCAAGGGCAAGGACAACGTGCCGGCCAGCGCGGCACGCATGCGGATGCTCTATCTCATCGGCCTCGGCGCCGAGCTCGAGACTGCATTGCGCGCGATCGCAAAGGCGACCGTGAGAAAGGCCTATGCGTTCGAGATGGCCAAGCGCGCCGACCGGGCGCGCAAGCAGCTCGCCGCCGCGGCGAAAGCGGCGCCGAACGTGCCCGAAATCAGCAAAGATGATCGAATTCGCCCATTCGGCCGGGCTGAAGCTGAACAATGAACGCTCACTGACGGCTGCTGCCGACGGCGTCTCCAAGCAGCTCGAGAGCATCACCGAAACGTATGACGGCAACACGATGGCCGGGCTCGATAGCCTCATTCCCGGACCGGACAAATACAAAGGCACGGCGAGAAAACCGGATTGAACTTAGCCGGCTCGCGACGACGGCAACTTGAACCGGCTTGATGGGGAAACAACCACCGCGATGCGTGATTTCGGGGGAGCTGCCGTGAGATCGGCGGGGCCGCGCGCGCCTGGCGGCTCGATCGGCGGGCGCAGTCCGGGCTCGGCGGGATATCTCATCCGCCAGACAGCCCAGAGCCTTCTGATCGCGGCCATTTCCGGCGGCCTGTTCTGGCTCGTCTGGATCTATGGCAACGGGCTGCGCGACCCGCGCTATCTCGATGGCTGGGTTCTGGCCGGCGGCATGAGCCGTGCAGCTCTATTTCCACATCGCCATCAAAGCGGCCAGTCTGTCGCCGAAATCCGCCATGCGCTGGCGGAAGATCCATATCTTTCTCGGCTATCTGCTGATCGCCGTCTTCATCTCGCATTCGGATTTCTCTCTGCCGGACACCGGCTTCGAATGGGCGCTGTGGACAGGCTTCGTGCTGGTGACGCTGAGCGGCATTTTCGGCGCCTATCTTGCCTGGTCGCTGAAGGCCAAGGGCCGGATCGACGAAGGTGTCAGCTATGATCGCATCCCCACCCTTCGCGCCGAGCTGGCCCGGGATGTCCACGCCGCCGTCGCCGAGACCGATCCGGCCGCCGCTCAGATCGCCTTACCCCGGGTCTGCCCCATGACGCCTGGATCATGGACCTCTACACCAACCACCTGCGGGACTTTTTCCAGGGCCCGCGCAATTTCACCGCCCATCTCATCGGCTCGCAGCGCCCGCTCAAGCGGCTGACCGACGAGATCGACAACCTGTCAAACTATGTCGACCAGCAGAGCCGGGAGAAGCTTGCCGCCATCAAGATCTTGGTGGTCGAGAAAGACCGGCTCGATTTCGCGCGTGTCTATCTCGGGCTTACCAAGGGCTGGCTGTTCGTGCATGTGCCCGTCACCTATGGTCTGATCGTGCTGACGGTGCTGCACGTCCTCGTCGTCTATGCCTTTTCATCAGGGGCTTGGTGATGTGGCGACCGGGACCGATCAGATCGGATCTGCCGCCGAAGACCGAGAGACCCGGCTCCCGGCGCGACCTTCTGGCCGTGCTTCTGGCGCTCGTGACCGTAGTCTGCCTGGGCTCGGCCTTCCTTCTCTCCAAGGGCACGCAATTCCTGATGCCGGGGCCGCTGGCGAGCGCTCACGGCGCGATCGAGAAATGCAGCGCCTGCCACACCAAGAGCGGCAGCGGCAAATTGAGCTGGACTTCACGGCCTCGTCGCCGGCGATCCGCTCGCCGACAGCAAGGCCTGTCTCACCTGCCACAAAATGCCGGACACGGCCTTCAACGCGCACAGCGCTTCGGCCGAGGTGCTGAAGCAGAGCACCGTGCGGCTGACGAAAATCGCTGCGGGGACGCCTCAGCCGCAATCGGCCCGCGCGCAGAGCACCGCCTTCCCGACCCATGACGTGGTCGCACGCGGTCTCTATTGCGCGACCTGCCACCAGGAACATCAGGGCGTCAGTTTCAATCTGAACAAGATCTCCAACGAGCAATGCCGTTCCTGCCACGTGGTGAAGTTCGACAGCTTCGACGGCCATCACCCGAAATTCGAGAACTATCCGTTCAAGCGGCGCACGCGGATCATCTACGACCACGCCGGCCATTTCGGCAAACACTACCCGGAAGTGGCGAAGAAGGATCCCGCAAGGCGCATCCCCGCTACCTGCTCGACCTGTCACAACAGCAGCCAGGACAAGCGTGTCATGGCCGTGGCGCCGTTCGAGCAGACCTGCACCGCCTGCCATCTCGACCAGATCGTCGGCAAGGAACGGGTCAGCGGCCCGAAAGGCATTGCGTTCCTGAGCCTGCCTGGCCTCGACCTGCAAACGCTGAAGAAGAAGAACGCCTCGATCGGCGAATGGCCGGACGCGTCCGATGCCGCGCTCACACCGTTCATGAAGGTGATGATCAGCCGGAATGAGCGGGGCCGTGCTCTGATCAAGACCGTGGACGGCCTGAACCTTCAGGATCTGACCGGTGCAAGTGACGAGCAGATCAAGGCCGTGACGAATCTGGTCTGGGAGATCAAGGGGCTGTTCTATGCACTGATCAAGGGAAAAGCGTCGGACGTGCTGGGCGACTTCAAGATTGGCGGCGGGGCGAAGCTGAGTGCCAATCTCGTTGCCGATCTGACCGCGAGCATCCCGCGCGATGTGGTCATCAGTGCGCAACAGCAGTGGCTACCCAATCTCGCGACGGAAATGGCCAATCGCCACGACACGAGTGGTCAAAAGCAAAGCGGTTGGACCCCGATGACTACTGGAATCGACATCGGCCATATCGGAGCCTCCCGAGGAGCCGTCAGGTCAGGATGCGCGTCAGGAAACCCCGACGTAGCCCACAAGAGTCGGGTAGCGAAGCAGCCAGCATAGCCAAACGCGATCCGCCACCTTGCATAGTGCGCGTTCTTGGTCAGTGTCTGATGTTTAAGGGAGCGGAGGGTGAGGCTGAAGCTGCCCAGCCTGAAGGAGCGGCAGGAAAATCCGATACCGCGAACGCCAAGCCAGACGGCAGGAAGGAAAAGCCCTCCGCCGGCGATCTGCCTGGAGCGATGAGAGCAGGTGTTAAGGACGCCGGGCCAGCAGCGGAGCCTGAAGCAGTGGCCGGAAAAGTCGATACCGCGAACGCCAAGTCAGACGACGGCAAGAAAGCGCTCGCCGCCAACGACCAGCCTCAAGCCAAGGGGGCGGACCAAAAAGACGATCTACTCTTCCCGACGGAAGAAGAACTTCGCGCGATCAAAGCTCATGACAAGGGCGCCGAGAAATCAGCCCAGCCTGAAGGCGCCGCCTCCAAGGCAGACGCCAATGCGCCAGCCGACGCGCCGGCGGACTCAGGTACCCAGCCGGCTGGGCCGCAAACAAGAGCTGCGCCCGTGATCAGCATCGCAAGCGACGTGGATCCCGAGAGCTGGGCTGAATATGGCGGCTGGTACCGGCAGGACTACGCAATTTTCTACCGTCCGACGGGCCACAAGGACAAATTCATCTACTCTTGGCTCTTCCTGACCGGTCCCCAAGCGCCGAAAGGTGATAAGAGCCCGGCGGCGGCGGTCTTCGATTTTCTCACGAGCAAGGACGCTCAGGGGTCATGCACGAAATGCCACAGCGTTGACGATATCCAGGGCAAAGGGCGGGTCGTCAATTTCTCCCCGCCTTCGGTCGCGAGCAAACAGGGACGCTTCACGAATTTCATCCATGAGCCGCATTTCGGCGTCATGGAGAATCGCACCGGCATCCTGGAGAATCGCGGTTGTCTGACCTGCCATAACCTTGAAAAAGGCCGCCCCTACCTGAAGAGCTACGAGCAGGGCAATCCGCAAAATTTCGTGTCCAATTTCGGTGCGGTGAAAAAGGATCTCTGCCAGACCTGCCACACCAGCAGCATGGCGCGTCAAGACTGTCTGATGTGCCACAAGTATCATGTGAATGGCGCGATCACGCCAATCATGAACACGAAACTCCCAGCTCAATAGCGGTTGATGCCGTCGCTATAAACGCCGTTCCCTGTCTCGTGGCGAGTTATTCAGGATGGTCTGGAAGCCAGATGTGGGTCCAAGTAGCGGGCGGCGCTAACCACTAGTCCCGGCGGCAACAATGCCGTGCGGCTGGCCGACGAGTGACGCGGCCGTTGGTCGTGGTATCAATCCATCCAATTGGAAGTCCGCACCTCGCTCGGGGCTGCGCCCGCGCAATCGGAATTATGGCAGTGCATCAGGCCGTCATCGCCGCCACGGGCCTCTACATCCCCCCCTTCAGCATTTCGAACGCCGAACTCGTCGAGGCCTTCAACGCCTACGTCGAGCGCTTCAACGCCGCGAACGCCGACGCCATCGGGGCCGGCGAGATCGCAGCTCTGGTGCCCTCTTCCGCCGAGTTCATCGAGAAGGCGTCCGGCATCAAGTCGCGCTACGTGGTGGACAAGACGGGCATCCTCGACCCCGCCGTCATGCGGCCCATCATCCCCGAGCGGTCCAACGATGAGCTCTCGATCCTGGCCGAGATGGCCATCGCGGCGGCCGAGGACGCACTTCAGCGCTGGGGCAAGCCGGCGGCCGAAATCGACGCGGTGATTTGCGCCGCCTCCAACATGCAGCGCGCCTATCCGGCGATGGCCATCGAGGTGCAGCAGGCGCTGGGCATCGAGGGCTTCGCCTTCGACATGAACGTGGCCTGCTCGTCGGCCACCTTCGGCATCAAGACCGCCGGCGACTTCGTCGCCTCCGGCTCGGCCAAGGCGGTGCTGATGGTCAATCCGGAGATCTGCTCGGGCCACCTGAACTTCCCCGACCGCGACTGCCACTTCATCTTCGGCGACGTCGCGACCGCCGTTATCGTGGAAGACGCGGCGCAGGCCAGCGGCGGCTGGGAGATCCTGGGCACGCGGCTGAAGACCCTGTTCTCCAACAACATCCGCAACAATTTCGGCTTCCTGAACCGCGCGGCCCCAGAAGGTATTGGCGCTAAGGACAAGCTGTTCGTTCAGGAAGGCCGCAAAGTGTTCCGCGAGGTGGTGCCGATGGTCTGCGAGATGATCCTCGACCACGCGAGCGACCTCGGCTTCGATCCGCAGCGCCTGAAGCGGCTTTGGCTGCACCAGGCCAATATCAACATGAACGAGATGATCGGCCGCAAGGTGCTGGGCCGCGAGCCGGCCCCCGGCGAGAACGTCATCATTCTCGACGCTTTCGCCAACACCAGCTCGGCCGGCTCGATCATCGCCTTCCACACGGCCAATGATGACTTCGCTGCTGGCGAGACGGGACTAATCTGCAGCTTCGGCGCGGGCTATTCGATCGGCACGGTGTTCGTCAGGAAGCGCTAGGGCCCTGCGGTCGGTTGCGTGGGCTCGTCCTCGCTCCGCCTGCCGGGGTCAGCGGGGCGACAACGCCGACGCACTCAACGCCCAGGTCAAAAGTCTCCGAAAGAAAAGCAGCTTCACCAACGAGAAGGGTCGACGGCGATGGCGTCAATTCGCAAGGAGATAGAAACAAGGGCGCGACCAGAAGACGTGTGGGAGGCAATTCGGGATATCGGCGCGTTGCACACGCGTCTGGTGCCCGGATTTGTCGTCGCCACTCGCCTCGAGCCCGGGGCACGCGTCGTGACCTTCGGCAATGGCATGGAGGTCCGCGAGCCGATCGTCGATCTTGATGACGCGGCGCGACGGCTTGTCTGGTCCGCAGTGGGAGCCGGAATGACGCATTACAACGCGTCGGTTCAGGTCTTTGCCGGAGCGAACGATGGCAGTCGCGTCGTATGGATTGCCGATCTCCTGCCGCACGATATGAAGGGTCAGATCGAGGGCATGATCGAACAGGGCATGGCCGTTATGAAGACGACTTTGGACGCGCTGGCTAGCTCAAAATGATCTCGCGGTCGTCCACTCCACGCCATGCCTGCAATGGGCCAAGAGCCGAAATCTCGCCGATCAGCGTGCAAGACTCGATCTGCTTGTTCTTGGGGCAATGGGGGCACTGCGCGATGATGCACTCGGCCGTGCTGGGGGCGAGCGCTGCTCGCCAGCCGCCGCCCCCTCGACCGCATCCCCCGAGAACCCCCCGCCCACTTTGTTGTCCTGTGGCGTCGAATCAGGGTGGAGTAGTCGGTATGTAGGAGATGCTCCATGAACCGGCTCGAACAGCTCATCGCCAGAGAAATCACCGATTTGATGGCTCTGCGCGTGCTCATCAAAGAAGGGACGGCAATTCCCGGCGCCAGGGAGCTTGCCAATGTCGAGGCCGAGTTGGCGGAGCTGGGCGTCAACGTAGATGAGCTGGAATGAGAAAGCCCCAGCCCGTACGAGCGGACCGGGGCTCATACTTAACTCGAATTCTTTTCCGGCGGAAAAGCCAGCTCTGAGTTCTCCGGTTCACCCACGCGGCTACTACGCTGAAACATTTCCCAACGATCGCGGTTCGCCTAGCGCCACATCGCCGTCTTGAGCCCGCGGCAGGGGTAACGCCATTCATGACAGTGTTCATTTAGGGTTACCCCGGCTTCCAACCTTCCGATCTTCAGCCGAATGAGTATTTTGGCGCCGCGCCACCATTCCTCGTGCCCGTGGAATGACCCCCCTCCCTCCGGGTTCTGTGGCGCCAATTGGGACGCTGATCCTCCCCCGGACCAGCGTCCTTTTTCGTGGGATACACGTATCGGATTACATGGCTTGAGTAATCGATGCACGCGACGGATCGATTAGCCTAATAGCAACTCGTGAAACGACCATCGAGCGTTGGAATTCTAGTTGCGTGCAACAGAGTCTCCCAATTCGGGGATGCCTTCGCTGTAGGGCGGTCCGTATAAGTACTGATGCGTACCATCAAGACAGTCACGCCGCGGCAAGCCGCCTCCCGACTCCCGATGCGGAGAGGCAGGTCTGCCAAACTTGCTGGTAGCTTGTTGTCGTTATGACTTGGCTGGGCAGCTCCGCTAGCCGCGGCACGTGGCTGCGTTGGGCACGCATTGGTTAGGCATTGAATGTGATGGTCGGAGCGGGGAGATTCGAACTCCCGACCCCTTGCTCCCGAAGCAAGTGCGCTACCAGGCTGCGCTACGCTCCGCCCGACCGTCAGTCCTTTGAGGGACAACGCCGCAGCGTCCGATCAAGGATGCCCCCGGCGAGGGCGGCTTTATAGCGGCCATGCAGCGCCCCCGCAAGCGAACGGTTTTCAAGCCCTTCCGAGGCGCGCCCCGATGTCCCGGGAGGCAAATTGCGGCGGGATTGCCCGCTCCCATCGCACCGACTATATGGGGGCGCTGCCCCGCACGATCATGCGAAGCATGGCTTCGCGTCCATGCGCACATGGCTTTGCCGTGACACGGGGCTGATGGGGCGTCGCCAAATTCTCAGCAGAAGAAATCTCTTTAGAGACGTCATTGCACCCGCCTCTCGATCCGGGTGTTGGGCGGGTGAAACGGTACCTAAGCGCTGCCTTACCACTTGGTTGGATTACTACCTGTTGGTGTGCTCCAATCAGTCTCCTTCACCCCTGTTCTTGAAGACTTCCGGTTGCACTTCGTTGCGGCTGACATAGTCGGTGAGGGTGTTCGCGAGCAGTAAGAACCCCAGGTATGTTTCCCGCATGGGCAACCTGCGACAGGTGGACATGATCGTGCTCGACGACATCTTCGAGATGGGCGGCGGGAACGTGCTCACCTTTTCCATCGACAGGATGAGCAAGTTCTTCGCAGAGATCGGCGTCAACATCGACGCCATGGTGTATTGCCGCGACGGGGGCTCGAAGGGCAAGCGCGTGCGCTGCTTCGTGCAAACCGCCGACCGCGCCACGGTGGCGCGCGCGCTGGAAGCCCTGTGGGAATACCGCGAGGTGACGCGCCGCCGCGAAGGCCGCGAAGAGAAGCTGCCAACCGCACGCGAGGACCTCGATGCCATCATCGGCCGCCTGACTGGGACGGCACCAACAAAGTCAAAGCCGGTCGTGGACAAAGCCTCGCCAATCGACAAGGCCAACGCCGCCACGCTGCTGCAGGACCTTATCGGGCTAGCCGAGTTAAGCAACGCGCAAGCGCGCGGCTACGCGTTCGAGAAATTCCTCAAAACGTTGTTCGACGCCTACGGGCTGCAAGCGCGCGACGCCTTCCGGTTGCAAGGGGAACAAATAGACGGCAGCTTCCTCCTCGGAACTGACACGTATCTGCTGGAAGCCAAATGGCAGCGGGGACCGTGCGGCGCGGGCGAGCTCCACGCCTTCCACGGCAAGCTCGACCAGAAAGCCGCGTGGGCACGCGGACTCTTTATCAGCCACAGTGGATTTACCGAGGACGGCCTGATTGCATTCGGCAAAGGCAAGCGCGCCATCTGCATGGACGGCCTCGACCTCTACGAGACCTTGCAGCGCGGTCTGAGTCTCAACACAGTATTGGAACGGAAGGTGCGGCGCGCGGCGGAGACTGGCTGGTCGTTCCACCGCGTGCGCGACATATTTTGAGGGAGGCTTAGAGTCCTGGGATCGCAGCTAAGCTGACCTCAGTCACGGGTCAGGTGAGGGTCAATTGATGACCCAAAGCGGACATCGCAGCTCGTGCGCGACCAGGTCCGCTCCTGACCCAAACCGGACATTGAGCTCAGACGCCACGGTTGTCTCTAGGCGACCAACGCTGGGTCGGCCGTGCGTGGTTGCTCGGCCGTATCGGCGACCGGTAGCGCCTTGCGGATGACCACCGGCTCCTCGATCAGGATGGGTCGGAGCCGATGCGCAGGAACGGCGGCAGCGGCGTTGCCGGGGGCGGCCATTTCCGATCGGCGTAGCTCACGTGGGCTTAGCACGGACTTGATGCCGATCGGATAGATCGTGGCCTCGTCTCGCGACAGGCGAATACGCAGGAACGTCTTGTAATCCAAGATGTCTAGGCTCTCGAACGCCTCCAACCGGTGCGCACGCAATAGCAAGCCAGAGAGAAAAAGGTACGTTCCCCACACTAGTCCTGGCGCGATCCCTCCGATGAAGATCACAAACAGCGGGAAGAGCACGATGGCGCGAAAAAGCTCGCGTACATCATTGTTGGCCTGGAGTTCTATGGACTGGAGCCCATCCCTAAGCTGCGGCCAGAGCCACTCGATGATCCACACGGTAGAGACCGACATCACGAAGTACAGGCCGATCATCGCTGTGACGTGGCAGAACCAGTGCAGCGTCGCGAGCCAGACCCGCGCGGCACGTCCCAGGCGTTGATCCACGTAATAGTAGAGCGTGAGCCACAGCAGCAGCAAGGATGCGGAAAACAACGTGTTCGCGGCAGCGGCCAGCGGCGCCAAGAGGATAAGATCCGGATACCAGTGGAAACTCGGGTCAAGGTTCAGAACGTCGCCGACCGTACGATACTTCTGGGGATCGCTCCCATCGAACGGCGTCGTGGCGAACTGCCAAATCAACACCCAGTAGACGACGCCGAGCGCCACGGTGAAGCGATAATTTGAGAAGGGATAGGCCAGCTGCCTGAGGCTGATGAAGCGGCTGCGCCAGCGCGACGGCCATGCCGCCTTCCGCGTCAGTTTGACCTGTTCGCGCTTCGGCTTCGCGCCAGGCTGCTGCTTGGCATCGGCCGCCACCGTGGGCTTGCGCTCCAGAAAGTGCGTCGGATGCAAGCTCCCCGTCGCACCGCCGGCGGTTATGAACTGGATTCCCTGCTTGGATTGGTAGCGGCTGTAGAAGTGCGCGCCGCCGGCAAGTAACGCGCCCACCTTGGCGCCGTTTTTCTGCGCCACCGAGGTCACCTTCGCGAAGGTTCTTGCCGCGACCTCAGTTGGTCGGCGCTCGAGCCACGGCGCCTCGGAAAGGCAGATGATAATGGAATCTTCCCGGCTCGTACGGTCGGCAATGCGCTCGAAGTAGTTGAGCTGCGCGTCGTCGATGCTGCCGTTGGGGAGATCGAGACCGAAGAGCAACCAGTCATGGGGAAGCCGTAACGCCCAATAGCTGCGATGCTGCGGACACTCCCAAGGACCGATGCGTGCGCCTAAGCCCTGGCGCGCGCTGCAGAACAGCGCGTCGAAGCCGGCCAGCGCGCTACCTTGATTGGGGATGAGCAGAAATTCGCGGATCACTCGCCGCAGGTAGCCCGTGAAGTGCCGTCCGAAAGGGTTCTCATAGGGGCCCGGGATGGCGAACAGCTTGCGCGGCGCGGATTGCGCCAGTGCCCCGGTCTCGAGCTTTTGCCGTAGCGCGATCTCGTAGTCGAAGCCGTTGACGTTGGCCGGCGCCAAGCCATCGGTGGTGATAAAGATCGACCCATGCTCGAGCCGGCCCGCCGGCGCCACGTCCAGGCTGTCCGACGCCATCAGGTGCGCAAGTGTAAACCCCGGTTCGGTCTTACCGCCCATGTCGGCGGCAAAGTCGATCCACACTGCGCCGCCGGCGTCGAGCGCAACGGCTCTCGACGGATCGCTGCTGTTGGGCTTTGAAAAGTCGTAGCGATCCATCAGCTCGCGCGAGCCGACCTGATCGCTCGCCGCCTGCAGCGCGCGCAGATCGAAGTCGTAGCCGGCACGGCTCAGCGTCGTCGAAATCGGCACCGCGGGCTCGGTCCGCTCGATCAGCAGGCGCAGGCGGGCAATGATGAGCTCCGCCTGATCGTGCGAGCTGTCGTCCGGCTGCCAGCCGGAAAGGTTGGCCGCCTGCACGCTGCGGAAGCCCAACGGGATGTCGATGGGGTCGATCATCACCGGAACGAGGATCTTGCGTGCCTGGGCGAGCGCCGATTCCTCGACCACCCATTCGGACCCGACCGAGTTCAGGCTCCATACGACGACGCAGGCGGCGCACGATTGGAGCTCCTGCAGCAGATGATGGCGCCATTGGTCGCCGGGGACGAGGTTGGTATCCCAGAAAACGGACCAGCCCTGCCGTTCGATGAGCCGTACGAGGGGCTTGACCCGGGCCATATCCGCCCGGGCGTAGCTGACGAAGACATCGGCCATACCGGTCCCCGAAACTAGCTGGTCAAAATGCTTAAAAAAGAGTCTAGCCGCAAGCTTACACGAGCCGCGCAATCACGTCATGATATCCCTGCGTGGATCGGCGGCGCCAGGGACCAGATTGAGAACGCGGTCCCAAGTACGTCTGGGCCGAACCGGCCGGCATCAACGCCGCGGTGGGTGGTCTCACCGCTACAACCCAGTCGCGTCGCCTCGGCTAGTTCGTCCTGCACGGGGCGGCTGTTGCTAACTGCAGCGGTGTTGACCGTGAGGACGACATCGGCCGTGGCGAGCAGGCGCATCATATCGCCTTTGATCTCCTCGTATTCCCCGTCGAACGGCCTCAACTTTAGCACTGAGAGATCAGTGCACTTGAAGTACTTTGCCTTGAAACGTAGCCGAATGAGACCTCAGTAATAGTCCATTCTGTGTGGGCCAAGCGTGGCTGATGAAAATCTTGTACGCCATAAACGCCCCACCACCCCGTGTGACAGTATGCTGAGCAGATTACGCTTGCGCTTCGTGCCGGAGCAGCGGAAGTCGCAGACGGGGAACGTTCTTGCCATGGAATCGCAACCTTCAGCGACCACGCAAAAGGCGATTGCAGCGATCGGTGCGGATGCGCCCACCGACTGGCAATTGAATGTCGAACTACATTCTGAGAGCCTGGGCTCAAATGCGCGGCTGCTGAAGCAGATCCTAAACGCCCCGCAGTTCGCCGAGATAGTCTCAACCTTTCGTTCCGCCGACGACGCGGCGAAGAGCGCTCAGAAATTCTACAAGAGGTTGGCCCGCCTGTCGGCATGGACCGGGTTTGGTGCTGCATTGTTTGGCAGCCTCGTCCTTATGGCCGCGAGCGCGCTGGCTGTGGGCAGCCTCCTGACCGCCGCCGCTGCACTACAAGCGGTCTTGCTAATCGTATCGCTGGGCTCCTCCTTGCTTATTGGCAGCCTGCAACCATTCGAAGCATGGATGCTGAAGCGCGCAGAGGCGGAGAACGCGCGAGCCTCGCTGTTCGATCAGGTTATGGCTGCGCGTGGTCCGACCGATAGGGAAGACCGCATCCTGCTTCCCCTACAGCTCGAGTACTTCCGTCGCTATCAACTCGACGTCCAGCGCCTTTACTATCAACAGCGCGGCGCGCAGCACGCTGCAGCTGCACGCAAGGCCTGGTGGTGGCGTCTCGTCGCTTTCCTGTTGGTACTATTTGCGGCCTTCCCAGTGCTCTGGTCCATCCAAGGTTCGTTGACCGTTCCTGCTCCGCTACAGGACTTCATCAATGGCATGCCGCAGAGGACCGAAACCATGCAAAGGGCATTCCTCGGCATAGGCATCATCGCCGCATCGCTCCAGGGCTTGCTCGCGGCGTTCGCCGTGATGTCTCTCGATGAACGCAACGCCGCACGGTATCGCTCGACAGCGGAAAACCTAGACGCGCTCGCAGCGCGTCCGCTTGATGAGGCAAGAGCAGCTGCCGCAGTAGCAAGCGAGGATTCTGGCGCAACGCACGTCGCACGCGAACGCGTCCTCGCGTTCATAGCCCTGGCTCAGGAGCAGATATCGGCTGAGCATCGCGAATGGATTGCGCTGCGCAAGTTAGCCCCGGACTTAGCGCTCGACAGGCTAAAGAGCCTGCGTCTGCCGCCACGCAGCTGACTAGGTTTTGCGCGCGCGGCGGCTCACCTTGTGACTGGCCGGATTGACGTGAACGAGCTCCTCGGCAACACCCTCCATGTGCCGAATTTGCGGCGCACGCGAGATGCGATAACTGCGCGGCGTTCTGTTCGTCAGGAACCAATCGACAACTTGTGCCGTGCCCCCGGTGCCGCGTGCAGGTTTCCCATCCCACAGTGCGATAAGGACTTGCGACCGCTTCGCGATGTAGGCCCCGCTCCAAGCGTACTGCTGATTGCGTGGCTCGCTGTAACCGTCGAGCGCACGGCGCGATGCCATGAGCGGTGCTTTGATCACACGTCGAGCTGCGGCTTTGAAGGCATCGTACTCGGCACGCGAAGCCGCCGTAGCGAAATCGCGGGAATAAAGCGCGTCCGGTAGGGGCAACACGGCCCAATATGTTCCGCCTAAAGCTCTCCGCGCGGCGTCGACGACCAGACGATCTGCACCCTCGGCAAGGCCGGAGAGAATGAGCAGGGGTGCGCCCCCAGTTGTTCGCGCGATCCTTGTCAGTTCGCGCTCGATGAGTTGCACTAAGCGCTGATCGTTGGCGCTTACATCGCGGTGTCCCGTGACGCCCACGATGACTTGGCGCGAAACATTGACTTCCGGCGTGGTCATGTCGGCGAAGCACTTTTGCAAACCGGCAACTCGTTCATTCGCGCATTCCATGAGCACTGCGAGCCGCTGGGAGGTCGAAGGCCGCTGGGAAGTCCTCGGCTTGCACCTCGGTCGCGGCGACTTTAGAGGCGATCGTGTACAATTCTTCCATGATGCGCGGCTCGACGAAGTCATTGAGACGGATCAGGTCGGCAGCACTGACGTTCAAATTTGTGCGTTCGGCAATCCAAGCGGAATCAAACTTTACGTCGTAACGGTGGAAGGTCAGCAGTTCGCGCCGGGCGGCGGATTTCGTTCCCCAATATCTCGCCGGCAAGTGTGCCCACCTCCGCATTGATCGCCCACGGGCGACGCTTGTCAGACATCCATTGGAGAAGTTTGAGCGTCTGCATCTGGCAATCCCACGACATACCCTGAAGGGCATGCACCGCAAGCAGCGCCGAAGGCATCCGCCGCGCCTGTTCGACAGACAACGTGGGGCGAAACCAACCCGTGCCGATAGAAATCAATAGGAGCTTGTCCTTATCAACCGCCCAATTGAAGTTGTATCCCTTGATCGCTGCAAGCATGAAAAGCTGTAGTGCAGGATTGTTGTGCGGGGATACGGCGCCGTCGATGAAGAGACCCTCCGGTTCCGTCTCAACGATACGAATTTTTTTGGGAGAGAAGTAGTAGGGCGCGGCCGTGCTGGCGCGCACGACGTCGCGCAGCTTGTAGCCTTGGTTGCCGATGTGCAGGCGCTTACCGGTCACCGGATCGGCCTCGGGATGCTTCCAGAACATTGACCGTGGATTGTTGGTCAGCACCCAGGGGCTCCCAGTATCGAGCCGCTTGGCGATGATCGCGAGGCCGGTTTTGAGATCGGGTGTGTCGAGCGTTCGGTCGGCGAGCACTTCAGACAGGACCTTCCCCAGTCCACGCGCGTAGAAACGTGGGCCTAGGCCGACAATTCGGAACGGGGGCCGTCGGAAAACCGCCTTCGCCATCTTGAAATAAAGGTCGCGGACCTCGGCCACGGTCATACCCAGTGCCAGCGCGGTCGCTACGATGGCGCCCGTTGAGGTCCCGCCGATGAGATCGAAGTAGTCGCACAGGCGAAACGACGCGGCATCGCCGCTCCGTTGCTTGAGGATCTGCTCGATCTTCTCGAGGAAGGCGATCTCGATGATCCCCTTGGTACCGCCCCCATCGAGGGCAAGAATTCGCTTGGGTCCCTTGCTAGGATCGAGGTGCTCTGCGAGTGAGCGCGCCATGGTGTACTCCAGACTTCAAACCGGTATCGCAGTAAGACCCGAGGCAACATGCGCCCCTCAGTCGGCCCCACAGTAATGAGCCTGTCTTACGTCTTTGAATTTATGCGCGACAGGATGACTGGGTCCCAAGACCGACTAGCAATCGAAGTGGGGACGTCTCGATCTTCGCTTTCTTCGCGCGTAGCTCAGGAAAAGTCGGCCATGGCGTGAACTGGGTGTGGGAGCACTGAAAAGGATTTAAGTTTGGGGAAGCACAGCAGCGCGCCCCTTTCAGAGTCAAGTTGTTTTGCCCACAACGACGAGGCGACGCTACGGCAACGGGCGCTTGGTGCCGATGGCGCCGGCTTGACACCTGGACATGAATGCACCTGCCGGATAGAGTTTGGCAGGGTTGGGTGGCTCGATAAGCAATGCAGAGCCCGCGGCGGGAGAGCGTCGCTCGGGGGGAATGGCAAGCAGCGCAGGTCTGATTTCCGCGATCGAACTACGGACGGTAGATCGGCTGAACGCTTGCCCGTCGCCGAACGCGCTTGATACGAATTAATACTTGGCCGCCATTTTTAGGATTGGATCATGAGGATCTTGCGCCAGGTCGCCAATTCGATCTTGCGCAGTGGTTTGTCACTGCTTGAGGACGCTCCACCTGCCGCCAAGGAACGCGCTGTACGAAGCATCGTTCGGATCTTGGCGCCGCTTGATTTTCCACTCATCCAAGAGAGGACCCCCGAGGCGCTGCTCGGTGCCGTGCGCATCATGGCGGAGGCGGTGGCCACGACACCCTACGGTGAGCCCCTTCGTTATCCGACGCCCCTCGTCATCACAGTCGGATCGACGACCTCGTGTCCGTTTCCATGCGCCAACTGCTACTCAAACTCCACGGACGCGAGCTCCCATTCCGCTCAACATGCTGGCCCCCGGTTGTTTCAGCGCATAGCGGCGTCGGCCGCTCCCTTTGTCATGATTGGTGGAGGCGAGCCTCTGGCGACCCCGAACATTGGCGGTCTTGTTCAACTACTGCTCGACGCTGGCAAGGTCGTCTACTTCGCGACCAATGCTTCGCTGACGCCGCTCATTGACCAGATCGCCCGCCACAAGGGCCAGTTGGTCCCCTTCCTGTCGGTTTGGGGCGCCAGAGAGGAGCACGACCGGCAGCGCGGCCGCGGTTCCTACGACCGACTCGCGCGCAATCTGGAGAACCTCAACGGAGTCGACGCACGAGGGAACCTTCTCGTCGTGCTGAGCAGCTCCGACCTGTCTATCTTCGACACCGTCGCCGATCTCGTCAGCAAATCGAGCGTGCGCACGGTCCTCGTGACCCGCAAGCTGTTCGCAGGCCGCACGGCGGGCGAGCCGTTCAACCCCTCTCCGCAGGTGCTTAGGAATATACTCGAGCGCATACGCTCGATCCAACCACACGTGGTTCAGGTCTCGGTGGATATCCCTGAACTCTCCGCACTTAAACTGCGGCGTCCGCCGCGGCTTCAACGCTTGCTTGGTATCCCTGTGCCGACCGAGTGCAGCGCGGGGAATTGGACGATGCATCTCGATTCCGCTGGTCAAGGCTATCCGTGCTTCTCACTTGAGACGTCCAAAGAACTCGGGATAGGGGCCGATCTGGAAATTGCGGACCAATGGAAGAAAGTAGTGCGGCTGCGAAGGACACTCGGCTCCTCGTCGCCCTGCCTTGGCGAACGCGCGATCGTGTCAGAGGCTTAGGCGATGCTCGAAAAGATCATAATAAAGTATAGTTTCTTCACGACGTTCCTGCGGTTGTGGTTCTTCCTCGTCCTTTCGATCGTGATCATCGCGGTGATGTTTCCGGTGCGTATCCCGATGTGCGGGGAAGGAGGCGAAGTAGAGGGAGCCGAGCTCAGCGGTACCCAGTTTGCCCTTCTGTTGGGCGCCAACGCCTTAGCGGCTCCACTGCTCGTCAAGTTGCGCTATTTCCTGCTTTTCTTAGTGGCCACCATCGCCGCCTTGGTGGCGATCGACCTTATTGTCTCGCTGCTTTTTTCCATTGAGTTGCGCTGGAAATAGCGAGCAGGCTCAATATCAGGGTGGGGAAGGGGACAATGGCCGACGTCTTCATCAGCTATTCAAGGGCCGACCGCACCCACGCGCAGTTGGTTGCGACCAATTTGCACGCGGAGGGTCTCGTCGTCTGGTGGGATCGCGACCTGCTGCCCGGAGACTCGTACGATACCGCAATTGAACGCGAGATCGGGGAGGCCAAATGCGTCATCGTTATCTGGTCGCGCAACTCGGTTGGCTCAAAGTGGGTACGCTCCGAAGCTACCGACGCCGATGATCGAAAGATTCTGATCCCGATCGCGATTGAAGAGGTGCGGCTGCCGCTGGCCTTTCGATTGAATCAAACCGAGCAATTGCTCGCCTGGACGGGTCAGCGGGATTGCGAGCCTTGGCAGCGCGTACTTCTCCAGGCGCGCGCTCTCGTCGGGAAGCCCACGTCGTCTGCCGACGCTGCGCCAAAAACCGCAGCGCCGCAGCCAAGCCCATCCGAGAGATCTCCGCGTGACGAGACCGTGCTGCAATCGACCACGGCCCCGCTCATAGCGTTCGCGGCCTTGGTCTTTTTTCTAACGACCTGGGGTTGGGGCGTCGTATCGGGGAAGGGTGCGCTCGCCATAGCCTTGGGATTGGCGGCGTTGGCTTTCCTGCTCTTCCGGCTCGCTGAGCGGGACATTAGTCCGCACATGAAGGCTTTGGCGACGCGATGGTTGCTGCCCAAGGAGGGCGAGTTCCGCGTCAACACGGCCGAAGCCCTAAATCTTATCTTCGAGGCCGTGTTCGGCAAGAACCACTTCACCGCCGAGTGCTTTGTGAAGTCAACTTCTGATCTCGACCGCATTTCTAACCATCATTATTCTGCTCGCCGTTTCCATCTTTGGAAGCACAGTCCATCACACCGCATCATCGACGATCGGCCTTTTTCTGTTCGGATTTACGGTGAACGCCGTCGGGGATTACATCGCACTCTACAAAACAAGGGTTCTGCTGAGGCAATACAAGGCAGGCATGAGTTTCCTCGCCGTGATCTTGATCGACATCGTAGCAATCTTCGTCATCTTTTTCGCCTTCGTCTCGCTCGCCGTGATGTTCGTCTACGGTCTCTCCTATGTCAGCGGAGGCCGCACGTTTGCTGGGCTGCCCGGCTACTTTCATGAAGTCGCCAAGACCTTGTGGCTGGTAGCGCAGCAGCCACTCATCGACCTATTCGGTTATGATCCGGCCGCACGCTTTCCCCAAGGTGACCGCGTACTGATCTATTCGATGTTCATCACGATGTTCATGACATCGATTTGGTTCTGGGTAGCGCTTATTCTTTCGCCGATTATTCGCTTTGCGGTGTGGAGCAAAGTAACCGGGCTCACATTCCTCGGATTTGCATTTGACGTACACCGCGCCCCGTTGACTGCGATGGGCTACTTGAGCGCATTTCTTATTCTTTTTGCAGGAACCGCCTTCGTCGGCGCCGAGGAGGTTCTAGCTGCGATGCGCCCCGGATGAGCTGCGCGACGCCGACGGCCAATGCGCGCCGTGGCGGCTTACGTCGCCGACTACTTACACTAGGGAAGTTTTTTGGCGGCTTTTTAGGCCCGCTTCTGTTCGTTGCGATCACCGGATTCTGCTTTGAAGAAATCGCAGCGTGGAGCGGCCGACAAACGCTAACTCCGCCCGGCCAGATTTATCAGGTCGATGGACAGGGAATACACGTCCTCTGTCGCGGTTCAGGTCGTCCGACGATCGTTTTGGAAGCTGGAGCATCGGCGTTCTCGTCCACGTGGGCCTGGGTTCAGGCCGACTTGGCGAAGACGCATCGAGTTTGCTCCTACGATCGATCTGGGCTGGGATGGAGTAATGACGTTGAAGGTGAACACGGGGGCGCGGCCGCCGCTCGGCGCTTGATGGCGGCGTTGGTTGCGGCGAACGAGTCGGGTCCACTTGTTCTAGTGGGACACTCGCTGGGTGCCGCCTTGATCCTCGTGGCCGCCGCGCACAATCCAGGAGGCGTCGTTGGATTGGTCTTGATCGACCCGGTCTACCCCGAAGACCTGCAGCAGCTTCCGGCAGTCGCACGGGACAACATCATTTTACTGATCCGTCGTCTTCAATACGCCCTCGTCCTATCTAGCATCGGAGCCGTGCGGGCATTGAAGGGCACTGACGCCTTAGCTTGGGCTTTACCCGAAAGGGCGCGCTCTGATGTGGCGATGTTCGGATCAAACCCGCGGCACCTGCAGGCGAGCATAACTGAGCTGAAGAATTGGAATTCAACCATGCGCGAGGCGCGCAAAGCGCTCTCGGGGTTCCGTTGTTTGCCAACGATTGTGGTTGGCACTGATGCTTGGCCCGGTGTCGCGGACAAGGGCTCGCCGTTGATGGAACAACTCCACCGCTCGCAGTTACAGCTGGCCGACAAGCTTGGTGGGCGATACGAGATCCTGCACGGAACGGATCACTTCTCAGTTATTATGGGGAAGGCGCAAGCCGAGAGAACCGTCGCGGCAATCCAGGCAATAGCAAAGACTGGCACGCGAGCTGTGGTTGGTTGCAGTCAAATACCCAGTGGGAGGAGCGCGTGGACAGCGGGATCTATACCTTGATCGGAATAGGAATTGTGGGCGGTGTCACGCTCGCATGGTTGGGCTGGCGCTGGGGAAGAAGTCATTCTGACCGTAGTGGCGTGTGGTTGCCGAGCTTGATTTTCGGCCTCGGGGCCTATTTGACAGTAATCGCGGTTGATGCAGCGGTTGTTGCGACCATATTTGACGGGACCTGTACCATGATCTTACAGGGAAACCGACCCTGCGGCATCGTGGAATTTGTTTCGACGCATCTATCGTTCAGTGCGATTCTCTATTCCCCCTTCCTTCTCGTTTTTGTGTTGTCTTTCTTCATTGCAGCTTCTGTCTCCAACCGACGCATCGAAGCGTCTCGAGACTGAGCACTTTTTATGTGAGCGCATAATGTGGATTGTTGATGAGATAGACCTGGTCGAGTTCACGACCGCCATCTCGAAATTGTTCGCGATGAGGGACAAGGTTCCCTCTTTCCAAGCCAACTCCGAGTGTACCGTGGCGCTTATCACGTGACACACGCGGCAAGCCCACTACCAGAACTCTGAGATTGAGCGCGCAATAAACCTCTACCGACGTGGAAGCCATCAAGTTGTGCCGGTCTACGTAGATACCATCACGCCTTGTCCATTTGGTTTGGAGCAGATGCAAGGCATCCGACCAACGCAAGAAGGCATTGATCCGGTGCCTTCGCTCGTGAACTTTTACGGCAGAAGTCTGAGAACAGACTCCCCAACTAGACGCGGTGCGTGTCGGCGGTAAAAATCCTATTCTTGATCGGAAGGGTACCACCAAGCGGGCACCCGAAATTCATAGTCTGGAACCGGGACTGAAGTACCACCGCCGAGATCTCGAATGTCTCGGAAAAACAGATCTTTCGGCTTAAGAGGAACTGTGGCCTGGTGGCCGAGTTCAGTTACCTCTTCGGGGGATAACGGTGTCGGAGTTGGCGGGATTTCTGCGTCGGGTGCGTCCGTGGGCAACGTTGTAAGGGCGACGATACGGTTCTGGAGATGGTGCCGCTGGCGATAGTCCCTACCGTACTTCTTCAGGGCATTGATGATGTGTTCGATGCGCCATGTGTCGACGATGTCATCCGCGTGTAACTTCACAAAACTCGATACCGAATCATTGCGTTTACGAGCGATTTCGATGACCGGCTTACCGAGTTCCTTTGCGAGCCTGATCTCCCACTGTAGCCACCGCCGCCGTGACGCTACTGGCTTCGTGAGCACTAGGAAGACGTCGCAGTCGGAAATTCTCTTGCTGATTTCTTCGCGGAGCTGCTCATCGTCGACGTCCGCTCGCAGTGATGCGAGCGCTCTCCGCGGCCCAAGTCGCATGTCAAATTGAACAGACACATTTCGCCAATCGAGTCTGCGAGCACCCACGTCATTCAGCTTCTGTACGAGGTCGTAGTAGATCTTGCGATCGCGATACGCGTGACTAATAAAAACGCTGTACTGCATGAACGCACCCACCCGAATGAAGTCTGACAGTATGCCCTTAGAGTAAGGCCGTGCGCCTTCTTGCGGCAAGCACGCATTGTCGTCCTCACAAGCGCAGTTGGTACGCGAGCTATGCGATGTGGGGCGCAACGGGTGATGATGCGGCTATAAAAGAGTGATCTCAGAGCCGGGGAGAGAGGAGATGTAGAGGAGGACGACGCTCAGTCTCTTTCAAGCACTGAAAATTACGCATCTGCTGATCGACCACAACGCGCCCGTCTCGACCTGTGATGGGGCTCGCGATGATGTCTCCCGTACCTCTTCTGCTTTTGACCCGAAGCGGACATTAACTATCGCGGTCTACGCCAATCCGCAACTTGGCGTGCGCCGTCACCGAGCGTCCGAGCGGGCTTAGCTTGCTCCGTCATCGTCGGTCGTTCGCATTGCTCTATCTTGCTCGCGCACGGCCCAATAAACGCCGCCCAGAGCGAGTGTCGCCGCTGATAGGGCCAGGAGGACCAGCGCGTCGGTTTCGCCGATCTCAATGACAATGAACTTGCGCAGCACGGCGAGTAAGGCGATCAGCACGACCGCGCGGACTTGAACGATACTACGGCCACGTTCCAGGAGCCCGACGATCGTGTGGTTGAACTCAAGCGAGATGAGCACGATCATGATCATCCCGAAAATGGCCTGGAACACCTCTGGCCGGGTTGGATCAAGCAAGCCGAGACGGAGCAGCGCGAACACCGTTTTTAGCACGTTGAAGAGAGCCACGACGATGACGACGGAGATGAGGAAGCTCAGCAGCAAGACAACGATCTGCTCGAAGCGTTGATACAGGTTGAGCCCAGCCCAGTTCTCCCGGGTTTCGCCAAATATGAGGCGCATCATTGCAAAGTCCTCGCTCGGCGGTACGAACACGTCTCTCGCGGGCAATTGGTAAGCCTGCTGAAATCAGGACCAACCTCACCGTGGCGCGAGCCCGACCAACTGCACATCATTATCTGCAATTGCTTACGTTGACCAAAGTGAACTCTTCACTGCCGTGCGCATGACAGCTTGATTGCGAAAGCCATAGGCAGAACTTGCAGCCGAGGTCAAAATCCATGGATCAGAAAATCGACAAGAGCGGATGGCGTGCGGCCCTTGACCGGCTGTCCCAGAGCTTAAGCGGGAAGCGCGCCGAGATCGAGATCGCAGCTCTTAGCCTCGGTGACCAGATCGCCGCGGAATGGCAGCCTATCATAGGCATCACCTACGATCCCAAAGACGACATCGTCGAAGTAGCCCTAGAGGGGCTCGACCACATCATCTCTCGGCCCCGCGAACTACAATTTCAGCAAGAAGGGGCACTTGTGTCGGCTCTCGAGATCGTCGATGCGGATGGGATTCGACACATTGTGAAATTTAGAGAGCCGCTGATGCTGCCGGCTCCGTAGAAGAGCCGAGCCTAACAGACGACCAGTCGCCTGGGATCTGTCGATGATCGCTCATGACCTCAACGCCGTCGCGTTTCCAAAGCTGACGGACGAACAGATGTCGGGGCTCGAACGCTGCAGCGCCGCGACGCTCAAGCGCTATCGCGACGGAGAACGCCTGTTCCAGGCGGGTGACCGCGACTTCGGGTTTTTCGTCGTCAAGTCGGGCAAAGTCGAGATCATCGACGAGTCGGGCGATGCGCCGAAGACGGTCACGGTCCACGGCCCGGGCGGCTTCACGGGCGACGTTTCGCATCTGACCGGCAAGCGCCGCTGGTCAGCGCCGTCGCGCGCGGGGATTGCGAGGTCTACGAGATTGCTCGGGACGGCGTGCGCGAGGTGATCAACCTGCATCCCGCGCTTGGCGACACGATCCTGCAGGCGTTCATCGCGCGGCGGCAGCTCCTGCGCGAGTCGGGGACTTCACGGGCATGCGCGTGATCGGCTCGCGCTACTCGCAGCGACACCTTCCGCGTCCGCGACTTCCTGGCCAAGAACCGCGTGCTCTTCACGTGGCTCGACCTCGAGAGCCGACCCCGAGGTGCACGCAGCTCCTGAAGCAGTTCGGCGTGCAGCGAAGCCGACACGCCGGTGGTGGCGTGCGGGCACAAGCTGCTCCTGCGCAACCCCTCGAACAGCGAGCTCGCCGAGGCGCTCGGCATGCGCCGCCCGCTCGAGCAGAAGGTTACGATCTGGTCGTCGTCGGAGCCGGGCCCGCCGGGCTCGCGGCAGCGGTCTACGGCGCGTCCGAAGGCCTCTCGACCGTGCTGCTCGAGAGCGCACGGCGCCGGGCGGACAAGCCGGCCGCAGCATGCGCATCGAGAACTACCTCGGCTTCCCGACCGGCATCACCGGCAGCGAGCTCGCCGATCGCGCCGTGCTCCAGGCCAACAATTCGGCGCGCACGCTCTCGGTCCCGACGCCGGTCACGTCGCCTGTCGTTCGACGACGCGTACCCGATGCTGCACCTCGACGGCGGCGAGACCGTCACCGCCAAGTGCCTGCTGATCGCCACCGGCGCCGACTACCGCCGGCTCGCGCCGAAGGCTGCGAGCGCTTCGAAGGCTGCGGCGTCTACTACGCCGCGACGCCGAACGAGGCGCCGCTGTGCCGCGGCGCGGACGTCGTGGTCGTCGGCGGCGGCAACTCGGCCGGACAGGCCGCGGTCTTCCTCGCCGAGCATCGCCCGCAAGGTCTACCTCCTGATCCGCGGCGACGACCTCTACAAGAACATGTCGAGCTACCTCGCCGGCGCATCGAGCAGACGCCGAACATCGAGATGCTGCTCAACACCGACGGTCCGCGCGCATGCGCGGCGACGGCCACCTCGAGCGCGATCGAGATCGTGAACAACGAGACCGGCGAGGCGCGACGCTCGAGACCGCCGCGGTCTTCAGCTTCATCGGCGCCGTGCCGCGCACCGACTGGCTGCCGCCGGAGATCGAGACCGACGCCAAGGCTTCGTGCTGACGGGACCGGCGGTGGCACGCTCTCCCCATTGGACCGCCACGCGGCGAGCCCTTCCTGCTCGAGACCAGCCGCCCCGGCGTGTTCGCGGCGGGCGACGTGCGGTCGGGCTCGGTCAAGCGCGTCGCCTCGGCGGTGGGCGAGGGCTCGATGGCCGTGCAGTTCGTGCACGAGTACTTGAAGGAGATGTGATGCGGCGTGGCCAAGTGCTGACGGCGCAATTTTTTTTGTATCCGGGGGGTTGAACCCGGACCCCGCCGAACTACCTAGCTCGGCGGGCAGCCCATTCGGGGGCCCGAAAATGGTTTCTGTAGGTATCGCTCCTTGGGAGGATGGCTATGGCAACTCTCGATACGGTTGCGCATGTCCAACCACCAAAAACGGTAGATCGCCCGCAACGCAATACGGCAAACCGCGAATTGAATTGCCGTGGCTTTCCGTATGGCGCTCCCCCGTGCCGGATATACCGGCCATCGCCGTCGGTCATGCAATCGGGGCGAGCACAGTCCCGGACGTGGGTTCTGCTTGAACCCTTCCGGCAGCGGAGGATCGAGCCGCTCATGGGCTGGACAGCCTCGGACGACCCCTTCGCCCAATTTGCCTCCGCTTTCCAACCCTCGCAGCGGCCGTCGCCTACGCCGAACGGCAGGGCCTCGACTATCGCGTGATCGAGCCGCCGGCACGGCGCCGGCTCCGCGAGAGATATCAGGAAACCATCCGCGGCCTCGCCGCTGCGGCGTGACCCTGCGGGGCTCTCGCAGGGCTTCCTCGTGGGCTCGAATGCCCGCGTCTCAAGGTCGGCATTTGACACAATGGAGGTACAGCCATGGTTGACTTTAAAGCACTAGTTCCCTGGGCGGAACAGGTCCGAAACTCCCGCGAGAAGGGGAGACCTCTTTGATCCCTTCGTTGACTTCCGGCGAGAAGTGGACCGGGTGTTCGACGACTTCGCCAACGGCATTGCTTGGTCCCCCTTGCGGCCGTTTGCCGGCGACTGGCATGCCCTCGCGCCGGCCCTCGACGTAGCAGAGACGGACAAGGAGCTGCTGGTGAGCGCCGAGCTGCCGGGTCTTGACGAGAAGGACTTCGAGGTGACGCTCGCAGGCGACGTGCTCACCATCAAGGGTGAGAAGAAGGCCGAGCACGAAGAGAAGAACGGCGACGCGCATTACATCGAGCGCCGCTTCGGCTTCGTTCTCGCGCTCACTGCGTCTGCCGTTCGAGGCCAAGGACGAGAAGGTTGAGGCCAAGTACGACAAAGGCGTCCTGACCGTCCGCATTCCAAAACCGCCGGAGGTTCAAAGCGCGGTCCGCAGGATCGCGGTCAAGGCGGCTTAAGAAACGCGGCGGAGCATCCGTACTTTGGCGCGGATGCCCCGCACGGCGAAGAACAGGAGGACGAAAGTGCTCCGTTTTGACTTGCGAAAGTCTTAGCGTGGAGCGGGCTCTTTTTGAGCCTGCTCTTTCTCCTCAGCATCACGCTGAGGCCAAGCTGACACGCCGTCGTTCAACTACCCTGCGACAGGCAAGGAGGTCTGTCATGTCTAGCATCGCAACAAATGTCTCAGCGCGCTGGAAGGATGCGACGAACCTGTCCGGCGTCACAACCGCGAGCTTGCTCGTGGTGTTGCTCGTGGCAACGGGGATAGGGACTGTAACGGGCCTGGTTCTCGATAGTGCCGTCGCTCCTGTTGTGGTGGCCCTTAGCGCTGGCTTTCTCGGCACCGTCGTTGCCGGAATTGTGCGTAACACGCTGCTCGTTCGCGCTTGGGGTGTCGCGGGAATTGAAGACACGGGCACCCCATTGGGTGTCATCGTGTACGCCGCGGTTGCGTCGCTGGCGGGCAGCCTCGCTGCCTACCACGTTGCTGACCTCGCGGCGATGACGACGCCAGTTCTGATCGGTAGCCTCGCCGGTGTCCTTTCAGCGGTTCTGCTGGGGCTGCTGATGGTCACCTACCGAATGACGCCCGATCAGGATACGCAGTGGTAAGCAAACGGAGCGCCCGGCTCCTTCGCTAAGCTGATTTAGGCAGGGGCCGGGCGCCTTTCGTAAACTTCCGCTTTTGGCCCGAAGCTGCCGTTCCGAATTCGGGTCGTGAAGTCGGCTGTTGGAAGTGAAGCGGACGTGCATCGTGCGCTGCACCGAGGTCCGCTTCTGACCCGAAGCTGTCGCACAGCCGGCCGCCTCATCACCCTGGAAGCGGACATTGGTATCGCCGTCACGTTGTGGAAGCCGGGGGACCAACCCAGGCGCCGGGTGGCAAGGTAGGCAACTTGACGTTAAGCCCCTTGAGCATTCCTTCTACGAGACTCTCACAAAGCTCATTGGCCTTTTCTGGCGGACCGACAAGACCGTCCACGACGAGCAACGTGAGTCCGTGCACAAGGGACCAGCACGCTAGGATCGCACCAGAAATCCTCCGTTCGTTTCTGGCGTTGTTGGGAATGGGCCGTCCCAGCGCGCCGTCAATAATAGCGCTTGCTAGCAGAGCTTTAGTATCTTCCGCTGCCGCGCGTTCGATTGCCGGCCGCGCCTTATCCGGGCCGCTGAGATATCCACCGAACATGAGCTGGTAGAGGGCCGGGTTCTCGACCCCGTGACGAATGTAGGCCCCCATCATGGCGGATAGGCGCGCCTGCGGATCTCTGAGCGCCGCGATTTCGCGCGCCATTCGCTTCGTCAGCATGTCAAAGCCCGCGGCCGACACGGCGGCGAGCAAATCGCGCTTGTCGGCAAAATGCTTGTAGGGCGCGTTGTGGGTCACGCCGGCGCGGCGCGCGAGCTCGCGCAGTGAAAACTCGAGGCTCTGGGTCTCGCTTAGTAGATCCAACGCGGCCTTGACGATCGCCCGGCGCAAATCGCCGTGGTGGTAGGGGCGCGCCTCTTGAGGTTCTTGCGTTCTGGCCATGGGGAAACTCCAAGTTGATAACCGAAAACTAGGTGCGAAAGTGGGCGATGTCAACTTGCCGCAGGCGTGCGCCATGGTCGCAGCCTGTTTCTAAGTTGACATCGCCCACTTTGGGGCGTAAGTGGGCGATGTCCACATTCCAGACGAGTTCATGGAGCTTCCCTCATGCGGTCCTTGGCCATTCTCCTTACCCTTTCGCTTCTTCCGGCCGTCACCGGCTGTAAGCCGGAGAACACGTCCATAGAGGCGAGACCCGTTCGGACGCTCGTCGTGGATCCAAAACCGATCGGCGATGATCGCCAGGCGATCGGAGAGGTCAGGCCCCGCTACGAGAGCGATTTGTCGTTCCGAGTCGCGGGTAAGGTGCTCGCCCGCCGGGTCGACGTCGGAGCGTCGGTCAGACAAGGGGACACTCTGGCCACGCTCGACACGCAGGATTTTCAGAACCGCCTGCGTTCGGCCGAGGCTGAGGTCGCATCTGCCGACGCCGTGCTCGTCGAAGCCCGAGGTGATGAGGCGCGCAAGGCGAAGCTCTTGTCTGACGGCTGGACGCCAAAAGCGACCTACGACGCGGTGCTGCGCAATCTGCGTTCCGCCGAGGCCAGGCTCACTTCTGCCAAGGCCAATCTCGACCTGACCCGCGACCAGCTCCGCTACACGGAGCTGAAGGCCGAGTTCGACGGTGTGATCACCGCCGTCGGTGCCGAGCCGGGTCAGAATGTCAACGCCGGCCAGATGGTCGTGAAGCTTGCTCGGCCTGGCGATAAGGACGGCGTGTTTAGCATCGCCGAGACCGCATTCACAGATCACACTGTCAGCAGCGAGCATCCCGAAGTCATCGTCTGGCCGCTGTCCAACCCGGAACTGCGCATCGACGGCATAGTACGCGAGATCTCTCCCGTCGCCGACTCCACGACACGCACCTATACGGTCAAAGTAACGCTCAAGGATCCGCCGCCGCAGCTGCGCTTCGGAATGAGCATCGCCGGTCGCTTGAAGGCGAGTTCCGATCCGGCGGTGGCGCTCCCCCTCTCAGCACTCTTCGAAAAGAACGGCTCCCCCGCCGTCTGGGTCTTCGATCACGCCTCCGGCAGCGTCGCGCTAAGACCGGTAACCGTCGCCCGCTACGAGACGGACACCGCCGTCATCGCCAGCGGACTCGTCGAGTGGCGACGTCGTCGTCACCGCCGGCATCAACAGCTTGCGGGAAGGTCAGCAGGTCCGCCTCGCAGAAACCGTCTTTAGCCCGGAGCGCCCTCAAATGAAGAACTTCAATCTTTCCCGCTGGGCGCTCGATCACAAGAGCCTCGTTGTCTACCTGATGCTGGTCGTCGCGCTTGCCGGCATCATCCAGTACGGCAGCCTCGGCCGCGAGGAGGACCCTCCGTTCACCATCAAGACCATGGTGGTGAAGACGCTATGGCCCGGCGCCACGACGCTGGAAACCGTGCAGCAGGTCACCGATCGCATCGAGAAGAAACTCGAGGAGCTGCCGAACCTCGACTATCTGAAGAGCTACACCAAGCCTGGCGAGTCCGTGGTGTTCGTGACCCTCAAGGACGCGACGCCCGCGTCCCAGGTACCGGACCTCTGGTATCAGGCGCGCAAGAAGGTCGGCGACATCAAGCAGACGTTACCGCAAGGAATTCAGGGCCCGTTCTTCAACGACGAGTTCGGTGACACCTATTCGCTCATCTTCGCCCTGACCTCGGACGGCTTTTCGCATCGCGAGTTGCGCGACTATGCCGAGCGTCTGCGTGGCGAGCTGCGCGGTGCCCCTGACGTTGCCAAGATTGATCTCATCGGCACGCAGGACGAGAAGATCTACCTGGAGTTCTCCACCCAGCAGCTCGCCGCCATGGGGCTCGACATTTCCCAGCTGATAGAGACGCTGCAGGCGCAGAACGCCATCCAGCCCAGCGGCACGCGTCGATGCCGGGGCCGAGAAGATCGCCATGCGCGTCTCCGGCCAATTCACGTCGGAAGAGAGCCTCAAGGCCGTCAATTTCCGCGTCAATGACCGGTTCTTCCGCCTCAGCGACATCGCCAAGGTGCGCCGTGCCTACGTCGACCCGGAGCAACCGATGTTCCGCTACAACGGCAAGCCGGCCATCGGCCTCGCGATCTCGATGACCAAGAACGCCAATGTTCTGGAGTTCGGCGAGCACATCAAGGAACGGCTTGCCAAGCTCACCGCGGACTTGCCGGCGGGCATCGAGTTCGCATCTCGTCGCAGACCAGCCGCAGGTCGTCGAGGAGGCCGTCGGTGAGTTCATCAAGACGCTGATCGAGGCTGTCGCCATCGTGCTGGGCGTGAGCTTCCTGGCACTCGGCTGGCGTCCCGGCATCGTCGTTGCCATCGCCATCCCTTTGGTTCTCGCCATCACCTTCGTGGTCATGAAGCTGACGGGCATCAGCCTGCAGCGCATCTCGCTCGGCGCGCTCATCATCGGGCTCGGACTTCTCGTCGACGACGCGATGATCGCGGTCGAGATGATGATCACCAAGCTCGAGGAGGGTTACGACAAAATCACCGCCGCGACCTTCGCCTACACATCGACCGCCTTCCCGATGCTGACGGGCACGCTCGTGACCATCGCCGGCTTCATCCCGGTCGGCTTCGCGGCAAGCAGTGCCGGCGAGTATTGCTTCACCCTGTTCGCGGTCGTGGGGATCGCGCTCGTTGCCTCATGGGTGGTCGCCGTGCTGTTCACGCCGCTGACCGGCGTGTTCATTCTTTCCGACAAGCTGAAAGGCCATGGCCACGAGCCATCGCGCTTTGCGCGTGCCTTCCACGCGCTTGCTCGATCGCGTCCTGCGCATGAAGTACGCTGTCATCGCTGCGACGGCAGGCGTTGTTCGTTGCGGCACTCCTCGGCATGCAGCTCGTGCAACAGCAATTCTTCCCAAGCTCCGACCGTCCCGAGCTGCTCGTCGATGTCACGTTGCCACAAGGGTCTTCCATCAATGCGACGCGCAAAGTGGTCGATGACCTCGAGGCGATCCTGAAGACCGACCCCGATATCGAGCATTGGTCGTTCTATATCGGCAGCGGCGCCATTCGCTTTTACCTGCCGCTCGACCAGCAGCTCGCGAATGACTTCTTCGCCCAAGCGGTGGTGGTGACCAAGGGCTTCAAGGTGCGCTCCGGCGTGCAGCAGCGCATTATCGCCGCGTTGCAACGGCCTGAGTTCGAACAGGTGATGTCGCGCGTCAGCCCACTCGAGCTTGGACCGCCTGTCGGCTGGCCGCTCAAGTTCCGCATCAGCGGACCAGACCCGACGAAAGTGCGCGAGCTGGCCCACGACTTCGCGTCGTTGCTCGGCAACAGCCCGAACGCCCGCAACATCAACTTCGACTGGAACGAGCCCTCGAAGGTTGTCCGCGTCGAGGTGGATCAGGATCGCGCGCGTGCGCTCGGCATCAGCTCACAAGCCTTGAGCCAGACGATCAACGCGATCCTGTCTGGCACGAGCGTAACGCAGCTGCGCGACAGCATCTATCTCATCGATATCGTCGCCCGTGCAATCCCAGAGGAGCGCGCGAAGCTCGAAACCTTGCGCAGCCTGATGCTCGAGACCCCCGGCGGCAAAGCGGTGCCGCTGGAGCAGGTGGCCAAGCTCTCCTACGGCCTCGAGCCGCCGTTGATCTGGCGCCGGCAGCGCCTTCCGACCGTGACCGTCCAGGCCGATACCGCCCCCGGCGTCGAGGCCGCGACCGTCGTGCGCTCGCTCGCCACTGAGTTCGCCAACTTCAGGGCGAAACTGCCGGCCGGCTACGACGTCGTCGCCGGCGGCACGGTCGAGGACAGCGCCAAGGCCGAGGCCAGCGTCTTCGCGGTGTTCCCGCTGATGCTGCTCGTCATGATGACGATCCTCATGGTGCAGCTGCAGAGCTTCCAGCGCCTGTTCCTCGTGCTTGCGACCGCGCCGCTGGCGCTGATCGGTGTGGCCGCGGCGCTGTTGATCTCGGGCGCGCCGATGGGCTTCGTCGCCATGCTCGGCATTTTCTCGCTGATCGGCATGGTCATCCGCAACTCGGTGATCCTGATCGACCAGATCGAAACCGAGATCGCCAACGGCCGGCCCGCATGGGATGCGGTCATCGTTGCCACTGAGCATCGCCTGCGCCCGATCCTGCTGACGGCCGCGGCCGCCATCCTCGGCATGATTCCGATCGCGCCCACCGTGTTCTGGGGACCGATGGCCTACGCGGTGATGGGCGGACTGATGGTCGCAACGCTGCTCACGCTGGTGTTCCTGCCCGCGCTTTACGTGGCGTGGTTCCGGATCAGACCGGCGGACGTCCACTTAGAATCGTCCGTGCCAAGTTACGCACACTGAAGTCTGGTGAGGAGTAGAGGGTATGTCTGCACGAATGAATGACGTTGAGCGTCGTGCCTTCAACGATGGCCTACAAGCAGCCCTATTAGCCATTTGCGTGGATGACTTTCCGATAAACGCGACTGCCAGCGGCGATGCTGGCGCCATCGGCGAATGCTGCGGCAACCTGGCCGACATACGACAACAGCTCTGCGCGCGCATCAAAGCACTGCGATACCGCGCGCCATGAGGCAAAGCTCAAGGCTGGAGGTTCAGGTCGCTTATGGCCTGTATCAGCGTGGGCGCAGCTGCGCCGCGCAGATCGTGCAGGAGAACCAGCCTCTTTTCCGCTGCTGGCCCAGAGCCGCCGTTCGCGACACGCGCTTAGAATGTCCGCTGACAAGTGAAGACCTGACGTCCCGTGGGTCCGACCCTGACGACCGCTACTGACCCTTAGCAGACGTGCACCCACGGCGCATCGCGGAGCCGCGACCAGCCTGAGCAGTTAGCGTCGGCTGCTGTGACTGTTACTCGTTGCCCTCATATTTGAAGGACACCCTGATCTTGGTCCGGTAAGCTTCCACCTTGCCATCCGTGATCACCATGTCCTGCTTGACGACTTCCGCTATGCGGAGCTCGCGCAAGGAATGCGATGCTGCGTCGACGGCTACCTTGGCCGCCTTCTCCCAGGATTCTGTGCTCGTCCCGACCAGGGTGACGACCTTGTAGACGCTATCCGTCATTTGAACCTCCATCGTCAAGCAGCAGTGCCGACCGATAACGGCTGAGCGTGCGCGGGGCAATGAGGGGCGACCGGCAATCTCTCCTTGCCGGTTGGAGCGCACGGACCTTACTCCCTCAGCCATCATCGCGACTGACGCAATCGCCGTCCGTCGTTAGCTACGGGAAGGCGTCCTCCATCGCGGCGCTGCGTGTCGAGAACTGACGCGAGGAAGATCCCAGGGGAAAGAGCCGCTTCCCAGCGGCAGCCAGGCATATTGCGTAACTTGCGCACGCAACAAGTAGCCTGTACGCTTGCTCAATCGCGAGACAAGTTATTCCGGGGGCGGGCGGCGATGGAGTGCAGCGTCTTTATCTGCCATTCCTACAGGCACAGCGACATCTATGACGAACTCAGGACCAGGCTTCGTCGTGCGAATTACTTCTCGTTGCGGAACGAGTCTGTGCCTGACGACATGCTCATCATGAGCGACAGACCGGAAGTTGTTCGCGAAGAGATACGTGCAAGAATTGCCCGATCTGATGTTGTCCTAATATTGACCAAACCTATTGCTGGACGAAGTCCCTGGCTCCAGGAAGAAATTAAGATCGCAAAGGAATGCGAGAAGCCGATCATCGCGATTACTCGCCGCAAGAGAGATAAGAAGTCTCGACTAGTCCTGGAAAGTGCCGATAGGCACGTCGACACATGGCGCATCGACGACGTTATTCGAGCTATCAGGGAGGTGCGGGCTTCTCGACGACGCTCCGGTGACAAGGGCCCATCTCAGCCAGCGTCAAGATTCCCAAATGAGGATCATATCGCCCGGCCAGCACCTCGCGACATCTTGCTGAATTCATTTAGGACGGCGCCTGCTCCTCATCCAGGTGACGCTAGGTTTCCGCTGCCAGCACCGCTTCGCTGGTGGCAACGGTTCACTTTGCGAAAATAGTTGGCTTAGATTGGCGGTGTCGACGGCTGAGGCGTTGCGGCGCGTTGCCAGCATCTCATCCAGATCCGGTTCATTACCATGGCCGATATTTTCCTGAGCTACGCGCGCGCCGATAAAGCGAGGATTGAGGCGCTCGTGAGCCGTCTCTTACAGGAGAAATGGTCGGTCTTCTGGGACCCGGACATCCTGCCGGGCCATCAATGGGACGAGCACCTGCAACAGGAGCTGGAAGCCGCGCGGGTGGTCGTCGTCGCCTGGAGCACCAGCTCGATTGCATCCCATTGGGTGCGCGAGGAAGCGGCGAGCGGGCGCGAACGCGGCGTGCTGGTGCCGGTCGTCATCGACAATACAAAGTTGCCATTCGGGTTCGCGCTCATCCAGGCCGAGCGGTTGACCGACTGGGATGGGCGGAGCGATACGCCAGCTGTCACGCGTCTGCTGCATGGCGTCCGCCGCATTCTGTCGGACGGTGCCGCTCCCGCTGCCGAAGCGCCAGTCCGCGCCGTCGAGCCGAGCTCGGGCAATCGGCGCGAAGCCATCCCGCTCTCGAGCCAGGAGCTGATCGAGCGCCTCACCCGGCCCTTGTATTGGGGAGAGGCGGAGGGCGGCGAAGCGCGGCGCTTCTTTCAGTCTCTGGCGGATTTGCGCAAAGCGTCGAGCACCGAGGCGCTCGCCGACCTGAAGGTGCTCTATCATCCGCTCGATCCCGATGCCTTGGTAACGCGCGCGGGCAAGGAGCCCTCGGAGCTCAAGCCTCGCGTGTCGCAGTTCATGGTCGCCGCGGGCGAGATGCTGATCCGCGCCGGCTATAACCAGCTCTCCTTCGAAGACCTCGCCGGCATACTCGCGCGACGGTCCCCCTACGGGCTCGACTTCATCGTCGATCTCGAGGATTTCGAGGAGATCGGGTTCTACTTCCGCGGCAACGTGACGGCGAGCGACAAGCACCGTTCGTGGAAGACGCTGTTCTTCGCCCGAACCGTGGAAATCCCTCTCTTCCAGAGAATAATCCTGGTGTTCAAGCTGGCGCCCGGCCGTCCCACGTTGCCTGGGTCCAGCAGCGAGTTCGTCTACATACGCCTGTTCAAGGACACGCCGCGCGCCGATATCGCGATCCTCTTCCCGAACACGAGCATTCGCGTAAGGTTGTTCGACAAGCTGCGCGCCGGCTTTATCGCTGCCGCTGGCGTCGGACTTGGATTCTTGGGCACGGTAGGCAAGATTGCCGTGCTAGCCACCAATCCGATCGCTGCCGGCGCCGCCGCCGTGGGGTTGGCCGCCATCGGAGTTCGAGAGCTGACCCTCGTTTCCAACAAAGTCCATAGATTTACTGCGATAATCGCCGAGCATCTCTATTGGAAGGTCATGGCCGCCAACAGCGACGTTCTCTCAGGCATCGGCGAACGCGGTGCCGAGGATGAGGTCGTCGGCGAAATTCTTCTCTATTTTCTGCTCTTCAAGGAACCGGTCTCGCGCACCGAATTCGACATGCTCGTGGCCAACATCGAGCGCTACCTCTTGATCGAATACGGGGTGAGCATGCCGCTCAACTATCAGGCCTCGCTCGAGCGGCTCATCCGCGATGGCTTGGTCTCAAAAGCGGACGGAAGGCTCGCCGCCGTGAAGCCGGCCGAGGGGTGGCGCATCATCGAAGGGCGTTTGTCGTCAAGATACGCTATGTCAGCTGCACCAGCCTAACACCCGGGGGGGACCGCATGCCGCCTACCCTTGAACAGCATCTTGATCCCGCCTACGCGCCCAAGCGTATTCTCGCGCTCGACGGGGGCGGCACACGGGGCATCATAGAAATTGCGTTTCTCGAGACCTGTTGCCGCTCTGACCTACCGGTGGCGCTCGAAAACCGGTTCGTGAACTCATCGAACAGGTGCCTCGTGTGATGGGACCCACTGCAGTTCGAAATCCGGATCCCAATCACTTTCCGGAACATATTTCTCTTTGAGATGCAATCGAGCTGCCGCTTCAATCTCGACGCATTTTTCTTTGTGTTCTCGTTCAAATCGCGCTCTGTAGTCGGGATTCGCCATGCGTGAAGCAAATCGCGGATCGGTCATCGCTAGGTAAAGCTGCTGACGGTAAATGTGCGCGACCGTCTCACGCCATTCCAATATGACGCTCCAATGCGCTTCATCTTCCCCGGAGCGCCACTTGCCAGGCGGAAGGATTGGAAGGTAATCCATATCAAGCCCCATCAGAGCTCCCGGTCACTTGCCCGCTTATTCAACCAGCAAGCGGTGCAATGAGCCGATGCAGATCCCCTCTCGCTGTTGCGCGAAGCGTCGAGCAGCGCGGGTGACGCGACCGAACGTACAACAGTTTCGCCCGACCTTGACCCTGGGCAGCAAGCGCACCGCTAGCTGCCGCGGTCAGCTCCCAAGGGGAGGAGCGGTCCGGCTGAACTACCTACCGGAGGCGTGCTCATGGCGGCCCTGAGCCGACGTCCGGGCCGATGAGCGACGAAGACCGCTACTGGCCCATCCCAGACGTGGCGCCGGCTGCCGCACCCGTCCGCTGTCGAAATCAAGAGCGGAATTGGCCTCGGTTTATGAGTTCACGGCCTAGCGCAGCAGCGTTTGGAGGTTGGTTCGGATCGTCCTTGCGATTGCGTCGGGCGAAACGCTCCGAACGCCGGCGATAGCCTCGATCGCCGCGCGGGCATCCGTCGGCTCGGTTGGACGCCCGTCAATCCGGGTGAAAGGGCCGTCCGTCTCGGTGAGAAGTCGGTCCATTGGTAGGTTAGCGACGAGTGCTTTGCCTCTGCCAGAACGGATCATCTCGGCGTTGACGGAAAAATAGCAGCCGAGTGCGGCCGCGCGGCGAGCTTCGTATGCTGGATTTGCCGGCGCCCCAATCTCCATGCACGCCAACCGTCACGGGCTGGTCCGGTCTGTCGCGCAAGAGCTTTACTATCGTCGCCGCGATAGCCTCGTTGTTGAGCAGATCGACCTTGGTCTCGTTGTCGGTCAGGATCATGCAAAGGCCCCATGAATGTCTAACAATCGCTAGGTCGTCCGGTGAACTACGAGTACCGGAAGAATTGCGATGAGAGGGAATAGGCGGTGAACGATTGGCACCAACAGTGGCGCAGTCAAGGTTGGCGGGCCGATCGGCAGAATTTTCCCGGGGGCGAAGGACTGGGCATAGAATCCCGAGGACCCCGCACGGGTCGGGTAGGTCTCTGGGATCAGGCGCACGAGGCGACGGTCGGCGCACAGCGCACGGCAAAACGCTGCCGCTACCGCTGCTGACGCGACGTCCAAACCTGCGTTGGTTGCCTTTAATCGGCAGCCGAGGTCCATGGGTAAATGAGTTGCGCTCTCGTTTTTTTCCACGAGATTTGCATGCTTGCCGGCAGGTTCTGGCTCCTGGCGGCCGACGTGGCGGGGGCAGATCAGCGGCGTGTTACCGCGCGATGGACACCGCGGCATCTGGCCTCCACGGGTGCAGATGCACGCAGCTTGGGGTTGGAACTATCTGTATACGGCGGGACGCATCACCCGGCTCAGTCCGGGTGCAACCCGGGTGAAAGCTCATTTCGTTCGTTTTTCGAGGCCGCTGTGTTCCCACCGTCCGAACACCTTGATCCCACCGTCCGCACGCACTATTAGGCGGCTTCCTTGTTGGGGCGTCGCCAAGTGGTAAGGCAACGGATTTTGATTCCGTCATACCCAGGTTCGAATCCTGGCGCCCCAGCCAACGTTCACGCATGCTTTAGCGACAGGCGGCTCAGTTGAAGAGCGGGTGCGATGCCTGACATAGCCGGCGCCTGGACCATAGTGGGAAATCTCGGACCCGTGGTCTGGCTGAACGCGCTGGTCGCCGGCGCGCTCCTGATTCTTGTGCTGATGCCCGTGTTCCGCAACTTCGCTATCGCCGTGCCGACGCAGCGCTCCTCGCACAGCGTGCCGACACCGCAGTGGGGCGGCCTCGCCATCAGTGCGGCGACACTCGGCGTCACCGCCGTGGCGATCCTGTTTTCCGGGTCGTTCGGAGCGGAAGCGCGCAGCAGCACAATGCTGGTGCTGCTAGCGGCGCTGCTGCTGGTGCTGCTCGGTGCCGCCGACGATCATTATCACCTCGGACCCGCCAGCAAGCTCGCCGTTCAGTCCGCCGCCGTCGTCCTCATGCTGGCCGCGGTGCCGGACGATCTCCGCGCGCTGCCGTTTCTTCCCGCCTGGCTGGAGCGCGGCGCGCTGTTCATCAGCGCCCTGTGGTTCGTCAACGTCGTCAACTTCATGGACGGCATCGACTGGATGATGGTGGCCGAGGTGGTGCCGATCACCATAGGCGTGGCGATCATCGGCGCGCTGGGAACGCTGCCGTCCGAAGCGCTCGTCGTCGCCCTCGCTCTCAACGGCGCCATGCTCGGGTTCGCGCCCTTCAATCGCCCCGTAGCCCGGCTGTTCATGGGCGATATGGGAAGCCTGCCCATCGGACTGCTGCTCGCCTGGCTGCTGATCGTCGTCGCCGGCTCCGGGCACCTCGTCGCGGCGTTGCTGCTGCCGCTTTACTTTCTTGCCGACACGGGCGTCACGCTGCTGCGCCGCGCGCGCGCCGGGGACCGGTTGTGGGAGGCGCACCGCACGCACTTTTATCAGCGCGCGCGCGACAACGGCTTTACCAACATGCAGATCGTTGGCCGCGTGTTGGCCGTCAACGCGGCGCTCGTCGTGCTGGCGGCGCTGAGTGCCACCGCGCAATCGCCATGGTCGGGTGCGCTGGCTCTGCTCGCCGGAGTGTGTCTCGTCGCCTGGTTGCTGATCGGGTTTGCGCGGAGCAAACGGCCGTGACCGGCCGCGTGCTGATCACCGGCGCCTCGGGATTCGTCGGCCGCGCGCTGGTGCCGGTGCTGGTTGCTGCAGGAATGCCGGTGCGTGCGGCAACGCGCAATCCGGGCGCCGTAACGTTTGCGCGCGGCGTCGAGCCAGTCGCCATCGCCGACTACCGGCAGCCGGTCGACTGGGCGCCGCTGCTCGCCGATGTCGACGCCGTGGTGCACCTCGCCGGCATTGCCCACATCGGCCCGCGCATCGACGAAGCCGTCTACGATCGCGTCGTACGTGCGGCGACCGCTGAACTCGTCACGGCATGCGGCAAGGCGAATGTGCGCCGCCTCATCTTCATGTCGTCGGTACGTGCGCAAAGCGGCCCCTCAGCGGACCATGTTCTAGTGGAGGACGACGCGCCGCGGCCAAGCGAAGCGTACGGCCGCGCCAAGTTGAAGGCTGAAGCTGCGGTGCGGGTCGGCAACGTCGACTGGACCATCCTGCGCCCGACAATGGTCTATGGACCGGGCGCCAAGGGCAACCTCGCCAACCTGCAACGCCTCGCTGACACGCCGTGGCCGCTGCCGCTCGCGCGCTTCACGGGACGCCGCTCGCTCGTCAACCTCGACAATCTCATAGGTGCAGTAGCGTTCGCGCTTAGTGCACAGGCGACGGCACGCCAGACCTATCTCGTTGCCGATCCGGTGCCGGTCACATTGCCGGAGATCGTCGCAGCACTGCGCCGCGGCTTAGGACGGTCACCGCGCCTCTTTCCCGTTCCGACGTGGATGTTCGAAGCGCCGCTCGAACTCATCGGTCGGGGCGACGTATGGCAGCGGCTCGGGGGCTCGCTCGTTGTCGACCCCGGCAAGCTGATCGCGGTCGGTTGGCGCCCTGACGCGGACACCCAAGGCGCTCTCGCACGCATGGCAAGTCTAAGATAGTCAGTGCTTAATGGCTGCCGTCTCGACTGAGCTGCACCCTTTGCGCGACAAGCTCGCGTTGAGCGCTGCCAATTCCGCCTTCGCCTCGTTGTATTCGGCAAGCGCCGGGACGCCCTGATCCGACGAGCCGACAAGCCGCCCCCAGGCGCTGGCAACCGTCTGCGGCAGCTCCTGCATTTCCTTCACTGCTCGCGCGGGAAGCGCCGCGAGCTGCTGCTGCAGCCAAGCTGGCGCTCTTGCAACTCGCGACAGCCGAGGCCCTGCTGCTCGGTGCTGAGCACATAGCTGCCGTCCTTCTGGTAGCCGGGGCGCGGCGCGCCGCTGAGACCGGACACGGTTGAGCAGCCGGCAACCGACATCGCCAGCGTGCAGGCAAGCGCTGCACCGCCAAGGCGAGCTGTCGAGAGCCAGGTTGCTGCCATCGTTGGCGAGTCTCCGCGTACCGCGGAATCTATGCACAAGTTGTCGAAGTGAGAATTGGGCGTGACCAATAATCAATACATGTGGTCGATCGGACACGTTCAGTTGCCGATTGCACTTTTCCATGGCCTTTGCCGGCTTTAGAGGCTGCCGGCAACGCGAGCGTGCTCAACGGATGTCGCCACCACGCCGCGCGCTTGCAGCAGCGCCAAGACGCGCTGCGCGAGCTCTGCCGCCGGCGCCGAGGTCGTGTCGAGCACGAGATCGGGATTTTCCGGCGCCTCGTATGGTGAATCGATACCTGTGAAGTTCGGCAGCTGTCCGGCCCGGCACTTCGCGTAAAGGCCCTTCGGATCGCGGCGCTCGCAAACCTCCAGCGGCGCGGTGACATGAATCTCGATGAACTCAGCCTCATCGACGAGGCTGCGCACCGCTTCCCGTTCGGCGCGGAACGGCGAGATGAACGAGCACATCACGATAACGCCGGCATCGACGAACAAGCGCGCAACCTCGCCGACGCGGCGGATGTTTTCGACGCGGTCGGCCGCCGTAAAGCCCAGATCCTTGTTGAGGCCGTGGCGGACGTTGTCGCCGTCGAGCAAGTAGGTGTGACAGCCGTGCAGGGCGAGCCAGCCTTCGACCAGATTGGCGATCGTCGATTTGCCGGCGCCCGACAGGCCGGTGAACCAGACGACGCACGGTCGCTGCGCCTTGAGCGATGCGCGCAGCTCCTTGGTCACGGTCAGCGGTTGCCAGTGAATGTTCATGCCGCGGCGCAGGGCGAAATCGACGCTGCCGGCCGCAATCGTCTCGTCGGTATAGAGGTCGCTGAGAATGAAGCGGTCGGAATGCGGAAGTCCGGACAGGCCGCCGAGCGTCAGCGGCGTCTGCGTCGCGATCGTACAAACCCCGATCTCACCGCGGGCGAGCGTGCGCGCCGGCACGCGGTGCAGGCTGTCGATGTCGAGGCGATACTTCACCGCCGTGACGCTGGCCGTCAGCTCCTGTCCGGCTAGCCTGAGCTTGTATTCGCGGCCGGGAAGCAGCTCCTGATCAGACACGCAAGCGATGTGGGCGGCGAACTGCTCGGTGACCTGCGCCTCATGCGGGGCGCTCGGCGAAAGGTCGGTGTCGAGGTTGAGCGTGCCGAGATGCTCCAACAGCGTCGGGCCACCATACCAGGTTGCCCGCGTGCTCCTGTTACCAATGTTCTCTCCTGTCGTCGCGGAGATCGGAATGACGGCAGCTGTGGTGAACTCAAAGCGGCTGGCAAATTCGCCAAAGGCTGCCTCGGCCGCTTCGAACGTGTCGCGGTTCCACCCTGCAAGATCGAGCTTGTTGAGGGCGAACACGATGTGGCGGATGCCGGACGAGCGCGCGGTCGCCGCGTACTGGCGTGCTTGCACGGTGAAGCCGTCGCGCGCGTCGACGACCAGAACCGCGGCGTCGGCGGGCTCCCGACTGTCGGCGGTGAAGTGATCGGCGGCGTCTTCGGTGGCGAGCACGCGGGAGGCGGCGCCGTCGCCGTGAATGCGTTCGATCAGCGCCGACTTGCCAACGCCGGACGCGCCGCTAACGCTGACTCTCACGACCCGCAATGGGCCCTCGCTGGCAGGCGGTCCACCTTGCATCCGGTGTAGCGTTTGCGGTTGCGGTCAATGACGCCGCAGCGCCGGCGATCACTGTGCGGGGCGTCGCGGAAATACGTAGAGATCGAGTATGGCCTGAATCAGCGCGTGATGGGCCACCTCGACGAAGCCGTACTGATTGGAGTTCACGTAAAAATTCACGTCGCCGCGCCCGCGCAGCAAATTGTCGGGCTGGAAGCCGCTGAACGTGGCGATCTTCATGCGGTTGGCACGCGCCACCTCGGCGGCCTTGAGGATATTCACCGACTGGCCCGAGCTCGAGATGGCGATAAGCATGTCGCCGGGCACGCCCTGCGTCTTCAACTGTTCGGAAAAGACGTTGGCATAGCCGAGATCGTTGCTGAGGCAGGTGAGGGCGGCGAGGTCGTTCAGCGCCTGGGCGCGGATGCCGCCGTTCTTCAGGAACTCTATGGCGTGATGGCTGGCGATGGCGGCGCTGCCGCCGTTGCCGATAAGGATGACTTTGTTGCCGCTGTTGTGCGCGTTGCGGGCGGTCTCCGCCACCCACTCAAAGCCCTTCTGCATATCGAGCGGCAGGCCTTCCGCATCGCTCACGCGGACGGCGGTGAGGGCGCGGCCAAGCTCGTTGAAGTAGGACGAGATGGGATCGGCGGGGGTTGTTTCGACGACACCTTTCAACACGCTAGTAGTCCTCCAGAACCAAAAGTGCGGTGCGCAAACGGCTCGCCGTCATCAAATCTGTGTGCGCGGAATGCATCGACGGTTGCAGTCTGCCAGGTAAGAAAGTGATCAAGGGGTGGCAGGATTCGCGGCTAGGTGCATCCACGGGTGACGAGAACCCTCTTAGAAAATTGCGGCCAAGCTGTGCGTGCTGCCGCGGTCATGGCTAACGGCGATGTGCGGCGTTTCCGCTTTGGGTCTGCGCAAAAGGCGCCAACCCGAGGGCAGGAAACGAAGAACGTCGCCTTGACACGTCGCAATGTATCACTTAGCGGCGGCTGGCGGTACTGCCCGGCGTCATCGAGACGCGGGCGCTGCGACCCAACGCGGGGAATATGACACATGCGGGTGCTGGTCACCGGCGCCGCCGGCTTCATCGGTTACCATACCGCTAAGGCGCTGCTCGACCGCGGCGATGAGGTCATCGGGCTCGACAATCTCAATACCTACTACGACGTAAAGCTGAAGGAGGCCCGGCTCGCCCAGCTTCAGGGGCACCAGGGCTTCACCTTCCACAAGCTGGATCTTGGCCGACCGCGCCGGCATGGAGCGGCTCTTCGCCGACGGGCGCCCGCAGCGGGTCATTCATCTCGGCGCTCAGGCCGGGGTCCGCTACGGGATAGAGAACCCGCATACCTATATCGACGCCAACATCGTCGGCACCCTGCACGTGCTGGAGGGCTGCCGCCACAACGGCGTCGAGCATCTCGTCTTCGCGTCGTCGAGCTCTGTCTACGGCGCCAACACCACGATGCCCTTCAGCGTGCATCAGAACGTCGACCATCCCCTGAGCGTCTACGCCGCCTCCAAGAAGGCCAACGAGCTCATGGCGCACACCTACGCGCACCTCTTCCGTCTGCCGGTGACGGGACTGCGCTTCTTCACGGTGTACGGGCCGTGGGGGCGCCCCGACATGGCGTTGTTCAAGTTCACGCGCAACATCCTCGCCGGCGAGCCGATCGACGTGTTCAACAACGGTCACCACGCGCGCGACTTCACCTACATCGACGACGTCGGTCGAGGGCGTGCTGCGCACCGCCGATCGCATCCCCGCTCCCAATCCGAATTGGAGCGGTGCGCGCCCAGATCCGGCGACGTCGTCGGCGCCTTACCGGATCTACAACATCGGCAATCACCATCCTGTCGAGCTGATGCATTTCATCGGCGTCTTGGAGAAGGCGCTGGGCCGCGAGGCCAAGAAGAATTTCCTCCCCCTGCAGCCGGGAGACGTGCCGGCGACTTTCGCCGATGTCGACGATCTCGTCGCCGACGTTGGCTTTGCGCCCGCCACGCCCATCGAGGATGGCGTAGCCCGCTTCGTTAAATGGTATCGCGACTATTATGGTGCGTGAGCGCTGGAGCGATGCGCGGAGGTTCGCATGAAGACGATCCTGGTGACCGGTGCGCTCGGCCAGATCGGCTCCGAGCTCGTGCCGGCGCTGCGCGAGCGCTACGGCGCCGACAACGTGATCGCCACCGATCTGAAGGTTCTGCCGCCGAGCGGCGCGGCCGCGATTGCGCCCTACGACCACCTCGACTGCACCGATGCCAATCAAATGCACGAGGCCGTGCGCCGCTACGACGTCGGCACCATCTATCATCTCGCCGCGCTGCTGTCGGCGTCCGCGGAAGCGGCCCCGCAGCTCGCGTGGTACGTCAACATGGGCGGCCTCTACAATGTGCTCGAGGTGGCGCGCGCCTACGGCTGCCAGGTGTTCTTCCCCAGCTCCATCGGCGCCTTCGGTCCCGACACGCCGCGCGATCCGACGCCGCAGGTCGCCGTGCAGCGGCCGACGACCATCTACGGGGTCACCAAGGTGGCCGGCGAGCTGCTCTGCGACTACTACGCCTCGCGGTTCGGCGTCGACACGCGCGGCCTGCGCTTCCCGGGCCTCATCTCCTACGTCGCGGCGCCCGGCGGCGGCACCACCGACTACGCGGTGGAGATGTTCTACCAGGCCATCCGCTACGGCCGTTACACGTGCTTCCTGTCGGCCGACACGCGCCTCGACATGATGTACATGCCGGACGCCATCTCGGGCATGATCGAGCTCATGGAGGCCGATGCCGCGCGTCTGCGCTACCGCAACGCCTACAACGTCACGGCGATGAGCTTCACGCCGGAGGAGATCGCCGCCGCGATCCGCAAGCACGTCCCGGGCTTCGAGATCGACTACGACGTCGATCCGGTGCGCCAGGCGATCGCCGACTGCTGGCCGCGCTCGCTCGACGACAGCGCCGCGCACGCCGACTGGGATTGGAAGCCGCGCTTCGATCTCGACGGCGATGACGCAAGACATGCTCGCCCGTCTGAAGGACAAGCTGAAGCCGGCGCGCCGCCGCGAGCGCTAGCAGGAAGCGGGACAGACCGACCGATGCCGACCGACAGATTGACGCCGTTGCTGCAGGCAAGACTCGAGGAGCTGCGCACGCCGGCCGGCTGAAGGGCGGCGAGGCCGTCACCGTCGGCGTGCTGCCGCCGGCCGACGGCAAGGGCCCGCGCTTTCTCATCGACGGGCAGGGCGAGCGGCCGTTCCTGCGCATGAACTCCAACAGCTACCTCGGGCATGTCGTTCGCGACGCGCGTGATCGAGGCCGAGGAGGAAGCCGTGCGCCGCTACGGCGTCGGGCCGGGCGCGGTGCGCTTCATCAGCGGCACCTGGACGCCGCACGTGAAGCTCGAGGCGCGCCTCGCCGCCTTCCACGGCCGCGAGGCGGGCATGCTGTTCAGCTCCGCCTACGCCACCGTCATGGGCGTGCTGGCGCCGCTGATCACCGACAAGACGGCGGTGATCAGCGACGCGCTCAACCACAACTGCATCATCAACGCGATCTCGCTGTCGCGGCCGGCCGAGAAGCGCATCTATCGCCACCTCGACTTCGACGAGCTGGAGCGGCAGCTTGGCGGCAGCTGTCGAAGACATGCCGGCGCGCCGTGGTCGTCACCGACGGCGTCTTCAGCATGCGCGGCGACCACGCGCCGCTCGCCAAGATCATGCAGATCGCGGCCGCGTCACGATCCGCCTGTTCGCCGAGAACGTGATCGTCGTCGCCGACGACTCGCACGGCGTCGGCGCCTTCGGCGCCACCGGCCGCGGCACCGAGGAGGTGCGTCGGCGGCAGCCAGGTCGACGTGCTGATCGGCACGCTCGGCAAGGCCTTCGGCGTCAACGGCGGCTACGTCGTCGCCGCGAGCGCCCGTCATCGCCTACCTGCGCGAGACGTCGCCGTTCTACATCTACTCCAACCCGATCACGCCGGCGGAGGCGGAGGCGGCGCGCGCCGCCGTCGATCGCGTCGACAGCGAGGAGGGGCGCGGCCTGCTCGCCCACCTGCGCGCCATGACGCAGCGCTTCCGCGACGGCTTGCGCGGGCTCGGCTTCGAGACGGTCGCGGGCCAGCACCCGGTGGTGCCGCTGCTGGTGCGCGACACCGCGCGCACGGCACGGCTCGTCGCGCACCTGCGCGACAGCGGCATCCTCGCGACCGGCCTCGCGTTTCCCGTCGTGCCGAAGGGCGACGAGGAGATCCGCTTCCAGATCTCCGCCGACCACACCACGGCCGACATCGACGAGGCGCTGGCGCGCGCTGGCACAGTTCCGCGGCTAGAGGACCCCGGCATGAAGTTCAAAGACGCGACGCGCTACGAGTTCCGCCGCTTCGGCGAGGACTTCGCCGTGATGCGCGATCGCTTCGCGGCGCTCGGCTCCGGCAACAAGCAGCCCGCCAGCCGCGAGACCTACATCGTCACGCGTCTCAACATCGAATCGAACGTCAAGATCCGCGGCGGGCCACCTGCAGGTGAAGACTCTGCGCGGCCGGCTGCAGATGCTCGAGCAGTGGGCGCGTCCGCTCGACGCCGAGTTTCCGGTATCGGTCGAGGACGTCGAAGGCATTGTCATCCCGGCTCTGGGCCTCGACCTCGAGATCGGCAGCGGCGGCGCGCTGACCGAAAGCGCGCTACTGGCGGTCGTCTCGGGGCAGCATGCGCTGGCCACCGTCAAGGTCGACAAGCAGCGCACGCTCTATGATCTCGGCAATTGCGTCGCGGAGTTCTGCGAGCTGCGTATCGGCGACGACAAGCTGCACACCATCGCCATCGAGACGCCGGATGCGGAGGCGGCCTTCGCGGTGCTGAACAAGGTCGGGCTGGGCGAAGCGCAGAACGAAAGCTATGCGGAGTTCCTGCAGCGGCGTCTGTTCTGAAGCGTCACACGCGGTCCCGCAAGCCCTTGACGCTGTGCTGGCCCGCACAGTGTGCGCAGCAATAGATCTCGCCGCCGGGCGCCTCGACGCCATGGCCGATGACGCGGCAGTCGCAGTGCACGCACTTCGGCGCCATGGCCGCCATCGCGCATTCGAAGCTGTCGAAGGTCATCGTCTTGCCTGCCTTGGTCACTTGGAAGGCCTTGTCGTAGTCGTTTCCGCAGGTGTCGCAAACGGCCATGGTCGCCTCCTATGGACGCGTCGAAGACGGAACGCGAGCGCTGGTGGCGGAGTTCCGCAGTCCGTGTTGGTTACGAACTAGTTGCCGCGCACCAGCTGGCCGCGCAGCTCACCCTTGGGAGAGCCGGCGGTGCGGATGACGATCGACCACTCGCCGGCGAGCAGCCCCTCGCCCTGCTTGTCCGACAGGATGGCCGAGCCCTCGAACGGGCTGTCGATCGTCTGGATGCGCACGAAGCCGCGGCGAGGCCCGTCCGGCGCACCGTGAAAACTCGCCGACGTCGCGTAGGTCGCGACGCCTTTGTACGAGCCGCTCCACGTGAACTTCTTGCTGTCGGTGTCGTAGTCGGCGATCGACGTTGCCCGAAGCCTGTGCTGCCGGTGCCGGCGACGGGCAGGAGGTCGGCCTTGAAGCGCAGCGTCTCGGCGAAGGCGGGCGCGCTTGCGCCGATGCATTGCCAACGCCAGACTTAACATCACAGTGCGAATAGCGGTTGCAGCCATGGATCGTCCCTCCCATCGGGCGGCATCACTCGCCCACAATTCACAGCTTTTTTGCCCCGACCGTGACGGCCCCATTTATGCATGCCCCCGAGGGCGGCGAAAGCCCGCAATAAGGGCCTTGGGGCTGGCCCCGACGGCGATTTGGCGCTAAGTGCTCTGCAGCGAATTTTGTGCCTTCCCCGACGAGAGGTTGTCCATGACAGAAGAGCTTTCGAAAATCGCCCAGGCGCTCGTTGCTCCCGGCAAAGGCATCCTTGCTGCGGACGAAAGCTCCGGCACGATCAAGAAGCGCTTCGACTCCATCGGCGTCACCTCCACGGAAGACACGCGCCGCGACTATCGCGAGATGCTGTTCCGCGCCGGCGAGGGCATGAAGAACTACGTCTCCGGCGTCATCCTCTATGACGAGACGATCCGCCAGAAGGCCAAGGACGGCACGCCGCTGGTCGACGTCATGAAGGCGGCCGGTTCGATCCCCGGCATCAAGGTCGACTCGGGCGCCAAGCCGCTCGCCGGCCCGCACGACAAGATCGAGACGGTGACGGAAGGTCTCGACGGCTTGCGCGAGCGTCTCGCCGAGTACCACAAGCTCGGTGCCCGGTTTGCCAAGTGGCGCGCCGTCATTACCATCACCGACGAGCTGCCGTCGTGGAACTGCGTCAAGGCCAACGCGCACGCGCTCGCCCGCTATGCCGCGCTGTGCCAGGAAGCCGGCATCGTGCCGATCGTCGAGCCGGAAGTACTGATGGACGGTGCCCACGCCGGCCATACCATCGAGCGCTGCTACGAGGTCACCGAGTGGACGCAGCGCACAGTGTTCCGCGAGCTCTATGACGCGCGCGTCGCACTCGAGGGCATCGTCTTGAAGCCGAACATGGTCATCGCCGGGCAGAAGTGCCCCAAGCAGGCGAGCGCGCAGCAGGTTGCCGAGCTGACGGTAAAGTGCCTCAAGGCGACCGTGCCGGCTGCGGTACCGGGTATCGCCTTCCTCTCCGGCGGCCAGTCGGACGAGCAGGCGACCGAGAACCTCTCGCTGATCAACCAGATCGGCGATCTACCCTGGAAGGTCACCTTCTCCTACGGGCGCGCTCTGCAGGCCGCTGCGCTCAAAGCCTGGGGCGGCAAGAGCGAGAACGTTGCCGCCGGTCAGCGGGCCTTCACCCACCGCGCCCGCATGAACTCGCTTGCGGCGCTCGGCAAGTGGAACCAGCAGCTCGAGAAGGCTGCCTGATAAGCCCTAACCGATTCCGCGATCCCGGCTCGGCGCTCGCTGCGCTTTTGAACCGCTATTGAGGCGCGGCATTTGGGCAGTCGTTTACCCGCTTCTGCAAGCCTAGCGGCGACCTACATATCCCCCACCAGCCCGAACAGCGGAGATGAACAATGCACGTGACGATGGAAAGCGCCCTCGCGGCGGTCGAGGCCGCACGCAAAGAGGCGATCAAGCTCAAGACGCAGATGTGCATCGCCGTCGTCGATTCCGGCGCCAACCTGAAGGCCTTCGTGCGCATGGACGACGCCTGGGTCGGCTCCATCGACATCTCGATCAAGAAGGCCAAGACGGCGGTGTTCTTCGGCATGCCGACGGGCGAGATCGGCAAGCTTTCGCAGCCGGGCAAGTCGCTCTACGGCATCGAGCACTCGAACGAGGGGCTGATCACCTTCCCAGGCGGTCTGCCGATCGTCGATGAGGAAGGCGTGCTGGTCGGCGCCATCGGCGTCAGCGGCAGCTCGGTCGAGAACGATCACAAGGTGGCGGCAGCCGGCCTCAAGGTCGTCGGCGTCAGCGACCTGCCGGAACACCCCTGGCGTACCTGAGCGCCGGACACCGGTCGAAAGAAGAAGGCGGGGCTCGACCCCGCCTTTTTCTTGCGAGCTATTCGCTGCGTTACATTTTCTCGACGTGGTCGGCCATGTTGCCGACGAGGCGAACGCGATAGGTGGCGTTCTCGCAGGTCAGGATCCACACGGGCAGGTCAGGCTTCGACTGTTCGGGATCGCGTTTGGCGCTCTTCGGGTTGGTGCATTCGTAACCCTGCTTGCGGATCTGTACGGCGATGATATCCGGCGGGACCTCGTCATCCGCGGGCTGCGCCTGAGCAACCTGCTGCGCCTGTACCTGCGCCTGCGCCTCACCGTCCGGCGACATCGCCGACGTCGCAGCATTAAGCATCAGGCCCGCGCCGAGCGCGAGCACGGGAAAAAGACCCAGCATATTCATGACCAACTCCTACGCGCCCTCAGCGCACCGGCGTCAGCGTGTTGCCGCCGCCGACTCGTGCGCGCGCCGCCCAGCCAGCGCCAGGAAAACATAGCTCCAACCTGAGAATAGAAGGTTGATGCCGGCGAGAAGGCCGAGCGCCCACTCGGCCGATGACGGCAGGGACATCGCGATGAGCACGCCGACGGCGAGCGCGGCGAGACCGCTCAGCAGCAGGAAGCCCCAGCCCTCGTGCGGACGCACCCGTATGGCCTGGATCACCTCGAAAACGCCTTCGGCGATGAACATTACCGAAAGCAGGATGGCCAAGGTCAGCAGACCGGTGAGCGGGAAGAAGGCGAGGTACGCGCCGACCACCGCGTAGAGGATGCCGACCAGCAGCTCCCAGAGGAAGCCTTGCCAACCGGGGGCCTGAAAGGCGTGCATGATCATCACCACGCCACCGATGAGGAACAGCCACCCCAGCATGATCTTGACGGCGATGGTTCCGAGCAGCGGGAAGGCGATGGCGGCGAGGCCGGCAAGGATGAGCACGATACCGAGGGCGAGGAACCAGCCCCACTTCTCGGCGATCAGCCTACGCGTTTCCCCCAGTCGCAGCTCGAGATCGGAGACTGTCAGAGGTTGTGCCATGGCGGTCCTCCCGGTGCTGAAATTCCACCGATCTTATAGCAGAATTGCACGCTGATTTGCGCCTCTTCATCGTTCTATGGTGGCGCGACTGCCAACGCCCGTTCCAAGATCGGTCGGGCCGCAGTGCCACCTATCTGGCACCGCACAACGCGGACGCAACCACGCGAAATGGCTTCGAATACTCGGATAATTTCACGGCCGCCATTTAGGCGCCGGGCGATGCAACTCGATTGAAGGGGAAGTGCAGCCGCCCGCGCGGGCGGCTGCAACTCATCGATTGCGCGCCAGCAGCGGCGTGATGCGCCGCACGGCGACGCGCCGGTTGACGCGTTCGGGCCGCAACGTCCGGATCTTCAGGAACTCCTCGCCGTAGCCCTGCGTGACGAGGTTCTCCGGCGGCACGCGGAATGTCTCAGTGAGGATGATGGCCACCTCTTCCGCGCGCCGGTCCGACAGGGTCAGGTTGTCGATGTCGGAGCCGACGGCGTCCGTGTGCCCTTCGATGAGGAACACCTCGTCCGGGCGCCGGTCGAGCACGCGGTTGATTGCATTGGCGATGCGCTCGAGGCGACGGTACTGATCGTAGGGGACCTGCCAGGCGCCGAAGTCGAAGTTGACCGTATCGAGGTCGATGCGACGCATGCGGTCGCGCAGGTAGGTGTTGTAGCGGATCTCCTCGAGCGAGTAGCCGCGGTCGAGGCGCTCGATCGGGCCGTCCATCAACGCATCGTAGATGTCCTCATCGGAGGCGCGCGTCGTAGTCGACGATGTAGCGCTCGCGCGGCATGCGCAGTAGCGGCGGACGCAGATCGAGGATCACCGGACCGCCGCCGCGGAAGCGGCGATTGTCGATGAGGTTCGTCTCGCGCCCGTCGCGGCCGCGGCGATAGCGGCGCTGCAGCCGTCCGGAGGAATCGAACTCGGAGAACACCTCGATGCCACCCGGCCGGATGGCGATGGTCAGGTTGCCGCCGTCGGGACGGCGCTCGGTGCGCACGTCGCGCGAGGTCCGGCGCAGGCGCTCGCCCTCGTCGTGCCGGATCGTGGCGCGGCCGCCCTTCTCCTGCACGATGGTGCGATTGCCCGGCTCCTCGATGATCGTGCGCTTGCCGCCTTCCTCGACGCGCTGACGGCGACCGCGCTTGATGGCGTCGATGCTGCCCGGACCGCCGCCGCCGAATTGCCGGCGGTCACGGCCGCGTCCTGGTGCCTGCGGAGGTGGAGCGGCTGCCGCCGGTGGCGGTGTCGCCTGCGGCTGCTGCTGCGGAACGACCTGCTGCTGCGGCGGCTGTTGCGGTGGTGGTGCTGGGGGCTGAGCCTGTTGCGTCGGCGGTGGTCCGCTCGGACCCTTGTCGTCACGACCGCGATCACGCTCGCGCCCGCGGCGGCTGCCGCGGTCGTCGTCGTCGCTTTGGGCAGCCGGCGCAGGTGGGGCTGCCGGCGGCTGAGCTTGCTGCACTGGCGGCGCCGCCGGCGGCTGGGTCTGCTGCACGGGGGGCGGGGTCGGTGGCTCAGCTTGTTGCACGGGTGGTGCCGCCGGGGGCTGCGCTTGTTGCGCGGGCGGCGGCCCGCCAGGACCAGGGCCGTCGTCACCGCGGTCGCGTTCGCGCCGTCCGCGACGCTCTCCGCGATCGTCGTCGTCGCTTTGCGCGGCAGGGGGAGGCGGTGCCGCCGGGGGCTGAGCTTGCCGCTGCGGGCGGCGGCCCGCCAGGACCGGGGCCGTCGTCACCGCGGTCGCGTCCGCGCCGTCCGCGACGCTCGCCGCGATCGTTGTCGTCGCTCTGCGCGGCGGGGGGCAGGCGGCTGCCGCCGGGGGCTGCGCTTGCTGCTCGGGCGGCGGGCCGCCAGCCGGGGCTGTCGTCGCCGCGGTCTCGGCCACGGCCTCCGCGACGCTTGCCGCGATCGTCGTCGTCGCTTTGCGCGGCAGGGTCAGGCGGTGGCGCCGGGGGCTCGGCTTGCTGGTCGGGCGCAGGACCGTCCGGCGCCTGTGCAACCTCAATGGCCGTGTTGGGGATCTGTTCTGCTGCCAGCGTGGAGAGTGCGACGGCATTGAACGCGGTGAATGAAATGGCGGTGACGATGAGATAGCGGCTCATAAATCCGGCCTTGCTCCCTGCGGCTTCTGGCTCAGCGATACGGGAAATGTTGGTGAGGTTGTGTCTCCGTTGCCCACGCGCACAAACACGTCGCTTTTCCGCCCCAATGGGCCCTAATAGGCTCTGTTCACACAGGGGCTTGAGGAAACGTGCCGATGGGGCATGAGGTTCAGTCGAAGCTGTACGTCGTTGCCGTTGCGGGCGCCGATCCGCAACAGGTGGCTGCGGTGCTCGACGCGGCAGGGGCGGCCACCCTGCTCATAGCTGCGGGCGAGGGCGGCGCGCTCACTGCCGCATCGGCGCGCCCGCTTGTCGAGCTCGCCCAGCGTAAGGACATTGCTGCGCTCATCGAAGGCGACGCGCAGCTCGCGCGCACGTTGCGCGCCGACGGCGTGCACCTGCCGTGGAGCAAGGACGCCGCCGCGCGCTACGGCGAGGCGCGCGAGGTGCTCGGCACACGCTACATCGTCGGCGTCGATGTCGGCCGCTCGCGTCACGACGCCATGACGCTTGCCGAAGAAGGCGCCGACTACATCGGCTTCGGCATCCCATCGCATGTCGAGGACCGCGCCGCCGCAGCCGCGCGGCGGCTCGAGCTCGTCACATGGTGGAGCGAGATCTTCGAGGTGCCGTGCGTCGCCTTTGACGTCGACAATGCCGAGGACGCAACCGCGCTCGCCGGCGCCGGCGCCGACTTCGTCGCCATGCGCGCCGATGCCGGTTTGACGCCGGCAGATGCCAAGGCGCTTGCGCGTGGTCTCTGCCGAGGCCGCGCAGCACCGCGAGGCTCTGGCATGAGCGTGCGCTGTGCCATGTTCGTGCTTCTCGGCGCTTGCGCTTGCACACCCCGCGTGCTGCGGAGACCAGCTCGTGGGTGATGGAATCGACCGAGGCGCCGAAGCCGAAACGCGGCAAGCCAGTGAAGCTCGCGCCCGCGCCTGGCGCCGACAAGGCGCCCACCTTCAAGGGGTCCGCAACGCCCGGGCAAGGCGCCTACGCCAAGTCGCTGGTGCCGCCGTCCGGCGACGAAGCGGCCTACATCGCCTTCGATCAGGGCCAGTATCTCACTGCGCTCAAGCTCGCCGAGGAAGGCGTCAAGCGCAACGATCCGCAGTCGCACACGCTGCTCGGCCGCCTCTACGCCGAAGGGCTCGGCGTCAGCAAGGAACCCGAGACGGCGGCGAAGTGGTACGCGCGCGGCGACGAGCTCGGCGACATCCAGGCGACGTTTGCGCTGGGCGTCCTCTATGCCGAGGGGCGCGGCGTCAAGAAGGATCGCAACAAGTCGGCCGAGCTGTTCGAGAAGGCGGCGCGCACCGGACACCCGCTCGCCAACTACAATCTCGGACTTCTGTTCCTAAAGGGGACGGCAAGCCGCAGAACCCGTATCGCGCCGCCATGCACATCCGCTACGCCGCCGAGAAGGGCATCGCCGTGGCGCAATACGATCTCGCCGGCCTCTATCAGAACGGCGCCGGCGTCGAGCCCAACGCGCTCGAGGCGGCGCGCTGGCTCAGCAAGGCGGCCGAGCAGGGCATGGCGGAAGCGCAGTTCGACTATGCCGTGGTGCTGCTGCGCGGCCTCGGGTCTGACCAAGGACGAGCCCAAGGCCATTCCCTACCTGCGCGCTGCCGCGCAGAAGGGGCTCGCCGCGGCGCAGAACCGCCTCGCCTACGTCTATGCCGAGGGCGTCGGCGTCAAGAAAAGCCCGCAGGAGGCGGCCAAGTGGCGCCTCATCGCGCAGGCCGGCGGCCTCAAGGACGAAGGGCTCGACGCCCTCGTCGGGAAGCTGCCCAAGGAGCAGCAGCTCGCCGCGCAAAAGGCCGCCAGCGAGTGGCGCGAGCAGAGCGGGACTTTTCTAGAAGCGGCTGACGGCGGCCTTGCCAGCGCGCGCGTCTGGGGCTAGTCGGGGCGCCTTGCGCCTGATGCGACGGCGCCAGAAGGATCCCGGCCCCATGCCCGCCTCAGCGCTTATGAACGTCATGATCGCCGCCGCCCGCAAGGCGGGGCGCAGCCTCGCCCGCGACTTCGGCGAGGTGGAGCAGCTGCAGGTCTCGGTCAAAGGTCCGGGCAACTTCGTTTCCGCCGCCGACCACAAGGCCGAGGACATCATCTACCGCGAGCTCGCCAAGGCGCGCCCCGGCTACAGCTTCCTGATGGAGGAGCGCGGCGAGGTCGTCGGCGATGACCGCACGCACCGCTGGATCGTCGATCCGCTCGACGGCACCACCAACTTCCTGCACGGCGTGCCGCTGTTCGCCATCTCGATCGGGCTGGAGCGCGAGGGCCAGATCGTCGCCGGCGTCGTCTACAATCCGATCTCCGACGAGATGTTCACCGCCGAGAAGGGCAAGGGCGCCTACCTCAACGATCGCCGCCGGATGCGCGTCGCCGCGCGCAAGAACCTCGGCGACGCCCTCGTCACCACCGGCATCCCGCATCTCGGGCGCCCGGGCCACGTGCCGTTCGTGCGCGAGATCAAAGAGGTGATCAAGCACGTCGCCGGCGTGCGCCGCACCGGCTCCGCCGCGCTCGATCTCGCCTGGGTCGCGGCCGGCCGCTTCGACGCCTACTGGGAGCGGGGCATCAAGCCGTGGGACATGGCGGCCGGCATCGTGCTCGTGCGCGAGGCGGGCGGCGCCGTCACCGACTTCACGGCGGCGCGGCGATGTTCGACAAGTCCGAGGTGCTTGCCACCAACAGCGCGCTGCAAAAGGAATTTCTTCCGATGCTGGCCGGCGCCTGAGCGCGACTGTCGTCCGGGCACGATGTTGCCCCGTTTGTGCTGTCACTGGCTTCGGGTAATGTCACGTGGCTGAAAAAGGCGGCGGGCAGCGGAGTTCCGGGATGGCCAGAAGACGACAGAACGACCCAGCCGTGTCGGCGCTGGCGCTTAGGCCGCTGACGCCGCCGGGCGTCTTCCTCATCCGCATGTTGATCTTCCTGACGCTCGTCGCCTTCCTGGCGGCGATCCTGCACAAGCAGCTGATCGACTCCTTCATGAACAACCCGGGCCTCAACGGCCTGATCGTCGGCGTGCTGGCGCTGGGCATCCTCTACGCATTCCGCCAGGTGACGCGCCTCTACCCCGAGATCCGCTGGGTCAACGCCTTCCGCATCGCCGACCCGGGCCTCGCCATCTCGCACCAACCCGTGCTGCTGGCGCCCATGGCGGCGATGCTGCGCGACCGCACCGGCGTGCTCTCGCTGTCGACGGCGTCGCTGCGCTCGATCATGGATTCGATCGGCTCGCGCCTCGATGAAGCGCGCGACACCGGCCGCTACATGGTCGGCCTCCTGGTCTTCCTCGGCCTGCTCGGCACCTTCTGGGGCCTGCTCGAGACCATCCAGTCGGTGGGCGGCGCCATCGATTCCATCGACACCGGCGCCGCCGACAACGTCACGATGTTCTCTGATCTGAAGGCCGGCCTCGCCGCGCCGCTCAAGGGCATGGGCACGGCGTTCTCGTCATCGCTGCTCGGCCTCGCCGGCTCGCTCATCCTCGGCTTCCTCGAGCTGCAGGCCAGCCATGCGCACAACCGCTTCTACAACGAGCTCGAGGAATGGCTGTCGGGCATCACCGAGCTGACGCCCGGCACCAACGTCTCGGCCGATCAGGTCAACCGCCAGCTGTCGAGCGCCATCCTGCACATGCAGCGCGCGGTCGAGGATCTGTCGACGCGGCTCGCCGACCAGTCGATGGCCGGCGCCATCGGCGCTGCAGGCGGCGGCGGCGACGAGCAGCTCCGCGAGCTGGCGCGCGGCGTCAATCAGCTCGTCACCCAGATGCGCGCCGAGCAGAAGGTGGTGCGCGAGTGGGTCGACGAGCAGGCCTCGCAGCATTCGGAAGTGGCGAGCGCGCTGAAGGAGCTCGCCGTCAATATGCGTCGCAAGGGATAGCGCATGGCGGGCGGACGCTCGCGCCGGCACAGCGGCGACTACGGCTTGTTCTGGCCGGGCTACGTCGACGTGCTGTCGACGCTGCTGCTCGTCGTCACCTTCCTGATGTCGATCTTCATGCTGGCCCAGTATTTCGCCAGCCAGGAGGCGAGCGGCAAGGACACCGCGCTGAAGCGGCTGACGCTGCAGATCACCGAGCTCACCAACCTGCTGTCGCTCGAGAAGGGCAAGAGCAAATCCACCGAGGACGAGCTTGCCGCGCTGCAGGCGACGCTGTCGACGCTGCGTGAGGAGAACGCCAAGCTGTCGGGCTCGGCACTGTCGGGCGACGAAGCGGCGAAGGCCGCCGAGCGCGCGCATCTCCGGTCTCACCGCCGAGCTCGAAAGCCAGAAGAAGGTCTCCGACGAGGCCCTGGCCAAGGTCGACCTTCTCAACCAGCAGCTCCTGTCGCTGCGCCGGCAGATCGCCGCGCTCAACGATGCGCTGCAGGCCTCCGAGAAGAAGGACGCCGAGAGCCAGACGCGCATCAAGGATCTGGGCTCCCGCCTCAACGCCGCGCTCGCCCGCCAGGTGCAGGAGCTGCAGCGCTACCGCTCGGACTTCTTCGGGCGCCTGCGCGAGCTCTTGAAGAACCGCAAGGACATCCGCGTCGTCGGCGACCGCTTCGTGTTCGAATCCGAGGTGCTGTTCCCGTCGGGCTCCAACCAGCTGACGCCGGAAGGCCTCGCCGCCATGGATCAGCTCGCCGCCGCGATCATCGAGCTCGAGAAGGAGATCCCCAAGGAGATCGACTGGGCGCTGCAGGTGGACGGCCACACCGACATTCGCCCGATCGCCAGCCCGACCTTCCCCTCGAACTGGGATCTGTCGACGGCGCGCGCCATCTCGGTCGTCCGCTACCTCATCAGCCGCGGCGTCTCTCCGCAGCGGCTGGTCGCGGCCGGCTACGGCGAGTTCCGGCCGCTGGAGCCGGGCATCGACGAGGCGAGCTTGCGGCGCAACCGCCGCATCGAGCTGAAGCTGACCAACCGCTAGCCGGGAGGCGCCCTCAGGGGCCCGGCGGCTGCCGCCGGGGGCGGCATCGGCGCGGGGCTGACCTGCTCGCGCTCCTTCTTCAGGTCGGCGAGCGCCTGATTGAGCTTCTTCTGCGCCGTCGCGAGCTGCACCCTTGAGCGTCGCCACTTCGCGCTCCAGCGCTTCTTTCGCGCCTGCCGCTCCTTGCCGCTGCTCGGCCGCAGCGCGTGCGCTCTCGAAGTCGCTGCTCTTCTGCTGCAGATCGCTCACCTGCTTCTGCAGATCGGCGATCTGGGCGGAGGCTGCTTCGGTGTTGGCGCGCGACTGCTTCAGCGCGTTCTCCACCTCGTCGCGCGAGCGGTTCGCCTGCTCGACCTGTCGCGTGAGGTCGGCGACGTTGGCCTTCAGCCGGTCGCGCTGCTGCGTCACGTCGAGGCGCGCCGTCTCGCCCTCGAGATAGAGCTGGCGCGCCGACAGCGCCGTGTAGCCGGCGTAGACGGTGATGCCGCCGAGCGCGACGACGAGCAGCCACACCCACAGCGGTGCGGGCGCGCCGGAGCGCGGTTCGGGCGGGAGCATGGGTTCGAATTCTGGTTCCATAGGCTTGTTCCCCTCCGGTTGTTGTCGGCGTTCGACGAGGAGTACGCCGCTTCCTCCCTCGCAGTTCCTCGTCGAGCGGCCAGCAAGGCCGCAGATTCCGGCTATTCGGCGGCCTCGGCCGCAAACTGCATTTCGGCGAGCCGCGCGTAGAGACCGCCCTTGGCGATCAGCTCCGCGTGCGTGCCTTCCTCGACGATGCGCCCCTTGTCCATGACGAAGATGCGCTTGGCTTTCTGCACCGTCGCAAGATGATGCGCGATCACCAGCGTCGTGCGTCCCACCATCAGCCGCTCGAGCGCTCGCTGCACCAGCGCCTCGCTCTCGGCATCGAGCGCGCTCGTCGCCTCGTCGAGCAACAGAATCGGCGCGTCCTTGAGAATGGCGCGGGCTATGGCGATGCGCTGGCGCTGGCCGCCCGAGAGCGCAATGCCGCGTTCGCCCAGCTTGGTCTGGTAGCCGTCCGGTAGCGCACGAATGAACTCGTCGGCCTGCGCGGCGATGGCGGCGCGGCGCACCGCCTCGAAATCGGCGTCGGGGCTGCCGTAGCGAATATTGTCGGCGACCGTACCGGCGAACAGGGCGACGTCCTGCGGGACGAGCGCCATGCGTGCGCGCAATTCGTCGAGCGCGGCATCGCAGGCGCGCACGCCGTCGATGCGCACCTCGCCCGATTGCGGATCGAAGAAGCGCAGCAGCAGATTGAAGATCGTGCTCTTGCCGGCGCCGGAAGGGCCGACGACGGCGATCGTCTCGCCGGGATTGACGCGGAACGAGATGCCGTTGAGCGTCGGCAGCTTCGGCCGCCCGGGATAGGCGAAGCGCACGTCGTTGAACTCGATCTCGCCGCGCGCGGGCGAGGGGAGGGCGACGGGCAAAGCGGGCGAGCGGATCTCCGGCTCGATGGCGAGCAGCTCGGTCAAACGCTCGGCGGCCCCCGCCGCCTGACTGACCTCGCCCCAGATCTCCGAGACCTGCGCGAAGGCGGCGCCGGCGAACACGGCGTAGAGCACGAACTGGCTGAGCCGCCCGACTGTCATGCTGCCGTCGATCACGGCAGCGGCGCCGAACCACAGAACGCCGGTGATGCTGGCGATGACGAGGAACATGGCGAGTGCCGTGAGCACGGCGCGCGCGCGCATGCGCTCCTTGGCGGCATCGAAGGCGTGCTCGACGTCGCGGCGATATTGCGCCGATGCCACCTGCTCGTGCGCGAACGCCTGCATGGTGCGCGAGGCGGCAGAGGTTCTCGGCCGCGTAGGCGGAAGCCTGTGCCAGCGTGTCCTGCGCACGCCGCGACAGGCGACGCACCCAACGCCCGAAGGCAATGAGCGGCAGAACGGTCAGCGGGATGGCGAGCAGCACCAGCATCGACAGGCGCGGGCTGGTCACGAACATCATGACGAGCGCGCCGAGCAGCATGATGCCGCTGCGCAGCGCCTGCGAGAGCGACGACCCGGCGATCGCCTTGATCTGCGTCGTATCGGCGGTGAGGCGGCTCATCAGCTCGCCGGAGTGCGTGCGCTCGAAGAACGCCGGCCCCAGGTCGGCGACGTGGCGGAAGACGTCGCTGCGCAGATCGGCGACGACGCGCTCGCCGAGCCAGTTGACGTAATAGAAGCGCGCGGCGCTGGCGACCGCCAGCATGAGGCCGATGACGATCAGCATCGCGAAGTAGCGGTCGATGAACACGCCGTCGTGGGTGCCGAAGCCGAGGTCGATCACGCGCCGCACGGCCATCGGAATGACGAGCGTGGCGAGGGCTGAGACGACGAGCGCGATGCCGGCGAGCGCGAGCTCGAGCGGGTGGCGGGCGAGATACGGCCACAGCGCCAGCAGCGGGCGCAGCTCGGGACGCTGCTCCTCGGCCTGGTCGTTCTCCCTAAGCGCGGGGTTTGCCCCGTCTGATTGGGTGGTGCTGTGGCGGCTCAAAACAGTGCTCTTCTATCGGCCGGAGGCGGCCGGGCGGCGGTCGAAACGGACCATGCCCGACGGGGTGTGCCCGCTCAAGTGGCATCGGGACGCGCCGGGCGCGCTGGCGCTGACGCTTGTGCCGCTCGAGCATCTCGATTATAGAGGCCGCTCCGAATGCCCAATTTGCCCGGCTGGAGCGGCTTTTTGCCGGAGGGCAAGCCAATGCGAGCGCACCCATGAAGAACGATCCCGATCTGCATCCCGACTATCACCAGATCAAGGTGAAAATGACGGATGGCACCGAGTTCATCACCTATTCGACCTACGGCAAGGAAGGTGACGAGCTGCACCTCGACATCGACCCGCTGTCCCACCCGGCGTGGACGGGCGGCGACCAGCGCCTCATGGACCGCGGCGGCCGCCTGTCGCGCTTCAAGAAGAAGTTCGAGGGCATGTTCTGATCGGCGAACACCGTTTTGCCATTTCACCTAAGAAAAAGCCCGGCTCAACGGCCGGGCTTTTTGCTTTTCAGCGATCGCTATCAGTGCGGACGCTTCAGCGGCCGAAGGCGACGCGCAGCCGGTCCATCTGCGTGCCGACCGGGTTGGCGAGCACGGTCTCGGCGGCGGCGCTGACGTTGTCCGACTTGATGCTCATGGCGCGGTCGAGCTGCACGATGCGGTCCTGCAGCGCGTAGCTTTCCTCGACGAGGCCGCGCAGGCCCTCGGGAAGCTCACCGAAACCGGCGACATGCGAGCTGCGGGAAGGGGACTGCAGGGCGACGCCCTTGCGCTTCTTCTGCGCTTCCATCTCGCTGATGTCGCCCTCCTTGAGGGCGCGGCGGATGAGAAGCCAGGACGCCATATCGAGCAGGCGCGTCGTCAGACGCATGCTCTCGCTGGCGTAGAGGACATTGACGGCGGCGGGGAGGCGCTTGGCCTCTACGCGGCCAGGGCCTTCGAGGTAAGCGGCGGTGCGCTCGACGAGCGCCATGCCCTGCTTGAAGACGCCATCGAACTGAGCGGAGGCCTGGAAACGCTCACCGAACGATACGGTGACGTTCTGTGCGGCTCGGCCCGCTTCAGCACGCGATACGTTGCTCATGACTAGATTTGACACACTCACTCACCCGTAGCTCATCATTACCACGCACTCATCCTGCCAAGCCATAGTTAACAACATGACCAAAAGCGGGACGATCGGGATCGAGTTCCGAACACAATTGGGGATATGCAAAAAAAGAGCCGCTTTGCAGCGGCTCTGAAGTCAACAGGGAGGCGTCAAACAGAGCGGCCGTGCCGCTCAGGATCCAGATGACTGGATAACGGGAGGTTAGCGGGCTAACCCTAACAAAAAGTTAAGCGCGAGGCCGCGAGCAAAGGGCCCGCGATCACTTTTGCCGGTGGAAAATTGTGATGCGCGCGCGAGCCCGTTAAATGCGCGTTCACCAAGCGATTGCCCTAGCGATGGGCATCAGCTCTTGAACAGCGCGCTCGCCGCCTGCTCGTGTTTGCGCTTGGCCTCGAGCTCGGCTTTCACCCGCTCGATCTCGCGCTCGAAGTCGGCGATGCGCGCTTCGAGCTCGGCGACCGATAGCGTCGACAGGTTGTCGCCGACCGCGGCGTTCGTCTTCGGCTTTTTCGGCGCGATCTCGTCCCAGTCCATGTGCAGCTCCGGGGCTGGTCAACTGCTCGGCCCAGAGTCTGCGCCAATGCGGCCGCTCCGACAACCCAATGTCAACGCCGCTTGTCTCGGCGCCGCGCCTCGGGCATCAGGGCGAACGAGGCCAACGAGGACGCACGATGACCGCAATTCCCGCCACCATGACCGCCATCGCCATTGTCGGCAAAGGCGGCCCCGAGGTGCTGCAGCCAACGACGCTGCCGGTTCCGCAGCCGGAGCGCGGGCAAGTGCTGATCAAGGTGGCGGCGGCTGGCGTCAATCGACCCGACGTCATGCAGCGCCTGGGCCTCTATCCGGCGCCGAAAGGCCATTCGGAAATCCCCGGGCTCGAGGTTTCCGGCACCGTCGCCGCTCGCGGGCCCGGAGACGCATCGCTTCAAGACCGGCGACAAGGTCATGGCCCTCGTCAACGGCGGCGGTTACGCCGAGTACTGCCTCGCCGATGAGGGCGCCTGCCTGCCGGTACCCGAGGGCATCTCGATGGTCGAGGCCGCGGCCATTCCCGAAAGCTTCTTCACCGTCTGGCACAACGTCTTCGAGCGCGGCGGCCTGAAAGCCGGCGAGTGGTTCCTCATGCACGGCGGCACGAGCGGCATCGGCGTTGCCGCCATCCAGCTGGCGGCCGCCTTACGGCGCCAAGGTCATTGCCACTGCCGGCTCGCCGGAAAAGTGCGAGGCCTGCCGTCAGCTCGGCGCGGCGCGCGCCATCGACTACAAGACCGAGGACTTCGCCGAGGTTGTGAAAGCGGAAACCGGCGGGCGCGGCGTCGACGTCATTCTCGACATCGTCGGCGCCGAGTACGTCGAGCGCAACATCCGCTCGCTGGCCGACGACGGGCGGCTCGTCAACATCGCCTACCAGTCGGGCTCGAAGGTGACGATCGACATGATGCGCATCATGCTCAAGCGGCTGACCATCACCGGCTCGACCCTGCGCATCCGCTCCGCCGAGGTTAAGGCCGGCATCGCCCGCGCGGTGGAGGAGAAGGTGCTCCCGCTCATCGCCGACAAGCGCGTGAAGGTCATTGTCGACGCGACCTTCCCGTTACAGGACGCCGCCGCCGCGCATGCGCGCATCGACGCGGCCCACATCGGCAAGATCGTCTTGACGGTTTAAGGTTATCGTCCCGCCTGGGCTGCCGTTCGGGGGCTGGCTGGGGCCTGCCATCAAATTGACAATACGCGGTTTTCTTTTGTCCCCTGCCCGGGCTCGGGGTGAGCCGGGAAAGGCCGCAATTGCCGGGAAGGATGCGCACGTGAGCGTGCGGATTGGTCGTTTCATGCGTCAGGTCCTGTGCACCTTCGGTATCGCCATCACGGCGCTGGCGGTCGTCTCGCTCGCGGGCGGTGCCGATGCGGCCAAGAAAAAGCCAAAACCGCCGCCGTTCACGCGGCCCGAGATCATTCTGCAGTGGATCAACGACTACCGCCACGACCCGACGCCGGAACGCCTGCCCGACGCCTTCAAGGCGATGCGCGAGGGGGGCCAGTTCAAGGAAGTCGAGCAGGCGGGCATCTACGTCGGCTTCATCGCCGGCGTCATCGGCTCCAACCCCGACAAGGCCGAGAAGCTCATCTCCGAGATGTTCCCCATGCCGCCGCCCGACCAGGTGGTGGTGGTCAAGGCCATCGCCTATTCCGGCCTTGCGGAGTGGAAGGAGCTACTCGGCAAGTTCGTCGAGCGCATGCCGGCGCGCAAGGTCATCATCGAGCGCTATCTCTACGGCAAGCTGCCGGTGCTCCGCGATCTGCCGCTCGACAGCCCGATCGGCGTCGATGCCAACTGGGGCTACTACTTCGCCACCGGTTCGTCCGAGCCGATCCAGCGCCTCGTGCGCACGCTGGCCTGGTCGCGCGAGAAGAACAACGTCGAGAAGCTGACCATCGGCAGCATGGTCAAGTGGACGCTGGCGCAGAACGCCTCGAAGGACCACGACCTGCTGAGCTACCTGAAAACCTCGCTGCCGCACCAGCCCGACAATGTCTCTGTGCCGCTTGGCGAAGTCATCGAAGGGGCCGAGACATTCGAGCTCGCCCAGATCCGCAAAGACGCGCTCGCCTCCATCGAGGAGCTGCGGACCAAGGGCTCGGAGAACGCCCGTAACTTCTCCTGGTGGGGCCAGGCGGGCCAGACCGTGTTCGCGCTGGGCTGCGTCGCCGCGGGCGTCATGGGCCAGGTGTACATGGGCGTGCCGTGCGTCGTTGGCGGCGCGCTGTCGAACGTCGCCCTCAAGTACCTGACCCCGGCCGAGTAACCACGCTCCGACAAAAGCGGTCGCCTGCGTCGCATGGCCGGCGCCCCTGTCATCAACGTGTCACGAGAATCCGCTGAAAAACTTGTGCATTCTGCTGTTGCGCAAGGTCGCCGATGAACGAGATCGCCTGGGGCTGCGGACTATTTGCTTGCCTCGCCACGCTGCTGCACTTCGCCAGCGCCTCGCTCGCCATCTATCGCTCACGCCGCGGTGCCGCCGAGCCGTCGTTCTCAAATATTCCGCCCGCCAACCTCCCGCCCGATAAGCGTGCTGCGCCCGGTGCGCGGTCTCGATCCCTATGACGAGCTGACGCTTGCGCTCGGGCTTCGAGCTCGACTATGCGCGCTACGAGCTGATCCTATGCTGCGAGGATGCCGATGACGCGGTCGTGCCCGTCATCCGCCGCCTCATCGCCCAATATCCACACGTCGATGCGAAATTGCTCATCGGCCGCGACACGCTCACCTCCAATCCCAAGCTCAACAACCTGATCAAGGGCTGGCGCGCCGCGCAACACGCCTGGGTCGTCATGGCCGACAGCAACGTGCTGATGCCGCGCGACTACCTGCAGCGGCTGCTTGCCGGCTGGCGTGCCGATACGGGGCTCCTGTGCGCGCCGCCCATCGGCTGCATGCCGGACGGCTTCTGGGCCGAGGTCGAGTGCGCGTTCCTCAACACCTATCAGGCGCGCTGGCAGTACGCCGCCGACACCGTCGGCCTCGGCTTCGCGCAGGGCAAAACGATGCTGTGGCGCCGCTCCGATCTCGAACGCGCCGGCGGCATCCGCGCGCTCGGCGCCGAGATCGCCGAGGACGCGGCGGCGACCAAGGTCGTCCGCCGTGCCGGCAAGCGCGTGCGCCTCGTCGATCGCGCCTTCGGGCAGCCGCTGGGCGAGCGTAGCGCGCGGCAGATCTGGTCGCGGCAGTTGCGCTGGGCGAAGCTGCGCCGCGCGACCTTCCCCGTATTCTTCCTCCCCGAGGTGCTCTCGGGCAGCTGCGCGCCGCTGCTTGCGGCGATCTACGCGGCAGAGGTCTTGGACGTGTCGGGTGTCGGCGTCGCCGCCGCGCTCGGCGCCGTGTGGTTCGGCTGCGAAGCGGTCCTTGCGCGCGCCGCCGGTTGGCAGATGAGTGCGCTGTCGCCGCTCGCATGGGTGGCGCGCGATCTCATGCTGCCGATGCTGTGGGTGCAGGCGTGGCTCGGCAACTCGTTCAGCTGGCGCGGCAACGACATGCACCTGGCCGACGCCGTGGCGAGCAACTGACGGCTTTGCCGCTCTGAGAGACCGGCGCCGCCCCCTCTGGCGCGCCGCGGACGGCGACCAGAGAGAGGCGGTCCCCGTCTAGCCTGCGCTTGCACCCTCGCCAGTGGGAGCCGCCGCCGCACTCGGGCAGAGCTCCTTGGCCTTTGCAAACGCGGCATCCTTGCTTTCGAACTCGCCGACGCTCGAGCCTCCCGGCGCATGCGCCTTGAGGTAGCTGTCGAGCATCGATTTCTCGAAGCCTTCGAGCACGGTCAGCACCGTGTAGCGCATCTCGGCCGCGGGCTTGGAGCGCACCAGAAGGATCTTCTTGCCGCCGTAGCTGGCGGTGAGCACGCGGCAGTTGCCGCCGGGCCCCGCAACGTTCGGGCGCCGCGGCAGGTTTGGGAAGCGCGCTGCCCATTGCCGCCGCGAAGGCGAAGGCACGTGGAGCTTCCGCCGTCGCTTGTCCGGACGTAGGCGTGTCGGCCGGCGTCGGCTCGCTGGCCGGTGCAGGCTCGGAGGTGGCTTCAGGCGTTGCTTCCGTCGCAGCGCCCGCAACTGCTTCGGTCGACGGTGACTCTTCGCCGGTTTGAATGATCTGCTCGGTGATGGCCGGCTCCGCGACGGCTGCGGTCTCGGCGACGGGCTTGCGTGTGGGAACGGGGGCGGTGCGTGTCGTCGGCGCCGCCACCATCGTCCTGGGCGCCTCTGCCGCGTCGCTCATCGTGTCGGGCACAGTCTGACCATCGGCGGCCGACCAGATCGTGCGCACGGGCGCGTGCTTCATTTCGGCGACGGTCTCAGCTTGGGTATCGGCAGGTCCGCCGAGATTGGCTGCCGGTGCCAGGGGCTGCGCCGCGGCCGTGCGCTTCACAGGCTTGCGCGCATCGGCTTCTTCCTCGACGGGATCGGGGCCCTTGCAGAAGGATTGGCGGAAGTTGTTGGCCACCCATTCGATCGACGCGCCGTAGTGCCGATCGGCGGCCCAGCGGCGCGACAGGTCGGCGAACGTCGTGCGACCCTTTTTGCTCGCCATCGTCTCGATGATGTCGTCCTGCTTCAGCTTGGTGCGCGCGCCGACCGGATCGTCGATGCGCTCGCCCGAGTAGACGACGAGGTGCTGGATCTGCGCCAGCACGCCGGTGTTGACGTCCGGGTAGCTGTCGCCCGGCACGCCGCCGCCGGTGGTGCCGAGGCCGGCGAAGTTGTTCTGCTTGGGATTGACGTCGCCCCAGCCGCCGTTGCCCTTCCGGTAGGTGAGGAAGTTGGTCTCCACCGCCATTTGGAAGAAGGCGTAGTCCCACCGCACGTTCCACGCTTCGCCATGCCGTTTGTAGAAGCTGGCGATGTTGGCAAAGCGCGGATCGAGATTGCTGTTGCGCGTCTTGAGGAACGCCATCAGGCGCTTGGGCGTCACGCACCGCGGCACGGCGTTGTCGCCGTCGGTGCGGATCTTCGGCGGCGCCGCCTCGGCGACGCCGCTGACAAGGCCCAGCAGCATCGCCGCCATGGCGAAGCGGCCAAGCATGATCCTCGCAGACGAAAATCGCCCGTTCGCCGTCAATGGGGTCACCATGGCGTTACTACGTTCTCACTTGGACGGCTGCTGGAGGCTCGTCGGTCGTCTTTTGTCGCGTACCGAATGACGGGCGCGGCCTTGCCGCCGCGCCCCGCAATGCGCTCAGCCCTCGGGGCAGAGCTCGAAGGCTTTGTTGAGCGCCTTCGTCTGGGTCGGGAACGTGCCGACTTTCTCGCCGCCCTTGGCGTAGGCCGCGATGTAGGCGTCGACCTCGCGCTTCTCGTTGGACTCGGTCACGTCGAGCACGGTGTAGTTTACGGTGCCGGTGCCCTTCGCCTTGATGATGACGGCGCGCTGGCCGCCGTAGCTCGCGGTCCACACCTTGCACTTGCCGGAGCCTTTCGCCGGCGGAACCTTCAACTGCGTCGCCGCGCTGCCGATGGAGGCGGTCTGCACCTCAGCCTTGGTGTCGGCCTTGGGTTCAACCTTGGCTTCCGTCTTGGGCTCGGTCTTCGCCTCGGCTTTGGCGAGCGACTTGGCGTCCGGCTTCGCCTTGGTCTTGGTGTCCGGCTTGCTGGCCGGAGCTTTGGTCTCGGGCGGCGCCTCGGCTGTCGCTTGCGGCTCGGCCTCGGGCTTGGCGTTGAGCAGTGTCACGGGCGGAGCATCTTCGGCGGGAGCGGTCGGTTCGGCCGCAGCAGTCTTGGTGATCGAGCCGAGCATGCCGGCGCCGAGCGCCTTGAGCGGTGCGCCTTCCTTGCGCTCTGCCTCGATGTTGCGCTTGGCGATGTCGGCACCCGACGCCTTGGCTGTGTCGGTCCCCGAAGCCGCGGGGGTAGATTGCGCCGGTGCTTCATCGTCGGCCACAGGCGCCGCGACGGCGGCGACCTCCGTCTTGGCCTTCGCTTTGGCTTTGGTCTTCGGCTGGCCTTGACCAGCCTCGGCAACTTGACCCGGGTTCGGATCGTCGCCGTCGCAGAATTTGCCGTAGAACTCGTCGGTGATGGTGGTGACGTCGCGCACGTAGTTGCGCGAGGTCGGGCGCCCATTGCTTGGCGACGAGCGTGTAAGTCATCGGGCCGTCGATCGACTTCTGCCAGTCGGTCAGCACGCCCCACTCCTGCACCTTGCGGGTACGGTCGGCGACGGGATCGTCGATGTGCTCGCCGGAATACATCAGGAGATGCTGCAGGTGGGCTTTGACGCCGGTCGACACGTCCGCAAAGCTCTCACCGTGTGCTCCGCCGCCCGAGGCGCCGAGGCCGGCAAAATTGTTCTGCGCGGGCCGCACGTCGCCGCCGAACCGCAAGCCGCCCGTCTCCAGGATCATCTGGAAGAAGGCGATATCCCAGCGGATGCCGAGCGCTTCGCCGTGGCGCATGTATTGCGTGGCGACTCCCTCGAAGCGCGGATCGAGGCGCGGGTTGCGCGACTGCAGGTACGCCATGAGGCGTCCCGGCGTGGCGCATTGGGGCACCTTGTTGCTGGCGGAAAGTTTGACTTCAGGAAGTTCGGCCGCGAGGGCTGACGTGCCGAATACGGCGGCAAGAGCGATCGTGAGAGATGCTCCGAAGAGGCGCTTCATGAGACCACCCGTTAGGACGCGGCGCTTCGTTGTTTGAGCGCCCGACGAAACCACCAAACGTTCTTAAAGACTTAACGTTAATGGCTGGTTTACGAATCGTCGGACCCGCTCAGAGGACTTCGAGGAAGCCGCACCATTAGGGCGCCAGTTGGGGCGAGGCGGAGCGGAATTGTGGCGCGGAGCATAACCGCGCACTCGGTTAATGGCCGCGGCGGGTTGCACCCCTGCGGCGCCTCAGGCGAGGTGCTGTCCGCCGTCGAGGGCGATCATCTGCCCGGTCATCGATGGAGTGGCGAGGATGAAGCGCACGGCGGCGGCGATCTCGGGCAACGACGGGCCGCGTTGCAGCGGTGTCGTTAGCGTCTCGGCGGCGAAGTCGGCCCGCGTCTGGTGCACGCTCTGCAGCACCGGGCCGGGTCCGATCGCATTGACGCGCACGCGCGGGGCCATCGCCTGCGCCAGCGTCTGTGTCGCGGTCCACAGCCCGGCCTTGGAGATCGTGTACGAGAAGAAGTCCGGCGTCGGCCGCCACACCCGCTGGTCGATGATGTTGATGACGTTGCCCTCGGCACCCTCAGGCACGTTGGCGTAGAGCGCCTGGGCGAGAAAGACGGGCGCCTTCAAATTGATATCGAGGTGGGTGTCCCACCCGCTGGGAGTCACCGAGCCGATCGTGTCGAGGAAGAATTCCGAGGCGTTGTTGACGAGGCAGGTCGGCGCCCCGAGCGCGTCGGCGCAGCGGGCGACCAGCGATCGCACGTCGTCGATGTCGGCGAGATTGGCGGGGAGCGCCGCCGCCGTGCCGCCGGAGCGGCCGATCTCCGCGGCCAGCGCTTCGGCTTCATCGCGCGAGTGCCGATAATGGATGCCGACTCGCCAGCCGTGCGCGGCGAGATCGAGCGCGATGGCGCGGCCGATGCGGCGCGCGGCGCCGGTGATCAGAGCTGTCTGCGAAGTGGCTGGCATGCGTGCGAAAGATTGCAGCTCTGTTTCTGCTTCGCCAGCGCCGCAACGGTGCCGAGACCAAATGCCGGTGTATGGCTGGCGTGCATCACGACCTTTCCAGGACCGTCGTTGCTGCTGCACGGAATTTGAGCAAAAGCACCGAATCCATGCTTTCCGGTTGCAGAGCGCTGCCCTGTCACAAAGCGTTCTCTGGCCAATAATCAGTCAAAAACCGCGTTCGTTGCTTTCAAGATACAGGGTTGCAGATGAGGCGGTCCGCGATGGTGATTTGCCTTGTAGCAAGCCCCGTTTACGCTTTTTCTACGATCCAGAAGCGTTCGAGTAGCCGTGCAGTCGGTTGAAGACGAGTTCGGCGCTTTGAGTGGTCAGTAGTGTACGGGGGTAAGTTCCATCATGGCCGAGTCTCGTAGAGTAGTTAACCTTTGTGGCGTTGCAGGTATCGCGCTCCTCGCGCTGACCAGCGGCGCTCTCGCCGACGGCTACGCCGGCAGCGTCAAGGACGCGCCGGCCGACGAAGGCCGCAAGTTCACCTATTCCTTCAGCCATCACGGGCACGTCGGACTACGTGTTCCGCGGCATCTCGCAGACCGACAACGATCCGACCATCCAGGGCGCGATCAACCTCGGCTACGGCATCTTCTACGCCGGCGTCTGGGGCTTCAGGCCTCGACTTCGATGCGGTCTGGTCAACGACGCCGAGCTCGAGGTCGACTGGTACGGCGGCATCAAGCCGACGTGGGGTCCGCTGACCTTCGACTTCGGCATCATCTACTACACCTATCCGGGCGAAGGCTTCGATCGCCGGACCTTGACGACCTGACTACCTCGAGTACAAGGCCGGCGTCAGCGGCTCGCCCTTCGACCAACGCTGACCTTGGGCGCCACCGTCTACTACTCGACGACTACTTCGCTCGAGACCGGCGAAGTCTGGACGGTCGAAGGCACGGCCGCCTACACCTTCCAACGGTTGGTCCCTTCACGCCGACCATCAGCGGCCTCTTGGCTACGCAGAGAGGTGAGGACGCGCTCTACGTCAGTCTTCAACGGGTTCGACAGCTACACCTACTGGAACGCCGGTCTGGCGCTGGGGTCGAGAAGCTGACCTTCGACTTCCGCTACTGGGATACCGGATGCCGAGAACGCGACGTCGGCGGCCTCGTGCTTCAGCTGCCAGCGACTACTGCGACGAGCGGTTCGTGTTCAGCGCAACGGTTGCGCTGCCCTGATCGGAAAAGTCAAAGCCACCTACACGCGAACGGGGCCGAGAAATCGGCCCCGTTTTGCGTCACCTGCCTAATTTCTCGGCAGCTATAAGCTCTGTAATACCATAGGAAAGTTGCTCTGGCGCCACGGCTTTCCGACCCGCGTCGCTGTGGATAACCTGATTACATCTTGTGAACATCGGTGATTTGGGGCGTTTCTGAACCACGCCGTGGATTCCCGTAACGCGCACCGCGGATGCGATTTTGGCGGTTGGGCGCGTTCTTGCCCTCGAAAGCAAGAGGGAATTGGCTTCACATGACGAAAACTTCAAAGCTTGCTGCCCTGTGCGGGGCGGCAGGACTAGCGCTCTTCGCGATCTGCGGGACCGCCGCCGCCGACGGCTACGAAGTCGCCGCCGCCGCGCCTGCCGATGAAGGCCGCAAGTTCACCTACTCCTTCAACATCGGCGCGACCTCGGACTACGTCTTCCGCGGCATCTCGCAGAACGACAACGATCCGACCATCCAGGGCGGCATCGATCTCGGCCTACGGCATCCTCTACGCCGGCGTGTGGGCCTCCGGCATCAACTTCGACGCCATCGTCAACGACGCCGACCTCGAGATTGACTGGTACGGCGGCATCAAGCCGACCTGGGGCCCGGCCACGTTCGACTTCGGCGTGATCTACTACTCCTACCCGGGTGCCGGCCTACACGACGATCCCGCCGTTCGGCTTCGATCTGAACTACGTGGAGCTCAAGGCCGGCGTCAGCGGCACGATCCACAAGGATCTGGCGCGTCGGCGGCTACCATCTACTGGTCGCCCGACTACTTCGCCCAGACCGGCAGCGTGTGGACCTTTGAAGGCTACAGCCGGCTACACCTTCCACCAGGTCGGCGTGTTCACGCCGAGCATCACCGGCGTCGTCGGCTATCAGACCAGCTCGGACGACTACTACGAGGCCTGGAACGGCTTCAGCGAGTACTGGTACTGGAACGCCGGCCTTGCCCTGGCGGTCGAGAAGCTGACCTTCGACTTCCGCTACTGGGGCACCGACGCTTCGAACACGGTCGTCCGACGCTGTTCACCTGCATCAACGACTACTGCGACTCGCGCTTCGTGTTCAGCGCCAAGGTCGTTCTCCCCTAAGCTAGCTCTCTCAGCTGGACATGGTTCGGGGCCGGGCATCGCTCGGCCCCGAATTGCGTTCTCAAGGCCCCGCCAAGTGCGCCATTACGTTAAGTTCCTGTTTACTAATCGTTGCCAGCGCGCAACACGGGCACAGCAAGCGCTCAGCCACCGCTCAAATCCGCCTTGTGCCGACGCGACTTCTCAGGCCTCCTGATCCAAAGCCGCTTTTGCGGCAAGGGCGGTGGCGCGTCTGTGCCAAACGGGGGATGGACCTCAACATGACCGGGTCACGGAATTTCTTGTCGGTTTGCGGCGCGCTGGGCGTGGCGCTTCTCGCCAGCTCAGCCGGCGCTCTCGCCGATGGCTACGAGGTCGCCGCTCCGGCGGCCGTCGACGAAGGCCGCAAGTTCACCTACTCGTTCAACATCGGCGCGACCTCGGACTACGTCTTCCGCGGCATCTCGCAGACCGACAACGATCCGGCCCTGCAGGGCGGCGCTCGATTTCAGCTACGGCATCCTCTATGCCGGCGCCTGGGCCTCGGGCCTCGATTTCGGCGGCACCGCTCCCCGGCGATGGCCTGGACGCGCAGGTCGAGATCGACTGGTACGGCGGCATCAAGCCGACCTGGAACTCGCCGCTCGGCACGATCGAACCTCGACTTCGGCGTCATCTACTACTCCTACCCGGGCGCCACGGACTTCCTCGGCCGAACGTCGACTACGTCGAGTTCAAGGCCGGCTATAGCTGGTCGGCTCTGCATCCGAGCCTGGTGACCGGCACGACGGTGTACTACTCGCCGGACTATACGTTCGAGACCGGCCCCGTGTGGACGATCGAGACGATGGCCGCCTGGACGCTCCCGCAGTTCCACGTCTTCACGCCGGTCATCAACGGCGTGCTCGGCTGGCAGAAGGGCGACTCGGACGAGGGCTACTTCGTCAACGTCAACGGCACGGATGACGAGTATTACTACTGGAACGCCGGCCTGGCGCTGACGGTCGAGAAGTCTACCTTCGACTTCCGCTACTGGGATACCAACATCGGCGGCGACGCCGGTGGACATCTGCGCCGCGCCGAGCTTCTGCGACGAGCGCTTCGTGTTCTCCGCCAAGGTCGTGCTGCCCTAAGCAGCGTCGGCGCGAGCACTACTGATTTCAAAGGCGATGCGCACCGCGCGTCGCCTTTTTGATTTGCACGCGCCGTAGCGCTCGCGCGTGAACGGCTGTCACCTTAGCGACACAGGCGTGTCACACGCCTCGGCTATCCGTACGCGTGCTTTTGAAGCATTTGGCCGCCGGCCGATCTGCTGGCTTACCAGCGGTGGCCTCGGCAGCCAAAACGCAGAGTACGCCAGAGCCCTCAAATGGCGTGCTCAGCGAGGCCAGAGGCCAGCTTCGCGGCGTCCGCCGGATACCCGCTGCCGGCGGTGGCGCGAGCTGGCCTCGTTCCCACTCGGTCACGCCGATTCAGCAGCGCCGTTCTTCGCTTTTCCCCAAGCTGCGCGCGCCCGCATCTTGCCCGGCGCCGCCAATCGGCACCATAAACGCGGCGAACAGAGCAGCACTGCGGGCGCGCCGTGATCGTCACCATCATCGGCTATGATCGCTTTGACCGTCGCCGGGGCCTTCTGGCTCGCGCGCGGCGCCGGCGACAAGCGCGTCGTTTTCGAAGCCAGCCCGGACGGCCCATGCGCCTTCGGCTGCGGCATGGCGTGGCTCGCCATTCGCAGCGACGAGCCCGAGGCGGTGATCGAAGCGCTGCGGCTCATGAAGGCGACACCCTGCAACTGGAATTCCGGCATCGGCGCCGTCTACGACGACTGGCTCGGCGCCGCGCATGTATTCGTCTCGCCGCCGGTGCGCGGCTGGACGTTCGTCGTCGGCCTGCCGCTGCCGCATCCCGTCGGGCGCGGCTTCATCGACAAATGCACGCCGATGCTGGTCGATCTCGGCGGCCGCTTCGACGAGGTCCAGTACTTCTTCAGCTACCCGCCGATCGACTTTTACGCCTGGGCGCGCGTCAAGGACGGGCGGCTGGTGCGCGCCTTCGCCGTCACCGACGAAGGCATCGTCTGGAACAAGGGGCGCCCGAGCAAGGAAGAGCGCGGGCTCGGGCTCAAGCTGTTCGAGCTGCGCGGCGTGCGCGAGCGCAAGGGCGATGCCGGCGGCGAGCTGATCCTGCATCCGACCGAGGACCACGTGATGCGGCTTGCCAGCCGCTGGAGCATCGACCCGACGACGCTCTACGAGGCGCATGCGCCCGCCGGGCTCGGCTACATCGCGCTGGCGCCGCAGAGCTGGCGCGCCGAGCGGCTGCGCCGGGCGGCGTGAGCCTCAGCTTCCTTCTGATTGAGACTCAGCGGGCTTCGTAGTCGCGCGAGGACCGCAAGATCCTCGCGGTCGTTGCCAGCGTCGAGACGCAAGCGCCAGTCCGTCGCTCGGGCAGGGGCGCACCACCGTCCGGTTCGACTGGCGGTCGAGCTCGAGGCTCGTGCAACTGGCCGGATCGACGCGATAGATGGTCGGCAGGCTGCCGGTTTCGATGCGCGCCGACGCCTGCATCGGCGCCGCGCGCCACCGCGGCGTCACGCCGGGCGCGTCGAGGACGACATCGGTCATGAAGGTCCAGAAGCCGACGGCATGCCAGAAGATCGGCCCCGCAGACGAACCCGATGGTGGCCCACAGCGCCGCGCCGCGCGCGGCCCGTCGCGGCGGCGCCGGCGCCGATGATGCCGACGGCGCAGGCCGAAGTGTCGGTCGCTCGGCCGTCCATTGCCGCTTCTTGCATCGCGCCGATCCCCGCATTCGGCATGAATCACAAGAGCAAGTCTGGGTAGCGGCTGCGCTGCGGGCAAGGCGGCGGCGTGGCGAAGGCTGTGGCGCGCGGGCCGATGTCCACAGCTTATCCCCGATCGTCTGCGCTCCGCTTTCACGCGGCCGCGCACGCCTCAAAAGCGGCCGGGCTTCGAGCACGCGCGGCCGCGGCAAGCCGCGGTCGCGCTTCGGCTGCAGCGGATTGGTCGATGCCCCCTCGCGCTTCGCGCGACCGCCCTCGCGCCGCGTTGAGCGCACCGGCGGCACATGCATCTGCTCGGCGCGGCACAGCTTGCGCTGGTTCTCGTTCTGCCCGCAGGCGCGCGGCGCCGCCGTCGCGCGTCAGGCAGATGCGCATGTCGCGCAGCCGGTTGCCAGGACCGCCGCAGTTGACGGCGATCATCTCGGGGCGCAGCCAGGGATTGGCGCGCATGAACTCGCCGACCAGCTTCGCGCGGGGCGACGAACTGCGTCTCGAACGGGTTCTGGAAGCGCTCGGGTACGCGCACGCGCGTGAACAGCTGGCGCGACAGCTTGTAGTAGTCGGCCGGCTCCAGCCCCGAGCATGTCCCATGCAACTTGTACTCATGGATGACGAGGCCGCCCGACGGCATGATGTCGAGCATGCTGTTGATGACCGGCTGCGGCACGAACGGCTTGCGCCCGATCGGGCAAGCCTCGGGGTAGCCCTTCTCGTACTGCGGCCACAGCCCGTGCAGCACGAAGCCGTAGCGCAGGCCGTCCAGGCGCGCAGCATTGCTGCTCGTCGCGGCCCTCCTGCGCGGTGACGCAGTGCGTCGGGCTCCACGACATCACCAGCGTGTAGTAGTCGAACTTGCCGGCGGCGTTCTGCTGCGGCTTGGCTTGAAACTTCGCTCGGCCAAAACCTGCGCCTCGCGATCCGGCGGGCGCGAGTACGCAGAGCCAGGCTATCGCTAGCGCACGACATTCGCGACAGCCATCAGCGAGGCGCGACCACCCGTGCCGAGTATCCCAGCCATAATGTACCAGGTGCGACCGTGACGCATCCATGCGTGGCGCGCGACTAGATCTGCCGCATGCAAGATAGCGCGCTGGCCGCGGGAAGCCGCGCTCGAGGATGCGGGCCCAGCTGCGCGCGCCCTTCTTGAAGCTCGACAGATTGTATTTCTCGTTGGGGCTGTGGATGCGGTCGTCGTCGAGGCCGAAGCCGATCATCAGGCTTTCGCAGCCGAGCACCTCCTTGAACGAGGTGACGATCGGGATCGACGCGCCCGAGCCCATCAGGACGGCAGGGCTGCCCCATTCGTCGGCGAGCGCCGCGGCGGCGGCCTGCATGGCAGGCGGTGTCGGTGGCGAACGAGATGGCGGTGCCCGCCTGCTTGCTTGAGAACTCGGCGGTGCAGTCGGCCGGCAGCCGCGCGCGCACGAACGCCTCGATGCCCGCGAGAGATCGTGTCGGGATCCTGCCCGGCCACCAGTCGGCAGGTGATCTTCACCGACGCTTTCGACGGAATGACGGTCTTGGTGCCGACGCCCTGGTAGCCGCCGGTGATGCCGTTGAACTCGAGCGTCGGCCGCGACCAGAGCTGCTCGAGCACCGAGCGGTCGCTCTCGCCTGCCGGCTGCTTCAGGCCGACGGCGCCGAGGAACGCCTCGCCGCGAAAGCCGAGCGTCGCCCACTGCTCCTTCTGCGCCGGCGGCGTCTCGGCCGACGCCGTCGTAGAACCCGGGCATGGTGACGCGGCCGTTGTCGTCGTGCATGGCAGCGACGATGCGCGCCAGCGCGCGGATCGGATTGAGCGGCCGGACCGCCGTAGATGCCGGAGTGCAGATCGCGCGACGGCCCCGTCACCGTCACCTCGATCGACGCGAGGCCGCGCAGCATGGTGGTGATGGCCGGCGTATCCTTGTCCCATTGGCCGGTGTCGCAGACGAGCACGACGTCGGCCTTCAGCTCCTTGCCGTACTTCGGCAAGGAACGCCGGCAGCGACGGCGAGCCGCACTCCTCCTCGCCCTCGATCAGCACCGACACCGAGATCGGCAGCTTGCCGGCGACGGCCTTCCAGGCGCGCACCGCCTCGAAGAAGGTCATCAGCTGGCCCTTGTTGTCCTCGGCGCCGCGCGCGACGATCACCTGCCCGTTGGCGGCATCGGAGATGATGATCGGCTCGAACGGCGGCGAGGTCCACAGGTTGACGGGGTCGGGCGGCTGCACGTCGTAGTGGCCGTAGAACAGCACGTGCGGGCGCACCGGCTGTGCGCGGCCGTTCTTGTCGTGCGCGACGACCATCGGATGCCCCGTGGTCGGCACGACGCGCGCGTCGAACCCGAGGTCGCGAGAGCTCGTTGGCGCACCATTCGGCCGCCTCCTGGCAGCTCGCCTTGTAGGCCGGGTCGGTCGACACGCTCTCGATGCGCAAGAGCTGGAACAGCCGCGCCAGCGCCGCATCGCTCGTATCGTCCAGCGTCGTCAGCACTTGGTTTAGCGTGTTCGCTCATAGACTTGCCTCCCAGACCCCGTGTCGGGCGCCACAGTGAAATAAGCCGGCGGCTGCGTCAAAGGCGGCGGGGAACGCCGCCGCGCGGCGCGCCGTTTTCACTGTGGGGAAGCTTGCGCACCTTTCGAGCAGGCGGAGAGGCTGATATGCCATCACACGACGACAGCCGGCTCGCCGACGAGCGAGCGATAACGTCGCGGGGAGAGGACAAGATGGCGGACAAGTCTGCGCAGGGCGAGCCGAAGTGGGTCTACGCCTTCGCCGCCGGCTATGTCGACGGCCGCGCCAACATGACGGAGCTGCTCGGCGGCAAAGGCGCCAATCTCGCCGAGATGGCGAGCCTCGGGCTGCCCGTGCCGCCCGGCTTCACCATCACCACCAAGGTTTGCGACGCCTATTACGCGCAGGGCCGCAAGCTGCCCGACGGCCTCAAGCCACAGGTTGAGAAGGCCGTGCGCCTCGATCGGCGATGCGGTCGGCGCCAACTTCGGCGACGTGGACCGCCCGCTGCTCGTCTCCGTGCGCTCCGGCGCGCGCGCCTCGATGCCGGGCATGATGGACACCATCCTCAACCTCGGCCTCAACGACGAGACGGTCGAAGGCCTTGCCAAGCGCTCGGGCGACCGCCGCTTCGCCTACGACAGCTACCGCCGCTTCATCCAGATGTATGCCGACGTCGTGCTCGGCGTCGATCACGGCGTGTTCGAGGATCTCCTGGAGAACTTCAAGAACCTCAACGGGCTGGCCTCCGACACCGAGCTGATCGGCCGACGACTGGGCGGAGATCATCGAGGAATACAAGAAGGCGGTCGAGGAGCACGCTCGGCAAGCCGTTCCCGCAGGACACCAACGAGCAGCTCTACGGCGCCATCGCCGCCGTGTTCGGCTCCTGGCAGAACGCACGCGCCAACACCTATCGCCGGCTGCACGACATCCCCGATAGCTGGGGCACGGCCGTCACCGTGCAGGCGATGGTGTTCGGCAACCTCGGGCGAAAGCAGCGCCACCGGCGTCGCCTTCACGCGCAATCCGTCGACCGGCGACCAAGGAGATCTACGGCGAGTTCCTGCTCAACGCGCAGGGCGAGGACGTCGTCGCCGGCATCCGCACGCCGCAGCCGCTGACCGAGCGCGCCGGCGCGAGGCGGGCGACGAGAACCCCTCGCTCGAAGAGCTGATGCCGGAAGCTGTTCGCCGACCTGGCGGCGGTCTTCCAGCGTCTCGAGAAGCACTACCGCGACATGCAGGACGTCGAGTTCACCATCGAGAACGGCAAGCTGTGGATCCTGCAGACGCGCTCGGGCAAGCGCACGGCGGAAGCCTCCCTGCGCATCGCCGTCGACCTCGCCGAGGAGGGCGTCATCACCAAGCCGCGAGGCGGTGATGCGCGTCAACGCCTCGGCGCTCGACCAGCTGCTGCACCCGACGCTCGACCCCGATGCCAAGAAGGACGTGCTGGCCACCGGCCTGCCGGCGTCGCCCGGCGCCGCGGCTCGGGCGAGATCGTGTTCACCGCCGACGATGCGGAGGCCGAGCGCACGCGCGGGCGCGAGGTCATCCTCGTGCGCCTCGAGACGAGCCCGGAAGACATCCACGGCATGCACGCCGCCGTCGGCATCCTCACGGCGCGCGGCGGCACGACGAGCCACGCCGCCGTCGTCGCGCGCGGCATGGGGCGCCCGTGCGTGTCGGGCGCCGGCGCGCTGCGCATCGACGCCAAGGCCGGCACGATGCAGGTCGGCTCGCGCGTGCTGCACAAGGGCGACGTGATCACCATCGACGGCAGCACGGGGCAGGTGCTGGTCGGCCGCGCCAAGATGCGCGAGCCGGAGCTGTCCGGCGCCTTTGCCACGCTCATGGGCTGGGCCGACGCCGAGCGGCGGCTGCGCGTGCGCGCCAACGCCGACACCCCGCGCGACGCGCGCCAGGCGCGCGAGTTCGGCGCCGAGGGCATCGGCCTGTGCCGCACCGAGCACATGTTCTTCGATGCCGAGCGCATCCTTGCCGTGCGCCAGATGATCCTCGCCGAGGACGAGGCCGGGCGCCGCGCGGCGCTGGCCAAGATCCTGCCGATGCAGCGCGCCGATTTCGAGCAGCTGTTCGAGATCATGGCGGGGCTGCCGGTCACGGTGCGGCTGCTCGATCCGCCGCTGCACGAGTTCCTGCCCGCCAACGCCGACGAGATCCCTGCCATCGCCGCCGAACTCGGCGTCCGCTCCGGAAAAGCTGCAGGCGCGCGTGACGCAGCTGTCCGAGTTCAATCCGATGCTCGGTTTCCGCGGCTGCCGGCTCGCCATCCTCTATCCCGAGATTCCCGAGATGCAGGCGCGCGCCGCCTTCGAGGCGGCGGTCGCCGCGGAGAGGAAAACCGGTCAGCCCGTGAAGCTGGAGATCATGGTGCCGCTCGTCGCCTTCCGGCCCGAGTTCACCATCCTGCGCAACGTCATCCTGCGCGCCGCCGAGGCGGTGCAGAAGGAGACCGAAGCGCAAGCTCGACTTCCTCATCGGCACGATGATCGAGCTGCCGCGCGCGGCGCTGCGCGCAGCCGAGATCGCCGAGGGCGACACGGGCGCGGCAGTTCTTCTCGTTCGGCACCAACGACCTGACGCAGACGACGCTGGGTCTTAGCCGCGACGATGCCGGGCCGATCCTCGAAGCCTACGCGGAGCAGAAGATCTTCACGGTCGATCCGTTCGTGTCGATCGACGTCGAGGGCGTCGGCGAGCTCGTCCGCTACGGCGTCGAGCGCGGCCGTGCGGCCAAGCCTGGCTTGAAAGTCGGCATCTGCGGCGAGCACGGCGGCGATCCGAAATCGATCGCCTTCTTCGATGCCGTCGGTCTCGACTACGTATCGTGCTCGCCGTATCGCGTGCCGATCGCGCGGCTGGCGGCGGCGCAGGCTGCGATCAGCGCACGCACCGGCGGCAAAGCCCGCCATCGACTAGCGCGCTGCTCTAGAAGCCGCGCTCCTCGCCCTCGTCGAGCCTCGGCTGACGCGGGCGCAGGCCCTGATGGCGGGGCAACAGCAGGAGGATGAACACGAGCGGCGGCAGCACGAAGCACCAGGCGATCCAGGACGAAAAGTCGCGATTCTTGACGCCGGCCAGCACGCCGCCGAGAGCACCCGCGGCAAGCGCCACGCCGCCCCAGATCACGATGCCACGCATGAAATCCATTTTGTCCTCCCCTCGAGGACGTCGCCTCACCTGCGCAGATCCGATGTGCGCAGCAACTGTGGCGAAATCAAGCGCAGTTTGCGCGTCGATGGCTGCGCCACTATGACGGCGGGTCGAAGTCGAGCCCGATATCCAGAACAGGCGCCGAATGCGTCAGCGCGCCGACGGAGATGAGGTCGACGCCGGTTTCGGCGATGGCGCGCACCGTGTCGAGGTTTACGCCGCCGGACGCCTCGGTGACGATGCGCCCCGCCACCTCCTTCACCGCCGCCTGCAGCGTTGCAAGCGGCATGTTGTCGAGCAGGACGGCGTCGGGGTCGAGCTGCAGCGCATCGTCGAGCTCATCGAGGTTCGTCACCTCGATCTCGACCTTTACCATGTGCCCGGCGTGCGCCCGCGCGCGCTCCAAGCGCGGCGTCGATGCCGCCCGCCGCGACGATGTGATTGTCCTTGATCAGCACGGCGTCGAACAGACCGAAGCGGTGGTTAACGCCGCCGCCGCAGCGCACGGCGAATTTCTCCAGCGCGCGCAGGCCCGGCGTCGTCTTGCGCGTGTCGATGATGCGCGCCTTGGTGCCGGCGACCGCCGCGACGTAGCGCGCGGTGAGCGTGGCGATGCCGCTGAGGTGGCCGAGGAAGTTGAGCGCCGTGCGCTCCGCCGTGAGCAGCGCGCGCGCTTCGCCGGAGACGCGCGCGATCACGCCGCCCGCCTCGACGCGGCCGCCGTCGCCGACGAACACCTCGAACTGGGTGAAAGGGTCGAGCGTCTTGAAGGCGGCTTCGGCGAGCTGCACGCCGGCGATGGTGCCGGCTTTGCGCGCGGCGATGACGCCCGAGGCGCGCGTGCCGACCGCGACCGTCGCTTGCGTCGTGATGTCGCCGCCAAGCCCAAGGTCTTCGGCCAGCGCTTGCGCCACCGCCTTGTCGACGACCGAGCTGGGCAGACGCAGCTCGAGCGCTGCGCCGCTCATCGGGCGGCTCCGGCCTGCCATTGCCATCCGGTCGCCGAGGCGGGAACCGTACGCGCGCCGATATCCTCAACGTCGTCGAGGGTGAGGAAGGTGCGTGCCGCAAGTGCGGAGCTGGCTTCGGGATAGTCGCTGCGCGCCTGCGCGCCGCGGCTTTCCTCGCGCAGCAGCGCGCCCGCCGCGATGAAGCGCGCGGCGAGGGCCATATTGGCCAGCACGCGGTCGCTGCCTGCCTGACGCTCGATGTCGCGCAGCACGGCGAGCGCCTTCTTCAGGCCGGCCGCATCGCGCACGACGCCGACGTGCTCGCTCATCGTCCGGCGCAGCCGCGCGACCGCCTGGACCGCGCGTCGCGGCTATGGTCGGCGCTGTTATCGGCCACGCGCTGCGGCTCGACGCGTTCGCGGCGCCCCTGGTCGCGGTCGAGCGCGCGGATGTCCTGTGCGGCGCGGGCGGCGAACACCACCGCCTCGAGCAGCGAGTTGGAGGCGAGCCGGTTGGCGCCGTGCAGGCCGGTCGAGGCAACCTCGCCGACGGCCCACAGGCCCGGCACGCTCGAGCGCCCGCGCGCGTCGGTGGCGATGCCGCCCATGTGGTAGTGCGCCGCCGGCGCGACGGGAATGAGCTGCCGCGCCGGGTCGATGCCGGCCTTCTGGCACAAGCGCGTAGACGGTCGGGAAGGCGGCGGCGAAACGCTCGCCGATGGCCTCGCGGCAATCGAGAAATGCGCCGCGCCCGCTGGCGATCTCGGTGAAGACGGCGCGCGCAACGACGTCGCGCGGGGCGAGTTCGGCGCGCGCATCGATCGCCGTCATGAAGCGCTCGCCGTGCCTGTTGACCAGCGTCGCGCCTTCGCCGCGCAGCGCTTCGGTCGCCAGCGGCGCCGGATCGAGCCCGACGTCGATAGCGGTCGGATGGAACTGCACGAACTCCGCGTCGCCGATCATGGCGCCGGCGCGCGCCGCCATGGCGATGGATTCGCCGCGCGCATACGGCGGGTTGGTCGTGACGGCGTAGAGGCCGCCGACGCCGCCCGTCGCCAGCACCACGGCGCAGGCGGGAAAGTACTCGTAGACCTCTTTGCCGGCCGGACCGAGTGCGCACGAGGCGCACGCCTTCGACGCGGCCGTCGGCGACGATCAGCTCGTCCGCCTCGTAGCCCTCCAGCACGCGGATCGACGGCGTCGCGCGCACCTTGGCGATCAGCGCATCGAGAATTGCCGCGCCCGTGCGGTCGCCCGAGACGTGCACGACGCGGCGGCGCGAGTGCGCCGCCTCCTGGCTGAGCGAGAAGGCGCCGTTGGCGTCGCGGTCGAAGGGCACGCCGTAGGAGACGAGGTCGGCGATGCGGGCGGGGCCCTCCGCCGCAACGAAGCGGGCGACGTCTGCGTCGACGATACCGGCGCCGGCGGCAATCGTATCGGCCGCGTGCGAAGCTGCCTCGTCGTTGCTGCCGACCGCGGCGGCGACGCCGCCCTGCGCCCAGCCGGTCGAGGCGCCCTGGCCGAGCGGGGCCGCCGCCAGCACGGTCACCGGCATCGGCGCCAGCTTCAGCGCGGTGAACAGCCCTGCAAGGCCGGCGCCGACGATGACGACGTCGCCATCGCCCCGAGGCGCTCCTCGCGGGCGGCGCGGAAGCGGTTGGAGCGGGACGTTGAGCTTGTGTGCCATCATGGTTCCCCGACGCGGGCGGCGGGCGGATCGCTCCGCCGGCGCGTCATCAGTTCGTGAGGTTGACCATGCGCTCGACGGCGCGGCGCGCCTTGGCGGCGACGATCGGGATCGACGTGCACCTCGTAGCGCATGTCGCGCAGCGCCGCGTAGATGTTCTCCAGGCTGATGCGCTTCATGTGCGGGCACAGGTTGCACGGCCGGATGAACTCGACGTCCGGCGCCTCGACGGCGACGTTCGACGCCATCGAGCATTCGGTGATCAGCGCCACCTTGCGCGGGCGATTGGTCGTCACCCAGTTGATCATCGCCGCCGTCGAGCCGGTGAAGTCCGACGCATCGATGACCTCGGGCGGGCACTCGGGGTGCGCGATCACCTTCATGCCCGGATCGGCCGCGCGCATCGCCGCGATGTCGTCGGCGGTGAAGCGCTCGTGCACCTCGCAGTGGCCCTTCCAGGCGATGATCTCGCACCTTCGTCTTGGTCTGCACGTACTTGGCGAGGTACTCGTCGGGGATGAGCAGCACGCGCGGCGCGCCGAGGCTCTCGACGACCTTCACGGCGTTGGACGAGGTGCAGCAGATATCGCACTCGGCCTTCACTGCGGCCGAGGTGTTGACGTAGGTGACGATCGGCACGCCGGGGTAGGCCTCGCGCAGCATGCGCACGTCCTCGGCCGTGATCGAGTCCGCCAGCGAGCAGCCGGCCAGCGGATCGGGGATGAGCACGGTCTTGTCGGGGCTGAGCAGCTTCGACGTTTCGGCCATGAAGTGCACGCCGGCCTGCACGATGACGTCGGCCTTGGTGCGCGCGGCTTCCTTCGCCAGCTGCAAGCTGTCGCCGCGAAAGTCGCCGACGCAGTGGAAGATCTCCGGCGTCATGTAGTTGTGCGCCAGGATGACCGCGTTGCGCTCCTTCTTGAGCTCGTTGATCGCCTTGATCAGCGGCGCATAGGCTGGCCACTCCATCGGCGTGATGACGTGCTGCACGCGCGCGTACATCGGCGCCATCTCGGCGGCGAGCTCCGGCGTGTAGGCCGGCAGGTCGCGCTTCCCGGCCGGGGCCGCAGGACGCGGTCGGCGGGCGACGGCGGGGCGGATGTCGAGCGAATCCATCACTTGCTCCTCAAGCGGCCTAAGTATGCTCATTTTGAGCATTAGTAGGCCATCCAACGAGCCGGCCCCGGGGCCGGTTATCAGTCATATAATGCTCTTTTTGAGCACTCCAAGGGCGACGACAAGATTACTTCATCTGGTTCCCAGTGGCCAGATAAGAGTAGGTCCCGACATAGCAAATTAGTTCCGCAGCTGGCGCAACGTGCCTATGCACTAGGCATGCAGCACGCGCCGCTCAGACTTTGCCGGGCTTCACGCGCACGCCCGGCGCCGGCCGCTCGAGCAGCACCTCGCGGCGGAAGCGGTAGAGCTTCGCCGGACGTCCGCCGGTGCGCATCTTCACCTCGCCGGTCGTCTCGACGAGTCCCGCCCCTTCGACAAGGCGGCGGAAGTTCTGCTTGTGCAGATGCGGACCGAGGATCGCCTCGACGGTCCTCTGCAGCTCGAACAGCGTGAAGTCGTCCGGCATCAGCTCGAAGATCACCGGGCGATATTTGATCTTGGCGCGCACGCGGCCGATGGCGGTGGCGAGAATGCGGCGATGGTCGAAGCGCATGGCGACGCCGAGGCGCGGGCGCTCGCTCCATTGCCGGGCGGCATCGCGTCCATCGCGCAACGCCTCCTCGACAAGACCGGCCTCGTAGAGCAGCTCGTAGCGCTCGAGAACCTTTTCCTCGTCCCACGCCGCGCCGTCGAACGCGAAGCAGATGCGCACGCGCTCCTGCCGGCTGATCGGCTGCGTCGTGGCACCGCGTTGGGAAGCTACCCACTCGCGCAGTCGCGGCTCGATCAAGCTTTCGAGAATCTCCGGACGACCGCGGCGCCAGTCCTCCCACGGGAAATAGTGATACCAGCTGCGCCAGGCACCATGCTGCATGTCGAGCGAAGGTGTCGCCTGCGTCAGCGCCAGGTAGCCGATGGAGACGATGTGCGGCCCGACGTCGCCGGCCTCGGCGTGCCGGCCACGATCACCGAATGTGTAGAGCTGCTCGGCGTATCCGAGCTCGAGGCCCGTCTGCCGATGCACCCAGGCGCGCAGGCCGCCTTCGAAGGTGCGATGCTGCAGCGGCGAGAACGGCCCGAACGGCAACCCGTCCGTCGCGCCCGCAACATCCGCCTCGTTGCGGATGATGAGCACGACCGGCTCGTTGTCGGCCACGGCGACGATGGCCGCGTTGAGGCCGATCTCGACCCCGGGCGCGCCGAGCTCGGATCGGGCATCAGCGTCGCCTGCCAAGTGCGGTGCCTTCTCCCTGAGCTGGTGGTACGACATGACTGTCCTCCAACTGGCTTTGGGACCCCCTGCAGCGGAGGCTAAGTTTCGAACGGGGCGCTTTTTCGAACGCCCCTACGCCATCAGTTGTTTCCGCCTGGCACAACGCGCCAATACTCACAAACGTTCAATCAAATCATGAAAGCGGTCGAGAAATGCCATCTGGGCCGCATCGGCTGGCCAGGGTTTGATGGCCGCCAGGGCCTCGGCGGCGCCTGCGGCTAACCCTTTCGGCTGCCCAAAGTAAATCGTTGCCTCGTCGTCGCCGAAGCCAGCCAGCCGCGTGGCCTCGAAGTATGCGGCAATACGGTCCGCCGCCTTAATCTCCGACTGAACGTCGCTCGGCAGCTCGGGCGGGATACCGAAGCGGGTATGGATCGCGGCAAGTAGCCGCAACTCGAAAGCTTTGTAGTCGAGGCCGATGGCCGTCTTGAACGGGCTGATGAGGTCGCCGACGACGTATTCGGGCGCATCGTGCAGCAGCGCCGCCAGCCGCCAGCGCGCCGGCCAGTCGGGGTTGCGGGCAACGGCGATGTCCTCGACGACGAGCGCGTGCTGCGCGACCGAGAAGGCGTGTGCACCGACCGTCTGGCCGTTCCAGCGCGCGACGCGTGCGAGACCGTGCGCGATGTCCTCGATCTCGATGTCGGCAGGCGACGGGTTCAACAGATCGAGCCGCCGCCCCGACAGCATGCGCTGCCAGGCGCGCGTCGGCGCCTTGTGGTTGTCGTCGCGGGTCACGACTTCACGCTCGCGCGTTGCAGCTTGGCGCACTCCGCGTGGCGGAAGCAGCCGACGAGATGATCGTTGACCATGCCTGCCGACTGCATGAAGGCGTAGATCGTCGTCGGCCCGACGAAGCGGAAGCCTTCCGCCTTCAAGGCTTTCGAGATGCGCTTCGACAGCTCCGTCTCAGCCGGGATGTCGCTCATCGTACGTGGGCGGTTCTGCACCGGTCCGTCGGCGCCGAGGAAATCTTGCATGAACTTCCTCAGCGTCGTGCGCTCGCGCAGCTTCAAATACGCCTTGGCATTGTCGATCGTAGCCTCGACCTTGGCGCGGTTGCGCACGATGCCTTCGTCGGCCATCAGCCGCGCGATGTCCTTGGCGCCGTAGCGCGCGATGCGCTCCGCATCGAACTTGTCGAACGCGCGGCGGAAGTTCTCGCGCTTGCGCAGGATGGTGATCCACGACAGTCCGGCCTGGAAGCCTTCCAGCACCAGCTTCTCGAAGATGGCGCGGTCGGTTTTCAGCGGCACGCCCCACTCCTCGTCGTGATAGCGCTGGTACTCGGCGTCGTTGACGGCCCAGGCGCAGCGTACGAGTGCGGCTCCGCGCGCTTTGGTCATGCCGGCGCACTCGTCCCGAAATGCGCCCAGGCCGGCAGCTGGACGCGTAGCGGCACCTCGTTTGCCCACAGCGCCTCGTCTTTCTCCGCGAACTCGGCGACGCGGTCGAGCCGTAGGAGGGCGAGCCCGCGCGGACCCGCGACGGAGCCGAGCCTGCCAAGCTCAACGCCGGCGGCGACAATGGAGGTGCCGCACGCCGGCAGCGGACGCTCGGCGACGACGGGCACGACGCGTTTCCTTGCGGTGCCGCGGTTCTGCATGCGCGAGACGACCTCCTGCCCGACGTAGCAGCCTTTCTCGAACGACACCCCGTTCAACTGGTCGAACAGCGCCTCGTGTGGGAAGGCGTCGCCGAAGGCGTAGTCCCTGCCGCCTTCCGGCACGCCAAGTGCGATGCGATGCGCATGATAGTCGTCCTGCGTAGCGCTATCGCATTGCTCGGCGCCGAGCGCCCAGTCGGAGCGGAGCGTCGTCAACTCGCGATAACCGAGCTCCGGAAGGCGCGGATCGGCGAACCACAGCGGCGGCTTGCCGACACCGAGCGGCGCGTACTCCCCACCCCAGATCGCCGCCACCGTATAGTCGGCGGAGACATCCTTTATCTCGACGTCGGCGCGCAGCTTGTACATCTTGAGCCGCTCGGCCAGCTCCGCGGCCTTGGTCCGTCGCGTCTCGAGGCAATAGCCTTCGGGGCCCTTCACCACGAAGAATTCGAACAGAATTTTCCCCTGCGGGTTCAGCAGTCCTGCATGCAGCGCACCCTCACCTTCGATATGGTCCATATCGTTGGTGATGACGCCCTGCAGGAGCTTTGCCGCATCGGGCCCGGCGACGCTCACGACGCCGCGGTCGGGCAGCAGCGCTAATTTGGTCTCGGCCATCGTTTCCCCGCTCCGGTTGCAACCGGCTTCCGATTTACGTATGCGGGGCGCGGGCCGGAGGCAAGCCGCGGGTAGAGCCATGAGCGCCACGTTCGACCTCGTGCTGAAGGGAGGCACCGTCGTCAACCAGGACGGCGTCGGCATCCGCGACGTCGGCGTGCGCGCCGGGCGCATCGCCGCCATCGGCGCGATCGACGTCGCCAAGGCCGGTGAGGTCGTCGATGCGCGCGGCCTGCACGTGCTGCCGGGCGTCATCGATACGCAGGTGCACTTCCGCGAGCCGGGGCTCGAGCATAAGGAAAATCTGGAGAGCGGCAGCCGCAGCGCCGTGCTCGGCGGTGTCACCGCCGTGTTCGAGATGCCGAACACCAAGCCGCTGACGACCACGGCGACAACGCTCGCCGACAAAGTGGCGCGCGCCCGCAACCGCATGTTCTGCGACTTCGCCTTCTACGTCGGCGGCACGCGCGAGAACATCGACGACATCCCCATGCTCGAAAGGCTCGAGGGCTCGGCCGGCATCAAGGTGTTCATGGGTTCCTCGACCGGCGACCTGCTGGTCGACGATGAGGCTTCGCTCGATCGCATCATCGGCGCTCTCCGCCGCCGCGCCGCCTTCCATTCCGAGGACGAGGCGCGCCTCAAGGAGCGCATGCACCTGCGCCGCCCGGGCGATCCGTCATCGCATCCCGAGTGGCGCGATGAGGAAGCGGCGATCATCTCCACCCGGCGCCTCGTGCGCCTCGCCGAGAAACACAAGCGGCGCGTGCACGTGCTGCACGTGTCGACGGCGGCGGAGATGGCTTTTCTCGCCGACCACAAGGATTGGGCGAGCGTCGAGGTGACGCCGCATCATCTGACGCTGGTTGCGCCCGAGTGCTACGAGAAGCTCGGCACCTACGCGCAGATGAATCCGCCGGTGCGCGACGCTGCCCATCGCCAAGCCATCTGGGCGGGTCTCGCGGCGGGCACCGTCGACGTGCTCGGCTCCGATCACGCCCCGCACACGCGCGAGGAGAAGGATCACCCCTATCCCGGCTCGCATTCCGGCATGACCGGCGTGCAGACGCTGGTTCCCATCATGCTCGACCACGTCAATGCGGGACGTCTCACCATTGAGCGCTTCGTCGATTTGACGAGCCACGGGCCGCAGCGGCTGTTCGGCATCCGCGGCAAGGGTCGCATCGCCGCCGGCTACGACGCCGACTTCACCGTCGTCGACCTGAAGCGCGAAGAGACGATCACCAACGCGCAGGTGGCGAGCCGCGCCGGCTGGACGCCCTACGACGGCAAGCGCGTAAAGGGATGGCCCGTCGGCACCATCGTGCGCGGGCGCCGCGTGATGTGGGATGGGCAAATCATCGGGGCCGCGCATGGCGCCCCCGTCGGCTTCCTCGAAGGCGCCTAGGCGCGCCGCTTACAGCGGGTCGCCGTAACGGTCATACCGCTGGTAGCGATCGTACCCGCGCGGGGAATCATACGGTTCGTCGTCGTCCGGATCCTGCTCCGGCTCGCGCGCATACGGATCGTCCTGCGGCTCGATCTGCGGTTCGATCTCTGCCGGCGGCGGCGCCGACACCGTCTGAGCACCCGTGCGCTTCAGCACGGTCACCGGTGTTCCGACGTTGGCGATCGAAGCCAGATGCAGCACGTGCTCGTTCATCATGCGGAAGCAGCCCGACGACGCGGCGCGGCCGATGCTCGTCGGGTCGTTGGTGCCGTGGATGCGATAGAGCGTGTTGCCGAGATAGAGGGCCAGCGCGCCGAGCGGGTTCTTCAAGCCGCCGGTCATCTTGTCGGGCAGGCGCGGGTCGCGCGCGATCATCTCCTTGGGCGGATGCCAGTCGGGCCATTCCTGCTTGCGGCTGATCACCTCGGTGCCGGTCCACGAGAAGCCCTCGCGGCCGACCGAGATCGGATACTGATAGGCCTCCGTCGGCGAGAGGATGAAGTAGAGCATCCGTCCCTGGCTATCGATGACGATGGAGTTGGCGACGAAGTTGCTGTGGAAGGCGACTTTCGGCGGCGCTTTCGGCGCGATCACCGGACGCGCACCGCCGCTGCGGATGATCGGTGAACGGCGGTAGTCGTCGCCGTAGCCCCACTCGTCGCCATAATCGTCGCTCCACTGCTGGCGGCTGCGGGAGCGCGGCTCCCAGAATGGCTGACGCCCGAAACCCTGCTCGCCGTAAAACTGTGCGGAAGCCGGCGTCACGTCGGCGAAGGTCATCACCGTCGCCGCTGCAAGTGCTGCTCGCCAGATCATGCTGATACCCCGTCCTGCGAAGCTGAGCCATAGATCTGGGAACGCGGTTGCGGCTTACAAGTTGCGAGCTGAATTTATCGCCCCGTCCGCTACTTATCGCCTCAGTCGGCTTTCTTGAAGGAATGCCAAGTGCCGTCGGCGCCGATGGTCAGCCGCCACCATGTCCACTTCTTCTTCTCGCGCATCGCCTTTGCTTCCGCCGGGCCGACGAGCCGCAAAAGATCGACCTCCTGCGCCGGCGTGAGCTTGTCGAGCTCGACCTCGGCCAGATACGGCCAGACGTAGATGATGTTGTTCTCGAGGTCCTTGCCGAACGGCAGCTCCGCCGCCCGCATCGGCAGGATGTCGGCGAGCACGGCGAGGATCTCGCGGCCGTTGCCGTCGCCCGAGGTCTTCTTCCAGTAGGCGATCGGGTCCTCGCCGGCGGGCGCCGCCACCTCGGGCTTCAGTTCGTTCCAGTCGAGCGGCACGCGCAAGTCTTCGATGTTTCCCGAATGTGTGGCGGCGAGGATGGCCTGGCGCATCTCCTCGACTGGCTCGGGAAGAGGTCCCGTGTCCTCGCCGGGCTTCGGCAGCTTCTTGCGCACCATCACCTTGCTTGGTGCATCGGTGTCTTCCGCGGCAGCGCGCCTCTCCAGCGCAGAGCTCGGGCCCTCATAGACAAGGCAGAGCACCGCCAGTACCAATACGGGCAAGCCCACCAAACGTCCCTCGATGATTGCAGGCATCAGCGAGCTCCGGCGCTGCGCAAGGGGATGATCGGCCATTCACGGCTCGCGACGCGGACCGGCAAAGGAAGGTGTATGGAGTTTCTGCCCAATCCGCTCATTATCCCCGTCGGCATCATCATCGGAATTCTTGTCGCCGCACCCGTCGGCCCCGTCAACGTGCTGTGCATCCAGCGCGCCATCGAGCGCGGATTTTGGGGAGGCATTGCGGCGGGCCTCGGCGCCATGCTGGGCGACGGCCTGATCGCCCTGTGCGCCGCCATGGGCGTCGGCGCCATTTCCGGCGCCGTGCAGGATCATCGCATGGTCATTCAGGTGCTCGGCGGATTCGTGCTCGTCGCGTTCGGGCTGAAGCTTTATTTTGCACTCGCCGCGCTTGGTGCCGGTGACGCCGGTGACGGAGGAGCACGCGGAGACCTTGCGCGATTTCGTCTGGGACATCCCGCAGACGTTTCTGCTGACCATTACCAACCCCGGCGCGGTGCTCGGCCTGTTCGCCATCTTCGGCGGCGTGTCGACCTTCGTCGAGGTGAAGAGCTATGCCGATGCCCTGACCATCGTCGCCGCCGTCATGGGCGGAAGCCTCGCATGGTGGGTAACGCTATCGCACCTCATCGCGCGCTTTCGCCATCGCCTCAGCCTTTCACGGCTGCAGCTCGTCAATCAGATCGCCGGCCTGCTGCTCGTCGGCTTCGGCGTGCTGCTGATCGGTGAGGTCGTGGCGAAGCTGCTCGGGTTGCTCTGACGTGCGCTGCTATTGCCGCGTGCGGTGGAGCGTGAACTCGCCGACCCTGATGCGCCGCTCCAGCCCGTTGGCGAGCTGGACGACGGCGTCCTCGCCGAACTGCGAGACGAGATCGGTCAGCGCCGTGAACATCGCGGCATAGGCCATCTGCTCGTTCGGCACGCCGCTCTCGGTTCCCTCGTCCCACGCTTCGAGGATCAGCGACAGCGCGCGGTAGGTGGAATCGTCGGCGTCGAGGCCGTCGAACAGTCGCATGCTTCCCCCTTACGATCCAAGACGCCCCCTAAGCGTTGGCCGTGGGTCTTATCAACGGCAGCGCGCCCGGAGCGCACCTGCCGATGCAGCTGCATATCATGCGATGGCGCGCCGAAAAGAGGCGGCCGCGTTCACAGTAAACGCGGAGATCAAGCGGGCGCCTTCTTGGTGCGCTATGGCACCGAGCGCACGAGCGTGTCGGCGATCGTCGCACCCTCGGCGAGGAAGCGATTGATGGCGTTCTGCGCCGACGGGCTGCAGGTGTTATAGGTGCGGCTGTAGCTTTGATAACCTTTATTGAAGCTGCGTGTCAGCTTGGCTTTGCGCAGCGCCGACGAGCCTTCCGACTGCACCAGGTCCGACATGCGCTCGCGCCACTGCTGGCCTTCCTCCGCTCCGCACAGCTCGCGCAGATAGTGAACGGCGCCGAGGATCTCCGACAGGCGGAACAGGCGATCGTCGTACGGCTTGCTGTCGGGCGCGGCCGCGGCGGGCAGCGCCGATGCGAGCGACAGCAGCACGGCGCATACCATCGCCGCAGCGGGCGGCGTCGAGCTTCTGCGGCGGCGAAAGCGGCGTTCGTCATGGTCAAATTCTAGCACCGATTCTGGACGTTCCGGTGGCGCCTAATCAACGCTGGCGGCAAGTAGGCGCCACGCCTCATCGATGACGAAGCGCGTACCGCGCCGTCATCGGCAGCTCACTCGAGCTTGTCGAGGGCGAAGAAACGCGCGTCGCGAGCATCGTCCAGCGGCGCGCGGCTCGCCGTCGTCGGCGCGGCCGAAGTAGGTGGCGAGCACATAGTGCAGCACCACCACGCCCGTCGCCGTCGCGATCGATGATGTCGTAGACGCCGGCGAGGCCCGAGATGTGCGCGTCGAGGCCGGTCTCCTCGCGCACCTCGCGTCGCGCCGCGTCCTCCGCCGTCTCGCCCGCCTCGATGGATCCGCCCGGTAGGCTCCACAGCCCTTCGGATGGCCCCCCGCCGCGCTCCACCAGCAGCACCGCTTCGCCGCGAAACAGCACCGCGCTCGCCCCTGCGCGCGGCCAGGGGCCCTTCGCGCTCGTCTCTTCGCCGGACGTGCCCATGCGACTTCTCTCCATGGCCGCGAATGATTACCTTGGGCGCATGTGCTCGCGCTACACCCTCACATCGCCGCACGAAGCGGTGCGTGCCTACTTCCGCTACCTCAACGAGGCGGTGTTCCCGCCCCGCTATAATATCGCGCCTTCGCAGCCCGTGGCCATCGTGCGCAATACGATGAAGCACGAGCGCGAGATGGCGCTGGTGCGCTGGGGGCTGATCCCATCGTGGGTGAAGGACCCGCGCGAATTCAAGATGCTGATCAACGCGCGCTCCGAGAGCGTCGCCGACAAACCCTCGTTCCGCGCCGCCGTGCGCCACAAGCGCTGCCTCGTGCCCGCCGATGGCTTTTATGAGTGGACAGGCGGCGCCGGCGCCAAGCGCCCGCATCTCATCCGTCCGCGCGAAGCGCGGCCCGATGGCCCTGGCGGCGATCTACGAGAATTGGCTGGGCGCCGACGGCAGCGAGATCGAGACCATGGCGATCCTCACCACGGCCGCCAACGCGACCATGTCGGTGCTGCACGACCGCATGCCGGTGCTGATCGCGCCCGAGCATTTCGGCCTATGGCTCGACTGCCGCTCCGGCACGACGGCCGAAATCGCGCATTTGCTCGCCCCGGCGCCGGATGATCTCCTCGACATCGTCGAGGTGAGCCGCAAGCTGAACAATTCCCGCAACGAGGGGCCCGAGGTGCAGGAGCCCGCGGTGGCCACCCAGACGCTGCTATAGGCTCGTTAAGCAGCGCCAAGAGCACATTGATTTGCCGCGATTAACGGCGAAGTGAGGCTTGGATGAAAGCCCGTTGGCCTCTCGCCGCCAAGCCCGATCGCGGCTAAGGTGCCGCCGGGGCAGGTGAGGAGTTTCGCGTATGGATTATCGGGGCCAGGACCTGGATTTGCGGACCTCGCGCTGGAGTGCGTCGTCGACTGAGCCGTCCAGCTGGCGTGAGGCCGCGCCGCCGACGCCGCAACAGGTGCAGTCCGCTCCGCAGCCGCTGGCGCCCCGCGCCGCCGTACAGCGTTCCAGCCCCATCTGGGTCGACGAGACGCTGCTTGCCTGCGCCAACCATGCCTACGACGTCGCGCTCGCCTACCGCTCGGCCGAGGTGCGGCTCGAGCATCTCCTGCTCGCCATGACGCGCGTCGAGGCTGCCGCCGCGGCGCTCGAAGCCCGCGGCGTGCGCGTCGCCTCGCTGCGCCGCGACAGTGCCGTCACCATCGCCGGCGAGCTGCCGCGCAGCGAACGCGGATGCCAACGTCAGTCCGCGCCGCTCGCCCGAGCTCGAAGACGTGCTGCGCCTTGCCGCTTCGCGCGCTTCGCATACGCGGCCGCGCGGCGAACGTCGACGACGTCGTGCAGGTTCTCGGCGACGTCGGCGGCGATCTGCCCGGCGCCGATCTGATCGTGCGCCACTTCCCGCGCCTCAACGCGCGACTTCTGGGGCTCGCTCGGCCCGGCGCGTGCTGCGCCGCACGGTGGCGCCAGCCATCTGCTCGACGCCGATCCGGAGCGCGCACTCAATGCAACGAGCGTTGTTGCGCCCATGCCCTTGCCAGGGGTCGACCAGACCCTCGTGCAGCGCATTTTCGAGCGCCTCGCCGAAACCGAACGCGCGTTCTCCGAGCGACTGGCTGCACTCGAATCCGCGATAGTGCGCCAGTCGTCGCCGGGCCACACCGATCTTTCGGCGATCGACCGCCGCCTCTCGGCCATCGAAAGCGCGCTGCACAACCGGCCGCGTCGGCGAAGGCATTGCAGCCATAGATCCCGCCCTCTCCGATCGGCTGTGGGCGATCGAGCAGGCGTTCGGAACCGAGCGCTCGGAGCGCGCCAGCGCCATAACCGCGCTCTCCGACGAAATCACCGGCGTCAGAAGTGCCGTGCGCCTCGCCGCCCAGAACAGCGAGCAGACGCAGGCTTCGCTCACCGAGCAGATGCAGCAGCTCGCCTCCGGCATCAGCGATCGCATCGGCAACATCGAGCAGGTGCTCGACGCGCATGGCCAGAAGACCAACGAGGCGCACGCCGTCTACAGCGCCGAGCTCTCAGAGGTGCACGAGGCGCTGATGAAGATCAGCGCCAACCAGCACACGCTCGCCGGCGCCATCGACAACTGGCGCAACAACGATTCCGGCGAGATCCATCTCATCAACACGCGCATCGGCGCCGTGCACGAGGACGGCGCTCGCCGCCTCGCGGCGATCGAGAAGCTATGCGCCGACGTCGAGACGCTGTCGCACCTCATCATCGACGACAAGAGCCGTCCGCGCCGCGGCTTCAAGCAATGGCTGTTCGGCACCGACGATTGGATCAAGGCGAGCTGGCGCGCCCCGGCGGCCTGGCGTCCCAGAATGAAGTGGACGCGCGTCTCCTGGCGCCTGCCGCTCAAGCGCCGTAGCAGCTAGAGCACCTTGCCCGGATTGAGGATGCCCTTGGGATCGAGCGCCGCCTTGATCTTGCGCATCAGCGCGATCTCCAGCGGGCTTCTTGAAGCGCAGGAGCTCGCTGCGCTTCATCTGCCCGATGCCGTGCTCGGCCGAGATCGAACCGCCGAAGCTGGCGACCACATCGTGCACCGACTTCCGACATCGGGCCCCACAGGGCAAGGTAGGCATCTTTGTCCATGCCGGCCGGCTGCGTGACGTTGTAGTGCACGTTGCCGTCGCCGAAATGGCCGAACACCACGGGCCGCGCGCCGGGACACACGCGCTCGACGGCCGTGCTCGCCGCGGCGAGAAAATCGGGAATGCGCGCGACCGGCACGGAGACATCGTGCTTGATGCTGCCGCCCTCGGGCCGCTGCGCCTCGGACGCGGTTTCGCGCAGCCGCCACAGCGCCTGCGACTGCGCCAGCGATCCGGCGATGACGGCGTCGGACACGATGCCATTGTCGGCCGCCTCGGTGAGCAGCCGCTGCATCGTCGCCTCCGCCAAGCCGCCCGGCTCGGCGCTCGACAATTCGATCAGCACGTACCACGGCGCCGGCGCGAGCAGCGGCAGCCGCGTGTTGGGAATGTGCTTCGACACGAGATCGAGCGTGAAGCGGCTCATGAACTCGAACGCCGTGAGGCCGGCGTGACCGCGCGCCTCCGCCAAGCGGAACAGCGCCGCGACGCTCGCCATGTCAGGCAGCGCCGCCAGCGCGACGGCTGTCTCGGCCGGGCGCGGAAATAACTTCAGCGCCGCCGCGGTGATGATGCCGAGCGTGCCTTCCGAGCCGACGAACAGATCGCGCAGGTCGTAGCCCGTATTGTCCTTCTTCAAGGTGCGCAAGTCCGTCCCACACCTGCCCATCGGCGGTCACCACCTCGAGCCCCAAGGTCAGCGCGCGCGCGTTGCCGTAGGCCAAGCACGCCGACGCCGCCGGCGTTGGTCGCCAGAACGCCGCCGATCTGGCAGCTGCCCTCCGACGGCAGGCTCAGCGGAAATAGCCGGTCGGCGCGCTCGGCAGCGGCCTTGGCCTCGGCGAGTGTCACGCCGGCCTCGACGATCATCGTCCCGCCCGCGGCGTCGACCTCGCGCACGCTGGTCAGCCGCGACAGCGCCAGCACGACCTGGCGGCCGTCGGGCGAGGGGGTCTGACCGCCGACGAGGCCGGTGTTGCCGCCCTGCGGGACAATGCCGATGCCGGCCTCGTGCGCGACGGCAAGGATCTGCGCCACCTCGCGTGTCGAGCCAGGACGCAGCACGAGCGCGGCGCTACCCGCATACAGCCCGCGCAGCTCGCGCAAGTATGGCAACTGCCGTTCGCTATCGGCGATGGCGTGCGCCGGCCCGACGATCTCGGCCATGCGCGCGAGAGCGCTGCCGCGTCCCGCGGGTCGGCCACAATTGTCCGTCCGCCATCTATGCGATTGCCGGGCACCGCCGCTCGTCCTCAAGCACTATTGATGAAACGAGTGTTGCCCGAAAGCACGGCTGTGGGCAAATCGGGTCGGGAACCTTTCCCGTCAAACCAAATCACCCTAGCGTCCCCTGATTGACAAATCTTATTCTTTTCGGGGCTTACATGGCACGAGTCCTTGCGAGCTTGCTGTTGGCCTTTCTCTCGCTCGCCGCATCCTACGGGATCGTGACGTTCTGGCCCGACGGCGCAAGTCCCGCGCCGCAGGTTGCCAGCCATACTTCTTCCGTTAGCCGTTAGTGGTCATGCCGTTGTCGGCCGCGGCGCTGCCGCGCGCCGCAAGCGGTCGTTGATCGCTTCGCCGAGCCCCACATCGGGAATCGGCATCACGGCAATCGCAACGGCCCCGCTCGCATCGAGCGCGCGCAGCGCCGCGAACAGGTTGGCGGCCGCCTCCGTCAGATCGCCTGCCGGACTGAGATTGATCGTCGGCCCGTGCGCCGGCGGCACGTCGGCGCCAAATGCCAGCAGCGCCTCGCCGTCGCGCACATCTTTCGCGTCGAGGCGCAGGCGCGCGTCGGGCGCATAGTGGCTGGCGAGCTGCCCCGGTGCGTTCGGCCGTCCTGCATCGATGTTCGCGCGGACCACCGGGTGGCCGAGCACGGCCTCGATGGTCTCTACCGTCACGGCGCCGGGCCGCAAAAGCACCGGCGTTTCGCCGCGCGCATCGACGACGGTCGATTCCAGCCCATGCGCGGTCGGCCCGCCGTCGAGGATCATCGCGACCTTGTCGCCCAGATCCGACAGAACGTGCGCGGCCTGCGTCGGGCTGATGCGTCCCGAACGGTTCGCGGATGGTGCGGCCAGCGGACGATCTGCCGCCCGCAGCAGCGCGCGCGCCACCGGATGGTCTGGTGCGCGCACGGCGAGCGTCGCCAGGCCCCCGGTGACGAGATCGGATATTGGGGACCCTTCGCGCCGCTCGAGGACGAGCGTCAGCGGACCCGGCCAGAAGGCATCGATCAGCCGCCGCGCCAGACGCGTCAGCTCCGCGTGCTCTCCGGCCTGCCCCACGTCGGCAACGTGCACGATCAGCGGATTGAAGTGCGGGCGCCCCTTGGTGGCGAAGATCGCCGCCACCGCCTTGCCGTTGGTGGCGTCGGCGCCGAGCCCGTACACCGTCTCGGTCGGGAAGGCGACGAGGCGCCCCGCCCGCAGGTGCTCTGCGGCGGCGCGTATCGCCTCATCCGATGCCTTGACGATGCCCATGGCGGCCCGACGTTCCCAATATGACTGCGCACTCATAGCCGCTCGGGCTGAATTCTGTCCATAGGCGTCCGGTAAATAAGGGTATTTGGCCTCTTATTTCTGACAGTTCTGACAGGGATTCTGACAGCCGCCCCAAGGTGAATGGATGGGCGATCACCTCTTGCGCTTGGGTGCCCGCTTGCCTTGCTCGATCTTGATGTGATCGAGGAAGCGATCTTCCCAGCCATCGGTGTGAACGAAGCGGTCGAAGCGGTCGCTCGTCCCTTTGATTAGATCGATACGCGACCGCTTAGATGTCGCGCCAATCGTCAGGCCGGAAAGAATACATTCGGGCGTCTGCGTTTATCGGATACCACCTGCCGGCTGGGTGGACAGCCCACGTGCAGCCGTCCGGTGCTGTTGCTAGCCGTCTCAGAAGCCGCGGCTTCCATCGAAGGCCGAAGCCCGGTTCCTTGCAGCACTAGCGATCCGCCGCACGAGAAGCTCGCGACGAGGACGGTTGTGGGTAGTTAACAAGAAGTGTCGTTACTGGCGGCTAGGACCTAAGCTCGTTTTCTGATCTCAAGTCCCCAATCCTTGTCCATTAGCAGTACCCCGGATGGCCACCTTCCCGGCGCAGCCATAGTATCTCACCCTAGCCCCATCTACCGGGTGTAAGCGACATTCCCTTTCCTGCCTTCAGCGCTCAGGGGGACCCGCGATGCCGACGCCAAAAATCGGAGCCGAATCCTCGCCCTTATGGAAGAGGTGTGCGACGAGGCTTGGCGCATCCTGGAAGCGAATACGTCTTCTATTTCTCCGGCCGAGGCGCACAAGATACGCCGCAAGATGGCAAGTCGCGTGATGGCTGCGGTCGGTGACGGAGAACGCGATCCCGAAGAGCTGATGGTCATCGCTTTGAACTTGAGGCAGGCTCTGACCTTGGCTTGTCTATCTCTGCAATCGACGGAATTTCTGGCCGCTATTTTCTAGGTCTAATTCATACCGCGAACGGGCCGTGCACCCCCACAGTACCGTAGGGTCTGCCCTTGGCGTTGCCGCTCAAACGCTTGAGCCACATGGAGGAGAGGGCGCCAGGATCAGCCCGGGTAGCTAAGTTGGCTACTTCGATGTCGAATTTAAGGATATCGACAGGAGCTCCCGGTTAAGCATGTCCCCGAGAGAAACGACAGGAACTTTGATCTGCCTATCGCTGTCATGACGTCTGCACAACAAAGAAGAAGCGCTGCGGGTCGAACAGTGGAATAGTGTTTCTCCGGTTGATCCTCCAACGGCCTCTTTGCGGAAGTGCACGTTGGTCAAGCCGCCCACATTCGCCGACAGCTTTGAACGTGGGAGGGTCGGGCTCAAACTATATTGCCGCCGCAGGATAGCGAGGCAAAATACAGGACCGTGATGCCAACGTTGCTGCCCAAATGAACTAGGACAGTCGGGTTTTCGGACTGCGATAGCCTATATTCGCCGTGAGGACCTATTGGCTGGTATAGAGAGTAATCTAGTGAGCCATTCGACGCCGACAGACCTTGAAGATGTGCGCATTGGTGTGATTGGACTGGGCTATGTCGGCCTGCCACTTGCCGTCTACTTTGCACGCAAGTTTCCCGTCCTCGGTTTCGACATCAATAAGGCGCGTATCGAAGAGCTGAGGGACGGAAAGGATCGAACCGGTGAGGTAACTGCGGAGGAAATATGCCTCGCGTCGGGGCTCACGTACACAATGGACGAACTTGATCTCCGAAGCTGCAACTTCTTCGTGGTCACCGTGCCGACGCCAATCGATGCGCACCTGCGTCCCGACCTCTCACCCGCTCCGGAGCGCGAGCGCAACGGTGGGGCGCGTGGTCTCCAAAGGCAGTGTCGTCGTTTTCGAGTCGACGGTCTACCCGGGCGCGACCGAGGAAGTCTGCGTTCCCGATCATCGAAAAGGCGTCCGGACTGAAGTACAATGTAGAGTTTTTCGCTGGCTACAGCCCTGAACGCATCAATCCCGGTGACCACCAGCGTCGCCTGCCCAACATCCTGAAGATCACCTCCGGTTCGACGCCGGCAACGGCCGATCTCGTCGACGGGGTCTATGCTGCAGTGATCACGGCCGGCACGCACCGGGCAAGCTCGATACGCGTCGCGGAGGCGGCCAAAGTGATCGAGAACATCCAGCGCGATTTAAACATCGCACTCATCAACGAGTTGGCGCAATTATTCAAGAGCATGGGCATCGAAACGCGCGAAGTGCTCGAGGCTGCAGGCACGAAGTGGAACTTCCACGGCTATCGTCCGGGTCTCGTCGGCGGCCACTGCATCGGCGTCGACCCTTACTACCTCACATACAAGGCGCATTCGATCGGCTTCCACCCCGAGATCATTCTCGCCGGCCGCCGCGTCAATGACAACATGGCCGGGTTCGTCGCGCACGACATCCTGACCACGATGATCAAACGGAAAATGCCGGTGAGCGACCTCCGCGTGCTGATGATGGGCTTCACGTTTAAGGAGAACTGCCCGGATACGCGCAACACTAAGGTTGCTGACCTTGTCAGGGAGCTCAAAGCCGTCGTGCGTGAGGTCCTGGTCTATGATCCCTACGCCGACCGCGGCCGAGGCGCTGCACGAGTACGGCATCGAAGTTGAGAGCGAACTACCGCAGCGAGTCTTCGACACGGTTGTCCTGGCTGTGCGCCACGATGAGATCATTGCTCTCGGCGAGAAAGGTGTTCGTGCGTCTCGTAGATCCTAACCGGGGCTTTATATACGACCTGAAGGAAATTTTGCCGCTTTCGAAGCAGCGACGCGCGTCTTTGAAGAACTTGTTCCAGAGCGGTGCGTGTATCTTTACAGATTGGCTGTCAGAGTGAACTTATGAATGATGCTACGGCCGTGCCAACGAAGAAGGCCTTCGCCTTGATCGGAGTTGGCGGGTACATTGCGCCGCGCCATCTGCGCGCCATCAAGGAAACTGGCGGTGCTCTGCGAGCCGCGCTCGATCCTGGCGATTCAGTTGGCGTTATCGATAGCTATTTTCCCGATGCGCGCTTCTTCGTCGAGTTCGAGCGCTTTGACCGTTACCTCGATCGCTGCCGCCGCCGAGGCGAAACCGTCGACTACGTCAGCATCTGCTCGCCCAACTATCTGCACGATGCGCATGTGCGCTTTGCGCTGCGCTAGTGGATCAGACGCGATCTGCGAAAAGCCTCTGGTGCTCAACCCGTGGAACATCGATGGCATCGCAGACGATCCAGCGCGAGACGGGCCTCCGGGTGCACACCATCTTGCAGCTTCGGCTGCATCCCGCGATCATCGAGCTCAAGAACCGCATTGCTGCGGGCAGAAGTCGGCTGATCCACGAGGTGGATCTCACCTACATCACTTCGCGTGGGCGCTGGTACTACGTCTCCTGGAAGGGGGACGAAAGCAAATCCGGCGGCATCGCCACCAACATCGGCGTGCATTTTTTCGACATGTTAAGCTTCGTGTTTGGTGCGGTGCGCAGGACTGTCGTCCACCATCGCGCCATGGACTGCGCATCGGGCTATCTCGAGTACGAGAAGGCCCGCGTGCGCTGGTTCCTGTCGATCAATGTACGCGATGTGCCCGAAGACGTTGCGGCCAAGCAGCGCACCTACCGCTCGATCACGGTCGACGGTAACGAGCTGGAGTTCTCCGAAGGCTTCACCGACCTGCATACGCTTTCTACCGCGAGATCCTCGCGGGCCGCGGGTTCCGCCTTGACGAGGTGCGGCCCTCAATCGAGATGGTCGCCCAGATGCGAACCCTCCCAATCGAGCTTAATAAGGGCGAGCCCCACCCGTTTTTGATGAAGGTGCGAGTCAACGAGCAAAGGTACCAGTATGGTTGGCCAGTTTAAGCCCGAGTGGGAGGCTCGCGGCGTATTGGTCCACGAAGCGCATACGTCGATGATCCGGCCGCCTCGATCGGCAGGGGCACGCGTATTTGGCACTTCGCCATATTCTTCCCGAGACCGACATCGGCGAGGGCTGCTCCATCGGCCAGAACGTCGTGGTGGGCCCGCGCGTCAAGATCGGCGCCCGCTGCAAGATCCAGAACAACGTATCGCTCTACGAGGGCGTCGAGCTCGAGGATGTCGTGTTCTGCGGGCCGATCGTGCGTGTTCACCAATGTCAAGAACCCGCGCGCGGAGATCGAGCGCAAGAGCGAATTCCGGCACACGCTCGTAAGCGCGGGGCGACCATCGGCGCCAATGCGACGATCATGTGCGGTCACACGCTCGGGGAGTACGCCTTCATCGCGGCCGGTGCTGTGGTGACTTCGCGACGTTCCGGCCTACGCATTGATGGCCGGCGTGCCGGCGAAGCGCATTGGGTGGATGAGCCGGGCGGGTGCGAGACTGGGCCCGGATCTCGTCTGCCCGATCGACCGTAGCCGCTACAGGGAGACATCCGATGGCCGTCTCGAGCCCCTCTGAGGCAGGGGCGCCCGAGGCGCCTCTCGCTTTGATCGACCTTAAGGCACAGCAGGCCCGCATCCGGGGTGACCTCGAGCGCGCCATTCAGCGTGTCCTCGACCATGGAAACTACATCATGGGGCCAGAGGTTGATGACCTCGAGAAGCGCCTCGCAGCGTTCTCAGGCGTGAAGCACGCTATCACTTGCGCGAGTGGCACCGACGCGCTCCTGATCGCTCTCATGGCGAAAGGTATCGGCCCGAGTGATGCGGTCATCTGCCCGGACTTCACCTTCACGGCGACGCCGGAGGTCATTGCACTGCTTGGGGCAACGCCGGTTTTCGCAGACGTGCGTGAAGACACCTTCAACCTCGACCCCGCCAGTCTCCCCGCCGCCATCGAGACCGCTTATGGGTTGGGACTAAAGCCGCGCGCGATCATGCCGGTTGATCTCTTCGGCCAGCCAGCCGATTACGATGCCATCTTGCCGGTTGCCGCCGAACACGGGCTGTTCGTGGTGAGCGACAGCGCGCAGAGTTATGGTGCGCAGCCGAAGGGCCATAAGGTCGGCCAGATGGGCATTGCCACGGCGACAAGCTTTTTTCCCAGCCAAGCCGCTCGGCTGTTACGGAGATGGTGGCGCCATCCTGACCGATCACGATGAGCTCGCGGAGGCGATGCGCTCGATCCGCCTGCACGGCAAAGGCGCGGACAAGTACGACATCGTGCGTATCGGCATCAATGGCAGGCTCGACACGCTGCAGGCCGCCATCCTAATCGAGAAGCTTAAGATCTTCCCTGACGAGATCGCGCGCCGCCAAGAGGTGGCGCGCCGTTACGAGGAGGGACTTGGCGGCGCCGCTCACGTTCCTAGGATTCCCCGCGGCGTAACGTCCGTCTGGGCCCAATACACCCTGCGCATTCCGGATGGAGGGCGGGAGAGGGTAGCTGGAGCATTGCAACAGGCCGGCATTCCGACGGCAATCTACTATCCGCGTGCGCTCCACGAGCAAACCGCCTATCGCCGGTTCCCAGTCTCGCGCGCCGGTACGCCCATCTCAGTGCGCCTAGCACGCGAGGTTCTGAGTTTACCCATGCACCCCTATCTCACGATCGCACAGCAGGATCGCGTAATCGTGGCCGTCCGGCGCGCGCTTTCGAGCTAGAGTTCGATGCAAGAATGCGGCTTCCTACTTTTGCGATGCCTCATTTCCGAAGGTTCACACACTGTTTGGGCCTAGAAGTCGAAGCTGTGGAAGCACTCGGTCGCGAACTAGAACCAAGCGAACAGGTCTCCCTGTGCACCCGGGCGATCCACTAATTGCCAAGGAGCCACAGCGCCAGGAGGCGATTTTCGCATGGCGATTCTCAGCGATCAAATCAGACATTCACTCATCAACCCGCTCACGAAGAGTCCGGGCGCGCCACTGGTCGACGAACGTCGTTACCCGCGCGTCAGCCGCCGAAGCCTCGGCACGTAGCGCGCAGAAGGCCGAATTCTGGAACGAGCGGAGTTCAGACGTCATTTGCGATTTCAAATGATCCCGAAGACTTACTGGCAGCCAAGCGCCTCGGACGCAGGTCTGATGGGCGTAAGATTGCGACGAGCACGATCGCGGCCGCCCATCCATGGCTGAAAAGCCCGGTAGGCAGATCGGAGCTCGTCACTGCGTTGATAAAGCCGGGAAGGCAAATCAGCGTCGACAAAACTTTCGTGTCGCGACTTTGCGCGAACACGTCGATTATGCGACAACAGAGGCCAATCACGACGGCGTAAATGGCCACCCCAACGAAGCCAGCGTTCATATATCCAGAGCCGACGAACCCTGTATTTGCGTGCATTTCCGTGCCACTTATGTAGTCCCCAATCGTTGTGGCCGGGTCAGATGATAAAGTCTGTTCAACAAGACCGAGGGAGAGCTGCGACTGCGCCCAGTATAATTTCGTATCGCTAAAGTATTCAACATAGACGTCGTTGAGCCAGACTGGCAATATAAGGGTACGCCTCTCAAATAGAGACGCAAAATCAAACAATGCACTTGAATTCCCATCATCCACAAACAGAATAGTTTGATCTTGAAAACAAAAAGTGAACGCTATAATGATTGTTGCCGTGATAAAAAATAGATAAACGATAATGTACTGGCGATGTAGCGCGTAATTTAAAATTATAAGCGCGGGTAATATAAATAATGGAGCCTTGTCCCCTATCAGTCCAAAATAAAAGGCGGCCGCAACTAGATTGATAGCCAGCATCGCCCAGTTCTTGGAGTATACGGACAAATAATCGCCAGCTGATTGGCGGCGAGCCCAAAACCGACCATATAGGCGACAACACCGGTCAGGTGCGCAGAAGCGAGCTCGCGTCGCCCGTAAACGTCGAAGAGCGCGAAGCTGGAATCGCTAAAGCCCATGCCATAAGCGGTCAGTATGACGCCAATTACCGCCAGAAGGGTGATAAGTCGGATCACGATGAGGCTGCCGCTCCACCGCAAATCGGGAATAGGAATAGGGATGTTGCGGCTGAAATAAATAAGAGCGAGCCCGCCGTAAGTCAAATAGGCGGTCTTGGCGCTCATGTCTCCATAGACGTACATCATCGCGGTGGGCACGAGCGTCGTCAAAATCGACAAGGACACAAACATGTCCGACGGGCGTCGAAAACGTGTCGGCGTCAATGCTGCGGCGACGAAAAGTGCAATCAGACTCTCCATCACGCGCTCTGGGACATATGACTGTTCGAAATGCGTATAGGCGAAGAGCGGCTGCCAAAATTCCGTAAAGGCTTGGGCGAGACCAAAATACATCGCAAGAAGAAGAGCGAAATAGATCGGCTTTATCCGGAAGTCGATTTTCTGATAGAGAATTCAAGCAGCGCCTCTTTGCTCTATGTCCGCGTCTTGCAAATTCTCAGACCTCCACTACTCGCTGGGCCCGATTGCGTGTGTTGACAGGAGAGGCAGAGCCCAGACGGATACTTTGGCCGTCGCGATGTTGTCACTCTTTAGCCGCCCATCGACATATTGCGCCTTGTCCCATACGTCGGAACGAAACGCCACGTCGGCCGGATCATCGCTTATCAGGATATGACGCGCGGCGGCGACGATCGGCGCAACTTCTGGAGCGAAAGGGACATAACGGCCCCATGCGCCAGAAATTAACGCGTAGGACAGGCCAAATGGCCGATAGCCCGTGCAGGTTCCCTCATTTGCGCGATACCAGCCGTTGGAGCCGTCGAGATAGTTACGCAATCGCGGCCGATTAAAATCGCCCTCAAATACGCCATTGGCGAAGGCCCGACCGAAGCCGGCCAATACAGCCTCGTCCGGCCAATTTACCCCCGTGACAGCCCTGGTCTCGAAGAGCGAACTGAACACAACAGGTTGCCGCGTGCCGTGGCTCACGTCCCATCCCACTCCTTTCGAGCGTCGTTCCGCTGCGGACGGACACGCTTCGACTGAATAAAGTGAAAAATGGCTGTCCTCGTGGTCATCGGCCGCCCCGGCGTCAAACACCAATCCTTCCGCCGTCGAACCATCTTCGCGTCGAAAGGACTTGGGCGTTGTCCGATCGCTCAGAAGTCCCACCGCGCCGCGCAAATAATCTCGAAGATCGTCGTAATCTCTGTCGCCGAGCCGCAACGATTCATCGAGCGCCGTTTGAGCCGCAATCAGCTCGGCGGTGGCGCCGATAATCCACAGATCTACGTCTGTCACCATGTTGCAATAGCTCTGCCTCTCCGGCGAGGCAAAAGCGCGGCGGCGTTTCATGTCGATAAATGCGCGATGGTCGTAAAGGCCAAACCCGCAGCCCCAACCGGCCACCTGGAATATCTTGTCGCCTTTGATCCAGCGAAGCAAATGCTCTTGCACGACGGGCGCCGCGCGATTGACGAATTCCTGCGCTTCTTCGTCGAGCCGTCCGGACTGCAGCAGGTTGTGGGTCGTGGAGGCGAGCAGGAAAACGAATTGAGAGGAATATAGCTCTACTTCCACTTGGTCCTCGTTGACCCAAAGCCGCGCGCTTTTTGGTAAAGGATGTTGGGAAACACGTTGATGATTTGAACGAGGGTCATAAAAATATTTGTAGCTCGAAGCCGTAACGAGATCATTGAGAGCGCTCTCGTAAAGCTTGATGAGCGCATTTCGTATTGAAATTTTGTGCTCGGCTATAGCCGCGCGCATAAGGTCGTAAGTCCAAAGCTCGAGATAATAAAGGTGGAGATTTGTTTTATTGGCGTGGGCGCGGGAAAAATCCTGCATATGGTTGAAGAGTTCTCGGCCAATTCGACTGGATCAGTCGCCAGTCGGCGGCGCGGTCGGGTGCGGCGCAGGCGATAGAGGCGTAGGCAAACGCTAGGCTTGCGACCACTATTCGCAAGACAGGCAAGACGCTCGCCACTTGTCCTCCTTGTGCTTGGTCACCATCGCGAATGAAGACCGGATCGCCTGAACACGCAAGGCAATTCCGTGCCGGCTATCGCGTGTGGTACGGCGGCGCGGATACCGCTGGCCGTGAGCGGTAACCATGTTTGTTGCTTTCTTGATGCGGCTGGTCAGCATTGTATTATTTAACTCATCTGGCCGGTCGGACAGTCAATTGATGCGGCTCCTAGCTCGCGCACCCGCCAGAAGAAATCAGTCGTCAGACGGCAGCACACGCGGCGGGTGGTTGTGCCTCGATGTTAATCCGATCGATAAAATTTATCGAGCTCGGTGGCCAATCCGCCTCAAATTTGAGGAGCATGACTCGAGCTGGCCCGCCAGGGCGCGCGCGTGATTCGCAAGAGGAAGCCAATCCCACCGCCTGTCGCGAACTGGGCTGAAAGCGGCTAGCGCGTCCTGAACCTACCCAACAGGGACAAAGCAGCCGCCACATCTTTATCGGTCAGTCCCAGTCCCATTGGAAGCGCTTCTCATGAGCTGGCGTCCGGCGACGCATGCGCGAAGCGAAGTGTACAGCTTAAATGGCTGCGGGATATGCGATGGCGGCAGCAATAATCGAAATCGGACTTTGTGCTGGGTTGGTCAGGCACAACTGAAACTGAGGCCGAATACCCCATGAAGATACTTTATCTGACCGACGGTTTTCCGCTGCCGGACATGCCTGGAGGGGCTCGGTATTTCCAGGTCGCCAAGTGGCTGCAAAGTCAGGGCTATGAAGTGACCGTGTTGTGTAACGCCCGCAATTACGTAACCGATGACGCCGTGTTCCAAGGCACAACGCTTCACGACGGGATCAAGATTGTCGGCTTGTCCACCCCTCGCGGCCGGCACAAGTCCCGATGGCACCGGATTGCGCTTTATGTTGCGCTCATGCTGCAGGCCTATCGGCGGGGTCGGGTCCTGGACAGGCCGGATGTCCTGCTAGCCGGAACCCCACCGCTCCTTATGCCACTCTCAGCCCTGCTGCTCGCTCGTAAGTTCGGGGCACGCTCAATCCTCGAGGTGCGGGACCTGCATCCACAGATGTCCGTGGCATCCGGGATCGTCCATCAGCCATGGATCATATGGCCGTGGCGGGCCTTCGAGCAGGGTCTACGCCGACAATTCGACCACATCGTCGCTGCGGTGCCGCGCATGCGTGAGATGATTGCCGCGGAAGGCATTGATCCAGCAAGGATCACAGTGATCACCAGCGGCTACGACTTGGAGAGCGATAAAGAAGTTACCCTTTCACCGCCGCTCGCCGCATATTTCGAGAGAAACAGAGACAAGTTCGTGGTCGGTTATACCGGAAACATGGGCATGGGAGCCTGGAATATCCGTGGCATGGTCGAGGTCGCAGACCATCTTCGTCGCAGAGCCGATATTGCTTTTCTGTTCGTCGGGAATGGCGAGCAGCGGAGCGTCTGCGAGGCATATGCCAGGGAGAAAGGGCTGACATCCTGCACCTTCTTCCCGCCGGTCGGGCGTCTCGAGATTGCCAACGTGATGCGACATTGCCAAGCGCTCATGATGGCCTACCGCGACAATCCATTCTACGAATACATAATTCCAATCAAGCTGTTCGACTACATGGGGTCCGGGCGGCCGATCCTATTCAGCGGTTGCGGAGATGGTCCCGATCTGCTTGAGAAGGCAAGGGGGGGATCCGTGATGCGCAAGTTCGATGTCACGCGGTTCGCCGATGCGATTGCCGATCTGGTCGACAACCCGGCGCGTGCGTTGGAACTGGGCGCCAACAATCGCCGCTACGTCGAGAAACATCTGCTGAGAGAGCGCGAGTTCGCAAAGTGGCGCAGCGTCGTGCAGCCCGGGAGCGAGGTGCAGTTGCACCGGCTTCCACCGCCACCACCGTACTCCCATCAAACTGTGTGAGCCACAAGCAGGAATCCCTCGCGCGATAGAAACAGTATTCGCGATTGTCGTCCTCACCTGTTCGTTGTGCCGCATTTGAATCAAAAGCACGCCCGATCGCGCACGTTTGGCGCCTAGGATAAAAGTGTTGTGTAGAAATGTCTGTCTTGCTCCGTTGCCAAATGGGAATTGTGCCACAGCAGAGTAAAGGTGCCTTCGAAGCGCCGACAGGTCTCTTTCAACCGCTGCATGAACTCGAGGGCGGCGTCGGAGTGGCCGAGTCGCATGTAGTTGATGACGGTATCCTCCATGACGACCAGCGGCCTCTCGGTGAGACGGAGCTGACCGACGCGCCTGCACGTCGAAGAATGGGAATTCATGACATGTTCCGCAGCGGAATCCGGCTCGGTCGGCAAAAGAGAGCGTCGTGTCGTAGCTGAGTTCCGCGGCCTCGTAGGCGCGCGCCGTCGTCGGCGTCTCCCAGCGCAGATAGTGCTGCCGTCCGCCGAGCGCGGTCTGCTTGATACCCATCCGGGTCATGGCCTGCCGCAGCCGATCCGCCTCTTGTCGGAGAAGGTCCGCATCGCGAAAGGTGGCGTAGCTCGGATGCAGGCCGATCTCGTGGCCGCGGCCGTGGATGCGGGCAAGCATTCTCTCGATGACGGGCTCTGCGAGCGAATAGCGGCGATCGAACCTGCGGCTGCTGTGGCCGGCCTTGAAGAAGAACGTAACAGGGGACGTGGAGGCGGCCTCATTGACATCCATAATCCAATCGACGGCGGGAAAAAAGGGGTCCTGGGAATAGTCCTCGCGTCCAACGACGCCATAGGCGAAGTTCGCGATGCTCTGAGCGGCAAGACGCGGATTGGCATACTTCAGCGCATCGCGGGCAACATGGCGGGCGAGAAACCAGACGCTGTTGCGTGCGGGGCTGTACGGATGATCGACGTCGCAACTGACCTGAACACGAAAGGCGCGTGGTCTGCGCCGTAGGCCGGGCCACAGCGTTGTCAAACACACCCACAGGATCTCGACGTACTCGTCGACAAGGGGTCGTTCGAGAAATCCGGCCTGGAAGCCGAGGGAAGCGGTAGCAGGGAACCGTTCATGGACATCGCGGGTTTTTGTCGATACTTCTTCGAGCCGCGAGAGCATGAAGAAGATCGAGCCGAGCAAATCGAATTCGACCCGTATCCGGTCCTCACCCGCGGTTACGCGGGGCTTGCCAAAGAGCACTGGGACTTTGGCGGACGTCAGCTGGATGCCATCCCGGAGCTGACCCGCATCCCAGATTTCCAACGGCTGCCGCGGCAGCGGTGCCGCCCCCGGTCCGAATCTCGCCAGCGCCGAGAAGAACGGAGAGGGAAGCGCAAGTGTCCGGCCTTCAAGACAGAAGCGGATATCGGACGCGCCGGTCGGGTGCCTCGAATAGGGCAGACCCAGAAAGGTCTCCAGGACCACCTGCAGCACGTAGTCGAGTTCTGGAAGTTCTTCGAACGGTGTTTCTACTACAAGCACACTTCTGATGATCCCTTTCGGTGCAATGCCAATCGTATCGCCCGGACATGCTGCGGTCAGCAGGCAATCGTGGTGCGAGGGCTCGGCGGGAGACGATTTAGTGGGGCCATCGTATGAAACGCGTTTCGCACCTGTCGAGCGTCCATCCGGCCGACGACGTCCGGATCTTCGTCAAGCAGTGCCGCAGTCTCGCGTCTGCCGGCTACGACGTTACCCTGATTGCAAAGGCAGATGCGGATTGCATCAAGAACGGGGTAAAGATCGTGGCGGTCAAACAGTCCGGCGGCGGCCGCCTTGGTCGAATGCTATTCTCCACGTTCGACGTTCTCCGCAAGGCTTTGCGCTGTCGTGCGGACCTCTACCATTTCCACGACCCCGAGCTGATGCCGGCGGGGGCTTTTTTGCGATTGACGGGAGCGAAGGTCGTTTACGATGTGCACGAAGACGCTCCCAAGCAGCTGTTGAGCAAAAGCTGGGTCCCCGTGTCGCTGCGCAGGCCAATGGCTTTCGCGCTTGAGGCGCTCGAGTGGCTGATGACACGCTTCGTCTATACGAGCGTCGTGGCTGCGACGCCTTCGATTGCGCTTCGGTTTCCGCCAGGGAAAACCTCCTCGGTCCAGAATTTTCCCATTATCGATGAATTGACGCCGCCTGGGCCAACGGTCGCGATGGCGCAACGGCCACTCCGCGTTTTCTACGCTGGCGGACTGACGGCAATCCGCGGGGTTTGTGAAATGGTCACGGCCATGGAGCGCGTCGAGACCCCGGGCTCCCGGCTGATCCTTGTCGGACTGTTCGCAGAGAGGGATCTGGAGCAGAAGGGCGCGCGCTCGCGGGCTGGCGGTGGGTCGACTACCTCGGCTTGGTCGACAGACCGAGGCTTGCAAACTTGCTCGGTGAGGCTCGCGCCGGTCTCGTGCTCTTTCATGACGTGCCCAACCACACCTCAGCCTACCCGAACAAGCTGTTCGAGTACATGTCGGCGGGGCTCCCTGTCATCGCATCCCACTTTCCGCTGTGGCGCTCGATCGTAGAGCGCGACCGTTGCGGGATGCTGGTCGATCCTCGGGATGCCACGGCCATCGCAAAGGCCATCGACTGGGTTCTGACCCATCCGGAGGAGGCCGAAGCCATGGGGCGACGCGGCCGGGATGCCGTGGCGGCAACGTACAATTGGGCTGCGGAGGAGAGGAAGCTTTTGGCGATATACCGTAACGAACTCGCTTGATCGCGGCCAGTCCCTGATGTTTCACTATTTCCCGTGAGAGGTTTCATGCACCCCAATGTAATCCCCAAGAATATCAATTTTGGCGAAGGATCCCCAGGTGAAGTCAGTGCGGGGGTCTCCTCGTCGCAGGTGTCAGGCCCAACGCCAGCTCCCAACGAGACGAAAGCACACCCGACACGCTCTCGCACAACATGGACGCTCTTTGAGGAGCCCTATTGGCTCGACAGCGTCGCGCCCGGCGCCTGGCATGCGGTCGAAATCAGTCGAGACGGGCGCGTCATCGCGAGATTGCCCTATGTCGTCAGGAAGCTCTACGGCGTGACGGCGCTAACCTTGCCCCCTCTCACACCTTCGCTCGGACCATGGATGGCGCCGTCCGACGGCGGATACGCAAAACAGCTTGGCGCGCAGCATGAGCTTTTGCGCGAGCTGGTCGGGCAGCTGCCGAAAGCTGCTCGCGTGCTTATTAGCTGCGCTCCCGAGTTCACCAATCTGCATGCCTTGAATTCTGAAGGGTACACGCTCGGCCTAATGTACACGTACCGGCTTGAGGACCTTTCAAGCCTCGACGCAATTTGGAAGGAGTTCTCGAGGGCCATCAAGGGGCGCTGCAAGCACGCAAGGAAGCATGTCGAGGTTGCGACCGGGCCTGACCTGCTGCCGAAGGTGATCCACAGCATCTCCAAGACCTTCGAGCGGCAGAACCTTGGCTCCAAGGTTCGCCCTCTCGCGGCAACGTTGGAGCGCATCGACAGCGCCCTGGGAAAGCGCGGGCAGTGTCGATCGTTCGCTGCCATAGACGCAAAGGGGCGGACGCACGCGGCGCTCTTTCTCGTTTTCGATGAGCGCCATGCGTTCGTGCTCGCTGGGGGCCAGGATGCCGAACTGCGTGCGAGCGGCGCCTACAGTCTATTGATGTGGGAGGCGATCCAGTTTGCAGCAACGCACTCTCGGATCTTCGATTTTGAGGGGTCGATGATCCCATCGGTTGAAAGGTACGTGCGCAACTTTGGCCCAAGGCAGGTCCCGGTATACTCGGCATTGAAGGAGAGCTGGTTACTCTCTAGTACGCAAGGCTCGCTGGGGAGCATGGCGCGTCGCGCCTGGGGCGCACTCGAAATGATCAGGGTGAGGCGGCGCGCCGCAGAAAGCGGGGAGAAGAAGGCATTCTGAATGGGCAGGTTAACAGGTCCTTGAGCCGGAAGGGCTGGGTCGACCGGCGTTCTGGATTTCGATGATGAGCAAATGCGAATTGAAGCGATGGGAATAATAGGCGTGATGACCGTCGAAAGAATGGGTCTTGGCGCTCGCAACCTGTGGCGGATGGCGTCGAACTCGCGCTTCGTGCGGGATGTGCTCCTGCTCAGTGGGGGCACGGGCGTCGCGCAGCTGATGTCGCTCGCCATTCTGCCTCTGCTGACCCGGCTCTATTCGCCGAAGGACTTCGGCGTCCTGACACTGTACATCTCGATCGTCACGCTGCTGTCGGTCTTCACCAGCTTCAACTATGAGCTGATGATCATGCTGTCGCGAAGCCACCGCTCGGCGTCGCAGCTGGTCTGGCTAATTCTTGCAATCAGCACTGGCGCCGCTGGCGTCGCGCTGGTCATCATCGCCCTCTTCCGCCATAAGATTGCCGGCCTGCTCGGCGCACCGGAGCTGGCGGCCTGGCTCTACGCGGTCCCGGCGCTGCTTGTCTGCGCATCAGGCTACCGGGCCTTGGGCTACTGGAAGATGCGACTAGGTCAGTTTGCGGTCATCTCGCGCTCGATGATTGCAAAATCTTTCGCATTTGCCGTGATCGCAACTTTGTTTGCCTTCATCCCGTTTGCAAGCCAGCAGGGTGCTGGGCTGATACTGGCCTTGATTGCTTCGGAAATCGTCAAGACGGTTGTTCTCATCGAGAGCGTGCGGAAAGTGGACACCGAGGAGTTTGCGCCGGCAAGCAGGCGACGCATCGGAGCGGTTGCCCGTCGACGTGGGCCGATGGCCTTGACCACGTCCGTGTCGACCGGGATGAGCCTCATCTACGATCGGGTTCCGGACTTTTTGGTCAGTTCGTTTTTCGGTGCGGCCACACTGGGCCTGTATGGCATGGTTGAGCGCATTGTCGCGGCGCCGTCGCGGTTAGTCTCTAAGGCGATTGGCGATGTCTACCGCCAAAGAGCGTCCGTGCAGCATCGCACGCAGGGACGTTTCGATGCGCTGACGCTGAAAACCATCGCCACAACCGCCCTGATATCGTCCGTCCCATTCCTGCTCGCGGTCATCCATGCTCCGAAAATCTTTTCTCTCTTACTCGGCCCGCAGTGGGAATCGGCAGGCCGCTACGCATCCATCCTATTGGTCGGCGAGTTCTTCGCCTTCATCATAACGCCCATCGACAACGCATCCGTGATCGTGGGTGCCAAGCGGTTCATTTTCCTATGGTCGCTTGCGCGGCTGGTCTTGACGTTGAGCCTCTTCCCTCTCCTGCTATTCGGCGTTTTGGATTTTGTCGGTTTCCTGTGGGCAATTGTCGCGATCAGGATCCTGATGGTGAGCCTCGACGGTGCAGCATCGTTCCAGTTCGCTCGGACCGGACGGCCGGTACTTGAGAAGCCGCTTTGGTGGCGTCGATCGGCAGAACAGCGGGGGACCGGGAGCAGCGGAACGACGCCGGCCCGGACGGTCGGCGACAAAGCCAGGTTCGTCGACGAGACAAGTCGATCGCAGAATGTTTTCAAGCTGGAGACTAATGGGTCATGAGTAGGACTGGGGTACCTGCCGAGCACCGGAGCATGACGTTGGTAGGCAGGGCCTGGGAGCGAATATATGCCGATTATCTGGTCGGGAACCGGCTGGAAGAATACGGGCGACTGATTGAGTCATCACTCGCGCTCGACTTCTGCCACTGGACACTTGCGGACCTCAGTGCCGGCATTGCGGCCAACTCCATTGCGCCTGATGCGAAGGTCTTCGTGCACCGGCACGACATCGATACGGACGTGGGCGGCGCCCGGGCTTTTTTCGAAATCGAGAAGGCCCTTGGCATTCGCGCTACCTACTATTTCCGGCTGGGCACGATCGATCGCGATCTTATGCGTGAGATCAACGGTTATGGCAGCGAGGTCGGGTATCATTACGAAGAATTGGCGACGCACGCAAAGCGTTGCGGGCGTAACACGCGCGCGGCCGCGCTTGCACACATGGATGCGATCACGGGGGAGTTCGAGCGCAACTTCCGCTCTCTGGAGCAATCGCTCGGCTTCAAAATCAGGTCCGTCGCCTCGCACGGGGACTTTGCAAATCGCCGAATCGGCATGCAGAGCACGGAAATTTTATGCAACGAGGAGCTACGGCGCCGACTGGGCATCGAGTGCGAGAGCTACGACGCGCCGCTGATGTCATTTTTCGAAGCCTACCTTTCGGATGATCTGCCGACACGGCCGTACAAGCGGGGCTCGCCATTCGATGCGATAAAGTCGAAAAGAAGTGTTTGCCTTTTGACGCATCCTCGTCACTGGCGCACCAATGTGTTCGAAAATACCAGGGACAATCTCTGGCGCGCAGGAGAGGAGATCGAATGGCAGTTGAAAAAGATACTCGGGCGGCGCGGCCGCATGGGGCCGACCGGTCGATGAGCCTGGACACATCCCCGCGACGATGCGGGCTCTGACAGCTCGGACGACTATTTGATGGAGGCCTATTGCCATGATGATCCATGTTCGAAAGGCATGGGAGATACTGCGAGAGGCACTCGAGCTGCCACGCGTGACCGTGCACCTTGGGGCGGCCCCCGGGGGGATGCAAATGCGACAGGAGTATGCGGCAGCGCATCCAAAATTTCCGCTGCTGGGCCGCAAGCAGTTGGGGGCGTGCCTGATCGACCTGCGCCACTACAAGGACTTCGACGCCTATCTCTCCGGCTCGCGCATGGTTTGCGTGCGTCGGAAAAGGCGCAAGGCATTGCGCTCAGGCTATGGGGTCCGGCCGTTCCGTCCGGCAGACCGTCACCGTGAGCTGATGGCTATCAATGGGTCTACCCCGACCCGGCAGGGCAAGACGATGGCGCGAGGCTATCTTCGCGAGGATTTCAGTCTGCCGTCCTCGCAATGGCAGACGCCGTACGGCGTCTTCAGCGCCGAGGGCATGCTCGTCGGCTATGTCCTGCTGTTGGAGCAGGGAGAGGTCGCCACGCTCGACGTCATTCTCGGCCATGCCGATCATCTCGAGAACGGCATCATGTACCTGCTTGTGACAGAGATCGTCGGCGATCTTATACGGAAAGGCCAGGCCCGGTACTGCTTCTACGATATGTGGTTTGGTGCCTCGGACGGTCTGCGCACATTCAAGCGGCGGTGCGGATTCAATCCGTACTTTGTCACCTGGCAATAATGCGATGCCACGCGCAGGTATTGGTGCGCATCGGTGGGCCTCGCGTGTCGGTCAGCGCACAAGGTGGCCAGGGCCGGGGGCTCATCATCAACTACACGCCTGAGCGAGCATCCAGTTGTAGGATTTAGCTCGAAGCCCCACTGTGACCACGCGTCACGGATATCAAGAACTAGAGGCTTCTTCAGTTATCCTGCTGCGGTTGTCGCGAGCCGTGTTGCTCCGAACGGCGGTGCGGAGGCATACACGGCCGAGAAGTCGGTCTGGCGGCCTAACGCTGCGGCCGTGCTGCTGTCAACGGCACTTTGAATGTCGTGAGCGGCACCTTGGAACTGACCCACCCGTGTTGTTCCCGATGCTCCCGCGCGGGAGCATCGGCTTCGGCATCGCAACCGTGCGGTGCATGACCTCCTTCATGCGGCCCTGGCGCTGCGCCGCCTCTAGCGCGATCACAGATCGGCCGCCGATGTGAAGCGTACCCTTCCAGCCATTGTGCGCAGCCAGGAGGCCAAAGGCGATGGCGAAATGAGTTTTGCCCGTGCCGCTCGGGCCCAGAAGCACGATATTCTCGGCCCGCTCGACGAAGCCGAGCGCGGCGAGCTCCTGGATCTGCTGACGTGGCGCGCCGGTGGCGAACGCTAAATCATAGGCCTCCAGCGTCTTCAACGCCGGGAAGCCTGCCGTCCGCGTCAGCATCTCGCGCGCTCTGACACGCCGGGCTTCGCGCTCCGCCTTTAGAACATCCTCGAGGAACTCGGCGTAGATCGCGTCTTTGCGCTTGGCGGCGGCCTGTGCGATCAGGCCGTAAAGGTGCGGCAACCACTCAAGCGGAGCTCGGCCGCCAGCGCCGCGATGCGCTCGTGCTGGAGGCTTGATGTCGTAGAGAACTTCGCGCAGCACGCCGCCGAAAGCGAGGAACGCGTTCTCGTGCGCAGCGATCAGCGTCTTGACGCGCTCGTCGTCGCAGAATTCGACGTCGGCCGCCCGGCTCCGCCCAAGCGTCGCGATGAACACCGAGAGCTTGTCCGCGCCACGGCCGACGCTTGCCCAGTCCGCCTGCACCTGATGGCCAGGCTCGATCTCGAAGGCGGACGACTGGCTCCGCCGCCGGCGGCGGCGTCAGGCCGCGCACGAACTGCTTCACCCGCGTCTCGCCGCCCTGATAGCCGCGCCTTGATCTACCGGAACAGCACCGAGGCCGGAATGCGGCGGCTCTCAGCCGATCGACGATGTAGCACAGATCAACTTTCTCCGCCCTCTTCGGCGCTAGCTTGCGCACCGCCGCAGCTCCGCCTTCCCGCAGATGCTGCCGCACCGTGTTGCGCGATCGACCCGTCGCACGCGCCACCTCCCGGATGCTCGCACCATGCTTCCTCAAGACATCCAACTCCATCCGCTCCTCCGCCTTCAGCATCGGCCCCTCCCTCACGGAGGAACCACCTAAAGCGGTGGGTCAGATTCGAGGCCGACTGGGTCAGTTTCGCACTGCCGGTGACACTGCGAAGCGATTCCTCGAACCTGCGGAAGAATTGGAATTGAAAACCATCCGCAAGAAACGCGTCAAGGGAATTCGAGCTCCGATCAAACGCGCCCGCTTCCTCAGGTAATCCGCCGAACAGCGCGTCGTTGCGGCCAACCGCGAAGATCCGCGCCCCGTCTCGGGCTTGACCGTCACGACGTTGGGTCGGATTCCGTGTTCGGGCAGATATTTCGCAAACTGTATCGAGCGAAATGCAAACCCGTCGTCTGGACGGGCGCGAACTCCAGGGCGATGAAGAGGATGTCCGTCATTACCATGTTTTGATCAGTGCTTTCGCTATTCTTCCCCCGGCACCGCCGTCACCGTATAGCAGTTTCGGGTCGCTGGCGGGATGCACGGCGAGCATCGCGACGAGATCATCGGTCAGGGGATTGGCCAGTCTGTTCCAACCGCCTTCCAGTGTCTCGACCCACTCTGTCTCATCGCGTAGGGTGATGCAGGGTCGTCGTGCCCAGTGGGCCTCCTTCTGTAGGCCCCCCGAATTGGTGATTACGGCAGTGCAGGCATCGAGCAGCGACAGCATCTCGAGGTAACCCGCCGGCGGGATGCAGTGGACCGTTGGCGGCAGGCCAAGCGAGGCCATGTGCTGCTGATTGCGCGAATGTACCGGCCAGATGCATGGCAGACTGAGTTGGCCGAGCCGTCCGAGGATCGCTTGCATCCGCTCCCGATTGTCCGTGTTGCTCGGGCGATGCATGGTGACGAGTACGAATGGGCCATTTACGCCGGCCTCGGCTGCGGCGCTGATCCCCTGCTGTCTGGCGACGCCGGAGAAGTGCTGGAAGGCATCGAGCATGACATCACCGACGTCGTGAACGTTACGTGTGACGCCCTCTCTGGCTAGGTTTTTGACGCCTACAGGAGACGAGCAGAATAGCATCTCCGAGAGATGATCGACGACGACCCGGTTGATTTCCTCCGGCATTGCGCGGTTGAAGCTGCGCAGGCCAGCTTCGACGTGGACAAGTGGGATGCCGAGTTTAGCGGCAACGAGACCCGCGCCCACCGTCGAGTTCGTGTCACCGTATACGACCACGGCCGACGGCGGTTCGGGGCAGGCCGCAAGGAAGGCATCGAATCCTATCATAATGCGGGCCGTTTGGTCGGCGTGGGTACCTGAGCCGACCTCCAGATTGATGGTGATGTTGGAGATGCCGAGTTGGCGCAGGAACTGCCCGCTCATGCGGTCGTCGTAGTGTTGGCCGGTGTGCACGATCTCTTCGGAGATGCCAGCGTCAACCAGGGCGCGCGACACTACCGCCGCCTTGATGAACTGCGGCCGTGCGCCGATCACAGTGATGATTTTTCCTGCTGTCACGTGGGGGTCTCCGGCGACCGTTGCAACGACAGGTTCAGGTTGCTCGAGCGCGACGCAGCAGCAAGGCCCGGACCAAATGGTGCCAAAGCCATATATGGTGCCAGGAGAATCGCGGTGGTGATGCGCAAATTATAACCCAGCTTTTTCATTGCCGTGCTTCTGCTTGAAAGTACAAAAATGAAAATTAATTACGCAGTCTGGATACAATTGACCTGTCTTTAGAAACGTAAAGCGGTGAACCTTTAACCCGCTCATACCCGTTGTAGATCTGCATCTGAGGATAATTGGCCATGGCGGTAAGTACTTAATCCATTCCCATCAACTGCAGCCTAAGCGCAAGTTCAATAATCTGTTCTGCGCGGCTCCTGTTTCCGGAGGAAAATATTGGGGTTAGTAATAATAATTTCATTGGATGGTGTCGCCGTGTAGCGCTGTTCGCCGCGCGCCGAAAGATGGCGCCGGTGGGTCGTGTATGGATGAGGCACGTCGTGTGCCACGGCGAGGCACTTCGCCACCCGCGCCTTCGGGCCGGTCATCGAAGTGCGGGAGAGGAAGAGAATAAAGCCTCTGGCAGCGAATCGTCAGCCAATTCTAGAGTGCCCTTGATTTTTCCTCTGGATGCACCAAAGAGCCGGGACAGCAAGGCCCGTCTAAAGGCCGTGTCGCTCAGCAGCGCAAAGCCAATCCCGGCGATGCCCCCCGCTACGAGGACAAGGATCATCAGGTAAACAGTACCGAGGCCTGATGGGATCGTGACCGCTTGGGCGGGCACAACCTTTCCGGTCTCAGCAAGCTCTTTTTCAGTCACTGATGCCCCTTTTTGTTCTTCAGCCAGCAATTGCGCCCGCGCGAGCGCAAGATTTGCCTCCGCGCGTGCAATTCTGGGGTGCTGGTCACCGAAGGTGTTCGACAATTCCAGCAGCGCGCGTTCCGCGAGAGCGCGGCGGTCGGTAAGCTTTTTGATATTTTGATTACGCAGGAGCTCACCCACGACGGCGTTCGCGATGCGGGCTGCCTCCTCTGGGCTGGGCGACGCGTACGTAACCGTGATCAGGGAGGATCGCGGTTCAATCTTGACTTTCAAATTACGCATCAATTGCCTGGCAGAAACATCGATGCGGGACGGTGGAGCTCCAGCTTTCCGCGACAGAGGCCCGACGATATTCGTATTGAGCCTTTGCATGTTCGAGTTCGGGTCCGTAGGCATCGCATCGAGACCCAACCGCTCCGCGACCCGACGCGCCATCGGCTCGGACCTAATGAGGGCTGCAGCCGACCCCACCGGTTCGCTCTGCGAATTGGCCGCCTCATCTAGAGCATCGACTTCCACGATCGCGCTGGCCAAATAGATCGGCTCGGTTCGCAGTATGATGCCCCAGGCCAGCGCTATTGCCGCAGCGCAGACGGCGGTGATCATCCATTTGCGGCGCCAGCTTTCGGAAAAATGCTGGTAAATCGCCGACGCCTGCATGGCTAAGATGTGTAAAAGTTTATCCAATCGCCAAGGCTTCAACTGAGGTGAAGGCCGCGAGATCAGGTCTTGCAGTGTGCGGTGCCCGATACGCATCATGATCACAGCTCATAAAGAATTGACATCGACGTAACTATGCGGTCTTGCGCTTAATCGTGACGCTCGCGCTGTCCCCGTGCTTTATTGCGATTTGCTAGGTTTCTCTAGCTCGTTATGGTCAACCGATGCCATCGGTGCCTTACCACTGCTGGAAGGCAGTCTTCGGATCTCCACGATATCGCCGGGCTCGAGCAACGTAGTCTCGGTGGCCTGGAACGTCGTGACCTCGGTGTCGCGCAAGCGAATAATACTGATCTCTCGGGTGATTGGTGCGCCAACCGATCCTCCCGCCTGCTGGAGCTTTAGCTCGCGAATCTCACGGGCTGACGACAGCGTGACCTGAACCTCGCGCAAGCGTTGACGTACATCCTGAAGGTCACTCAAGATTTGCTTCTTGTACCCAATCTCTATACCTTGAATTTTCATATCGAGATCCAAGGTGCTGAAGTGAAGGCGGGAAAGATCCGCGTTTAATCTCCAAATATTGCTCTGCTTATCGAACTCACTGAGCTGAAGTTGCACTAGGGAGTAGGATTTGCCTGACCCTGTCTGCATCAGTTTTTCATAGTCTTGACGCTGAGTTTGCACGAGTTGCAGCTGTTCTTTCTGGGCACTAATCTGGCCGTCAACGGCTCGGACTTCGGATTCCAAGACCGGTCTCTGCGACCGAATGAGAGCTAGTTGCTTCTCTACGGCGTCGCTCTGCTCCGCAAGGGTCTCTTTTTCCTGAGCGATGAGATTTGCGACTTCGCCATCATCCCGGGTGGCCAGTGTGGCCGGCAAAACTGGTGGCGAGAACGTTTTGGCGCCATCGCGCTGCGCCTCTAGGCGCGCCTGCCGGATAAGCAGCATCCGCCCCGTAGCGCCGAGGACGCGTACGCGCTCGTCGGCAATAACTAACTCGGAGAGCGCCGCGCCCGGCGTCAGCTCACCTAACCAAAACCCGCCAGCTTGCGCGATGGCGTTTTTGACCAGGCTGCCACCGCGATAAGGATAACTACCTGGGAGCCTCACGTCGCCGATGATGGAGATGGGGCGAGCTTCGGCGATTCGAACGGTCACGAAGGGCTGTTTGAGGATCCTGCCCGCGAGGCGGTCGACGATGCGCTGCTGGCACTCAGGTATGGTCAAATTTCTGACTTCAATGGAGCCGACGAGCGGCAAAAAAATGTTGCCCGTGCCGTCCACGGTGAAGTCCCCGGACAATTCTGTTTGTTCGAATACGATGACCGTAATCCGATCGCCAGTTGCAAGCCTTTGAGCGCGGATGTCACCAGATTCGGCACCCCCAGGAGTTCGCGAAGTTTAGGATAACAAGGAGGGCCATCACTACTGCCCAGCCGACATGTCCTACGTGACCTCGCTTAAGCATGGGGTTCGTCACGTCCTCATCAAGGCCGAAACGCCTCAAATTGCCAGCAAATAGTCCGCACCCTTCGAGCCGTTCCGCCCACCGAACCGATCGGCCATGAATTGCTACCGCGTCTAACGTGGTCTGCATTTTCGCCATACCGTCACTTGCCATTGCTGCAGCTAACGCACCTCTTTGAGGCCCGCCACAACGACCACGGATCTGAGAAGAATTTGCAGATCGAGTAGCCAAGACGCGTACTTGACGTAGTACAAATCAAAGCTGAGTTTTTCACGCGTTTCCGTCTCATTTGCCGCATATCCGGCCTGCACCTGGGCCCAGCCCGTAATGCCTGGGCGCAACATGTGGCGGAAAACAAACGACGGCATGATCTCGCTGTAGCATTTCGCTAATTCCGGCTGCTCCGGACGGGGGCCGATGAAACTCATATCGCCTTTCAACACATTGTAGATTTGAGGGAGTTCATCGATCCGAACGCGGCGCAGCCATTTGCCAAGCGGCGTAATGCGAGGATCGTTCACGGCTGTCGCGGTGTCAGGCTCGCCGGGAAGCCGCGGACGCATGGTGCGCAGCTTGTAGATCTTGAACACGCGGCCGCCCCGCCCTATTCGATCCTGTGTGAACAAGGCTGGCCCTCGCATTGTCGCAAGGATCGCCCCCGCAGCCGCGAGCAGCACCGGGAGAGCGAACGTGAGCGCGCCTAGCGCCAAAATGATATCGAGCGGGCGTTTGTAGAACGTAACATAGCGTTGCAGTACCGGGCTTGCGGCGTGCTCGGGCTCGAAGTGATCCGGTGACACGCGTCCACGGCGTTCCTCCACGTATCTAACCACGTGGCGCACTTCGCAGCTCGAGGCCAGCATGGCGTTGGCTGCAAACCGCGCCCAGGCGGAGTTGAGTTTGGATGAGAAGTTGATCAGGATCAGATCGTAATCACTGACTGGGACCGCGGCTGAGGTGAGCAAGGTCACCTGAGGTCCGCCGGCCCACTGCCGAAGCTCCTCGGTTAGTCCCACAGGGACGATCCCGACGCGCCGCAGACGCAGACGCTTGCTAAGCATTACCAGACCCGTCGACAGCAGGAGCGAGGTCATCAGAGCCGCAATCACCAGCTGCCGGGAGTAATAGGTTCGAAACAGCAGGATCGCCAGGATCAGAATGCCGTGAACAGCAACGGCGGTGACCAGTGCCATATTGAGACGTGCCGTGGTTGGGCCTTTCGAAGAAAACGCGAGAAAACAACACAGCCACGTCGCGGAGGCATTCGCCAGCACGTGCCATAAGTGGTGCCCATTGATGGCGTTTCCATAGATGAGCGGCAGAGCGATGGCCAAGGCCAACAGTATACCGCCTTTGATGAGTACATCGCGCTCCGAACGATAGCCAACGCCTGCGCCGAGCATGGTTTTGGCTGGGATGCCGTCAGTTCTTATCGCCACTTAAGACCCGCAGCTACAAATGCAGAATGCTCAACTTTACTTATTATTCACCATTGTAGCGCTCTTGGCTACGACATTAGTGCAGTGCGTCGAAGCGGAGCCAAAAGCGGCTGCGCCTGCTCGCGGACTGGCATCACTGCCGTTAACGTTAATAACCCCTTTAGGACCTGAAGCTCGACCAGGCCGAGTGTCCCCGGGAAGTGGAGCAGTTGCCCGACGGCTGAGATCCGACGACGTGCTCCACTGCCTGGCCGATCTCTTCGTCACCCACGGTCCGCCAGAGCACATTCGTCATAGCCCCGAGTTCGTTGCGACATTCGCGAATGGCTCGGCCGGATTGGCGTCAAAACGCTCTACATCGAATCGGGTAGCCCTTGGGAGAACGGCTACTGCGAGAGCCTGAACTCAAAACTCCGCGACGAGCTCCTTAACGGCGAGATTTTCACGACGCGCCTCCGCTATCCCGGTCTGCGTCTCAGATACTTGACCAAGGATGCAGGCTATCTCGATGAGGCCGTTTGTTTATACGCCGACGCAATTCGGCGGCCGGCGACAGTGGCTCTCGTGTCTCGGCTGCCGTCGTCGCGTGCGGGTACTCTACGGAGGGAAGAAAAATCGGTTTCGCTGTCGCAAGTGCTACGGCCTCGTCTATCGATCGACGCGCCAGGCGTGGCCCGACCGCGCAGATACCATGGGTGACAAGATCGCGTTGAAAATCTGCGGCGGCAATCACGACCTGTACGATGGCGACGAGTTCCCGGAGAAGCCCAAATGCATGCGGTGGGAGACGTATTGGCGCCTCGAGAACCGTTATTACGACCTGAAGGACATGTGGGCCGCCGGGCTGATGCAGAAGTTCGGCATTGGACGGGACCAGCCCTCGTTGCTTTGATAGGCAATGAGCATCGCGGCCGTCATCGATCGCACAAGTCTGCGTACCACCTCGTTGCGATCGACGCGCAGAGGTCGCAGGCCGCTTGGTGGCAGGGAAGAGCGTCCATGGCATGGTCCGTCAACACCATCATGGCGGACCCTGACCAGGACGCAGCGCCTGAGGGATTTTTGCTCGTCGCCGTGCCGCAAGATGCAGAGGTCAGCAAGGGCTGGCTGTGGTCGGAGGCAAACGGGTTTAGCCCGCCACAATAAAGGTGGCGCAGGAGAGACAAATAAGCTGGCCGGGGACGGCCTCGCGCTTTAGTTCCTTGAGCCACGGCACGCGCCGGATTTGCCGGTCGAAATCCGACTGAAGGCTGGCCACGGACACGATCAATATGTCGCGCGGCATGCGTTTGGCCGAAGCGCGGATATTGTCCAAGACCGCGCTGAGCGTGCTCCCGTGGAACGGATTATAGAAATAGATGATAGTCACGTCATCGGGGATAGGGAACTTTGTGGCGTCCGCATTGATAAGTTGAATGTCGCGGCAGAGTGGCCTTGGGTGCAAGCGGTTCAAGTTCGTTTCCGCCAGGCTGAGCAACGGGACTGAGATTTCGACGCCGATGATCCTTTTGAAGGGTCGTTGCGCGGCGACGGCGAGGGCCCGGCCCATGCCGCAGCCGAAGTCGAGGAAAACATCGCGCCCATCTTTGAGCGGCAAGGCACCGATGATCTTGCGCAGGGCTGGGTAGCGCAGCGGGGTGTAGGCGACGAATTCGGGGTTGTCGAAACCGAGCTCTGAGCCTTGCAGCACGCCTTCGGTGCGTATCCCCAACCTTTTGTCCTCGATGGCGTCTAGGGCGCGCCGGCACTGAAAGCGGACGAGGCGGAAGGCATGCCGTCCGGCCCGATAAGCGAAACTCTGTGTGACAACCATTTTCGAGCGTCCCCCGCCCATGCAACTATCCTCAGGCTGACAGGGAATAGCCCGCGCAATGGACCGACGGAAACAGCACGTATATTCATGGCTGTCTTCGCTTCAAACAGCACAAGAACAGACGTGAGGTGTCAGACATTGGCGCCTCCCGCGGATAAAGCCAAGACAGCCCGAGGATGGTCGCGCCTTTCGCGTGCTCGTTGTGCTCGACGAGTTCGCGCGCCGGTGCCTGGCGATTGTGGTTGCCAGACGGCTCAGATCCGACGACGTGCTCCACTGCCTATGTGGGGAAGGCCATCTAATGCAGACACATGGACCCGTATATACTTTCGTGTACAATCAACTATCAAATGCGTGAATTGACGTGGGCATCCACGTACATACGTTGCGGGTTATGGAGAATTGCAAGGCCATCTCGCTCAAGCTGCCGCCGGATTTGCTCGACAAGCTCGAGGCCTACCGCAAGCGCCAGCCCCACGTCCCGACGCGAACACAGGTCATCGAGGATGCGATCCGGGCATTGGTCGAAAAGGGAAAGCGATGACTGGCATATGGACCTTGCGCAGACTTCTCAAGATGATCCCTGATGTCAGCATACCAGTTAAATCTGAAGGGTGTCTTCGAGATCAAACTCCACCGCATGATTGGGAGTGTAGTTGACCACCACCCCAACGGGACGACCAAAGCCCGGCAATGCTTCTGACTTCCAACGGGCGGCCTTCTGTTGGATCTTCGATCTCTCGTCGGCTATATGCAAGGCCCATAGAGCGGCATCCTGGGGAAGACAATGAGGCTACCATTTGTCCCGAAAAAGGTGCTGCAAAATTTCCTTATTAGGAAAACATTTTTTCGAGTTTTTCCTAGTCCTATGAAGCGCATATTCAACGTCATCTTCAAGACCGTCAACCCGAAATCAGTTTCAGTTCTCGAATGTTTTGCGCGAGGCGCGGATTGGCACACCATTGCCTACGCGCCGCACATTGGACAGCTGGAGCTCTGGGAAATCGATTCGGCCTTCGAACACGATCTGAGGAGCCGGTTTCCGGACGCGACAACGCATATCGTCGATAGTTACAAACGGTTGGCCGGGGTGCCAACAAAGAAGTTCACGGTTGTAGTCGTCGACAATCCCGTTGGCGCACATGGCGGGCACCAAGAACATTTCGACGTCTTTCCATCTGTGTTGGCATGGTTGGAGGACCCAAGCTTTCTCATATTAAACATAGTGCCCGCAATCGACGCCAAAGCTCGTGCAAATTTTCCGTTTGCGTTCGACGAACACCATCTACAGGCACGTCGAGTATTTTATCGCACTGAAACGCCGCACTGCATAAGTGTCGGGCACATGATCGAAATTTATCGCGTCAAATGCAGCGAAGCCGGGTGGGTGGTGCGCGAGACTTCAGTAGAAAGCCGAGGCACCGTGAAATATTTGCTTCTTGGTCTCCATCGCGCCTGCGTAAGCGGATGCACAAGCTAGAAGGCTCAGCCTCGGCGAGCAAAGTTGCAGCCTCCGCGCAGGCGTCCGCTGCATATGAGACCCCGCCCTCCAGCACCAGTGACCGAAGGGGCGATGAAGCCCACCGACGGTTATTACCCGCCAACAGTCTCGGTCGGCCCGTTGGCTCTCGCCAACGAATTCGCATGGACTGGTCCTTACGTCGGCGCGCATGTTGGCTGGATAAGACGGAAGGCTCCGATTTCGCTGAACTCCAAACTGGAGATTGCCTAGGCCCAGACGCGCTATCCCTGGATGGGTGCTTCGGTGGCGGCCAGTTGGGATACAACCATCAATTTCAAACGCGTAGTCATTGGAACAGAATTTTCTGCTGCGGGAGGGGTCATCGATGGTGGGGCGAACTGTTACGACTTCACCCTTTTCATCTCCACGGACGACACCGGCAAGCCGGATTGGCTGCCGAAGCCCCGACTGTATTACGGGCTGAGCCGCTTCGGTTTACTAGGGGCCGCCGGCGTCATCGAAAACCGAATGCAAGAGCTAGGCCGCGAGCCTCCCAAATTGGCGGAGGCACCCAATGCAAGGGCCACAATATGAGGCGAGCAGCGATCGCCCGCCAAATTCGCTAAGCTTGATCAATGATGCGTTGTTTCAGGGCAGGCTGCTTGACGAGGGACTATGGGCGCCAGATCACAGACGAACTTCCGATCCAACGCATGAATGCGAGATGAACCGGGCGTTCAGCTTACACCTGTGTTCGCTGGCGCCCAAAGCGTGCGTCTGTTCTATCGAATCAGGACCATTGGAATGACTGGTCGGAGCGGGGAGATTTGAACTCCCGACCCCTTGCTCCCGAAGCAAGTGCGCTACCAGGCTGCGCTACGCTCCGCCCGACCGTCAATCGCGCAATTGAGGCCGACGGATTTATTTGCCCGCGTAGGCGGAGGAATTTGCTTGTTTGCTTCCGGGGCACGACGAGGGCGAACGCGGTTGCCATCGGCGAACGTGCGCGGCAAGCCTTCGCCGCCGCCGTGCATAGTTCGGGCGAAAAGTCATTTGTGGCTAAGGTCAGCGTAGGTCTGGCCACTGCCGCTGCCGAATGGTGTGATCTGCCATCCTTGCTTGTAAGCGCGGATCGCGCCCTCTACCGCGCTGATCAGCAGACGTGCGCGATCCCATTGAGCGTTGGCAGCTTTGGGTCAGTAGCTGCCGTCAGGTTCGCCCGCCGGCTATGCAGCTCTGCATGCGTAAGCGGACCTCCGAGCACCACCGGCTGGGCGGCGACGGAGCTGCCTAAGCCCCACGGTCCAGCGGCGGGGTCGATGTAACGCAATCGGTAGCATGCTTAGCTTGAGGTAGAGGGTGTCTCATATTGCGCGCCGTCCGCCTTGTGAAAAGGCTGACTTTTCCCGTCGCCCCACGAGCGCAGCGAACCGTCGGAACGCCGAATGTAGATGTCATCGCGCGTGATGCCCATCCACGCAGGTTGGTTCGTGATCTGGAACGAGACGCCATCGATGTGCAGCGGGATGTAGTCGGGGAAGGCCAGCCATTTGTGTTTTGCTTCCGAGATCGTGTACGGCCCCGACCACCAGTAGCCGCGTCCGCGGCGGGGAACTTCCCCGTGTTCGAGCAGAATGCGCTTCACGGCAGCTTCGCTGATGCGCTGGACGTGCGCGATGTAGCTCACCTTCCGAGCGATCAGCCGGTAAGCAACCACGATGCGGATCAATTCGTATTCTTCGTCCGTCACCGGCCCAACTCCTCAGCGCGAAAGATTTTCACGACTTCATCTACGGCCAACAGCGCCGCCCGCGCCGAGATGCGATTGCCGCCGAGTTTCACATCAGTCAGTCGACCCAAGACATCCGCTGCAAGGGAAGGTTTGCCCGGCGCGTAGGTGATGGCGTGATCGCGGACCAAGCCTTGGCCTTCAGCGAGGTTCAGTGCGTGGGCATGGTGCTGCCAAAACATCCGCAACATGGCGGCAACGATGGTGTTGTCATCCGCGGGGCGCCGCTCCCGATCGGATACGGCATTCCAAAGCAGCGTGCCTTCATCGCCCGTCAACATCTTTGCCCAACTGATCTCGGCTTTTGTCTCTTGGCAACGGCTCAGCGTTTGGCCATGGCGTGCGCCGTACTCGAAAAAGTTGCCGCGCCCGGACCATTCGAGTGCGAACTGGTGACGGCTAGGAACGATCTCGGGAACGACATAGGAAAATGGATTGGCGTTCTTCGGCGGAGTTCCGTTCCGCCGTTTGCGCAGCGTCGGCGCGGCGGCTTGAATCCGTTCGTTCAAATCGAGGCTGTCGATGACGGCTTTGGCGTACGCGGAAGCGCGATCTTTGAGCGACGCGACTTGCAGCTCTTCGGTGTGGGCGGCGCGCTGCTCGGGGTCGCGGATCACCGCATGATGGATGAAGTCGCCGTTTGCATCGATGATGTCCGGGTAGACAGGATGCAGTGACACGATCATCGCCTTGAACGCGGCATCGCTCATTTCGGTGTGGACTTCGAGCGTCATGATTACGGCCTTGGCGCTCGAGGTTGCGGTTGCACCGAGCAGACACCATCGGTGCGATGCCGATCGACGAACAGGCTCATCGCCAGACGCAGAGCGACGCTGGCACGCAGGTTTTGCGCTGCTGCTGCCTCTTCAAATTCCCGGCGTTCGGTCGATGTGACGCGAACTCCCAGGCTCTCGCTTAATGTGGGCGACCATAGACAGCTCCATATACTCATGTAACGATATTTACATTAACCATTTTTACATGAGCTATGTCAAGCGATTGTAGCGCCATGTGCAGCATTTGGTTGACACCTCTTTGGAGGGCGTGTTAACACTTAAGGCGGGATGCTTCTAATCGAGCATTTCATGACCGCGGGCGGGGCTCGCGGTCACGGAGCCAGGTCGAAGCGGAGCTTAGACCAGGCCGGCAGATCGCAAGGTCGCCTCTCGCGGCGGGGCCGCGTTTCCCAAGACCAATTCACAACGAAATTCGCCGGGTCGCCCGGCAGCCCTCGGATGCGGCAAGGCCGCCCGTGGGATCGACGCGTTAGTCAGCGCGGCGTGGGCGGCCTTCATCACAGCAGATAGGTCAACATAGTTGACCTAATTAGGTAATGTCAAGATGTCCCCGAGTCCGCCAAGCGCCCCGAAACCGACACCGACACTAACCCGTTCGCCGCATGCTCGCTCGCGAAGTGAAGCCGCATCCCGACAACGATAACGATTGGGCTGGACCGGTGGGAGCATGTGGCGTCTCCGGCCGATTGTCATTGCCGAAGGCCACACCGCGAAAAACGAGTTCGTCCAAGAACGTCGAGACGACGTTCGACGCACTCTTGCACAAGCTCAAAGTCCGCGACAGTCGGGCCGAAGGACGGACCGCATTACTTGCAAGGCAACGTGCGCGGCAACGTGCGCGGCGCCGACGAGATGGTCACCATGTGTCAGGTGGTGATCGATGTTGACGAGGGACAGGACCCGCAGGAGATCATCAAGCGCGCCCGCGAGTATGGCATCTACGCCCTCATTCACTCGACGCACTCAAACACTCCCGAGCATCTGAAGTTTCGTGTCATCGTGCCGCTCGACAGCGACGTGGCGGCCGATTTGGAACAATGGCCGCGCGTCGTTCACGCTTTGGCGACGCTGCTCGGTGCGGACTACGACAAGGCGTGTAAAGACGTTGGGCGGCTGTTCTACTATCCCCGCCATCCCGCGGATCAAACGCCGTGGTGGCTTGAGACGGACGGGCGCCCGGTGAGTTACGCCGATCTGCTGGCGTATGCCGACGTTATGGACAAGAGGGAAAGCCGCGCCGACGAAAAGCGGGCGGGGGCGGCAAGCAGGAGCGCGAGAAAGCCGACAAGCCCAAGCTCGTCACCCGGAACCTGTACCGCTTCACTGTGACTTGCGGGGAGCTGTTCGACATCGAAGCGTTCTACTCCGATCATGCCCCCGACGATCATGTGCGCGGCGCGGCTCCCGGTGGCGGGCTGCACTGCCGCTGCCCGAACGAAGGCGGCGAGGTCTCCGGGCGCCCGCATACCGACCAGGGGCACAGGACGGCCTTCCGCGTCGTCAGCCCGTGGAACAACAAGGCCGGGGACGGGTGGACGGCACACTGCCTCACGGGGGGCTGCACTGAACACTTCGGCAAGGACCGGCTGCTGTTCCTCGATGCGCTCTGTCAGCAGTTCGGCATCAACGATGCCGTCGAGCTGCTGGCGTGGTGCAGCGATCCCGATGAGGCGCGCGAGCTGTATGACGACTGGAAGCTGACGAAAGAGCGCAAGGGGAGCACGTCGCCATCCTGGACGATCATGGCAACGCCCGGCTGGGCGGCCACGATGCCGGACGCGGATGCGCGGCGCGCCGTTCATGCGGCGCGTGGCACGGGCGTGGCCGGAGCAGGCCGATCGCAAGATGCGTGCGCGCGAGATCGCTGGCAAGTACGGCGATCTGAACTTGAAGCACGCCTTTCTGAAAGAGATCATCGCGGCGGGCGCTGCCGCTAGGAATGACCGGGGACCGCGTGACGATGATCGTCCCGTGGTCAATCTCGCGCAAGGATACGAAGACATCGTGCGCGCCGTCATCACCAATTTAGAGGTAGCACAAAAGGACGAAGACGATCCCGCGAAGTTCAGGCGTGAGCCGACGTTGTTCAAGAACGCCCGCGATGCCGTGGTGCGCATGGAAGGGGAACGGATCGAAGAAGTAGGCAAGTCGCGCCAACGTGGCGCGCCGTGATTGAAGAGCACACGCTGTTTGAAAACACGTTCGGCCAAAGCAGTCCCGCCGATAACAAACTGTTGGAACGCATCAGCGGGTCGCAACACAAGCTGGCGCTGCCAGAACTACATCGCGTCACGCATCTGCCCGTCTTCGCTCCCGACGGCACGTTGCAGACGGAGGCGGGATACGTGCCCGAATTGAATGTCTATCTGTCGCTGAAAGAAGAATTCCGTAAGGTGCCCGATGTTGTGACGATGGAGGATGTCGGCGAGGCGCTGCATTGGCTACACGAGGCGGTGCGCGACATTCCTTTCTCTGACTACGAAGAGGAACAACTGCCGCAGTACACGCTCGATGTCGATGACGACGGGTGGCCCCTGCCGAACTTGGAACGGGGCAAGGCATCGCGCATCAATTTCTACGCCATGCTCTTGCAGGCTATCGTGCGCGGCATGATCGTGGGGGCGTGTCCCGCGTATCACTTTGACAAACCAGAGACGGGCACCGGGGCGTCGCTGCTTATCAAAGTCTATTCGGCGATCCTCACCGGCAACGCGCCGCCGGATCGTCCGGCGCCATTTCAAAACCCTGAAGAGGTTCGCAAGCAGATCACGACGGCACTGCGGGCAGGATGGGAGACGCTGTGTTGGGACAATATCCCCACGGACACGGAGCTTGATAACGGCGACGTTGCGCGCATGGTGACATCGGGCGTGTGGATCGACCGGCAGTTGGCGACTAACAACGAGATCGTTGTCCCCATCACACAGACGATCATCTTTGCCGGTAACGGCTTGTCGATGTCGAAAGAACTTCGCGAGCGCATGGTGCCGATCTACATAGACGCCAATGTGGAAAGCCCGGACATCGCCCGCCCACTGATCAAAGACGGCGCCAGCTACAAATATCCCGAGCTGATCACTGAATTCGTTCTGCCGCGTCGGGGCGACCTTGTGTGGTCGCTGCATGTGCTTGTCGCCTACTACGTGCAAGAGCGTGACGCCGGGCGGCATCAGCCGGTTGCACGCGGCGGCAGCGGCTCGCTGTCGGGGCGCTTCCCCCAATGGCAGGCGTTCTTTGAAAACCTCTTCGCCGCCGTTGGGCGCGACGGCTTGCTCGCCAATCGGGCGACCTATCTGGCAAAACGGAACGATGCCAAAGACCACATGACGGAATTCGTCTTGAAGTGGTTTGAGCGGGTGGACAAAAGCGACCGCGGCACAACAGCACTAACCGCAACGGATATTTTCAAGCTGTTGGAGGACGACAGGAACCCCGATGTGCTCTGTGTGGCGCTGCCGTTGAATGGCAAGGATAAGGAGGGGCGCGCGATGTCACTGGGGAGGAAGCTGGCGGGGGCTGTTGGGCGGGTGTTTGTTCACCAAGGGCGGAAGCTCAAGATCGTGAAGGCGCGCGACCGGCACCCTGGCTAGATCACGCTGACCGATGTCGGGGCGGCGGAGTGAGGCTTTCGGTACACTTCCACCTCACCTTGCGTGATACTTCTCCCTCTACATTCCCAATGTTTCCGGGCTTGCGTGATACTTGTGACACTGTCTCGCCCGCACTCATCCGCTCTATATAGAGGCATCAACCGGCCTCCGAGCCCCCAGGTGTTGGTTGGTGATCTGCTATAAGATCGGGGTAAGAGGAAAAAGTATCACAAGTATCACGCACGCCAGCAAACACGGGCATGTAGAGGGAGAAAGTATCACGCAAGGTGTCCCTAAAGTGGACCCAAAGCCTCACGCGCAAGCCCCGAACGTTAGAGGAAGTGGCACGCCTGCCGCGCGGTGTCACTCGTTCATAATTGTGAAGAATTGCGGTTAATTTGGGCGGTCGAGCCGTTTAACTCCGGTTAGGCTTAGCGCCCGAACTTCCGAGCGCAAACTTGGTTTTCTTGTATTCTGCAAAGTTCAAAAGCCCGATGTTTCCGGGCTTCGTAAAAGGAACTTTGCAAAATGGACGGTCTGTCTATCTCGGCGGCGAAGAAAAGCCAAGTTCGCCCTTATGGGCAAAAGGCCCCGTTTAGCCGGCTAGACGTGACGGCGATCCGCGGCCGGCTGGCGCTTGGCAGCCGCGACCGTGCCTTGTTCGAACTGGCGATTTCCAGCGCCCTGCGCGCCAGTGACCTGCTTGGCTTGCGGGTGGGTGACGTCCAGGATGGTTCCGGCGCTGTTCGCACACGCGCACAGCTGGGCCAGCACAAAACCGGCAGGGGCGTTCTCGTCAACATCACGCCGCCGGCGCAAGAGGCGCTGGCGGCTCACATCGACGCCGCGAAGCTCACCTCGAGCGACTACCTCTTCACCGCACATCGACGCCGCGTCGCGAAGCCTCTGACCGTCGAAGCGTTTCGCCAACTCGTAAAGAGTTGGGCGGACATTGCTGGGCATCGCGACGTGAGCCGCTTTGCCGCGCACTCCACGCGCCGTACCCTTGCCAGCGTGATTTATGCCGAGACGAAAGACGTCGCGGCGGTGCGCCACGTGTTGGGTCACAGCTCGACAGCAGCGACGTCCCACTACCTCGGTGTCGACGTAGACGCTGCGCTCGACATCGCGCGGAAGTGCGCGCTCTAACGAACAATGTAGCGTCCACACATGCCGCCTCACATCTAGGTCGCCATGCGCGGAGCTGCGTTGCGTGCTCTAAGTTTCGGGAAAAAACGCGAAGGGGGGGACCCCAAAAGGGCCGGCATACTGCCGGCTACTCCAACCCGCATCAGGTGGCTACGTGATGTGGCGCTAATCGGCCTCGCGCCAGGCTTCGCCGGCGTCCTCCAGGATCCACTTGCAGACATCTTCCAGAAGGGTCCTTGCGATCGTAATGGCACCTTCGGGATCTGATGCCCGGCGGGCTCTCGGGTCGAAGGCTGACAGTGCGGCTGCAAGAATCCTTGCGCCGCCCATTGTAGCGTCTGCGATCGCGGACGCCAAGGCGTATGACGTCCCGGCTCTGTGTCGACGCCTGGGCTTGGCAGACGGTCGTTGGCGATTGTGTGCTTGATCATGTCGTCCTCGAGCGATGCGCGGCCCTCGTAGCGAGGCGACATGTTGGCGATCGGCCATAGGCTGCGGATTGCGCTTCGTTCCTGACATGCCGACTTTGTACCATTGGCGGTGAATGCGACGTCAACCGCCGCACGTGAGGCTCCGCTCGGCGCACCGTCGGATGCCAGCATGTCGGGCGCGCCCTCCGCGCGCTAGGCCTGCCCCCCGGCCGCTAGGAAGGCAAAGCCGATTAGGTCAACCGCGACACAATGTCGTGGTAACGGCCGGGCGCGTTTTGGACCGGGGCTGTTCTACCATTCCAACGATCCGGTGCGCGCCCTCTCCGCCAGCGATCTGCCGGTGCTCTATCGCAAGCTCTCCAAACTGCTGAGGCTCGCGCCGGACGACCACACGGAGCAGGTCTTCAAGCAGATTCTCGGCAGCTGCCAGTCCGTGGTCGAATCTTTGGGCGTCCTGCGCAACAAGCTCAGCGACCTCCTGATCCAGGACGGCTACGCGCTCACGATTGCCGGCAAAATCTCGGGAGGCCCAAGGTACCCAGGGGCGCCGCCGCGACACACTGAGCCGTCGGCGTTACTTCGCCAACCGGCCCGTCTTCGACAGGATGAGATGGATGAGGCCGTACAGTTGAAAAAACAGGAAGGTGACATGGTCCACCTCTGCGACCGGTTCCTTGTTCGTCTCGCTGTGCCGGATCTGTAAGCCATTGCCGATGAAGGTCATCGATTTCGCCAACGCCTCCAAGTGGGTGCGCACCACTGGATTGCCGCCTGCCGCGACGTCGAGGAGCTTGGCGTCGACGACCTCGCCTTCAACATCGGTTACGCCCTCAAGCGCGCCGGTATCAAACGACCCATCGAAGCGTGTCGGTTGATCGCCGGGCAGGTCGTTGTGCATCTGCGGCTGGCGCGCTGGCAGTTCACGCTCCGGGAGCCGAATGAGGCGCACGGCTCGTTTAAGCCGCGGGATAAGCGCTACTAGCCCTTCAGCGGATCAACCTTCGCGATTGCCTTCGCCAGATCGCGCATCCCGACTCCGATACCGTAGGTACCAGCAGCACCTTTCTCCAGCTCGTGACCGACGAGCTGATTGATCACGTACGGCGTGAGCCTTGCGGCACGGCACGCATCCTTGAACGAATGCCGGAACGAGTGCGCCACTTGCCGTCCATCGGTGAAGCCAAGCACGTCGCGCTTCCACTTGCCGAAGGGCTGGCCGTACCGATGTGAGAACGTGCCCAGCGACGGCATAAACGCGTAGTCAAAAAGGCGATCCTTGCCTGACTTGCGCCGACGCTCGACGTGCGCGAGGACATCGGCTCGCACCTTGGGGTGAAGTGGGATGACGCGGCGACTATCCTCGTTCTTGAGCGATTGCAGTTCGCCCTCATCGGTGATGCGCAGCGCATCCACCCCGTCCACTTTCACAACGTCGTCGCAACGGAGCTGGCAAATCTCGTTCGGTCGCGCGCCAGAGTAGATCAACAATTTCGTCGTCAGCGCTTCATCCGGCTTCAGCTCGCCGAGGCGGCTGACAATCGTGCGGAGCTGGTCCGGCGTCCACGGCAGGCGCCGCGTGGCGCTGGCCTTCGCCGCCGGGCGACCATGCGCCTTGATCCGATGGAACGGGTTGATGTCGCACTGCCCTTCGGTGAGGGCGACGTTGAAGACGGCGGACAGCCGCTCCAACGCCTTGCGGATCGTCTCGAAACTGACGTCCGTCTTTCTCCATGGCAGCGCGAAAGGCGCGCACGTGATCAGCTTTGACGGCACGTGGGGGCTTGTCTCCGATGGCGGCAACGAACCAAGCCATGAACCGGCGCGCGGTGGGGACCGTCGCCGGGTTGCGCGGCTCTTTCACCTTCGCCCAAAGGTCCACCAGCCCGCCGAGCGTGTCGCGCGTGTCGCCGGTCAGCTTGCGTTCCGTCTTGGCGTTGCGTTCGATGAGGGCGTGAAGTTCCTCGGCTTTTGCACGAGCTCGCATGGCGGCGAGCGCGTCGCGAGCTTGCCACTCTTCAGGCGTGTCCGGGTCCGGTTTGATCAAGTCAGCGGCGAGTTGGGTGAATTGCAAAATCATTTGGTCGGATTTGGCGTTCTTTCGCCAAGCCGCCAGACCGCGCAGACCGTTGACGGTCGTTTCTGCGGCGATGTTCTTGCGCTCGGCATCTGTCAATCGGTCGAAGCCGAGGATGAGCGCGCCGTGCTCAGCGGAGTACTGTTTGGCCTGCTGTTCGGCCTCGCCTTTGCTGATCTTCCGCACCGAACCGAGCCAGACCTTCCAAGCCTTACGTCCAAGCAGAGATTGCAGGCGCTCCGGCACCGCGCGATGATAGACATATCCGTCGTCGCGAACCGACAAGTGTCCCTTACGGTAGGGACCGCGCTTCTGACCTTGGACCGCCACGTTGGCTCCAAATTCTGACAGTTGATCTGACAGCTAAGGTAGCTCGGACCGCCCTGATCTTCAGAGGTCGCAAGGCTTTCTGTGGTTAACCCCGCCGTGGAATTCTGTCCAAACAGCGTGTAATCTCGCCCTCCGAAGCGGGAAGGACGGCGATGCATCTGGCTCTGGCAATCGGTCATGCCCTGCTGCGCTCTGAGCTGCGCGGCACTGCTGCTGGCGGCGAGCATTCCGGCCGCGCAGGCCAATTGGCTGTCGCGCCTCGGGCGCATCGGGGCCGAGGTCGGCGAGGTCGCCCCGGTGCCGGCAAGCTGGGCGCGGCAAGCTCGGCGTCATCGAGCTGGAGCGCGCCGCCGCTCACATCCGCTCCCTGCCGATCGGCGCCAAGGGCGCCGTGCTCGCCGCGCATGCGACGCCGGAAGGCCACTGGAAGTTCGTCAACCGCGAGGGCGACGTCTTCACCGCCGGCACGCCGGAAGAGTTGCAGCGCGTCGTGCCGACCCTGCTGCCCGACGCCGGCCCCGGCGGCAACCTCGGCATCTACCTCAGCGAGGACACGCTGTTCCGCGACCGCGCGCTGCTGAAGGACCTGCCCCCGGGCGCCAAGCTGTACGTCGTCGCCGGCGCCGACAGCTATCCGCTGCTCGCCCGCGCCGAGCGCCGGCACCGATACGCTCTATGCCGCCGTGCGCCCCAACCTGCTCGTCGACGTTGCGCGAGCGCGCGCTGTTCGACGAGGCCATCGCGCAGCTCGAGCGGCCGCTCAGCCGGTCGAGCATCCGCACGCTGGCGCTGGAGCCGGGCGGCCCGGGCACGCTGTCCTCCTATCCGCGGCTCGATCCCGAGACCAAGGCGGCGCTGGTCGATGCCATCGATCCGCGCGTCGCTCGCCGGCGCGCTGTCCTCGGTGCGCGGGCAGACGGTGCTGGTCACCGGCCGCGTCGAGGACAACCTGCTCCACTTCCGGCCCTCGAGCGGCGCCGAGCAGAGCGTCAAGCTTTCCGATCTGACGCGCGCTGCCGCCGACGCCGACGTCAATCTCGTCATCCTGCACGCCGAGGCGCCGCGCCAGCCGGGCGGGCGCAACTGGCTGTGGCAGCGCATTGCCGTCGGCGGCCTCGACGACGCGCTGAAGCGGGCGACGTTCGGCGATTTCCTCGATGCGCTCGGCGCGCGCGCGCGGCGAGTTCCATGTCAGCATGCAGCGCGAGGGATCGGGCCGCGTCGCCATCCGCGCGCTGCCGGCGGCGACAGAAAGCGAGCCGATCACCGGCGTCGTCGGCGACCTGTGGACGAGCGCCGTCTCGACGTCACCGGCAACGTCGTGACGACCGCAGTGGAGGTGCACGCGCGCGACGAGGAGCGCCAGAAGGAGCTCGACCGCCGCCTCATCCCCAATATTCCCGTCGTGGTATCAGTTCGCCTATCTCGTCGGCCTCGTCGCCGGCGTGCTCGGCTGGCCGGTCGCCAGCGCGTGGTTCGCGCGCGTCTGGCCGCAGGAGCAGCGCGAGGAGTACCGCGTCGGCGTCGGCTATCGCGCCGCGCAGGGCGTGCGCCTGCTGGCGTATCTTCCTGTTGTTCCTGCCGATCGCCGGCATCCCGGCGTTGATCGTGTCGTTCGTTCAGCAGCTCTGGGCCCTCGTCACGCTGCCCTGTGCGCGCGCTGCGCTGGCTGTCCGCACGCGCGCGCGCCGAAGCGCGTGCCGGCTGATGGCGGGGCTCGCGGGCAAGACGCTGTTCATCACCGGCGCCAGCCGCGGCATCGGCCTCGCCATCGCCCTGCGCGCCGCTCGCGACGGCGCCAACGTCGCCATCGTCGCCAAGACGGAGGAGCCGCATCCGAAGCTCGAAGGCACCATCCACACCGCCGCCGCGGAGATCGAGCGGCGGGAGGCAAGGCGCTGCCGCTCGCCTGCGACATCCGCTTCGAGGAGCAGATCGCGCGCGCCGTCGCGCGACGGTCGAGGCCTTCGGCGGCATCGACATCTGCGTCAACAACGCCAGCGCCATCTCGCTCACCCCGATCGAAAAGACGACGGCGAAGCGCTTCGACCTGATGTTCGGGATCAACACGCGCGGCACCTTGCTCGTCACCAAGGCGTGCCTGCCGCACCTGCGCAAGGCCGCGAACCCGCACATGCTGATGCTGTCGCCGCCGCTCGACCCTGAAGCCAGAATGGTTCGCGCGGCACGTTGGCCTATGCCATCGCCAAGTACGGCATGAGCCTCGCGCGTGCTGGGCCTCGCCGAGGAGCTGAAAGCCGACGGCATCGCGGTCAACGCGCTGTGGCCGCGCACGACCATCGCGACGGCGGCGATCAGCAACATGCTCGGCGGCGAAGCTCGTGCGCATGAGCCGCACGCCCGAATCGTGGCCGACGCCGCCCACCTCGTGTTCGCGCAGCCGGCCGCGCGCTTCACCGGCAACTTCCTGATCGACGACAGCTTCCTCCACGAGACCGGCGGCGTGACCGACTTCGCGCCGCTACAGCGTCGTACCCGGTACTGCCGCTGGCGCCGGATTTCTTCGTGCCGGATGAGCCCCTGCCGCCGCCGGGCGTCATCATCGCCACTAACCTAAAGTTGGCTTGAACTGCTGGCGCTCTGGCCCTTTGCGGCCGGCGCGCTAACATGGCGTGCGAACGCAACGCAAAAGCAAAACGCGGCAAGCGCACCCATGGCGACGCTCCTTTTCACGCACCCGTCCTTCACCGAGCACGACACCGGCCCCGGTCACCCCGAGCGGCCCGACCGCATGCGCGCCATCGACAAGGTGCTGGCGCACGACATCTTCAAGGACCTGCTGCGCGAGGAGGCGCCGCTGCGCGAGGACGTCGAGGAGCAGATCCGTCTCGCGCACCCGCAGGCGCACCTTCGAAAAAATGCGCGCCGTCGCCAAAGGCCCGCTCGCGCATCCGCGCCACATCGACGGCGACACCGTCGTCTCGGCAGGCACCTGGGAGGCGGCGCTGCGCGCCGTCGGCGCCGGCCTCGCCGCGGTCGATGCCGTCATGGCCGGCAAGGCGGCGCAACGCGTTCTGCCAGGTGCGCCCGTCCGGGTCACCACGCCGAGAGCGACCGCGCCATGGGCTTCTGCCTGTTCTCCAATGCCGCCATCGCCGGCCTCTACGCGCGCGCCAAGCACGGCGCCGAGCGCATCGCCATCGTCGATTTCGACGTTCACCACGGCAACGGCACGCAGGATATCTTCTGGTCCGACAAGGACTTGTTCTACGCCTCGACGCACCAGATGCCGCTGTTTCCCGGCACCGGCGCGATGAGCGAGCGGGCGTCGGCAACATCCACAATGCGCCCCTGCGCGCCGGCGATGGCGGCGAGCGGTTCCGCGAGGCGTTCGAATCGCGCATTCTGCCCGCCTTGCATGATTTCGGCCCCGACATACTTATCATCTCGGCCGGCTTCGATGCGCACACGGCCGACCCGCTGGCGAACCTGCGGCTGGTCGAAGCCGACTTCCTGTGGGCGACGGAGAAGCTCGCCGACACGGCCAAGCGGCACTGCGACGGCCGCATCGTGTCGATGCTCGAAGGCGGCTACGACCTCAACGCGCTGGCGCGCTCGGTTGCCGTCCACGTCAAGGCGCTGATGGATGCCGGCGCGTAAACTCGAACAGCAACGCATCGGAACGCAGCATGGAAACGGTCATGTCGAAGACGCAGCCCAAGCACGCGGACATCAAGGAGATGAGCTTCGAGCGCGCGCTGAAGGAACTGGAGAGCATCGTCACGCGGCTGGAGCGCGGCGACGTCGAGCTCGAGGAGAGCGATCGCCATCTACGAGCGCGGCGAAGTGCTTGAAGGAGCACTGCGACCGCCTGCTGAGGCAGGCCGAAGCCAAGGTCGAGAAGCTCACCTTCGCCGCCGACGGCACACCCAAAGGCACCGAGCCCCTCGACCCGCAGTAGCCAGAACTCCCGACCCATCTCTCTTCATCGCCGCGTCCCGCACTTGGAGAGACGAGGCTATGACGCGAGGCCGCGCGGTCAATCGCGCGAAAGGCGAATGCGCCGGCCCCGACAAGGTGAACGCGTGCAATTTGCCTGCGGCGGAACGTCGTCGGTCGTCCGCGCGCCTGGAAATTTGTTGTTGCCAGCAGGTGGCTTAGGCCGCGATCAGCATTGCCCCTGTTTTCGCGTGCGGCACACGAAGGGCGCTGCCCACTAGCCTATCCGCTACAACCTCGTTAGGGTGCGCCCGGCTCAAAGGACCGGGAGGCATTTTTTCTGCTTTTCATCCGCTAGTTTGAGCTTTGTCTTGATAAATGGGGAGAAGACCAATGAAGTTCCTGATGGCCCTCGCTGTCATGCTCAGCACCTTTGCCATGGTTGGCGTCGCCACCACTTCTCCGGCAGAGGCTCACTTCAAGAAGCGCACCACCACGCCAAGTACTACAAGGCGCACAAGTGCAAGAAGCACCATTGGTTCCGCGCGCACAAGAAGTGCCGCAAGCACTGGTAATTCCGGGCTAGCTTGGACTACCGACGGCGCGGCTCCCCCCGGAGCCGCGCTTTTTCTTTTGGGCAACCACCGCGGCGATTGCTCCCTTGCGGGGGCGCGACAGTGTGACATAACCAAGACTTAGGTGGTCACAGCACGGGATGGCTCTGTGGACAGCGCTCCGAAGACGCCGCTTCTCGACCGCGTCAAGACGCCCGAGGATCTGCGCAAGCTCGAAGAATCCGAACTTCCGCAGTTCGCGGCCGAGTTGCGCCAGGAGACGATCGACGCCGTATCGGTGACGGGCGGCCACCTCGGCGCCGGCCTCGGCGTCGTCGAGCTCACCGTCGCCCTGCATTGGGTGTTCGACACCCCGCGCGACCGGCTGGTCTGGGACGTCGGGCACCAGACCTATCCGCACAAGATCATCACCGGCCGGCGCGACCGCATCCGCACGCTGCGCGCGCCGGGCGGTCTCTCCGGCTTCACGCGCCGCGTCGAGAGCGAGTACGACCCGTTCGGCGCCGCGCACTCCTCGACCTCGATCTCCGCCGGCCTCGGCATGGCGGTCGCGCGCGATCTCGCCAAGCGCGACAACAACGTCGTGTGCGTGATCGGCGACGGCGCCATGAGCGCCGGCATGGCGTACGAGGCGCTGAACAACGCCGGCGCGCGCGATGAGCGCCTCATCGTCGTGCTCAACGACAACGACATGTCGATCGCGCCGCCGACCGGTGCGCTCAGCGCCTACCTCGCGCGCATCTCATCGAGCGGCACGTATCTCTATTTGCGCGACATCGCCAAGCAGCTCGCGCGACAATTGCCGAAGAGTTGGGAGCGGCGCGCCGCGCGTGTGGAAGAGTACACGCGTCATCTGTGGCAGGGCGGCGCCTGGTTCGAGGAACTCGGTTTCTACTACGTCGGGCCCATCGACGGCCACAACTTCGATCACCTGCTCCCGGTGCTGAAGAACGTGCGCGACGCGCGGCAGGGGCCGATCCTCGTCCACGTCGTTACCAAGAAGGGCAAGGGCTACGCGCCCGCTGAGGCGTCCGACGACAAGTACCACGGCGTCGGCAAGTTCAACGTCGTCACCGGCGCGCAGGACGTCGCCAAACCGAAGGCGCCGACCTACACGCGCGTGTTCGCCGAGGCTCTCGTCGCCGAGGCGAAGAAGGACGACAAGATCGTCGCCATCACCGCGGCGATGCCCGACGGCACCGGGCTCGATCTCTTCGGCAAGCAGTTTCCCGAGCGCACCTTCGACGTCGGCATCGCCGAGCAGCACGCCGTCACCTTCGCCGCCGGCCTCGCCACCGAAGGCCTCAAGCCGTTCGCCGCCATCTATTCCACGTTCCTGCAGCGCGCCTACGATCAGGTCGTGCACGACGTCGCCATCCAGCGCCTGCCCGTGCGCTTTGCCATCGATCGCGCCGGTCTCGTCGGCGCCGACGGCCCGACGCACGCCGGTGCCTTCGACGTTACGTATCTCTCCTGTCTGCCGGGCTTCGTCGTCATGGCGGCGGCCGACGAGGCCGAGCTCGTGCACATGGTGGCAACCGCCGCGGCGATCGACGACCGCCCCTCCGCCTTCCGCTATCCGCGCGGCGAGGGCTTCGGCGTGCCGCTGCCGACCGAAGGCAAGCCACTCGAGATCGGCAAGGGCCGCGTCCTGCGCGAAGGCTCGGCCGTGGCGCTGCTGTCGTTCGGCCCGCGCGCGCACGAGTGCCTCAAGGCGGCCGATCAGCTCGCCGCCTTCGGCCTGTCGGCGACAGTCGCCGATGCACGCTTCGCCAAGCCGCTCGATGAGGATCTGATCCGCCGCCTGGCGCAGAACCACGAGGTGCTGGTGACGGTGGAGGAAGGCTCCATCGGCGGCTTCGGCAGCCATGTGCTGCGGTTCCTCGCCGAGAGCGGCCTCTTGGACCGCGGCCTCAAGGTGCGCACCATGGTGCTGCCCGACACGTTCATCGAGCACGGCAAGCCGGATGCGATGTACGAGCAGGCTGGGCTTACGGCGCCCGGCATCGTGACGACCGTGCTCGGCGCCCTCGGCCGCGACACGCTCGACGACGCCGCCAGCCGCGCGTAGTCAGGACCCCTGGCAAAGACAAGGACGCGTGCGCTCTTCGTCATGCTCGCGAAGGCGAGCATCCACGCCAGCTTCCACAAGTGCTCTTATGGCGAGTTGAGGTAATCCGTTGCAGCGAATACCCAATGACCGCCGTAGCGGTCATTGAGGCTTGCGTGGATGGCCGCCTGCGCGGCCATGACGGTTTGGAGGGGATCGCCCCACCTCGACCCTCCCCATCAGGGGGAAAAGAGGCGCGGCATTTCTAGATCACACCGCCAGCTTGCCGGCTTTGGCGGCTGCGTAGCGCTCGCCGACCGCCTTCCAGTTGACGACGTCCCACCACGCCTTGAGGTACTCCGGCCGGCGGTTCTGATACTTCAGGTAATAGGCGTGCTCCCACACGTCGTTGCCGAACAGCACGCGCCCGCCTTCCATCAGCGGCGTGTCCTGGTTGGGCTTGGTGACGAGCGATAGCTTGCCGTCCGGCGTCACGGCGACGAACACCCAGCCCGAGCCGAACACCTTGCCGCCCTTGTCGTTGAAGTCCTCTTTCAGCTTGTCGAGACCGCCGAGATCGGAATCGATCGCCGCCTTGAGGTCGCCCTCCGGCGCGCCGCCGTCGCTCTTGCCCATCACCTGCCAGAACATCGAGTGGTTGGCGTGGCCGCCGCCGTTGTTGCGCACGGCCGTGCGGATGTCCTCGGGCAGCTCCGCCAGCTTGGCGAGGATCTCTTCGAGGCGGCATCGCCGCGACCTTCGAATGATCCTTCACCGCCTCGTTCAGCTTCTTCACGTAGGCGGCGTGATGCTTGTCATGGTGCAGCTCCATGGTCATGGCGTCGATGCTCGGCTCGAGCGCGGCGAAATCGTACGGCAGCGGCGGCAGCTTGAACGGCCCTGCTTCTTCCGCAGCCCAGCCAAGGCTCGGGCGCACCATCGTCGAAAAGGCGGCTGCGGCCGCGCCCTGCAGAACAATGCGGCGTTCGACTTTGAGCATCGAGTCTCTCCTGTGTGAGCTGGACCCTGCGGGAACTAGGGATGCACCGCACTATGCGGGGCGAGAGAATAGGTTGCGGCTCTCACGGCAAGTTGATGGAAGCGGGTTCGATGGCGTATCTCGCTGGGTCATGGGGGGAGCGCCATGCTCCTTTGAAAGCTTATCTCAAGATAGCGTACAATCGCTCTTATGCGAAAGCGACTGGATGTCGTCCTTGTTGAACGCGGCCTGGCGCCGACCCGTTCGCGTGCGCGCGATCTCATTCGGTCGGGCCAAGTGCGCGTCGGCGACGACGTCTGCACCAAGGTCGCTACCGAGGTCGCCGAGACACAGGAGCTGACGCTCGATGCGAACGCGGCGCGCGCCGTGTCGCGTGGCGGACAGAAGCTCGCTGCCGCACTAGCCGCTTTCGAGTTCGATCCGGACGGGCGCATCGCGCTCGATGTCGGCGCCTCGACCGGCGGTTTCACGCAGGTGCTGCTCGATCGCGGCGCGCGCAAAGTCTACGCCGCCGACGTCGGCCACGGACAGCTGCACGCCAGCCTGAAAGCCGATCCGCGCGTCGTCTCGCTCGAAGGTCTCGATGCGCGCCGCTTGACACGCGAGACCGTTCCCGAGCCGGTCGGCGCCATCACCGCCGACGTCAGCTTCATCTCGCTGATCAAGGCGCTGGGCCCGGCGCTCGAGCTCGCCGCGCCCGGCGCGTTCCTCGTCGCGCTGGTCAAGCCGCAGTTCGAGGTGGGGCCGGAGCGCATCGGCAAGGGCGGCATCGTGCGCGATGCCGAGGCACGCCAGGGTGCGCTCGAATCCGTCACCGCGTGGCTCGCCGCGCAGCCCGCTTGGCGCGTTGCCGGCGCCATTCCCTCACCGATCAAAGGCGGCTCCGGCAACGTCGAGTTCCTCATCGGTGCGCTGCACGATGGGTGACACACAAGCTCTCGATATCGTGCGCCTCGGCGCCCAGGGTGACGGCGTCGCCGACGCACACTCGGGGCCGATGTTCGTGCCCTATGCGTTACCTGGCGAGCGCGTGCAGGCCGACGTGCGCGGCGAGCGCGCGCGCCTCATCGCCGTCATCGAGGCGAGCCCTGAGCGCATCGCGCCGGTGTGCCGTCACTTCACCCATTGCGGCGGCTGCGCCGTGCAGCATCTGCGCGCGCCTGCGTATCTCGCCTGGAAGCGCGAGATGGTCGTCGCGGCGTTCGCAGCGCGCGGCATCGACGCGCCGATCGGCCATGTCGCCACCGTCGGGGCCGGAGCCGCGCCGGCGTGCGGCATTCTCGGCGCGGCGCACCGGGCGCGGCGTCGCTCTCGGCTTTCACGAGGCGAAGGGCGTCGACATCGTCGACCTGCAGGAATGCCCCGTTACCGCATCGGCCATCGTGCGCGCTCTGCCCGGCCTGCGTCGCCTGGTCGAGCCGCTGATGTCGCGGCGCGCGCCCGGTCGCGTGTCGTCGTGACGCTTGCCGCCAATGGGCTCGACGTCGCCATCGAGGACGTGCCGGGCGATCCGTCGCCCGACCTGCGCGAGTTCCTCGCGCGCGAGGCAACCGCGCTGAAGCTTGCCCGCCTGACGCTGTCCGGCGACACGCTCTACCAGGCGACGGTTCCGGCCGTGCGCTTCGGCACCGCCAACGTCGTGCTGCCGGCCCGCTCGTTCCTGCAGGCGGCACCCGCCGCCGAGGCGGAGATGGTGCGCCTCGTCACCGCCGCCGTCGGCGAAGCCAAGCGCGTCGTCGACCTCTTCTGCGGCCTGGGCACCTTCACGTTTCCCTTGGCGCAGCGCGCCTCCGTTCTCGCGGTGGACGGCGACAAGGCTGCGATCGCGCGCGCTGCAGAATGCCGCCAAGCGGACGCCCGGGCTGAAACCGATCGAGACCAAGCTGCGCGATCTCTTTCGCGAGCCGCTGTCGGTCAAGGAGCTGCAGCCGTTCGAAGCGGCGGTGTTCGATCCGCCGCGCGCGGGTGCCGCGACGCAGGCGACAGCGCTCGCCGCCTCGGGCGTCAAGACGATCGCGGCCGTGTCGTGCAATCCGGCGACGCTCGCGCGCGATGCGCGCATTCTCATCGACGGCGGCTTCAAGCTCGAGCGCGTGACGCCGATCGACCAGTTCCTCTATTCGCCGCATATCGAGGCCGTTGCCGTCTTGCGCCGCTAGCCCGAGAGCAACGGTCGACGAAGGCGGGGACGATGCGCGTCGCTGGACCGTGGATGGCCTCGTGGAAACGGTGCGCCCCCTCCGACGGCTCGAGGTTCAGCTCGACCGTGTGCGCGCCGGCTTCGCGCGCCGCGGCGACGAAGCCGGCCGCCGGATAGACGTTGCCGCTGGTGCCGATCGAGATGAAAAGGTCGGCGCCGATCAGCGCCTCGTAGATGCGCTCCATTTCGTAGGGCATCTCGCCGAACCACACGACGTCGGGGCGCATGCCACCTTCCTTGCTGCAGGCGGGGCACGGCGTCTTCAAGCTCGAGATCGTCGCTCCACGCGTGCCGCTCGCCGCACAGCGCGCATAAGCGCCTTCAACAGCTCTCCGTGCATGTGGATGAGGTTGTGCGATCCCGCCGCTTCGTGCAGCGCATCGATGTTCTGCGTGACGATGGTGACGGTTGCCGCCGTGCTCGCGCTCCAGCTTCGCCAAGGCGAAGTGCGCCGCGTTCGGCTGCGACACTCGGCGTGGCCGCGCCGGCGATGATTGTAGAAGTCGTGCACGAGCTGTGGGTTGCGGCGGAAGGCTTCGGGCGTTGCGACGTCCTCGACGTCGACCTTTGCCCAGATGCCATCTCGGTCGCGGAACGTGGCGATGCCGGACTCCGCGGAGAGCCCGGCACCGGTCAGAACGACGATGTTGCGATACGTCGGCATCGCATGGCGATCAGCTAGAGCAGCTTGCCCATGGCGACGGCCGTATCGAGCATGCGGTTCGAGAAGCCCCACTCGTTGTCGTACCAGGACAGCACGCGTGCCAGCCGTCCATCGACGATCTGCGTTTGCGTCGAATCGAAGTTCGACGAGATACGGCCGAGTGATTGAAGTCGATCGAGACGAGCTCGTCCGTCACGTAGCTGAGCACGCCCTTCAGCTGCTGGGCGCTCGCGTGCGCCATCGCCTTGTTGATCTCCTCGACCGTCGTCTCGCGGCCGGGAATGAACTTCAAGTCGATGACCGAGACGTTCGGCGTCGGCACGCGGATGGACGTGCCGTCGAGCTTGCCCTTCAGCTCGGGCAGCACGAGGCCCACGGCCACCGCGGCGCCGGTCGTGGTGGGGATCATCGACAGCGCGGCGGCTCGCGCGCGGCGCATGTCCTTGTGCGCCTGATCGAGGATGCGCTGGTCGTTGGTGTAGGAGTGGATGGTCGTCATGTAGCCCGACTGGATGCCGACGAGGTCGTTCAGCACCTTGGCAACCGGGGCCAGGCAGTTGGTCGTGCACGAGGCGTTCGAGACGATCTTGTGGTCGCCCGTGAGCTTCTCGTGGTTGACGCCGTAGACGACCGTGATGTCGGCGCCCTTCGACGGAGCCGAGACGAGCACGCGCTTGGCGCCCGCAGTCAGATGCACCTGCGCCTTGTCCTTGTCGGTGAAGATGCCCGTGCATTCCATGACGATGTCGACGCCGAGGTCTTTCCACGGCAACTTCGATGGATCCTTCTCGGCCAGCACCTTGATCGGCGCGCCAAGACCGACGTCGATGGAATCGCCGGAAACCTTCACCTCGCCGGGGAACGTGCCGTGCACGCTGTCGTATTTGAACAGGTGCGCGTTATCCTTAGCCGGCACCAGGTCGTTGATGGCGACGAACTGTAAATCGGTGCGCTTGGCTTCGGCGGCCGCCCGCAGAACGTTTCTGCCGATGCGGCCAAAGCCCGAGATCGCAACCTTCACAGTCATCTTCGTCGCCTCCTTGGCGCTTCGTTATCTACACATGCGCCACGCGCATGCCCAAGAGCGCGGCCATTAACTGGACGCGGGGCACTGGTGTCAATGCGGCATGCCACGGCGTGCTGAACGATGCCCGGAAGCTGCGCCGGAAAGTATGACGCGAGATTTCTGTTGGGCGCGCGGTGCTTCCCGTGCTGCCTTGTTGACGCCTCCGAACAGCGACACTTAAGGTCATGACACGGGAAGGCAGCCGTGGATCGCCAGGGGGCAACTGGGCGTATCTCGGAGGGCAGGACCTAAAATGGCTCAACGGGTGACCCAAAAAGGCAAGCGGCAGGCACCACCGCCGCGCCAGCGGGGCGGGCGTGCGGCGCCTGGAGATCCCAAGCGCAACGGGCAGGCGCGCCTCGAGGCGGCCGAGCGCGAGCGCGATCAGCTCAAAGCACAGCTCAGCGAGGCGCAGGCGACGATCGCCAAGCTCGAGCAGGCCCGCGACGAGGCCGTCAACCGCATTGATTGGGCGATAACTCGCTGCATAACGTGCTCGAAAGCGACGCCTGAGCAACCTAGTGTGATGATCGAGAAATTCGCCGGCGCTCCCGGCGAGCTTCGGAATCGGGAGACTAGGCGGCGCGCTGAGCCAAGCGGTGGGGGCGATGGGTCAGGTCGCGATCACTGTCAACGGACGCTCCTACCGCTTCGATTGCGGAGACGGCGAGGAGCCGCGCCTCAAAGAGCTCGCCGAATACGTCAAGAGCCGCATGGAAGCCCTGACGCGGGAGCACGGCAACGTCGGCGAGGAACGCCTGTTGCTCATGGCGGCGCTGACCATCGCCGACGAGCTGTGGGACGCCACCGACGGCAATAGCGGCGGCGGCACCTCCACCAACACGGCCGAAGTCAAGCGCCGCGCCTAACTGCGTCCTGCAAAGCTCCGTAACCCCTCACCCGGCGCGCATGCTGCGCATGCCACGCCGACCTCTCCCTCTGGGAGAGGTGTGCCGATAGCCGGGACTATCTCTTCAGCTCGGCAAACCAATCAGCGAGACCTCGCGAGCCCCACCTCTCCCAGGGGGAGAGGTCGACCGAACATCGGAGCGCTGCTCCGCATGCGAGGTCGGGTGAGGGGTTACAAGGCTTCAGCCGAGCCGCGCCAGCGACGGGGACAGCGTGCGGAGGCGACTGGATAATCGTCGTGCGATCCTCTACATTCAGGTCTCGCTGCGGGGTGCGTTAGAAGCACATATGTTCCCCGGGGCCTATAAGATCCGCATGGGAGCTGTCCCTGACCGAGACCGTGGTTTCGGACACACGGCCCCCACCTACTTCTCGTAGGGACCAACGCGGGATCATCCGCTTCGACGGCCACCGCGGCATTTTTCTTTCAATGCAGATGGGCGAGGAAAAACGGGCAGCAAGAACCCGGGCGCTCGCCCGTCGCGCTGCGGCCTTCGCTCGAGCACGGGGCCGACGGCCGGCGCGCGGCTTGCAGCGCATGGCCTCGACATTCTTAGAGCCCGCGCCCGGCGCCATCGTCTCCGGCTTTGCCGCCATCCGCGACGAAATCGACCCTGCCCAGCTGCTCGCGCGCCTGCAGCCGCGAGGGCTATCGCCTCTGCCTCCCCGTGATGCAGGGCAAGGGCCTGCCGCTCGTCTTCCGCGCCTGGAGCCCGGGCGATGCCGATGGGCCGCGTGCAGTGGGGCATCGCCGAGCCGCTGCCCGACAAGCCGGTGCTCGAGCCCGACATCGTCCTCGTGCCGCTGCTCGCCTTCGATGCACAAGGCTATCGCCTCGGCTACGGCGGCGGCTTCTACGACCGCACGCTCGCGCGCCTGCGCGCCATTAAGCCTGTGGTAGCCGTCGGCGTCGCATACGACGAGCTGAAGGTCGACGCGGTCCCCCATCTCCACTATGACCAGCCCCTCGACTGGGTGCTGACGCCGTCAGGCCCGATACACTGCTCCGGAACCTGAATGCGTCTGCTTTTTCTCGGCGATATCGTCGGCCGCACCGGCCGCAAGGCGGTGGTCGATGCGCTGCCCGGCCTGCGCCGCCGCTACGCGCTCGATTTCGTCATCATCAACGGCGAGAACTCGGCCGGCGGCTTCGGCATCACCGAGGCGATCCTCGAGGAGCTGATCGAGGCCGGCGCCGACGCGGTCACGCTCGGCAATCACGCCTTCGACCAGAAGGAGGCGCTGGTGTTCATCGAGCGCCATCCGCAGCTCATCCGTCCGATCAATTATCCCAAGGGCACGCCGGGCCGCGGCGCCTCGCTGATCAAGACGCCGGCCGGCCTCGAAGTCTTGGTGATCAACGCCATGGGCCGCATCTTCATGGCCGAGCTCGACGATCCGTTCCGCGCCGTCGATGCCGAGCTCACCGCCTGCCGCCTGAAGCAAGGCGCCGACGCCATCATCATCGATATGCACGCCGAGGCGACGAGCGAGAAGCAGGCGATGGGCTATCTTCGTCGACGGGCGCGCCACCGCGGTGATCGGCACGCACACGCACGTGCCGACGGCGGATGAGCGCGTGCTGCCGAACGGCACCGCGTACATCTCCGACGCCGGCATGTGCGGCGACTACAATTCGGTGCTCGGCATGGACATCGAGGAGCCGATCAACCGCTTCATCACCAAGATCCCGCGTCAGCGCTTCGAGCCGGCGGGCGGCCCGGCGACGCTGTCCGGCCTCGCCATCGACATCGACGACAAGACGGGGCTCGCCAAGGCTTGTGGGGCGCTGCGCATCGGCCCGCACATCGAGCCCGCCACCCCGACGTTCTGGGAGAGTAGCCTGCGCACGGCTCGGCGGGCTTGACCGGGCGGCGCCGCCTCGCGCAATAAATCTCGCAAATCCTGCAGATGCGACGAGAGCAAGATGGCCGGCCATTCAGCATTCAAGAACATCATGCACAAGAAGGGCCGCGCAGGACGCGGCCCGTGCCAAGCTGTTCTCCAAGCTCGGCGCGCGAGATCACGGTGGCGGCCAAGATGGGCACGCCCGACCCCGACATGAACCCGCGCCTGCGCCTCGCCATCCAGGCGGCGCGCGCCGAGAACATGCCGAAGGACAACATCGAGCGCGCCATCAAGAAGGCGGCGGGCGGCGATGCCGACACCTACGAGGCGATCCGCTACGAGGGCTACGCGCCGGGCGGCGTCGCCGTCATCGCCGAGGCGCTGACCGACAACCGCAACCGCACCGGCGGCGCCGTGCGCGCCGTGTTCACCAAGTACGGCGGCAACCTCGGCGCCACGGGCTCGGTCGTCGCACATGTTCGCGCACGTCGGCGAGATCACCTATCCGGCCGAGCGCCGGCTCGGCCGATGCCGTGCTGGAGGCGGCGATCGATGCCGGCGCCGACGACGTCGTCTCCGACGCCGACGGCCACGTCATCACCTGCGCCTTCGACAGCCTCGGCACGGTCGCCGGCGCGCTCGAGGAGAAGCTCGGCGAGCCGCGCAGCGTCAAAGCGATCTGGAAGCCGAACCTGTCGACGCAGGTCGACGAGGAGAACGCGCAGAGCATCATCAAGATGATCGCCGCGCTCGAGGACGACGACGACGTGCAGAACGTCTACGCCAACTTCGAGATCTCCGACGAGGTCCTGAAAAAGCTCACCGCCGCCTGAGAAGCTATGCCGATTGGCGCTGTTCGCGCTCGCGCTTGTGCGCGCGCGCTGCGGCCGCAGCGCGGTGCCGCGCGCGCCGCTTGCGGCGCCAGCTCGTTCATCACGGCGCGGAACACCGGCGGCGCGAACAGAACGTTGCGGTGACCCAGCCCGTCGAAGCCAAGCAGCCGCGCCGAAGGCCGCGCGGCGGCGATGTCCTCGGCATTGCGGAACGACACCTCGTCGTCCTCGCGCCCGTGGATGACGAGCACCGGCGCGTCGGTGCTGCTGCAGCAGCTCGGATGCCGTGAACGTCGCCACCGGGCGATGCCCGACACGCTCCAGGTGACGCTCGTAGGCGCGCTGGGCGGCCGGCCCGAGCTTCAGCGTGCTGCCGAAGTTCAGCGCGACCTCCGACAGCTTGTTGGGGCAGGAGATGAGCACGAAGCGCCCGATCGGGTGCGCGTGCTCCATCGGCGGGCCGCCCTCGGCGACGAGCAGCGAGACGAAGCCGCCGAACGAATGCGCGACGACGGCGTCGATCTGGCCGAAGTGGTCGCACACGGCGAGCATCGAGCGGGCGCAGTCGGCGAGGTTGGTGCGCCGGCCGGGGCTCAGCCCGTGGGCGGGAAAGTCGAAGGCGACGACGCGATAGCCCGAGCGCCGCAGCGGCTCCATGAACGCGGTCATGAAGGCGGCTTCGCTCGTCCAGCCGTGCACCAGCATGACGGTGCCGCGCGGCTCGCAGTCGGGCTCGAAGATGTAGGTCTGCACGTCGCCGGCCGGCGTCGCCAGGCGCTGCCACTTGGCGTGGCGCAGATGGAAGCGGGCACGCGCGGTGAGCTCGTCATGATCGTGCGTGCGGTGCTGCGACAGCTCCGGCGTGCAGAAGATGCGGAAGGCGACATCGCCCGCCAGCGCCGGCGGCAGCGTGTCGAGCACGGTTGCAGCGCGGGGATGCGGGCAACGCAGCGCCAGAGAGCGCTTCTCTTGTCGGTCTCGTACTCACGGCGTACGCGCTCGGCTGATGTGCGCGGCTCGAAATTTCCGGGCAATCGTCCCCGGTGGGCCGCGCCAACTGCGACCAGCGACGGATAATTCAAAACCATAAATACCCCGTGAAATTACGCCCGCAGATGCCACCGATCAACGCCTTGCGCACACTTTCAGTTGCCTGCGGCAGCTCGCCTCGGGGGCTTGCGCCAAATGCGCTGAACTCCGCTGAATTTCCAGGGCGATGCGGTGCCGTAACACGGCAACGAATCACCTCGCGTGCTATGCGTTCGGCCATGGGGACAACCGTCACACGCATCATCGGCATCGATCCGGGGCTGCGCCGCACCGGCTGGGGCGTCGTCGACAGCGACGGCGTGCGCTCAGCTATGTGGCGAGCGGCATCGTCACCGTCGCCCGCCGACGCCGAACTCGCCTATCGGTTGCGCGAGCTGTTCGAGGGCATCGCCAGCGTCATCGCGAGCTTCAAGCCGCAGGAGGCCGCGGTCGAAGAGACGTTCGTCAACGACAACGCGCGCTCCACCTTGAAGCTGGGGCAGGCGCGCGGCATGGCGCTGCTGGCGCCGGCGATGGGTGGGCTGCTCGTCGCCGAGTACCCGCCGAACCTCATCAAGAAATCGGTGACCGGCGCCGGCCACGCCGAGAAGCGGCAGATCGAGGCGATGATCGGCTTCCTGTTGCCGAAAGCGCGCGTCAAAAGCGCCGACGAAGCCGACGCGCTTGCTATCGCCATCTGCCATGCCAATCATCGCCAGGCGCGCGTCAGGCTGGCAGTGGCCAGTAGGCAGTAGGCAGTCGATAAATTCTTCACTACCGCCCACTGCCTCTTGCCCACTGCCACCTGCGCTCCGGGGGAACCAATGATCGGAAAGCTCAAAGGCAAGATCGACGCCATCGGCGAGAGCTTCTGCATCGTCGATGTGGGCGGCGTCGGCTACGAGGTGCAGGCCTCGGCGCGCACCTTGCGCAACATGAAGATCGGCGATGACGTCGCGCTCACCATCGACACGCACGTGCGCGAGGACGCCATCCGCCTGTATGGATTTGCCAGCGAGGTCGAGCGCTCGTGGTTCCGCACGCTGCAGAGCGTGCAGGGCGTCGGCTCCAAGGTGGCGCTCGGGCTGCTCGGCACGCTCAGCCCGCAGGATCTCGCCAACGCCATCGCGCTTGCCGACTGGGCGAGCGTCGAGCAGGCGCCCGGCATCGGCAAGAAGCTGGCGCAGCGCATCGTCGCCGAGCTGAAGGACAAGGCGCCGGCGCTGTCGGTCGCCGGCCTGCATCTGCCGAGCGGCAGCACGGCTTCGGGTGCGCCGGCGCAGGGCAACGCCGCCGCCGAGGCCATGTCGGCGCTGTCCAACCTCGGCTATCAGCCGGCGCAGGCGTCCGCCGCCATCGCCGTCGCCATGAAAGAGCTGGGCGAAGACGCCGATACCGCTAAGCTCATCCGCCGCGGCTTGAAGGAGCTGGCGCGCTAGCGCAAGAGGACCAATGGTGTCGAACAGTCAACGCGCCCTGTGGACGTTTCTCATCTATGCGCTCGTCGGGCCGTTCTTCGCGGCGCTTGCGCTCGTCATCCTGATTGCTACCGCCTGGGTCTTCGGCCTCTCCAGTTTGCTGCCCGTTGAGGTGTCCTCTCTCGGGCAGGCGGGGCTCGCCGCCTTCGTCTGGTCGACGGTGCCGGCGCTGCTGACCGCGCTGATCCTGGCAATCGTCGTCTGGCGCACCGGCGGCTTCACTGGCTTGTCGCCGTCGTCGTCGCCGTCATCGCCTTTGCCGTCGCCGCGATGCTGCTACCACTCGGCCTCGACCACGCCCGGCCCTACCTCGCCTTCCTAGCCGGTGTCGTCTCCATCGCGGTGCGCCAGGTGCTCATCCAGGGCGACATCATCGGCGACTAGAGCTTGGCGCCGCGCAACCAAATCTCGCATCTGAGCGTTTCCCTGAATCCCTGATGCGGTAAGGGAGACCTCCCATGCGCTGGGCGATCGCAATTGTGCTGTGCATGCTCGCCGTGCCTGCCTCGGCCGCCATGCAGACCGATATCGGCGTCCTGACGTGCACGCTCGCCGAGCACGGCGAGACGAGCACCGAGCCCGAAAGCCAAACGCGCGCCATGCTCTGCTCGTTCAAGCCGAAAGGCACGGGGCCGGAGGAGAGCTATGTCGGCGAGATCAAGAAGGTCGGCTCGCAGACGGCGCTCTCCGGCAAGCTCGTTCTGATCTGGGCCGTCATGGGCCCATCCGATCGCAAGCTGAAGCCGGCGGTGCTGGAGCAGACCTACGTGGGCGAGGCCTCCACCGGGTCGGCCGACAAACCGAAGGCACCCAAGATGCTCGTCGGCGAAAGCGACAAGGCCTACGGACTGCAGCCGATCACCAACGACGGGCACGAGTCGAACGCCAACGACAGCATCACCATGGTCGCCCTGCGCATCAAGAGCGACGCCGACCTAAGCGTCAAGCGCCGTCGGCGAGGACGGCGACCGCCTTGTCGAGCTGCGGATCCTTGCCCGCCGCATAGCGCACATCGAACGGCACTTCGATCGACGGCGGAACGCCCTTGCCTTCGACACGCTCGCCGTCGACGGCGGCGTCCTCCACCGCCATGATCAACAAGCTGCCGTCTGACAGCAGGAATGCCGTGCCGGCGAGCAATGCGCCGGCAGTGCGCTCGCCGATCACTTGGCCGAAGCCGTTTTTCTTGAAACCGTAGGCCAGCACTTCCTTGCCCGAGCGCGTGCCACCGTTGACGAGCATGGCGACGGGCTTGCCCCAGCGATAGCCGACGAGATTGGTCGTGCCGTTGCGCCCGGTGAGCGCCAGCGTCGGTCCGTAGGTATTGAACACGCTGAGATAGCGCGGATGCGCGCCGCCCCAGCCGTCGCGCAGATCCCAGATGAGCGCGTCGGCGTCCTTGAGCTTGCCGTCGCTCAGCACGTCCTCGAGCAGCGCCTGATATTCGTTGCCGGCATACGACCACACGCGCACATAGCCGACGCGCTTGCCGTTCACCTCGATGATGCGGGCGCTGTCGCGCAATGCCGCTTGGAATGCCTCGCCCGGCTCGATCCATTGCGGTTCGACGGTGATGCTCTTCACGTCACCCGTCGCCTCGCGGCGAACTTTCAGCGTCACCTTCTCGCCGATCTTGTTGCGGAACGAGCCGATCGGTGCGAACGGCCTGTTGTCGGCCGAGACGATCTCATCACCGGCGAGCAGGCCGGCGCGCGCCGCCGGCATGTCGGGGAACACGGCTGTTACGAATGTCTTGCCGTCGATGTCCTTGGTGAACATGCCGATGCCGGCATAGCGCACTTTCTCGCCCGCGAAGTGCTTCGGGATATCGCGGCGCAAGCGGGTAGGAGAAAATGTCGACGAGCTCGTAGTAGGCGGTCTCGTCCTTCGTGTAGTGGTGGGTGTGCGAGGCACCGAGCTCGGCGAGCAGCGCGTTGATCGCCGCGGAGCGCTGCGCATCCGTCTTGGCGGCGGCGTAGGCGAAGCGATGCTTGTTGCCCATCGCCTCCCAGTCGAGACCCTTCAACTTCGGGTCGTAGAACTTGTCGCGCGCCAAGCGCCACACTTCCTCGTAGACGGCAGTCGTCTCGGACTTGGGCTCATAGGCTCGCGCCTCGGCAAACGGCAGCACCTGGGCGCCGGCAACGGCAACGGCCACGGCTCCGGAGCGGACGAAAGCGGGCGCACGCATGTCATGACCCTCACGCTGGCAAGTCGATGCCAGCAATGTAGGCACGGAAATGGACGTTGCGAGGATGATCTTGCCGTGTAAGCCCGCGCGGCACCTTACAAATCAGCAATCTTTGAACATCGAGCTGACGCACAGCCACGTGTCGTGCACGTTGCGCCGGGCGATCTCGAAGGCACCGACCTCGTAGGTGGACTCGCCGTTGCCGGCCAAGGCGCGCTGATAGTCAGTGACCGTCACATGACGCTCAAGACCCTCGCACTTGCCGCCTTCGGCGACGGGCGTCAGCGCGCACTTCTTGTGCTCGCCTTTTTGCGCCAACACCTTCGTGCAGACCTGGGCTTCGAGTTCGTTGCCGAGGGCGTACTTCTCGGACGGCTGCTCGACGGTGCAGCGATAGGTGGCCGCCGGCTCCTGGCAGGCAACACACAGCTCCGCGGCATGCGCCGACATGGCGGCGACAGCGCAGAGCGAGGCAAAAATGATGGCTCGATACATCCTGCTACTCGTGGTCTGAAGATTGCTGTCCCGCTCGAGCCCCGCCGAGCGACGCTAGACCGATCAGCTAATCCTGTGAAGAGGCAAGGTTTTGCTCATGGCGATTGCCGCAACGCAGCATCTGTCGTTCGCCGGTTCCTTGACGGCAAACGCGAAGCAGCTCACCAGCAGCTTATGAGCGCTGCCAACAAAACCGGGGACACCTACGCGTCGGAGCGCCTCCTCGCCTTCACCGACGCGGTCATGGCGGTGGCCATTACGCTCCTGGTGCTCGATCTCAAACTGCCCGAGGGCCTCAGCGACGACGCTCTCGTCGTCGCCATGCAGGGGCTGTCGCACGCCCTGTGGTGCTACGTCCTCAGCTTCGTCGTCATCGGCGTCCTATGGATGGCGCACCACAATCAGTTCTCGTACATCCGCCGCGTCGACGGCGTGCTGCTATGGCTCAATCTGTTCTTCCTGATGGCCGTGGCCCTCATACCCTTCGTGACTAGCGTGATGAGCGATCACCGGAGCGCGCTGCCGACCATCCTCTACGCGGGCGTGCTCATGATCATCTGCCTGCTGACCGCCGCCATGTGGTGGTACGCGAGCCGCAACCCCGAGCTCATGGCACCGGATGTCCCAGACGACCTACGCCGCGCCGGTGTAATCGATCCATTGCTCGTCGCCGGTGTGTTCGCGGTCTCGATGGGCGTCGCCTACACGGCTGGCACCTCCGCCGGCCAATGGACGTGGCTCTTGGCTGCCGCGGCGGGGCCCGTCGCCAGCCGCCTCTCCCGCGTCTGATCGCGGCTGTTGCCTTGACGCGGGGGGCGAAGCAGGTCAGGAACAAACCATGACCGATCGGCTTGTCACCAGCGCCAAGCGCGACACCGACGCCACGGAAGCCTCGCTGCGGCCGCAGGCGCTTGCCGAGTTCATCGGCCAGGAGCAGGCGCGCGCCAACCTGAGCATCTTCATCAAGGCGGCGCGCGACCGCGGCGAAGCGCTCGACCACGTGCTGTTCGCCGGTCCGCCCGGTCTCGGCAAGACGACCCTCGCTCAGATCATGGCCAAGGAGCTGGGCGTTGGATTTCGCGCCACGTCCGGGCCGGTCATCGCCAAGGCCGGCGACCTCGCGGCGCTGCTCACCAACCTCGAAGATCGCGACGTCCTCTTCATCGACGAGATCCATCGCTTGAGCCCGGCGGTGGAGGAGATCCTCTATCCGGCGCTCGAGGATTATCAGCTCGACCTCATCATCGGCGAGGGCCCCGCGGCGCGCTCGGTGCGCATCGACCTTGCCAAGTTCACGCTGGTGGGCGCCACGACGCGCCTCGGCCTGCTGACGACGCCGCTGCGCGACCGCTTCGGCATTCCCGTCCGCCTCAACTTTTACAACGTCGAGGAGCTCGAACGCGTCGTCTCGCGCGCAGCGCGCGTGCTCAGCGCTCCCATCAGTCAGGACGGCGCGCACGAGATTGCGCGGCGCGCGCGCGGCACACCCCGCATCGCCGGACGCTTGCTTCGCCGCGTCCGCGACTTCGCCTCCGTCGGCGGCGCCCCGATCATCGACGCAACGCTCGCCGACAAGGCGCTGACCGCGCTCGAGGTCGACGCCGAAGGTCTCGATAGCCTCGACCGCCGCTATCTCTGCCTGCATCGCCAAGACCCACGACGGTGGCCCGGTCGGCATCGAGACCCTCGCTGCCGCCCTCTCCGAGCCGCGCGATGCGCTGGAGGAGATCGTCGAGCCGTATCTCCTGCAGCAGGGCTTCATCAGCCGCACTCCGCGCGGGCGCATCACGACGCTCAAGGCCTACAAGCATCTGGGCATGTCGGGGCCGCAGCGCACGTCCAGCCCGCAAGGCGCCCTATTCGACGCGCTGAATGAGGACACCGGCGAGGACGACGAAGGCCAGACCGGAACCGGCTGAGCCGCGGTCCCTTCGGCTGCCGCGGGCCGGATCAGCTTCTGGCACAACTTTTGCGTCAAAAATGGAATTCGTCGCATTTCTCCGCAGGGGCCGGACGGCAATCCAAGTGATCACCCGCAGACAGCTATTTCAGGGCCTCGGCGCCGCCACCGCCGGAGGCGTCGGCCTTAGCAGCTATGCGCTGGCCGAAGGGTTCGGCACCAGCGTCACGAACTATCGGCTGTCGCCCCCGCGCTGGCCGCAGGGCCTATCCGTCAGGCTCGCCGTCCTCGCCGACCTGCACGCCTGCAAGCCGTGGATGGACGTCGAGCGCATCGAGGGCATCGTCGCCCAGGTCAATGCGCTGGCGCCCGACGCCGTGCTGCTGCTCGGCGACTACGTTGCCGGTCATAAGCTCGCCCGCTATTCCGAACCCGTCGCTCACAACGACTGGGCCGCTGCACTGGCGAAGCTCAAGGCGCCGCTCGGTGTGCACGCCGTGCTTGGCAATCATGACTGGTGGGAGGAGCAGGAGGTGCAGCAGCGCCGCTGCGGTCCGACCAAGGCAGGCACCGCTCTGCAGAACGCCGGCATCACGCTGCACGAGAATACATCGGTGCGGCTCGTCAAGGACGGCGGCGCCTTCTGGATCGCCGGTCTCGGCGATCAGTGGGCGTTCTTTCCGCGCAAGCTGGATGGGCTTTGCGGCCTACGACGGTCTCGACGACCTCGCCGGTACGCTCGCGCTGACGACGGACGACGCGCCGATCGTCCTCATGGCGCACGAGCCCGACATTTTCCCCAAGGTGCCCGACCGGGTCGCACTCACCGTCTGCGGTCATACGCACGGCGGCCAGGTGCGCGTCTTAGGTTATCGCGCCCTACGTGCCGTCGAAGTTCGGCGACCGCTACGTCTACGGCCATATCGTCGAAGACGGCCGCAACATGATCGTCTCCGGCGGCCTCGGCTGCAGCGGCTTGCCCGTGCGCTTCGGCGCGCCGCCCGAGATTGTCATGATCGAGCTTAGCGCGTGATCGATGGGCCGCGTGACAACGGCGTCGCGATCGGCTCTCTTCGCCCCATGACGAACCCGGGCGAAGACAACTGGCCGGATCTCGCCGGCCGCCTCATCGAGGATGCGAGCGGGCGCGCGCACGTGCTGCCGGTGCGCGTCTACTTCGAGGACACCGATTTCTCCGGTCTCGTTTATCACGCGAGCTACGTGCGCTGGTGCGAGCGCGGGCGCTCCGACTTCCTGCGCCTGCTCGGCGGCGATCACCGCCGTCTCATCGACGGCTCGGGCGGCACCGAGCCGGCAGCGTTCGTCGTGCGCCGCATGACGTTCGATTTCCTGAAGCCGGCGCGCATCGACGAATTGCTTGAAGTCGTGACGCGCGTCAAAACCATCGGCGCGGCGAGCCTCACGCTCGTGCAGAGCGTTAGGAGCTTGGAAACCACGATTGTCGAAGCGGAAGTGACCGTCGTTCTGATCTCCGTTTCGGGCAAGCCGCTGCGCATATCGAGCGCCCTGCGCGAGGCGTTCGGCGCGGCCTAGGTCAGCCCGCGGGGTCAGCCTCGGGGCGGCGTCAGTGCACCGACGTGCAAAAAACGCTTGATTCCGGCCCTTATCCCGCATATTCGCCCTCGGCCGACGGCACATTGTGCGTGCATCTCGTGTACTATCCCTCCGGCTGAACAATTCTCTCAAGGAAACAACCGATGGCTGAAAAACCCGCTCCGAAGATCAATACCGTTACGCTCCGTCAGATCGGAGCCGCACTCTCGGAAGCGCACGACATCCCGAAGAAGCAGGCCGCTGCCGTGCTCGAGGATCTGGTGACGATGATCACCAAGCATCTGAAGAAGGGCGACAAGATCCGCATCGGCGGCTTGGGCGTGCTGCAGGTACGCAAGCGTCCGGCGCGCATGGGCCGCAACCCGGCGACCGGCGAGGCAATCAAGATCAAGGCGTCGAAGAAGGTGGCCTTCCGCGCCGCCAAGGAGCTGAAGGAAGCCGTCTGAGCGAAGTTGCGCTCAACGCTTTGCTTTGCATGTGAGATTACTGCGCGCCGCTGCATCCGTCAGCGGCGCGCGTTTTTTTGCGCCGCGATCGCCGCGAAAGCACGCCGCGCGCGCACCAAAGTGTTGCCATCTGTCGCGCCTTACACTGCGAATCGGCTACCTTCGAACAAATCGCAGACGATGGAGGCGACATGTCTGAAAAGACAATCCTCGTTGTACCCGGCAAGAAAGAAGCTGACGGTGCCGCGGCCTTGAAGCGCAGCTTGCAGATCGCCGCCGCGGTCGCGCTCACCGCGGGCGTGGCGCTCGCCATCCTCGTCGGCAACGGTCTGCTCGTGCCGCGGGGACACCTGCTGCAGGGATGGGACGTGTGGGTGACCTTCATCAATCGCACCGACATCCTCGCCACCATGGTGCTGACGGCGCTGGTGACGGTTCTGTTCGTCTACTGGCAGCGCGACCAGGAACGCGGCAAGTAGCTCCAAGGTCGAAGCGCTCGACTTAGCGCTCACGTTGTCATCCCGGGGCTCGCCCCCGGGAATAGGTTGCCAGTGGGTCGCGACTACCCGGATGACGCCGTGAAAACAAACCGCGGGTGGCGATCCGCGAAATAAAATAGCCCGCGAAAGCGCGGGCGGCGGGAAACTCAATTCGTTCTTGAATGGAAATGCAAGGGAGGACACGGCTATCGCCGCGTCCTCCGCTTGTCAGCAGAGATCTGCGATACCGCTTAGCGGCAGCAGCAGCGCTTGCGATAGTGCTTCACGGCGGCGACGGTGCGATAAGCGCGAACGCGCTCCCAAGACACCTTGCGGACGACCGACACGGTCGGCTGCTGGACGGCGACGCTGCGATAGAACTTACGGCAGCCGCAACGGTCGCGATAAAGCTTCTTCACCATAACGGTGCGATAGCTGCGCACGCGCTCGTAAGAAACCTTACGCACCAGCTTGTCGACCGGCTGGCGATAGATAGACCTTCTTCGCCACGGTGCAGCAGCCACCACGATTGAACAAGTTTGCTTCCGCAGAAGTCGTAACGGCCATGCTCGTACCGGCCATCACGCCCGCGGCAACCAGAACTCCAAGAAGCCCACGCATTCTAAAACTCCCAAATTTCACCCACGCACGATTTTCAGTGTTTGACCTTTCGGTAATAAACCGAATACGCCAAACGGCACGCGAAATGAATAACATGCCCCCATTGTAAAAAATGGTTAGGCCAAAAAACAAACGAAATGCATTTCCAGTTATGGTTAATGAATGGCAGCGGGCACGCTGGTTTGCGTATCAAAACGACAAGAAATACAGGGAGTAATCGTTTGTTTGCAGGTTAAAGGCGATGCGGTTTATGCAACTGTTCATTTCGGTTCAAAAACTAATAAAGCGGACGCCGATAAAACTAACGATTAGAAGCTCAATGCCGCTTAGGAAGTAAACGCAAAACAATAATTGCCCGCGCCATTTTTGGCCGAGAAGCAACCAGCCGTTAGCTTGTGAGCGGCGCGGGAATTCTGTGCAAGCGGGGGACGCGGGCCGGCCTAGCGGCAATGCTCGGTGTGCTCGGCGTCTTTCTTGATGATGCTGCCGATGGGATCGACCGAGCCGGTCGTCACCTCGAGCGGATCGGTGCAGCGCCAGGCGGACAGAACCTTCGGCTGGCCGACGGCGCCGCTCTTGGGCGCCGGCAACTCGGGCGCCGCGGCAGTGATCGTCGCTGGCGCTTTCGGCGGCATCTTGGCTGGCACCGGCGTCGGCGCGATCGGTGTCTGCTCCGCCATGGCCTTGGCGAAGCAACGATCGAGATTGGCGCAGCGGCGCTTGGCCGAGGGGTGCGTGTCGGTTTCAGGCGCGCCTTCGAAGCTGTCGCAAACCTCTCTCAGCCCCTTGCGGTCGAGCCAGCGCTCGCGCACGCCGCGATTGACGGCGAAGCAGTCGGCGTCGAGCTCGCTGTCGCCGACGGTGATGTGCCCACACTCATGGGTGAAGACGAACAGACGCACCGTCGGCGGCTGCTGGTTGAGCATATTGGGGTTGAGGATGAGGACCGTATCGCCGGCCCCGCCTTCGCTCGGCAGATCGCGGTCGATCATGATATCGGCCTTGCCGCAGCTCACCTTGCGGCCCGCCAGCGTGACGCTGTGCCCAACCCACTCCTCGGCGTGCGCCGAGCCGGTCGTCGGAACGGGTGCGGCGAGGCTGACAAGAGCCGCCGGCAGCAGAAGCAGGGATACGCAACTTTACCATCGACCAGGCTCGCTCGGCCCCCCGGCTCCCCTTGGCAGCCGGAATTAAGTGGCTGATTTAGCCCGAATTAGGACCATTCCGGTAAAGGGAGGCATAAGCGCTGTCGGCCGCCCCTGCTGAGCCGCCGCTCACGGCGGGCCAAACAGGGTCCGCAGCTTGGCGCGAAGGCCCTGTGCATGGGCGGCATCGTGCAACAGCAGCGCCCACTCGCCGAGGGCAATGCTCACGGGATTGCGGCCCGCCTGACGCCCTTTGAGGCCGAAGCGCAGCGGCTCGTCCCTGGGGGGCGCGGCGAAAGTGCCGAACAGTCGGTCGAAGACGATGAGCACCGAGCCGTAATTGCTGTCGAGGCACGTGTCGTTGCTCGCATGGTGAACGCGGTGGTGGCCCGGCGTATTGAGCACCCATTCGAGGAAGCCGAGCCGGATCGGCAGCGCCGTGTGCAGGAAGAATTGATAGAGGAGCCCTGCCGACAGCATGCTGCCGATGGCGAGCGGCGGAAAGCCGACGAAGGCGAGCGGCAGGAAGAAAATGAAGGCGCCGGTGAGCTGACCGGTCCAGCCTAGACGGATCGCCGCCGACAGATTGAGACGCGTTGCCGAGTGGTGCACCGCGTGCGTCGCCCACAGCCAGCGCACACGGTGCGAGGCTCGGTGAAACCAATAGTAGGCGAACTCGGTGCCGAGGAAGAGCGCCATCCAGCTCCACCCGCTGCCCATCGGGATGTCGAACAGACGGTGGCGGTAGAGCAGGACGAAAGGAAGCGCGGCAAATCCGGCGGTCAGCGTGCGTGTTGCCAAGTCGCCGAGAGCTACGCCGATCGAGGCCGCCGTTTCCCCGAGATCGTGGTCGTCGTCGTGATGGGCGAGGCGTGCGTAGAAATATTCGGCGGCGATGAAGATCAGCGTCAGTCCGAGGAACGCGCCCATGGGACGCATGACCGGTGCGATTTGTGTCAACTCGGGCATGGGTGTCACTCAGCGGCGGTAGTAGGCCCACACGCGGATGAGCGCGTCGCGGCAGCCGAAGGTCAGGCGGTCCTTGTTTCCTGCTAGGCACGACAGGATGCGCCCGCCTCCCGGCAGCACGTTGGGGCAGTAGCGGCGCACGTCCGGCTCGCATGCGGTCCAAGCGGGGCGCGGCCCCGGTCCCGGTCCTGGTCGATAGGCATCGAACGCCGGCGGAGGCAGGGACTCGGCGTGAGCTCTGTTGATGAAGGCATCGAGTGCGACCGCGCCGGCGATGCAGACGATGACGACGGCGCTGAAGTCGCGCAGGGTCGTCCAAAGGGTGGGAGGGCGAGACATGGGAACGTTCCATTTGGGATGGGGCCTAATCCCCCTCTCCCCCGCTGGAGAGGGGCTAGAGTTCAGTAGCGGGTCCAAGTCGAATTGCGGGTTCTGGTGCCCCCGTTCGGGCCGGTGACGGTCGCAGAGTGATTGCAGGTGCCGCCCGCACAATTGGTTGCGCCCGAGCGCGTGGTCGTGCCGCCGTTGGGGCCAGTGAACGCCTGGCTCGAAGTGCAGCTGCCGCCGGCGCAATTGCCGCTACCGCTGGAGCTCCAAGTGCGCCCGTATGGGCCCGTGCCGCCGCCGGATCGGGCCCAGCCGGCCTCGGCGAGCGCGGTGCTGGCGAGCAGCGAGCATGTGGCGAGGGCGAAGATGCCGGAGGCGCGTGCAAGGTGATGCAGCATGATCAATCTCCTGATGAACTCGACGCCGTCCTCGGCGCCGTTAAGGAAATTGCCGTCATGCCTTTGCCGCCGTTTTTCAGAAGTGGCGGGTGTGTGTATCGATTTGTAACCGGGGGTGCCGCGGAATTGCCGCGCTTCTCGCGTCGCCTATGCTGGCGCCATGTCCGAAAAGCCTCGCATTCTTGTCATCGAGGACGACGCCGAAATCCGCAGTCTGGTGCAGGACTATCTGCAGCGGCAGGGTTTCCGCGTCGACGTAGGCGATGCCGGCGCAGCACTCGATCGCTTCCGCTCCACCTTCGGCGAGCCGGACTTGATCGTGCTCGACATCATGCTGCCGGGCGAGGACGGCCTGAGCCTGTGCCGACGCATCCGCGCCGCCTCGCGCGTGCCGATACTGATGCTGACCGCGCGCTCCGACGAGGTCGACCGCATCGTTGGCCTGGAGATGGGCGCCGACGATTATCTCGGCAAGCCGTTCAACCCGCGCGAACTCGTCGCCCGCATTCGAGCGATCTTGCGCCGGCGAGAGCCAGAGCCCGTCGCCCGCCGCCGCGTCGCCGTGGGCGACATCGTTGTCGATCTCGACGCACGCTCGGCCGTGCATGCCCGCGACGGCGAGCTCGCCCTGACGAGCGCCGAATTCGATCTGCTCGAATGCTTCCTGTCGCGGCCGCAGCGCGTGCTGTCGCGCGAACAACTCATGGATTGGACCCGCGGACGGCGCTCGGATCCGTTCGACCGCACTATCGATGTGCAGGTGAGCCGGCTGCGCAAGAAGATCGGGTTAGGCGAGGAGACGCTGATCAAGACCGTGCGTAACGCCGGCTACATGCTATGCGCGCCCGTCGTGGAGCGCTGACGTGCTGGGGCGCCTCGGCTTTACAGGGCGGCTGATGGCGATCGTGCTACTGGCGCTGCTCGTCGTGATCGCTGTCGGCAGCGGGCTGGCCTATATGGCGCGCAAGCGCGGCGCCGTCGATGCCAACGCCATGCTGCTGCCGGAGCGCGCTGCCGCTATCGTCGAGGTGCTGGAGAATACGCCGCCGGCGCGCCGTCAGACCACGCTCGACGCGCTAAGCTCGGAGGTACTCAGCGTCACCTATAGCGACGGGCCTCCACCAGCCGATGCACGCGAGCAGCACCTGCCTGCGGTCGAGCGCGTCATCGCGCAGTACTTCGCCGAGGTGGGGGGACGCCACGTCATCGCCATGCTGGCCCCCGAAGCGGGGCCGCGCTGGCGGCAATTGCGCCTCGGCCAATACTGGCTTTCCTCACGCGAGCCGCTGAAGGTTGCCATCGCGCTCAGCACGGGTGGATATGTCGTACTGGTGAGCCGTGGCGATGTCTCGCCGCGCATCTGGGGCATGCCGCCGGGGTTCGCTATCGGCGCGCTGGGCGCGCTCGTCGGGCTGGCGGCGATCATCGCCATCATGCGCGAGGCGCGGCCGCTGCGCGAGCTTGCGGGCTCGGTGTCGCGCTTTGCCGGCAGCGCCATGCCGCAGCCGGTGGCAGTGCGCGGTGCGCCCGAGATCCGCCGGCTGATCGCCTCCATCAACGATATGCAGGAGCGCATTGCCGGGCTCGTCAAAGGCCGAACAATCCTCCTCGGCGCCATCTCTCACGATCTCAAGACCTTCCTGACGCGTCTGCGCTTGCGCGCGGAGACCGTCGCCGACCCAGAGCAGCAGGCGCGCATCGTGCACGATCTCGACGCCATGACGGCGCTGATCGAGGATGCGTTGGCGCTCGCACGGGGAGCGGCGGTTTCGGACCGCCTTGTGGACATCGACCTTGTCGCGCTCATTCGCCGCGAGATCGGCGAGCGCAAGGAGGCTTCGAGCCTGCGCGAGGTGCCGCCGAATGCGGTGACCGTGCGCGGCGACCCGGTGGCCCTGCATCGGCTGTTTGCCAATTTATTCGACAACGCGCTGCGCTATGGAACGGCGGCCGAGGCGACGGTGCGCCGTCACGGCCGCGACATCGAGGTGCTGATCGATGACAATGGCCCGGGCATTCCGGAGCTGGAGCGCGCGGCGGTCTTCGAGCCCTTCTACCGCGTCGAGCCCTCGCGCAGCCGCGACACCGGAGGCGCGGGCCTCGGCCTCGCCATCGCGCGCGCCATCGTCGAGGCACACGGCGGGCGCATCGGCGCAGAAGCGGCACCCGCGGGCGGCGCGCGCATTCGCGTTGTCCTACCCTCTGCGTGAGAAGGCGTGGCCCAAAACGCGCAGCATGGACAACCGTCGGCGGGGCATTGATGATGGCGCCGGCTGCGTGAGCGGTCGACGAAAGGGGGGGGACGCGTGACCAATGAGAAGGACGCCGAGGGCATCGACCTCGACATCAAGGACGCGATGGAGGGCCACGCGCGCTTCCGTCAGCAGTTCGAGCGCGATCGCGCCTTTTACGAAAGCCTAGCCGACAAGAAGCAAAAGCCCCGCTTGCTGTGGATCGGCTGCGCCGATAGCCGCGTCGTGCCGGCGCAGATCACCAGCTCCGACCCGGGGGAATTGTTCGAGGTACGCAACATCGCCAACGTCGTCCCGCCGGCCGATGCCTATGACGACGCGGTCGGCGCCGCCATCGAGTATGGCGTCGGCCACCTCGGCATCGACGACATCGTCGTCTGCGGCCACACGGGCTGCGGCGGTATCGCGGCGCTGCTCGAGCCCATCCCGCCCGATCGCGAGGCGCACCTCGGCCGTTGGGTCGAATTCACCAAGCCGGCCCATCAGTTGATCGCGGCGGCGCAGGTGCCGGAGGCGGAGCGGCTTACCGCCACCATCAAGGCGCACGTGCAATTCCAGCTCGACAACCTCATGACCTACGCGATCGTGCGCGAGGGCGTCGCCAGCGGCCGCCTCAACGTGCACGGTTGGCTCTACGACATGGAGAACGGCACCCTGTCTGCCTACGACCCGCAGACCGGTGGCTGGCGTGGCCTCCTCGACAGGGCCTGAGCCATTTAGGCGCTGCTGGCTTAGCGGGTACGGAAGCCGCGGTGGATGCTGACCTAGGGCGGTGGCCCTAAAGGCTTGCGGGGTGCGGTAGAATCGCGGCGCGCCCCCGAGTCGCGGTGCGCCGCGCCGCCGTTTGGTCATATTGCGAGGCAACATGCCCTCTTGGGGATGTGGGCGAAGCACGTCACACTCGGGCTTCGGTTGCGCACGACCGGCGGCGCCGGTCGTACGGCGCCATTGCGACCGCCCGCGTCCCGGGCTCATCCCACGTCACGGATAAAATTATGAACCCCACCGATCTCGCCCAGGAAGCCATCGGTCCCGCGACGGTGGGCGGCTTCTCCTTTCTCGAACTCTTCTTAAATGCCCACATCGTCGTGCAGCTCGTCATGGCGGGGCTGCTCATTGCCTCGATCTGGTCGTGGGCGATCGTCGTCGAGAAATTCTTTGCCTTCCGCCGCGCGCGCGTCGAAAGCGATCGCTTCGAACACATGTTCTGGTCCGGCCAGTCGCTCGACGAGCTCTACACGGCGCTGTCGCGCACCAAGCCCATCACCATGGCGGCGCTGTTCGTCGCCGCGATGCGCGAGTGGAAGCGCTCGGTCGAAGGCAACATCCGCGCCCTCGGCGGCATCCAGCTGCGCGTCGAGAAGGTGATGGACGTCACCATCAGCCGCGAGATGGAGCGGCTCGACCGTCGCCTGCTGTTCCTCGCCACCGTCGGCTCGACCGCACCGTTCGTCGGCCTGTTCGGCACGGTGTGGGGCATCATGTCGAGCTTCCAGGCCATCGCGGTATCGAAGAACACCAACCTCGCGGTCGTGGCGCCCGGCATCGCCGAAGCCCTGTTTGCGACCGCGCTCGGACTTGTCGCCGCCATTCCGGCGGTCATTTTCTATAATAAGTTCTCTGCCGATAGCGCGCAGATCAGCCATCGGCTGGAGGCCTTCGCCGACGAGTTCGCCGCCATCGTTTCGCGGCAGATCGACGTCAGGACCTAAAGACGGCGCACTAGGCTAAGCAGGAAGGCGCGAAGGGCACCATGGGCGCAAGCATCAGGGCAACGCCACAGGCGGCGGGACGGCGCAGACGCTCTCGCCGTCATTCGCCGATGAGCGAGATCAACGTCACGCCGATGGTCGACGTGATGCTCGTGCTGCTGATCATCTTCATGGTCGCCGCGCCGCTGTTGCAGGTCGGCGTGCCGATCGAGCTGCCGCAGGCCAAGGGCAAGCAGCTCGAATCCAACAAGGAGCCGCTGGCCATCAGCGTCAAGGCCGACGGCAGCGTCTTCATCGGCGAGACGGCCGTATCGCTCGATGAGATCGCGCCCAAGCTTAAGGCCATCGCCAAGAACGGCTACGACGAGCAGATCTTCGTGCGCGGCGACAAAGGCGTCGCCTACGGCACGGTCATGCGCGTCATGGGGCGCATCAGCGCCGGTGGCTTCCGTAAAGTCTCGCTGGTCACGGAAGTGGAGGATGGAGGCTAGTGCGATGATCGCGAAATTCGCCATCATCATCAGCAAGGTAGCGAGCGAATTTCGCGATCTGATTCGCACTAGCAAATTCATGCTTCTAGTGTCCCTTATGATGCCGAAGTTCGCTCTCGGCCCCGGCCGCGAACTCTGGCGAACTTCGTCATCGGGACGCTAGGCGTGTACCGCGGGCTCCTCACCTCTTTCGTCGGCCATGCGCTGCTGTTGGCCTACGCGCTGTTCGAGATCCATGCGGCGCCGCCCGATATGCCGCCGGTCATTCCGATCGAGGCGACGATCATCACGCCGTCCGAGCTGACGCGCCTCAAGCAGGGCGATCCGACGTCCAAGCAGCTCGAGGCCAAGGCGAAGGAAGAGCCGCAGCCGGAGATCTCCAAGAAGGAAGCGGAAAAGCCCAAGCCCATCACCGCGCCGCCGCCGGCTGCCGAGCCACCGCCGCCTCCGCCGCCTGAGCCCGAGCCGCAGAAGACCGAGACGCCGCCGCCAAGCAGGATCCGATCGCCGACAAGCTCGCGGCGATGCCGCCCGAGCCTGCGCCGCCCGAGCCCGGCCCGACGCCCGACGAGAAGAAGAAGCTCGAGGAGAAGCTCGAGCAGGAGAAGAAGGTCGAAGAGGAGAAGAAGAAGGCCGAGGAAAAGAAAAAAGCCGACGAAAAAAAGAAGGCCGAGAAGAGAAAGAAGAAAGCCGAGGAGAAAAAGAAGAAGCTCGCCGAGGCAAAGCGCAAGGCGGACGAGAAGAAGAAGTTCGACGCCGACAAGATCGCCGCGCTGCTCGACAAGACGCCCGACAAGCGCGGCGCGCCGCAGTCCTCGACGCCGCCCACCAAGCCGACCGACTACACCGGGCCGACCGCCGGCGAGCGGCAGGGCAACGACACCGTGCTGTCGGCGCGCGAGCAGGATCTGCTGCTGTCGATGATCAACTCGCAGCTGCAGCCGTGCGCGAAAATGCCGGGCGGCGGCGGCGGTGCCGACACGCCCATCGTCAACGTGCGCTTCCGCTTGCACCAGGACGGCTCGCTCGACGGCGAGCCGGTCATCGTCGACCGGCAGAACACGCCGCTCTATGCCATCGCCGCCGATGCCTCGTTGCGCGCCATCAAGCAGTGCGCGCCGTTCCAGCTGCCGCCCGACAAGTATTCCTCCTGGAGCACCGTCACTTGGGCGTTCGACTGGCCGGTCATCTTAGGGCTTGTGCAGCGTTAGGCATGCGCTGGCGCAGCGATTCGACTATAAGCAGCCCTCAAACGGGCGAAGGGTTCGACGATATGCGAGACGAGAACGGACGGATGGTGAATGCTGGACGCGGGCACTGGACGGTTCACTGGCGGCCGGCGCTGCTCGGTGCGCTGGCGATGTTCGCCGCCGCGATCCTCTCGCCGGCATCCGCGCAGCGTCCCGACGACAGCTACAAGGGCCCGTCAACGGGCGGCGGCCTCGACGCGCAGATGCGCCAGTTCGAGCCGGCACCTCCGCCACCCGCCGGTGGCGGTGCGGCGGCGGCTTGAGCGGCGGTAGCAGCGGCGGGCCGGCGGACTGCAGGGCCGTCAGACGCAGGGCACCATCGCGCCGATCCCCATCGCCATTCCGTTTTTCCTCGGCCCCGATCCTCAAGCTCTCCGCCGACATCGCCGAGGTGGTCACTGCCGATCTCGGCGGCTCGGGTCTCTTCGAGCCGCTCGATCGCGGCTCGTTCCTGGAGCAGGTGCGCGACGTCAACGCCGCGCCGCGCTTTCCCGACTGGCGCTCCATCCGCGCTGACGCGCTCGTCGTCGGCGATGTCGCGCGCGGCGCCGACGGCCGCATCGTCGCGCAGTTCCGTTTGTGGGACGTCGCCTCCGGACGCCAGCTCGCCGGCCAGCGATTCGCCACCAGCGCGCAGAATTGGCGCCGCGTCGGGCACATCATCGCCGACCAGGTCTACAAGCAGCTCACCGGCGAGTCTGGCTACTTCGACACGCGCGTCGTGTTTGTCGACGAGACGGGCCCCAAGGATCGCCGCGTGAAGCGCCTCGCCATCATGGATCAGGACGGCTTCAACGTGCGTCTGCTCAGCAAAGGGCAGGAACTCGTGCTGACGCCGCGCTTCAGCCCGACCAACCAAGAGATCACCTTCATGTCGTATACGGGTGATCAGCCGCGCGTGTTCCTCATGAACCTCGAGACGGGACAGCGCGAGATCGTCGGCGATTTCCCGGGGATGACGTTCGCTCCGCGCTTCTCACCCGACGGCCAGCGCGTCATCATGAGCCTACAGGCGGAAGGCAACTCGTCGATCTACGAGATGGATCTGCGCTCGAAGCAAAAGCGCCAACTCACGCCCGGCACGTCCATCGACACGAGCCCGAGCTACTCGCCGGACGGACGGCAGGTCGTGTTCGAGACCGATCGCGACGGCACGTCAGCAGATCTACGTGATGAACTCCGACGGCTCGAACCCGCATCGCATCAGCGCGGGCGAGGGACGCTACTCGACGCCGGTGTGGTCGCCGCGCGGCGACTACATCGCGTTTACCAAGCAACTCGGCGGCCGCTTCCTCATCGGCGTCATGCGCCCCGACGGCTCGGGCGAGCGCGTTCTGACCGAGGGCTACCACAACGAAGGCCCGACCTGGGCGCCCAATGGGCGGGTGCTGATGTTCTTCCGCGAATCGCAAGGCGCCGAGGGCGGCGCGCAAATCTTTTCGGTCGATTTGACCGGCTACAACGAGAGAACCATCCGTACTCCATCCTTCGCGTCGGATCCGGCGTGGTCGCCGCTCCTGAATTGAGACGGCTTTTAACCTGAACTTAACCATCTTCAGCGCTCTATGATGCACAAGCGCCTCGAGTCGGAGAGGCGGGTTTAGTGTCGTAAATTCAACCTTTTCCGGCAGACTCGAGGTGGCACCTGGCAGGTGTTGGGGACTGACAGGTATCGGCGTTGCATTTTCGCATCTACCGGCTTGGAAAACTGAGGGATAACTGCCTCTGTTCTTGATCAAGACGAGCCGCGCCAGTACCCCAATATGTGGCTAGTGCCGATGAAGCATCAGGAGATGAGACCATGCAGGGTTTGAAGGGGCTGATCGTTTTGTCAGCAGTGGTTGCGGCCGTTGCGCTGAGCGCGTGCCGTCGTGAAGAGCCGGCGCCGCTGAAGCTTGGCGCTGACATGCCTGCCGCCACGCAGCCCGCTCGTTAAGAGCAGGCGGCAAGGCCAGGACAACATAGGAGAAAATGCTATGAAGAGTGCAATCGTGCTCGCCGTCGTCGTCGCTGCTGTTGCTCTGGGCGCTTGCCGTCGTGAAGAGCCCGCTCCGCTGAAGCTCGGCGCCGACATGACCACGGAAGTTGCTCGCTAAGCTATTGCTTTTCGAGCTAGGACAACCTTTTAGGAGATGATGAAGATGAAGGGGGCCATCCTTATCGCGGCTGTTACCGCTGCTGTCGCTCTCGGCGCTTGCCGCCGCGAGGAGCCAGCTCCGCTGAAGCTCGGCGCCGACGTTCCGGCGGCGACTCAGCCGGCTCGGTAAGTCGCCGAAAGGTGTCTCCTCCTTGGCTTTGGCCAGGGAGGCCGAATTTCAAGGCCGAGGTAAGCGCTGCAGGGCGCTGACCTCGGTCTTGATTTTTTTGGGGCATCGCAGTGCTCGGCACGAGGACAGCGCGCTCCGTCTCGCGCCCGGCGTCACTGACCTGCATTCGCGCTCGTCTGCCGCAAATGTCTGCCGCACATCGCGGCAAAGCTGCCACCCTTGGCAGCGCATGCGCCACACACCGGGTCCATTGGTCGCCGCGCGCAGCTTCTTCCCACCGGTTAATGTTTTGGCAGCGGTGCTTCACGCGACGAATCGGGGGAAGGTGCCGGTTGATGGGGGTTACGGCCACATTTTCGTACAAGCGGTCGGGTAACTCCTCATTCGAGTTGGAACTGTCACCGCGCTCCGAGGTTGAGTGAAGCGTGACGAAAGGGACTTTCATGGCCACGACATCCTGGTTCGCCCGCGCAACGCGCCTCTTCGCCGTCCTGCTCGTGGGTGCCCTGGTCGCCGCCTGCGCCAACAACGAGAATGCGCCGAGCTCGCAACTCACCGGCCGCGACGGCTCGGTGACGCCCGGCACGCATCGTGATTTCAGCGTCAACGTCGGCGACATCGTCTACTTCACCACCGACAGCACGGACCTGACGCCGGAAGCCACCGCCATCCTGCAGAAGCAGTCGCAGTGGCTGCAGCAGTATCCGCAGTACACCATCACCATCGAGGGCCACGCCGACGAGCGCGGCACGCGCGAGTACAACATCGCGCTGGGCGCCCGCCGCGCCACCACGGTGCGCAACTTCCTCGCCCAGAACGGCATCAACGGCTCGCGCATCCGTACCATCTCGTACGGCAAGGAGCGCCCGGTCGCGGTCTGCAACGACATCTCGTGCTGGTCGCAGAACCGGCGCGCGCAGACGGTGCTCAACTCGCGCACCGCCGGCAACTAGTCCGGCGCGTCTCGGCGAACGATCTGACATCACGAAATCCCGGGGGCCCCCCGGGATTTTTTGTTGGCGCTCCTCGCTGGCCACTGTGCATCTCGCTGTCGAGCCATTCCAGCTCTGCGCTAGCCGGCATCGGCAGCGGCGACCGACAAGCCGTGACTTGCCGAAAGCCGTGGCTGCAAACTGAACGCTGTGGCTCACGCGCCGCACATCCACAGCCGCGCGCGCAGGGAAGCAACACAGCAAAGTTTTGCCGCAAAGCCGCTCCACTCATCGCAGTGTTTTCAGCGGCTTGCTTACGAGGATTTCTATGTTGTGGCCCCATCGCGGATCGAGCGGCGTTCGCTGAGCGACGCTCATCGCGGCCTGTGCCTTCGCTATCTACATTGCCGGCGATCACGCGCGCGTCGCCCGTGCCGAACCGTCGCGCCTCGCACCTACACGACGCCCGGCGTCCTACGGCACCGAGCAGCGCGCCGAGGAGCTGTACCTCGACGGCGTCGAGAAGCTCGACGCCGGCCACCGCGACTTCGCGCGCCAGACGTTCGAGCAGCTGATCGCCCGCTATCCCTCAACCGCTGCCGCCGCCAATGCGCGCCGCGAGCTCGGCGAGCTCTATCGCGACGGCGCTTCGCGCACCGCGGCCGCTGATGACCATGCGCCGCCCCGCGCTTGCCGTGGCGCCGCCGGCAACCACCGGCTCGATCACGGCGCCGGTCCTCTCCGACTTGCCGTTGGCGCCCGACGTGCAGCCGTTGCGCAGCCGCGCCTGGGACCAGGAGCTGCGCCGCAACGCGTCGATCCAGTCGAAGCTGCGCATCGAGGCTGGCGACCGCGTCTTCTTCTCTCCCGGCAGCGCCGAGCTTGGCAGCCGCGCCCGCACCGCGCTCGCCGCGCAGGCGCAATGGCTGATGCGCTGGCACGAGTTCGAGGCCGCCATCGAGGGCCATGCCGACGAGCCCGGCACCGAGCAGGAGAACATCGTCCTTTCCGAGCAGCGCGCCGAGGCCGTGCGCGAACGCCTCATCCAAGAGGGCGTCGAGCCGAGCCGCCTTGCCGTCGTGCCGCTGGGGCGCTCGATCCCCGTTGCCACCTGCGCCGATACCGACTGCCGGGCGCAGAACCGCCGTGCCGTGACGCTCGTCTTCGCCACCGGCACGCGCGACCGCCTTGGCCTCGTCTCCGGTGGCACCCCGCGTGCCGCCGCGCTCCAGCAGCCGGTGCCCGCAGCGTTCTTGCCGGCCAAGTCCGTTGAGATCCCAGGTGCGGGTGCAGGGTGGGCGTGACGCGTTGACAACCCGTGCCTGAGATGATGCCTAGGGTGCCAGATCGACTTGAGCCAGGTAGTCCTGCGATTGGCGGCCGCCCGGCGCGGCGCGTGACGGCTTTGGCCGGCAACACATCGCCGATATAGAGGCTCGGTCCATTCTTAAGATTGGGCCCCTTCAACGTTCAGGTAGTCCATTGCGCACGCAACGCACCCTCGTTTCGATTTTCAGTGGCGCCTGTCTCGCCGGCCTTGCGGCGGGAGCGGCGATCGCCGAGCCCGCGCGCGCACCGGTGCTGCTCGCGCAGGAGGCAGCGCCGCAGGGCGCAGCCCAAGGCGAAAGCGGCGGCAGCGCCCCTGGCCACTCAGGACGTCCGGTCTCAAGCAGCGCATCGAGCAGCTCGAGGAGCAGCTCGTCGACATGCAGGTTGTGGTCGGCACGCTCGAATCGCTGGCTCGCGGCGGTGGCGGCTCCGCTCCGGCAGCCGGTGGCGGCGGCAGCTACGGCGCCGGCGGCGCAGACAGCGTCCGGCTCGATGGCCTCGAGACGCAGATGCGCGCGCTCTCCGCGCAGATTCAGCAATTGACCGATCAGGTGCGCACGCTGGGCGGTCAGCCGCGCCGTTCGGATGCGGGCGGCGCGCCTGCCGCTGCGAGCCCCGGCACGGCGCCGACCGATACCGCGGGATGCCGGCTCCGCTGGCGGTGCTGCAGACTCCGGCCGCTTCGGCTCGACCACGGTCACCGCCGGTAGCGGCGGCGATGCCATCGGCGGTCTCATCGAAACGGATCCGCCGCCCGCGGGCGGCACGACGACCGCCCCCGGTCCCGCTGCAGCTGCGCCCGGCGGCTGAGAATGCTGCCGGCGCCGACATGGCCGCGCTGCCGCCGGCTTTCGGTGCCGCGACGGCGCCCAACGCTGCCGACGCCGGCAACGCCAAGCAACTTTACGAGACCGCCTACGGCTATCTCATGCAGCGCGACTACGGCGCCGCGCAGGGCGCCTTCGAGGATTTCCTCACCCGCTACCCGCAGGATTCGCTCGCCGGCAACGCGCAGTATTGGCTCGGCGAAGCCCACTTCGTGCGCGGCGAATACAAGGCCGCCGCCAGCTCCTTCCTCAAGGGCTATCAGAACTACGCGGGCAACGCGCGCGCCGCCGACAGCCTGTTGAAGCTCGCCATGTCGCTCGACCGGCTGGGCCAGAAGGACGCCGCCTGCTCCTCGTTCGGCGAGCTGTCGACGCGCTTCCCCAATGCGCCCGAGAACGTCAAAATGCGCGCCAAGTCGGAGCGCCAGCGAATTGGCTGCACCTGATCTGAGCTCGTCTGCCTCGCGCAGCCATTCCCCCGGAGAGGTCGCCGAGCCGATCCGGGACGCCGAGCTCGACGCGCTGTTCGCCTCCCTCGCTGCTTTCCCCAACGTCATCCTCGCCGTGTCCGGCGGCGCCGACAGCGTCGCCATGATGCACCTCGTCGCGCGCTGGGCGCAGCTGCATGCGCCGCCTGTGAAGCTCCTCGTGGCGACGGTCGATCATGGATTGCGCGCGGGATCGCGCGCAGGAGGCCGAGTGGGTCGCGCGAAGCGGCGCGGGCGCTCGGTCTTGAGCACGCGCTGTTGATCGTGGACGGGCGCCAAGCCCTCGACCGGAATCCAGGACGCCGCGCGCGAGGCGCGCTACCGGCTGCTCGCTGACTTGGCGCGCAGCTTCTCTGCCTCGGGACCGGTGGCCATCGTCACCGCGCACACCGAGGACGACCAGGCGGAGACGCTGCTCATGCGCCTGGCGCGCGGCAGCGGCCTCGACGGGCTGACGGCGATGTCGGAACAACGCGCTCATCGGCGACGGCTGCGTGCTGCTGCGGCCGCTGCTCGGCGTATCAGGCGCGCGCCTGCGCGCAACGCTCATCGCGGCGCAGCGCGCATGGATCGAGGACCCGAGCAACGACGCCGAGCGCTTCGAGCGCGTGCGCATCCGCAAGGCGCGCGCGCTGCTTTCAAGCCTCGGACTGACCAACGACAAGATCGCGCTCAGCGCGCGCCGTCTCGAGCGCGCGCAAGCAGCGCTCGATGCCGGCGTCAGCGCCTTGAAGCAAACCGCGCGCCTCGATCTGCACGGCGGCGCCTTTGCCAGCTTCGATCACGCCGCCTGGCGGGCGGCGCCTGAGGAGCTGCGTCTGCGTCTCCTCGGCAGTCTCATCGCGTCTTACGGCGGACGGGCGGAGCCGCTGCGTCTCGTCCAGCTCGAGGCGCTTGCCGACCGCTTGGCGGACCCGGGCTTCGAAGGCGCCACGCTCGCTGGCGCCATTGTCTCTCGCCACGGCGACGACGTCCGCGTCCTGCGCGAGCCGGGGCGGGAAGCGCTTGCCGGCCGTCACGCTGCAACCCGGCACTACTGCCGTGTGGGACGGGCGCTTTCGCGTCAGCGCCGCCGCTGACGCGGGTGGCCCCGTCGAGGTGCGCGCCCTGGGCGCGCAAGCCTTCGCAGACCTGCGCCAGCAACTCGAAATGCCGCGCGGGCTTCCCGCTCAAGCCGCCGCGACGCTGCCCGCCTTCTGGCGCGCCGCCGAATTAATCATCGTTCCCTGGCTCGCGGCGCTGCCGGGCGTGTCCCCCGCTTGGGGGACCGCAACGCGGCTCTATTCGGCCGAATTCCTTGGCTAGATGCTAAAAACGCCGGGCCGGAGCAGGCTTTACTGCGACGGCGCGGCGGTCGCGCGCCATCTGCGCTGCCGTTAAGCTCCTGGGGAGCGAAGGCCGTGTAACTTGGCAATGCGGAGCCTCACTCCTATGTTAACGGCGAGCTTCGAGCGCCCCGACGGATCCGGGGAGAGGATCGGTCCGGGCCGTTTTCGTGCTCCACAGGGAACGAAATGAACTCAAACTTTCAAAAGCTTGCCATCTGGGTTGCCATTCTTGTCCTGCTCGCGGCCCTGTTCAATCTCTTCAACAATCCGGCGCAGAGCCGGCGCGGCACCGAGATCACCTACTCGGAATTCCTGACCGCCGTCGATAACGGCAACATTTCCGACGCGACCCTCGCCGGCAACCGCATCTTCGGCACGATGCGCGACGGCGGCACCTCCTTCACCACCTACGCTCCGCAGGATTCCACCCTCGTCGAGCGGCTGGAGAAGAAGGGCGTCAAGTTCCGCGCCCGCCCGTCCGACGAGGACGTGCCCTCGATCATGGGCATGCTGCTCAACTGGTTCCCCATGCTGCTCCTCATCGCGGTGTGGATCTTCTTCATGCGCCAGATGCAGTCCGGCTCGGGGCGCGCCATGGGCTTCGGCAAGTCGCGCGCCAAGCTGCTGACCGAGCGCCACGGCCGCGTCACGTTCGAGGATGTCGCCGGCGTCGACGAGGCCAAGGACGACCTGCAGGAGATCGTCGAGTTCCTGCGCGACCCGCAGAAGTTCCAGCGGCTGGGCGGACGCATTCCGCGCGGCGCGCTGCTCGTCGGCCCGCCCGGCACCGGTAAGACGCTGCTCGCCCGCGCCATCGCCGGCGAAGCCAACGTGCCGTTCTTCACCATTTCCGGCTCCGACTTCGTCGAGATGTTCGTCGGCGTCGGCGCTTCCCGCGTGCGCGACATGTTCGAGCAGGCGAAGAAGAACGCGCCGTGCATCATCTTCATCGACGAAATCGACGCGGTCGGCCGCCATCGCGGCGCCGGCCTCGGCGGCGGCAACGACGAGCGCGAGCAGACGCTCAACCAGTTGCTGGTCGAGATGGACGGCTTCGAAGCGAACGAGGGCATCATCCTCATCGCGGCGACCAACCGCCCCGACGTGCTCGATCCGGCGTTGCTGCGCCCCGGCCGCTTCGATCGCCAGATCACCGTGCCGAACCCGGACGTCACCGGGCGCGAGAAGATCCTGCGCGTGCACATGCGCAAGGTGCCGGTGGCGCCCAACGTCGATCCCAAGGTCATTGCGCGCGGCACGCCCGGCTTCTCGGGCGCCGATCTCGCCAACCTCGTCAACGAGGCGGCGCTGCTCGCCGCGCGCCGCAACAAGCGGCTGGTGACGCAGCAGGAGTTCGAGGATTCCAAGGACAAGGTGATGATGGGTGCGGAGCGCCGCTCCATGATCATGACCGAGGAGGAGAAGCTCGCCACCGCCTATCACGAGGCCGGCCACGCACTGGTCAACATCAAGGTTGCCGGCGGCGATCCGCTGCACAAGGTGACGATCATCCCGCGCGGCCGCGCGCTGGGCGTCACCATGAGCCTGCCGGAGCGCGACAAGCTCAGCTACTCCAAGCAATGGTGCGAGGCGCGCATCGCCATGTCGTTCGGCGGCCGCTGCGCCGAGCAGGCGATCTACGGCAAGGACCACCTCAATACCGGTGCCTCCAGCGACATCATGCAGGCGACCGAGCTGGCTCGGCGCATGGTGACCGAGTGGGGCATGAGCGAGAAGCTCGGGCCGCTGCGCTACAACGAGAACCAGCAGGAGGTTTTCCTCGGCCACGCCATCACGCAGCGCCAGAACATGTCGGAGGACACGGCGCGGCTGATCGACCAGGAAATCCGCCGCATCGTCACCGAGGGCGAGAACGTGGCGCGCGAGGTGATCGCCACGAGCCGTCACGATCTCGAGGCCATCACGCAGGCGCTGATGGAGTACGAGACCATCTCCGGCGAAGAGGTGAATACCCTGTTGCGCGGCGAGAAGATCGTGCGCAAGCCCGACGACGACGTTCCGAGAGACCAGACCGGCTCGGCCGTGCCGAGCGCCGGCGGGCGTTTCCGTCCGAGCCGGCCCCATGGAGCCGCAGCCGCAGTCGTGATCGCGTCCTGATCGCGCACCCCTTTACCGGGGGCGAGCAAACGCTGTAGATGCGGCCGCGGGATGATCCTCGCGGCCGCTTCGTTTTGGGATCTCGGCAAGCATGCAGCGCTCCATCTACGTGCGGCCCATCGGCCTCTTTCCGGCGCCCGCCGAGGCTGAAGAAGACACCTGGAGCGGCCTGCCGCTCGCCGGTCAGCCGCTGCGCTTTTCCACGGTCGAGATCGCCGAGCGCGATGGCGCTCGCGTCAGGCGCCGCATCGTCTCGCTCGGCGATGCCATCGAGCGCGACTGGGGCCGCGGCACCCTCACCGCCGCGCAGGACCTCGAGGCAATCACCGCGCCGCGCGCGCGCCTTGCCGGTCTGGCGCTCGACCGTCCGCGCATCATGGGCATCATCAACGTTACGCCCGACAGCTTCTCCGACGGCGGCCTGCACGCGTCTACGCAAGCCGCCATCGCGCACGGACTGCAGCTCGCCGAGGAGGGCGCCGACATTCTCGACATCGGCGGCGAATCGACCCGCCCCGGCGCCGACTACGTCCCCGCCGAGGAGGAGCTCGCGCGCGTCATCCCAGTCATCGAGGGCCTGCGGGCGCGCGCCGATGTGCTGATCTCCGTCGACACGCGCAAGGCCGAGGTGATGCGCCAGGCCGCCGCCGCCGGCGCCGACATCCTCAACGACGTCTCCGCGCTCACGCACGACCCCGATTCGATGCGCGTCGCCGCCGAGACCGGCCTGCCGGTGATCCTGATGCATGCGCAGGGCGATCCGCGCACGATGAACGACAACCCGCAATATTCCGACGTCGTGCTCGACGTGTTCGACTTATCTCGAGGAGCGCATCGCCGCCTGCGAGGCCGCCGGCATTGCGCGCGCCAAGATCGTCGCCGATCCCGGCATCGGCTTCGGCAAGCACCTGCACCACAACGTCGCCGTCATGGCGGCGCTGTCGCTCTATCACGCCCTCGGCGTGCCGGTGCTGCTCGGCGCCTCGCGCAAGAAGCTGATCGACCACATCTCCGACGTGCCGAGCCCGCGCGACCGCGTGCCCGGCTCCATCGCCGCCGCCCTCGCCGGCGCCGCCCAGGGCATGCAGATCATCCGCGTGCACGACGTCGCCGCCACCCGCCAGGCGCTCAACGTATGGCGCGCGGCTCTGCACGGTACCGACAAGGCGCTCAGCTGATCCCCGGCGCCTGGTTTCGGTTTTTTAGGGGTGCGGCGTGTAACCTGCAAAAACAGGATTTGATGGTTTCGTGCTCCGGCGCCGCAAAATGTTCGCGCCCGGCGTTTACCATGCTCGCAAGCAAAGAGCGGCCAAGGTAGCTTATGCAATCTAATTCGCGGAACGGTAAGCCGAAGCTGCAGAAACGAGCCAAGGGGATCCCCATGTCGCGCCGGTATTTCGGTACTGACGGTATTCGCGGCCTCGCCAACAAGTCGCCGATGACCTCGGAGGTCGCGCTCAAGGTCGGCATGGCCGCCGGCAAGATCTTCCAGACCGGCAAGCACCGTCACCGCGTCGTCATCGGCAAGGACACGCGCCTCTCCGGCTACATGCTGGAAGCCGCCCTCATGTCGGGCTTCACCGCCGTCGGCATGGACGTGTTCCTCCTCGGCCCGATGCCCACGCCCGCCGTCGCCATGCTGACGCGCTCGCTGCGCGCCGACCTCGGCGTGATGATCTCCGCCTCGCACAACCCGTTCGACGACAACGGCATCAAGCTGTTCGATCCCGACGGCTACAAGCTTTCCGACGAGACCGAGCATCGCATCGAGGAGCTGATCGACGCCGATACCGCCAACCTGCTGGCGCCCGCCGACGGCATCGGCCGCGCCACGCGCGTGGAAAGCGCGCAGGAGCGCTATATCGAGTTCGCCAAGCGCACCCTGCCGAAGAACCTGCGCCTCGACGGCCTGCGCATCGTCATCGATTGCGCCAACGGCGCCGGCTACAAGGTGGCGCCCGAGGCCCTGTGGGAGCTCGGCGCCGAGGTCATCAAGATCGGCGTCGAGCCGAACGGCCGCAACATCAACGACAAGTGCGGCTCGACCGAGCCGGAAGCGCTGATCGCCAAGGTGCGCGAGGTGCGCGCCGACGTCGGCATCGCGCTCGACGGCGATGCGGACCGCGTCGTCATCGTCAACGAGAAGGGCGAGATCGTCGATGGCGACCAGCTTATGGCGGTCATCGCCGACACCTGGCACCGCAGCGGCAAGCTGACCGCCGGCGGCGTCGTCGCCACGGTGATGAGCAACCTCGGCCTCGAGCGCTACCTGAAGAGCATCGGCCTCGACATGGTGCGCACGCCCGTGGGCGACCGCTACGTCGTCGAGCATATGCGCAAGCACGGCTACAACGTCGGCGGCGAGCAGTCCGGCCACATCGTGTTGTCGGATTACGTCACTACCGGCGATGGGCTCATCACCGCGCTGCAGCTTCTCGCCGTCGTGGTGACGACCGGCTCGACCGTCAGCGAGGTCACCAACCGCTTCGATCCGCTGCCGCAGGTTCTCAAGAACGTGCGCTACGGCAGCGGCAGTCCGCTGCTAGGACACGCGCGTCGTCAAGGCGATCGACGCCGGCAAGGCCAAGCTCGGCGAGTACGGCCGCCTCGTCATTCGCCCCTCCGGCACCGAGCCGGTCATCCGCGTCATGGCCGAGGGCGACGACGAGCGCCTCGTCAACACCGTCGTCGGCGACATCGTCGAGGCAGTACGCGCCGCCGCCGCCGCGTGACGCGCACCTGATCAGCCCACCCAAATGTCATCCCGGCACTTGTTGCCGGGATCCAGCGTGCGGCTGGCGTCGGAACTCGCGGCCTTCAGCGTTAACGGTTCGTTTACGGATCGCGCGCCACGCGAGCGTTTCATTTCGAAACGCCGATTAAGCGGTCTTTAAGCCTTCTTCCTCATAGTCGTTCAGTGAGCACGTTGCGCGTTCGCCAACGAGCGCCGCCTCGTCAGGCGGCATGACGATGACGAAGGGGAAGTTCTATGAATACCAATCGCAGTTCCTACCTGATAGGTGCGGCGCTCGGGTCGGCTCTCGTGCTTGCCTTGTGCGCGCCCACCATGGCGGCTGATATTTACGACGGCGGCCTCAAGGGCGGCTACGACGTTCCTCCGCCGCCTCCGACCGATCGCGGCATCTATTTCAAGGGCTACATCGGCCAGGCCAACCCGGATGTCGGCAGCATCTGGACCGAAGGCTTCGACGACCGGCAACTTCACGGTGCACCACAAGGACATCAAGTCGAGCCCGCTGTTCGGTCTCGGCGTCGGCTGGCAGGCCCGTCACTGGCTGCGCTTCGACCTCACCGGTGAATACCGCGGCGACGCAGCTTCTTCGGCGCTGACTCTTACTCGGATGCTACGGACCCGGAGGGTGGGCACCAACGAGTACACGGCCGACATCAAGAGCTGGCTCGGCCTCGCCAACGCCTATATCGACATGGGCAACTGGTGCGGCTTCACGCCCTTCATCGGCGCCGGCATCGGCTTCGCCACGCTCACCGTCGACGGCATGAAAGACGTCAACGTCCCCAACGACAGCGTCGGCTACGGCGTCGACAAGACCAACACCAACTTCGCCTACGCGTTCTACGCTGGCGTCAGCTTCGACGTGACGGCGCAGTCGGTCATCGACCTCTCCTACCGCTATGCCGACCTCGGCACGGCGCAGAGCGGCGTGGTCACGACGTTCGACGGCCTAGCCTCGATCAGCGGCGTCCATCGTCAGCGACATCACCTCCAACGATGTGATGCTGGGCTTTCGCTACAAGTTCCAGCGCGAAGCTGTCGTCTATCAGCCGGTGAAGTAAGCCGGCCGGCGCCAACCGGCGCCCACGAAGATTGCGCCGGGCCACCCATATGGGCCCGGCGTCCCACGGCCCAGCGTCGATTGCGGCCGCCTGAAGTCCAAGTTCGATTTCCTAGTTTGCTTACGCGTGAGGCGAGCGCCCCGTCGGGACGGCTGAGCCTTGAGAGCAGAGTTAGGACGTCGGGCGAGGCTTCAGGCCTGCCTAGCCGTCAATCGAGGATCGACGCAGATGAACCGTGCACTCACCAGAATCTCGCTCGCCCTGGCACTCGGCGCCAGCTTGATCGGCGCGACGCTGTCGCCCGCGCTCGCCGACGGCGACCCTTACTATTCCAACGGCATCAATCCCTCCGGCGTGCGCACGCCCGTGCCGGCACCCATTCCCTATCCCGTCGACGAGGCCGACTGGTACTTCCGCGGCGACTTCGCCGCCGGCTTCGGCTCATCGCCCTCGGTCAACGTGCTCGGCACAAACCTCGTCGAAAGCGTTTTCGGACCCGTTGAGCAATCCGAGAGCTTTGAGCCTTCGTTCACCGGCGGCGTCGGCCTCGGCTACATCTGGGGTCCGCATTTCCGCACCGACCTGACGGTCGACGTCCACTCGATCATGAACACCGAGCAAAGTGCGAGCGGCAACATAGTACTGGTGGTTGATCCCATTCCGGCATCGGCCGTGGACAAGACGAAGTTCATGTCGACGATCCTGCTGGCGAATGCCTACTACGACTTTCGTACCGGCACGCCGTGGACGCCGTACCTCGGTGGCGGCGTCGGCTTCGCCGTCAATCAGCTCACGCGCAACCTCACCTTTACCGCCAACGATGTCACAATCGTATCGGCAGGCAATCGGACCACCGACGTGCAGTTTGCAGCGGCAGCCATGGCCGGTGTGTCCTATGACTTCTCTTCCTTCTTCGCCATCGACGTGAACTACCGCTTTCTTCATATCGGCGGGTCGGAGGTCAGCCTTAAGCCCGAGTTCAACTCGGCAACCGAAATCGGCGACCTCAACGAGCACCAGATCCGCGCCGGCTTCCGGTTCTATGTGAACTAGCTGGCGCGTAGTTGGATTGCGTAGGGGCGGTCCTCGGGCCGCCCCATTTGTTTTCGCGGGCGTGAGTTGACGCGGCAGGCCGCCGGCACCTAGACCCCGCCGTCATGACCACGGTCAAAAAACCCACGCAGCGCCCGGAGAACGCCAACTTCTCTTCCGGTCCGTGCGCCAAGCGCCCCGGCTGGACACCGGATGCGCTGCGCGGGGCTTTGCTCGGCCGCTCGCACCGTTCGCCGGCGGGAAAGCAACGGCTGAAGCTCGCCATCGACAAGACGCATGCGCTGCTGGAGCTGCCGTCCGACTATCGCGCTCGCCATCGTGCCGGGCTCCGACACCGGCGCCTTCGAGATGGCGCTGTGGAGCATGCTCGGCGCGCGCGGCGTCGACGTGCTGGCGTGGGAGGACTTCGGCAAGCGCTGGGTCGCCGACATCGTCTCGGAGCTGAAGCTTCCCGGCGCGCGCGTGCTCGAAGCCGACTACGGCCGGCTGCCGGATTTGCGCGCCGTCGATTTCGACCGCGACGTCGTCTTCACCTGGAACGGCACGGCCTCGGGCGTGCGCGTGCCGAACGGCGAATGGATCGCCGCCGACCGCCGCGGGCTGACCTTCGCCGATGCCACGTCGGCACTTGTTCGCGCAGCCGATCGACTGGGCGAAAATCGATGTCGCCACCTTCTCCTGGCAGAAGGTGCTCGGCGGCGAAGCCGCGCACGGCATGATCGTCCTGTCGCCGCGCGCCTTCGAGCGGCTCGAAAGCCATCAACCGGCGTGGCCGGTGCCGAAGTTGTTTCGGCTGGCCGAGGACGGCCGCGTGCTCGCCGACATCTTCGCCGGCGTGACCATCAACACGCCGTCCATGCTGTGCGTCGAGGATTACCTCGACGCGCTGCGGCTGGGCCGAGAGCATCGGCGGGCTCGTGGCGTTGCAGGCGCGTGCCGATGCCAACGCCGCGGTGCTGTTCGAGTGGATCGCGCGCACGCCGTGGATCGCCAACCTCGCCGTCGATCCGGCGACGCGATCGAATACGTCCGTCTGCCTGCGCTTTACCGACGTGCCGCGGAGGGCCGAGCGGCAGCGCCGCGTTGCCGACCGTATGGCCGCGCTGCTCGGCGCCGAGGGCATCGCCCACGACATCGGCGCCTACCGCACAGCCCCGCCGGGCCTGCGCATCTGGTGCGGCGCCACGATCGAGCGCGGCGATCTCGAGGCGCTCACGCCGTGGCTCGATTGGGCTTATGCGCAGGCCCGCGCCGCCGTCGGTTAACGCCCGCCGCAAAAGTCGGGGAAGCCTGCGCCAACTCGTCATAATTCAGACGTGAAACGCCCCCACTCGTCTCGCTCGGACGGCCGCCAAGGCCGTGAAATCAAGCTGGGATGGGCTGTCATCATGCGCATTGCTCGTCGCGATCTCGGGCGTGGTTCTGGCCGTCCTCGCGGCCGGGCGCATGCCGACGACATCCCCGTCACCTCGCGCATCGACACCGTCACGGTTTTCCCGGCCGGCGCCGAGGCGACGCGCACCGCGCGCCTCTCGCTCGGCAAGGGCGAGCACACGCTCGTGTTCAACGATCTCCCCGCCGAGGCTGTGCCCGGCTCCATCCGCGTCGACGGCAAGGCGACCGCCGGCCTCGACATCCAATCGGTCGACACGCGCCGCCGCTACATCCCGCGCGCCGATCAAGAGGCGCTGCAGGCAGAGCGCAAAGGCATCGAGGACGAGATCGAGAAGCTGCGCGACGAGCGCGGCATCATTCAGGGGCAGGAGGACGCGGCGCAGACGCAGAAGACGCTGCTGCAGAACCTCGCGCAGATGCCCGGCCGCCCGCTGCAGGAGGACGGACAGCCGGCACCGACGCTCAGCCGGTTCCGCACACCGACTGGCAGCAGATCCTGTCGCTCATCGCCAGCGGCATGCCCGAGGCGCAGCGCTTGGCGCTCGACGCCGAGGTGAAGAAGCGCGACCTCGACCGCCGCATCGAGGAGCTCGAAAAGAAGCTCGCCGCCCTGGCGCCGGCGCGCGCCGAGCAGACCGAGGTGAAAGTCTACGTCGTTGCCGGTGCGCCGCTCGATGCCGACATGACGGTGCGCTATCAGGTGCGCAACGCCAGCTGGACGCCGCACTATGACGCGCGCCTCGCCACCGGCTCGAAGACGACGCCGCCGCTGCTCGAGCTGACGCGCCGCGCCGATATCGTGCAGCGCACGGGCGAGAGCTGGGACAACGTCGCCTTGCAGCTGTCGACCACGCGCCCCACCGCCAATGCCGCGGCGCCCGTCATCGACACCGTCACCGTCGACTTCGAGCCCGAGGCGAAGGTCGCGGCTGGCAGCTTCCATGCCAGCGCCCGCTCCGGCGCCCATGGCCGCCTTCGATGGTCTCGGCGTGCGCAGGAATGCCGCCGCTGGGCGCAGCCTCGGCGGAGACGCGGCCGAGAGCGCCGCCGAGCCCGAGCGTCGATGTCGTCGAGCAGGGCGCCACCGTCGCGGCCGCGCCGTTCCAGGCTGTGTTCGGCGTGCCCGGCCGCCTCACCGTTCCGCCGACCGGCGAAGCCAAGCGCGTCTTCCTGCAGCAGGACGGCATCGAGCCGGTGCTCACCGTGCGCACGGTGCCGAAGCTCGAGGCCAAGGCCTACCTCTACGCCAAGCTCGTCCTGCCGAAGGGATCGCCGCTGCTGCCCGGCGCCGTGTCGCTGTTCCGCGACGGCACCTTCGTCGGCACCGGCGCGCTGCCCGTGCTGTCGCCCGGCGAGGACCACGAGCTCGGCTTTGGCGCCGACGACCAGGTGCGCGTGCGCCATGCCGTCGCCGATGAAAAGCGCGGCGAGACCGGCCTCATCTCGTCGGCGCGCACCGACAGCCGCAACTACCGCATCACCGTAAAGAACATGCACGAGCGCGCCGTCGAGCTGGTGGTGCACGACCACATCCCGGTCTCCCAGAACGACGACATCAAGGTCGAGCTCATCGGGCCGGTGCAGCCGACCAAAAAGGACATCGACGGCAAGCGCGGTGTCCTCGCCTTCGAATCCAAGCTGGAGCCGGAGGAGGAGCGCCTGATCGAGTTCGGCTACCGGGTCATCTGGCCGGGGTCGCGGGCCATCACCTACCGCTGAGGCCCGTTTTACGGGCTTCAGCGCCGACTCGACCTCCAGCAAGGGAGGGGTTGGCGCGCCCGAATTTGCGCTATAAGGGCCCGAATGGCCCTGGCCGCTCGCCGGGGCCTAATTGCGAGTGGGGCTTTAGATGGCGAACGTCGCGGTGGTCGGCGCCCAGTGGGGCGACGAGGGCAAAGGCAAGGTCGTAGATTGGCTGTCGGAGCGCGCCGACATCGTCGTGCGCTTCCAGGGCGGCCATAACGCCGGCCATACGCTGGTCATCGGCGACAAGACCTTCAAGCTGTCGCTGCTGCCGTCGGGCGTCGTGCGCCCGGGCAAGCTCGGCGTCATCGGCAACGGCGTCGTCGTCGATCCATGGGCGCTGTGCCAGGAGATCGACAAGCTCGCCGCGCAGGGCGTCTCAGTCAGTCGCGACAACCTGCGCATCGCCGAGAACGCCACGCTCATCCTGCCGCTGCACCGCGAGCTCGACGTCATCCGCGAGGAAGCCGCCGGCGCCGGCAAGATCGGCACGACCGGCCGCGGCATCGGCCCCGCCTACGAGGACAAGGTCGGCCGCCGCGCCATCCGCGTGCAGGACCTGCGCAACCCGGCGACGCTCGGCGCCAAGATCGATCGCATCCTCGTGCACCACAACGCGCTGCGCCGCGGCCTCGGCAAGCCGGAGTTCTCCAAGGAGACGCTGCTCGCCGAGCTCACGGAGATCGCGCCGAAAGTCCTGCCCTTCGTGGACGTGACCTGGGACTTGCTCGATATCGCGCGCCGCGCCGGCAAGCGCATCCTGTTCGAGGGCGCGCAGGGCGCGCTGCTCGACATCGACCACGGCACCTATCCGTTCGTCACCTCGTCCAACACGGTTGTCGGCGCAGGCGGCGACGGGCTCGGGCATGGGCCCGCGCGGCATCGGCTACGTGCTCGGCATCGCCAAGGCGTATACGACGCGCGTCGGCTCCGGGCCGTTCCCGACCGAGCTTACCGACGAGATCGGCAACCGCATCGGCGAGCGCGGGCGCGAGTTCGGCACGGTGACGGGGCGCAAGCGCCGCTGCGGCTGGTTCGATGCGACGCTGGTGCGCCAGACGCTCAAGATCGCCGGCATCGACGGCATCGCGCTGACCAAGCTCGACGTGCTCGACGGCTTCAAGGAGCTCAAGGTCGGCGTCGGCTACATGCTCGACGGCGAGCGCATCGACCGCCTGCCGGCGAGCAGCGGCGCGCAGGCGCGCGTGCAGCCGATCTACGAGACGCTGGAAGGCTGGACGCAGTCGACGCACGGCGCGCGCTCGTGGAGCGAATTGCCGGCGCAGGCCGTCAAGTACGTGCGCTACATCGAGGAGCTGATCGAGCGCCCGGTGACCATGCTGTCGACCAGCCCCGAGCGCGAGGACACCATCCTCATGAAGGATCCGTTCGCCGACTGATCAGGCGGGTGGCGGCATACCTTCATAGGTGCTCGGCAGGGGCGCCTCAAGGGAACGCAAAAGAGAAGGACACCCGCCTCGATTTCTCGAGAAGCGAGTGTCCTTTCATTTGTGGACCCGTACCTCGACGAGGGGATGGGGGGAGGGGAGCGAGGCCCGTGTCCGCAAAGGAAATGCACGCCGGGCTGAAAGCGTTCCCGGGCCAGAAAAAAAGTTTTCGTAAATTGCCTTTGAAGGCTAACAGGCGGAAAACGCGGCAGAAAATAAGAGATGCGCGGGGTCAATTTCTGCCCTCTTAAGCCGCGACAGCTCGCCTTTGATGGGCAGGTATATGCCACTCGTCGGCGAGCTGCGCCTCAAACGGGCAACGCGCCCGCCTGCACCGGCGGCTTACCAGTGCAGCACGCCAAAGAGATGCAGCAGGATGATGACGGTGATCGGCACGCCGAGCAGCCACAAGAGAAGATCGCGACCCATTTCGATCTCCGCTTTTCTTATGTTTCGAAGTTTGCGGTCAGATCACGTTGAAGATGTTCATCAGGATGATGACGCTGATCGGCACCCCGAGCAGCCACAGGATGCACGCTGCTCATTGTCTTGAACTCCGTGTTGTTCGTCGATCGGCCGATAAACTCGTGCCGCACACAAGAGTTCCGCCGGCACGGTCGGGCGGGGCGCTGCCTAGCGCTCGCCGCTATTTCTCGCGCCGGGAACAGGCGCATCGCTTCGCCGCGACAGCAGCCCGCCGGCGATCTCGATCTTGGAGAACGGCGCCGCGGTGGCGATCTGCCTGCGCCGTGATGTCGATCTGGCCGATGCGTGTCGACAGCTGCGGCGATCGAGGCCGCGAACACCAGCCGCTTGATCCCGCACCAGATGATCGCGCCCATGCACATCACGCACGGCTCGCCGGAGCTGTAGAGCGTCGCCGTCCTTGAGGTCGTCCGGCTCGTGTCCGTTGAGGAAGGCGCGGATCGCCACCATCTCGGCGTGCGCCGTCGGATCGGAATTGCGCTTGGTGCTGTTGCGCCCGAAGGCGAGCACGCGGCCGTCGCGCACGATGACCGCGCCGAACGGGTAGTCGCTTCCTTCGCCTGATCGATGGCCATCTGCATGAATTGGTGTCTTCCGGCGTGACCGGTCGAGGTCTTGGCGCGGGCGCCTGCTTGCCGTCGGCAGCAACTGCGCGGCAAGCAGCACGCCGCCTCCGCTGAGCAATGACCGCCTGTCCATTTTCCGCCTCCCTGCCTCGCTTCATCCCGCGGCAAGTCTATGCGCAGAATGCGTGCCGGTCATCATGCACGTGTCATTACGCGCGTTGCGCGGCGATGAGCGCCGCTGAACGCAGCGAGTGCCCCAGCCTGCCAGCTCGGCCGCGAGCAGACGGCTGCGGATCGACCGGACCCGGCAGCGTGATCTGCCCCGGGGGCACCGGCCGAAAGCCGAAGCGGCCGTAGTAGGGCTCGTCGCCGACCAGGACGACGAGCTTGCACGCCGTCCGCCTTGGCCGCCTCCATCGCCTCGCCGATCAGCCGCCTGCCGAAGCCCTGGCCGGCGAAGTCGGGATCGACGGCCAGCGGGCCGAGCAGCAGCGCGCCGTCCACGCCGCCGATGGTGATCGGCGTGAAGCGCACCGCCGCGATCAGCGGCTCGCCGAGCAGCGCCACGCGGCAATAGGGCGAGAGCGCGGCGCTGCCCTCGCGCACGCGGTAGGCCGTGCGCGTGAAGCGTCCCGGCCCGAAGACCTTGGCGTGCAGCCGGGAAATCGCGGGAAAGTCGGCCGGCGTCAGGGGCCGGTTGATGACATTGGGCGACATGGAAGGCGAGGCTTTCGAGGCGAGGCCGCGGCGCGCGGCCGGCGGGTCCTGAGATCTATAGCGGCAAATCAGGCGCGAGCGGCGCGCGCGGGCGTGCCGCCTCGTCGCAGGTGATCCGAGCCTCGAAGTCGTCTCGACATGGCCGGCGCTCTAGCATGCGGCCCGCGACCGGTCCAGTCGCCCGCTCACCACATGGCGTCGCGGGGCGTCGCCGTCGAATATCTCGCCGATGCGCCGGGCGGTGGCGGCATTGATGTCGGCGGGCAGGGCGTCGCGGCGCGAACATGCCATGCTCGGCGATCTCGTAGTTCGGCTCGGGCACGCGCGGCTGGCTGCCAGTTGCGCACGATGAAAAGCGCGACGTGGTCGTTGGGGAACGAGCGGAAGTTGGCGTAGATGCCGAACAGCTCCGGCTTGCCGGTCAGCATGACGCCGGCCTCCTCGTCGAGCTCGCGGGCGAGCGCCGCCTCGGCCGGCTCCATGCGCTCGACGCCGCCGCCGGGAAACCGCCAGCCTGGCTGATAGGTATGGCGGATGAGCAGGATGCGCTCCGTCGGCGTCGATCACCACGGCCTGCGCGCCCAGCGTCAGCCCGCGCGACAAGCGCCAGTAGCGCTGCAGCACCTTGCGCGATGATCGCGTTGCTGGGCAAGCTGCGGCTCCTTGCGCTGCGCGACGTTTTGATCGCGGGCCGCACGTTGCCGGCAAACACGTTACGTTGGCGAGGCCGTGCTAAGTTCGCCCGCCGTACCTGCCCGACGATCATTAACGCCGACTACCATACCTGAGCCCGCGATGAGCGAAACGATCACGCTTGCCCACGTGTCTGATGTGCATCTTTCGCCGGTGCCGGGCGTCGCGCTTGCGCCATCTCAACGTCAAGCGCGGACTCGGCTACCTCAACTGGCAGCGCCAGCGCCGCCGCGCGCACCACCGCGACGGCGCTCGATCTCGTCATCGCCGATATGCTGGCGCACAAGCCCGATCATATCGCCGTCACCGGCGATCTCATCAATCTCGGGCTGCCCGGTCGAGTACGAGGCGGCCACCGCGTGGCTGCACGAGGTCGGGCACGCCCGAGCACGTGACGGTCGTGCCGGGCAACCACGACATCTATTCGGCGCTGCGCGGCGACCCGGGCGTCGAGCGCTGGGCCGACTACATGCGCGCCGACGCGTTCGGGGCCAAGTTCGCGGCTAGGCCGCCGGCACAGTTTCCCTTCGTGCGCCGCGTCGGCCCATCGCGCTCATCGGTCTCAACTCGGCCGTCGAGACGCCGCCGTTCGTTGCCGCAGGCGAGGTCGGCAAGGCGCAGATCGATGCGCTCGGACAAGCTGCTGCCGCAGCTCGAAGCGGAAGGGCTCATGCGCGTGGTGCTGATCCATCATCCGCCGCTGCCCGGCCAAGCGCCGCCGCGGCGCGCGCTGCGCGATGCCGCGGCGCTGTCGGCGCGTCCTCGCGCGCGCGGCGCCGAGCTCGTGCTGCACGGACACAACCATCGCGACATGCATACCGATTTCGCGCGCCTCGCCGAGACCGGCGGCGGCAGCATTCCCGTCATCGGCGTTGCATCGGGCTCGATCGGCCGCGTGCACAAGGGCGAGCCGCTCGGGCGCTACAATCTTGCTGCGCATCGCGCGCATCGATGGTCGCGCGCACATCGAGTGCGTGACGCGCGGGCTCGACGCGGGCGGCGAGCGGCGTCGCGCAGATCGAACGCAAGCTCGTCGCGTAGCACGGCGCATACTTCAATCGCGCGACACTGTTCTGTTGGCGAGTGCAAGCAATCGCCGCGCTCTGTTGTCGCACTAGCTGCTATCGTCATGCGAGCGCGCGGCGGTCGTCATTACTGCGCGTTGCTCAACGCCTGCGCAAGACTGCCTTGCGACGCCTGCGCGCTGCACAAATCTATGGCGCTGCGCCACGCTCGCATAGCGACCAACATGCCGCGTGCTTCTCCCCATCTCGCGTTCATCGTGACACTATATAGGCTACTGGGTGCTGGCGGATGCAGCGCCCTGGCAAGGCGGGGCGAATGCAAGTGCGGCTGTTTCGGCGAAACGTTCGGGTGAATCTCGCCCTGCAGGGTGGCGGCGCGCATGGCGCGTTCACCTGGGGCGTGCTCGATCGCCTGCTCGAGGACGAGGAGCTGGAGATCGGCTGGGTCAGCGCGACGAGCGCCGGCGCGGTGAATGCCGTCGCGGTCGCCTCGGGCCTCAGCGAAGGCGGCAAGACGTCCGCGCGCAATAAGCTGCGCAGCGTGTGGGAGGCTGTGCACAAGGCCGGCGTGCCGGACCTGCTGCGCCTCAATCCCTTTCTCTATGGCCTCAGCCGCGCGCCGCAATGGCGCAGATGGCGAGCCTGTGGTCGCCGTACGAATTCAACCCGCTCGGCTTCGATCCGCTGCGCCGCCTGCTGTCCGAAAGCATCGACTTCGAGAAGCTGCGCAACAATTCTCCCATCGAGCTTCTGATCGCCGCTACCGAGGTGGCGACGGGCCGCTCGCGCATCTTCCGGCGCCACGAGCTGACCGTCGAGGCGGTGCTTGCGTCCTCGTGTCTGCCGACCTTGCATCATGCAGTCGAGATCGACGGCGTCTCCTACTGGGACGGCGGCTTTTCCGCCAACCCCGACATCAAGACGCTGGCCATGGAGAGCCCGGTCGAGGACACGCTCATCGTGCAGCTCAACTCCCTCGTCCGCCCGGGGCTACCGACGGGCGTGCGCGAAATCTCGCTGCATGCCAACCGCCTCGCCTTCAACGCGCCGCTGATCCGCGAGATCGAGCTGATCGAGACCGTGCGCGAATGCTGGCAGGGCCGCATCGGCGGCCCGCGCGGCCGCTACGGCAAGCTGGCGACGCACCGCTTCCATCTCATCGAGGCCGGCCGCTACACCGGTGCGCTCAGCCCCGACAGCACGATGAAGCCCGACTGGCAGCTGCTGAACTATCTGTTCAGCGCCGGGCGCGACGAGGCCGGCAAATGGCTGTCGCGCTACCGGGCCAGCATCGGCCGGCGTTCGACCGTCGACCTTAAGGAGCGTTTCCTGACGGTTGAGCGCGCCGGCGACCCCGGCGCCGATGCAGATTCCGAACGCGCCTCCGTTAAAGCGAAGGCTGCGGCCGGTAGCGATATAGCCGAGTGAATATAACGCTCGACTGACGCTCGCCCGTCACTATCATGCCGCCGGAAACGGCATGGAGATCGTCATGAGCCTCACTCTGAACACCCTGAGCGCCGCGGTGCGGCTGGCACTGGCGGGTGCTTTCGTCACGCTTGCCGCCGGAACGCAAGGGCCCGTGCGCGCCGATGATGCTCCGCTCCATCGCCGCGGCAGCGAGCCTGCGCTACGCGCTCGACGAGATCGCCAAGCGTTACGAGAAGGAAACCGGCAAGAGCGTGAAGATTACCTACGGAGCCACCGGCAACCTCGTGCATCAGATCGAGAACGCCGCGCCGTTCCAGGTGCTGTTCGCCGCCGACGACGAGAGCGTCAACAAGCTCGCCAAGGGCGGGTTCACGGAAGGCAAGCCCGTAGTCTTCGCGCGCGGGCAATTGAGCCTCGTCGCGCCGAAGGGATCGCCGGTGACGGTCGATGCCGACCTCAAGGGCCTGAAGGAGGCGCTCGCTGCCGGCAAGGTGAAGCATGTCTCCATCGCCAATCCGGACGTAGCGCCGTACGGGCGCGCCGCGCGCGAGGCATTGCAGAAGGCCGGCCTGTGGGAGCAGGTGCAGCCGCTGCTCGTTATTGGCGAGAACGTCGGCCAGGCGGCGCAATTCGTTTCGACCGGCGCCGCCGAGGCGGGCCTCATCGCGCAATCGCTTGCCATATCGGCTGACCTGGCGCCAAAGATCGACCTCGGCCGTCGTCCCCGAGGCTTGGCACGAGCCCATCGATCATGGCATGGCGCTGGTCAAAGGGGCTTCGCCAAGACGCCAAGGCCTTCGCCGAATTCGTGCGCGGGCCGAACGGGCCGCGCCGTGCTCGAGACGAGCGGCTTCTCCGTACCAACCTCCTGATCGGCTGAGATGCGCGCTATGGATTGGACCGCCTTCAGTCTGTCGCTGCAGCTCGCCGCCTGGACGGTAGCGCTGCTGCTGCCGATGGCGATCCTCATCGCGCGTCTGCTCGCCTGGGGCCGCTTCCGCTTCAAGAGCGTCGCTGAGGCGCTGATCATGCTGCCGCTGGTGCTGCCGCCGACGGTGCTCGGCTTCTATCTGCTCGTCGCCTTCTCGCCACAGTCGGCCTTCGGCGGCGTTCTCAAGTCGATTTTCGGCGGCGCGCTGGTGTTCACCTTCGCCGGCATCCTCGTCGCCTCGCTGATCATCAACCTGCCGTTCGCCGTGCAGCCGATCCAGCGCGCCTTCGAGGCGATCCCGCCCAACGTGCGCGAGGCCGCCTTTGTCAGCGGGCTGTCGCGCTGGGAGACGATGCGGCGCATCGAGCTGCCGCTCGCCTGGCCCGGCATCGTCTCCGCCATCGCGCTCACCTTCGCGCACACGCTCGGCGAGTTCGGCGTCATCCTCATGATCGGCGGCAGCATCCCGGGCGAGACGCGCGTGCTGTCGATCTCCATCTACGACAGCGTGCAGGCATTCCGCACCGGGCAGGCGGGCGTCATGTCGGCGGTGCTGCTCGCCTTCTCGCTGACGGCCATCGCCATCGTTCACATGCTGGCGCGCCGCCAGAGGACCGGCCCGCATGGGCCGTGAGCCGGCGCCGCTGTCGGTCGCGCTGCAGCAGGCCGGCCCCATCCCGCTCGACGTGGCGCTCGACTGCCGCGCCGGCGAGCTGCTGGCGCTCATCGGCCCGTCGGGCAGCGGCAAGACGACGGTGCTGCGCTCGATCGCCGGGCTCTACCGGCCGGCGTCGGGCCGCATCCTCGCCGGCCGCGAGACCTGGCTCGACACCGAGACCGGCATCGACCTTCCGCCGCAGGCGCGCAGCGTCGGACTGATGTTCCAGGACTACGCGCTGTTCCCGCATCTCTCGGCGCTCGACAACGTGCGGCTCGCCATGTTGCGCCAGGAGGAGCCCGCGCGCAGTCGCCACGCTGCGGCACTGCTCGCGCGCGTGCATCTGCAGGGCCTCGAAGCGCGCAAGCCCGACCAGCTTTCGGGCGGCCAGAAGCAGCGCGTGGCGCTCGCCCGGGCGCTCGCGCGCGACCCGAAGGTTCTGCTGCTCGATGAGCCGTTCTCCGCCGTCGACCGCATGACGCGCGAGCCGCTGAAGGAGGAGATTGCCGGCCTGCACCGCTCGCTCGATATCCCGATGCTGCTGGTCACGCATGATCTCGAGGAAGCGCAGGCGCTCGCCGATCGGATATGCGTGCTGCACGCCGGCACGACGCTGCAGATCGGCGCGCCCGACGAGGTCCGACTGCGCCCGCAAAAGCGCGCTCGTGGCGAAGCTGATGGGGCAGACCAATCTCTTCGCGCGCAACAGTCGACGCAGACGGTCGCCTCCGCTGGGGTGATCGCGCACTTGCACTCGCATCGACGAGCGGTTTCAACGCCGGCCAGCGTGTCACCGCGCTCATCCCGCCCGACTTCATCGCGCTCGCCGACGGCGGCGCAGCGATAGGCAACGTCGTGAACGGAACCCTAACCGGCGTGGCGCCGCTCGGCGAGATGACGTCGCTCGCGCTGAGCGTCGACGATCATCCGTTGCGCTTCAAGATCGGCGCGCGCGACGCAGCTTCGCGCAACTTGCATGTCGGCGATGCGGTGAGCGTGCTGCTCGACCCCGCCGGCATTCACCTCATGCGCGAAAGTTGAGCACGCCCGCACCTTCACGCGTCGCGAAGTGATGACTTTCTGCGCACTAATTACCCTGCGACATTCGCTTCGCAGTCGCAGCGAAACCATCGCGTATCCGAGACGTTGGCAAACACACCTGCTTGGGATGTGAGGGCCACGTGCAGCAGCGGAACTCTGCAAACATTGCATCGAATTCTGCGGGCACCGTCGAAGGAGTTCTGACCAGCGCGCTGGCGCCGGTCTCGGCGTTGCTGTTCAGCGTCTCGCTGCTGCTGATGGGCAACGGTTTGCAGGGCACGCTGCTGCCGGTGCGCGGCAACATGGAGAGTTTCACGCCCATCGCGCTCGGGCTGCTCGGCACCGCATACTTCCTCGGCTTTACCGTCGGCTGCGTGCACGGACCGCTGCTCGTGCGGCGCTCCGGTCACATCCGCGCCTACCTGGCGATGACGTCGCTCGCCTCCGTCGTCGCGCTGCTGCACGCGCTCTACGTCGATCCCGTGGGCTGGTGGGCGCTGCGTGCCGTCACCGGCTATTGCTTCGCCATCCTCTATATCGTCATCGAAAGCTGGCTTAATGCGCGCTCCGACAACCGCACGCGCGGCACGGTGTTCTCCATCTACACGGCGATCAATCTCACCGTGATCACCGCCGGGCAGATGATGCTCGGCCTCGCCGATCCGCAGAGTTTCAGCCTGTTCGCCTTCGCAGCGATCCTCGTCTCGCTGGCGGCGCTGCCCATAGCCTTCACCGGCTCCGCTTCGCCCGAGCAGCCGGAGTTCGTGCACCCGCGCATCGCCAAGCTGTTCCGTATCTCGCCTGTCGGCGTCGCCGGCTGCTTTGCCGTCGGGCTCGCCAACGGCGCCTTCTGGGCGCTGGGTCCGGTGTTCGCGCAGAACGAAGGCTTCGACATCAACGAGATCGCCGTATTCATGAGCGCCGTTGTGCTCGGCGGCGCGCTGGCGCAATGGCCGCTCGGCAGCCTGTCGGATCGCATCGATCGCCGCATCGTCATGATCGTCGCTGCGATCATCGCGATCGTCGCCGCGCTGGTGCTGATGGCCGTGCCGGCGGCCGACAAGCCGATGACGGTGATGGCAGGCGCGGTGTTCGGCGCCGGCGCCTTTCCGCTCTACGCCCTCGCCGTCGCACACGCCAACGACTATGCCGACGCCACGCAAAGCGTCGAGGTGACGAGCGGGCTCTTGCTGATCTACGGCATGGGAGCCGCGGCAGGCCCTCTGCTCGCTTCGCTATGGGCGCGAAGTGCTCAACGCGCCGTCGCTGTTCTTTTTCACCGCGGCCGTGCACGTCGTGCTCATCGGCTACGTCGTATGGCGCATATCGCAGCGCGTGCCGGCAGAGCCCGATCAGCGCGTCCACTTCGCCGAGGCGGCGATCGTCGCGCAGACCGTGCTGCCGATCGAGCCGGCCGCCGTCAGCGCCGAGACGGCGGAGCGGGCGAACGAGGAAGAACACGCGCCGCAGACGGCATGAAGAGCTATGGCCCGATGAGGCGTGCGTAGCCGTCGCTCATCGTCTCCTCGAGCGCCTTTTTGTATGACGCATAAAGCGGGTTCGACGCGGTGATGTCGCCGAGGTTGCCGTCGAACGCCTCGCGCTTGGCGTAGACGATCGGCGTCGCCACCGGCACCAGCATGGCGCCATGCTTGTGGATGGTCGTGACGATGCCGCGCATCTCGCCGAAGCGGTCGACCTGCGAGACGACGATCATGCGCATGGCGCCCTTGGTCAGCGACACGAGGTGGATGAACATCGACGAGGCCGGAATGTAGAGGCGTCCGCGGTGCGAGTAGGGCGCGTCGAGCCGGTCGCGCTCCTGGAACAGCAGACTTGGCCAGTCCGGGTCCCACGTGATGTCGGTGCGGTAGGCGACGATGCAGTCGGGGCGCGAGAACGAAGTGCGCAGCGTCAGGTAGCTGCCGATGTAGTGGTCGACCGCGGCGCGCGTGTAGGCGCCCATGTAGAGCGGCGCGACGACACCCCCGTTTTCGCCGTGCAACTCGGCCGGCGCCGGCGGCGTGGAACCCGCGCCATTCCAGGCGCCTTTCAATTTGTCGAAGTCCAGGCCCAGGACCATGCACACGTCGAACAGGGTCTGATCGCGTACCGATCGGCCCCCGAGCAGGTTCTGGATGGTCTTCTCATGGCAGTCCGCGGCATCGGCAAGCTCAGCCTGCGTCAGCTTTTTTTCGATCATCGCGGTCTTGATCTGGGCGAGGGCGGCCTCGCGCGTGGATCTCGACACGTTGGCCTTCATTTTTTGCTGCTGCCCCGGAGTCGCGCGGTTGCGAACACAATTTGCCGGAATTTACCGGCAATTCTCCCTCCTGGGCAAACGGGAACGACGCTCTAGGTGCGTTTCCTGGAAGTTAGGGGTTGGGCGTCTCGTCTTTCCGGCGCGGCGCGGGCAGTTTCGACGTGGATAACGCAGACGCGCAGATCGCCCGCACCACAGTGATCAGGAGCTCAATGCCATGAAGGCCCCGAGCATAGACCTCAACGACCCCCGCCATCTGGCCGGCCCGTGCGCCGCCGTGTTCGTCGCGCTGGGCGGCGCCGCAGTCGTGGTCGGCGGCATGCTGCTGGTCGGCGTGCGCGAGCTGAGCGTTGCCCGCTTCATCCCCGATTTCGCGACCCTGCAGAGCCTCATCGTCGGCTGACCGCAGGTAATCGCGCCAAAGAAAAAGGCGGCGGGTGCCGAAGCGCCCGCCGCCTTTTTGTTGTCGTAACGGTTAGCTCTTAGCCGCCGAGACGTTCGACGGTGACGCGCGCAACGCCTGCGCCCTTCATCCCGATGACGCCGGCCGCGGCCGTCGACAGATCGATGATGCGGCCGCGAATGAACGGCCCGCGATCGTTGATGGTGACGACGACGGAGCGACCGTTATTCTTGTTAGTGACACGCACCTTGGTGCCGAACGGCAGCGTGCGATGCGCGGCCGTCATGGCGTTGGGGTTGAAGCGCGCGCCGGAAGCCGTCTGCGATCCGGACTCAGAGCCGTAGTAGGAGGCCATGCCCGACTGCGACGACGTCGTGCGATAGGCCTTCTCGGTCTCGACCTTGCGCTCGGCAGCCTTGTCCTTGGGCTGCTCGGCCGCAGCTTTAGCCTGCGGCTGGACCTGCTTACGCTCCGGCAGCTCGACCTTCACCGGCGCCTTCTCGGCTACCTGTTCCTTGCGCTCCGGGCGGGCAACCCGCTTCGCGGAATCCTCGTGCTTGGCAACGCGATTGCGCTTGCCGCTCGCCTGGCGGCGATAGGTGCGCTCGCCGGCAAACTTCTGCGCGCGATAGCTCTTGGCCGTCGGCGCGTCGCCGCAGGCGAACGCCGGGCTCATGCAGGTCCACGGGGCATTTTCGGCGCTTGCCGGCGTTAGCGTCAGCAGGCCGAAAGTCAGCGCCGCCAAAGCGGAAAAGATATAGGTCCGCATTTCGTACTCCTCGTTGTCGGCGGCGATTGCTCGGACGTTGCTCGGTCCCCGAACCAGCTCGTCTTTGCGGCTGGAGGCGCGCTTATTGCGCGGCGCGCGATTGGTGGGAGGGGATCGTCTGTCGCTTGAATGCCCGGAGCGGAACACCAGAACCCGTTCAGCCGCCGTGAAAGATCATTGGGGTGTGCCCCCCGTCCTGGTGCGCGTTATCGACCATCGGTAATTGTGGCGGTCAATGCTTCAATTTGAGCGACAGTTGCGCAACATTTGAAGGAATGGCGGCGGGCAAAGGAGTTAGCTGTTTCGAGCCCGACCGCTGCCGCGACGGCGGGTCGCAGTGTGATGGCGGAACCTTCCGCATGGCGTTGCCGCGAGATGCAATTTCCGCGTAGCATAGCGATGGGGCAAGACGGGCCGCCCCGTTAGACCTCGTGTCCAAGCGCCGTCTCCAATGCCTTTGGAGGCACCGCTATGGAACGCTCGGCAACGCCGCTGGCAGCCAACCCGCGTCCGGCACGCCGCCCTTCCGCCAGATCATCTCCGTGTTCGGCAAGATCGGCCTTCTGTCGTTCGGCGGCCCCGCCGCGCAGATCGCGCTCATGCATCGCGTGCTCGTCGATGAGCAGCGCTGGCTCGACGAGCGCCGCTTCCTCTCCGCACTCAGCTTCTGCATGCTGCTGCCGGGTCCCGAGGCGATGCAGCTCGCGACCTACGCCGGCTGGCGTCTGCACGGCGTCAAAGGCGGCCTCGCCGCCGGACTGCTGTTCGTCCTGCCCGGCGCGCTGCTCGTGCTGGCGCTGTCGATGCTCTACGGCGCCTACGGTCAGACGCCCGCCGTTGCCGCGCTGTTCGTCGGCGTCAAAGCGGCGGTGCTGGCCATCGTGCTGCAGGCGCTGGTGCGCGTCGCCAACCGCGCCATCAAAGGCCGGCTCGATTGGGCCGTGGCCATTGCCGCCTTCGTTGCCATCTTCTTTTTCGATCTGCCGTTTCCGCTGGTCATCATTGCCGCCGCCGCCGCCGGCTATTTCCTGCGCTCCGACGATCGAAATGAGCTGCCCGCCGGGGCCGCTGTGCCCGTTCCGGTAGCGCAGACCTTGCGCACGCTCGCGGTCTGGCTCGCCGTGTGGCTCGTGCCGCTGTTCGCCGTTGCAGTCATCTTCGGCCCGGACCACGTGCTCGCGCAGCTCGCCTTCTTCTTCTCCAAGCTCGCCGTCGTCACCTTCGGCGGCGCCTACGCCGTGCTCGCCTACATGGCGCAGGAGGCGGTCACCGGCTACGGATGGCTCACCGCCGGCGAGATGCTCGACGGCCTCGGCCTCGCCGAGACGACCAACGGCCCGCTCATCCTCGTCACCGAGTTCGTCGGCTACATCGCGGCGCTGCGCGCCGGCGGCGTCGCCATGGGCGTGCTCGGGGCGCTCGTCACGCTGTGGGCGACGTTCGCGCCGTGCTTTCTGTGGATCTTCGTCGGCGCGCCGTATGTCGAGCGCCTGACGCACGCGCCGCGGCTCGCCTCGGCGCTGCGCACCGTCACCGCCGCCGTCGTCGGCGTCATCGCCAACCTGTCGCTTGTGGTTCGCGCTGCACGTTGTGTTCGCGCGCATCGACGAGCGGCACATCGGGCCGCTGCGCCTGTTCGTGCCCGACGCAGCTTCGCTCGATGTCGTCGCGCTGGCGCTGACGTGCCTCGCGCTGGTGCTGATCTTCGCGCTGCGCTGGAGCATCGTCGCCACGCTCGCCCTCTGCGGCGCGGCGGCGCTGCTCTGGCTCGGCTCGCGCCCAGACCATGATCGCTTCGGACCCTATCAGGCCGAAGCGATGAACCATCGGTTAGAAGCGCTAGAACCAGCCCTTGCGGCGGAAGTAGATGATCGGACCTATGGCGGCGAGGACCATCAGCCCGAGCGCCCACGGATAGCCGAGCGTCCATTCGAGCTCCGGCATGTACTTGAAGTTCATGCCGTAGACCGAGGCGACCAGCGTCGGCGGCAGCAAGATGACCGCCATGATCGAGAACAGCTTGATGATCTGGTTCTGCTCGATGGAGATCATGCCGAGCGTCGCATCGAGGATGAAGCCGATGCGCTGCGACAGGAACTTGGTGTGATCCAATCAGCGAGTTGATATCGCGCTGGGCGCCCTTGATGCGCTGGCGGATGCGCGGATCGTCCTCGCGGTCCTGCGTCGCCTGCACGAAGTAGAGCAGAAGCCGGTTGAGCGAGGCGGCGCTCTCCTCGGCGCGCGCCGTGATGTCGCCGGCCTTGCCGATGCGTTTCAAGATGACATCGAGACGCCGGTTGCGCGTCTGCTGCCCGCCGCGCAATTCGAACACCGACTGCGCCAGGCGCTCCACCTCGTCCTGGATGCGCTCGATGAGGTCGGCCATGCGGTGCACGATGGCGTCGATCAGCCCGGTCATGATCGAGGCGCCGGTGGCGCATGGCGCATCGCCCTTCTCGACGCGCTGCAGATACAGCGGGAAGGCCTTCGGCTCGGCGTAGCGCACGGTGACCAGTCGGTCGCCGGCGAGAATGAAGGTGACGGGCGACGTCTGCGGGACCGGCGCCTCGACGTTGTAGACGATCGACGCCGTCATGAAGTAGGCGCCGCGCTCCTGATAGAACCGATTGGACGGCTCGATCTCGCGCATCTCGGCGCGCGATGGGATGTCGATCGCCAGCGCATCCTCGGCGAACTTGTCTTCCTCGGCGGTCGGCTGCAACAGGTCGATCCATACGGAATTGCCGGTCAGCGGCGTGCCCGGCTCGTGCACTTCAGGCTTTTGCCGTTCGAGTCGTAGATGTCATCATGCGCTTGAGCTCCGGCGCCTAGTATGATGATCGAGAAGTCCGCATATCGCGCTCGGCTAGGTGGTGCAGCGGACTTCTCGATCTGAATCACACTAGGGTCACTAGCCTGGCTGGTGTCCTTCGGATCGCGGAATTCGTTCCAACCTTGCTGCACACTGAGACGAATTTCGCGATCAGGACACCAGCGGCGGTCCTTGCGACCCTTATCGGGGGCTTCCTACGCCCGCCTCAGTGCGCGCGCAACCGCGGCAGGTCGTCCCTGTGGAGGTTTTTGCCGAGCGGTGCCGGGAAGCTTCAGATCGCTGACGAATAGGGCCCTAGGCGTGGCTGATGACGCGGCGCCCGGGATAGTCTTCCCGCTGGCGCTTTTCGCGGCTGTCGATCCGCAGGCGCCAAAGCTTCATGCTGGCCGCCCTCGCGCTTCAGCTCGGCTGTCACATCGCCAAGGCCGCCGGCGAACTTGCCGACGAAGGTGACCTTGACCGACCGGCTGATGAGCTCGGCGAGGCGCTCGGCCGCCACGGCCGGCGAGGTCACCTCCCGCCAGAAGCTACGCGACCAGCGCGTCTCGACCGTCACTTTATCGGCGTAGAGCAGCACGCCGAGCGGCTTGAGGCCGTCGAGCGTTGCCTCTCCCAGCTGCAACGCCGGCGCCAGCTCCGCGCGCGCCTCCGCGGCGTAGTGCTGCTCGATGTTGGCTAGTGTCCAGGTGCGCGAGAGCTCGCGCGTCACTTCGACGGCGAGTTTCTCATAGTCGGCGCCGTGGGAGCCGACATCGGCGGCGACATTGCCGAGGAAGCTCGCGCAGAAGACGATCAGCGCGGCGAACAGCACTCCGAGGCATGAAAAGAACGTGCGTAGCATCTGTGTCCCGATCGAAGTGCGGGAACGGACAAGCGCTTGCGGCTGATTGCCGAAGGGCGCTCCACCCCGCTGGATTGGAACCCGTATGACTTATACGCCGTCTGTGGGCTGTTCCGCAAAGCACATGGGCGTGCCGAGCCCCCCGAGCCGGTGTTTTTTACCCGCTTCAACCGAGCAGCTGGGGGTCCTCGCGGTCATGCGCGTGGCCGAGGGCGTTGAGCAGCGTCCGGTCGAGCTTGCGGGGGTCGAGGATCACCTTGTCGTCGTGCACCCGGCGCACGGCGGCGAGGGGGACTTTGAATTCGCCGCCGTTCTCGATGTAGACGACGATGTGGTCGTCGGCGACGGCGCGCACCGCGCCGATGCCCTCCTTGCCCTCGGCGAGGAACGCCATGAAGCCCTGCTGGATCGTCTCGTTCATCGTTCCTCCGGCCGGCGGCTCGTTGCGGCTGCCCATTGCAAACGTCATCCCGCTGTAGAGCGGGATCGACGCTAATCTCCACCTGCACAACGGCGCAGGCCGGCCCTACGTTGCAACGTCACGCCTTAAATGACCGTTGCTCTATTTGAAGCCGTGCGGATCCCGCCGTCCATGCGAAGCATGGCTCCGCCATGACGCAGGATGCCGGCTACGGCACAGCCAAGCTACTCCGCGGCGGCCTTGCCGGCGTGGCCGAGCTTCACGTTGAGCTTGTTGATGAGGTCCGTCGCCGCCTCGGGAATGTTGGTGCCCGGCCCGAACACCGCCTCGGCGCCCGCCGCGAACAGCGCCGGATAGTCCGACGGCGGGATGACGCCGCCGACGACGATCATGATGTCGCCGCGGCCTTCCTTCTCCAGCGCCTGCTTCAAGTCCGGCACCAGCGTCAGATGCCCCGCCGCGAGCGAGGACACGCCGATGACGTGCACGTCGTTCTCGACCGCCTGGCGCGCGGCCTCGTCGGGCGTCGCAAACAGCGGGCCGATGTCGACGTCGAAGCCGAGGTCGGCGAACGCCGAGGCGATCACCTTCTGCCCGCGGTCGTGACCGTCCTGGCCCATCTTGGCGATGAGGATGCGCGGGCGGCGACCCTCGTTCTTGTCGAACGCCTCGACCAGCTGCAGAACCTTGGCGACGTCGTTGTTCATGCTGCCGGCCTCCGACCGGTAGACGCCGGAGATGGCGCGGATCTCGGCGCGATGACGGCCGTAGACTTTCTCCATGGCGTCGGAAATTTCACCCACGCTCGCCTTGGCGCGCGCCGCCTTGACGGCGAGGTCCAATAGGTTGGCGTTGCCGCGTGCGCCTTCGGTGAGTGCGTTGAGCGCCGCCTGCGCCGCCTTCTCGTCGCGCTCGCCGCGCAGCCGCTGCAACTTGGCGATCTGCTGCTCGCGCACGCGCTTGTTGTCGACCTTGAGGATGTCGATCTGCGCCTCGTCGTTGACGCGGTATTTGTTGACGCCGACGATGGTCTGCTTGCCGCTGTCGATGCGCGCCTGCGTGCGCGCGGCGGCCTCCTCGATGCGCATCTTCGGGATGCCGGCGGCTATCGCCTTGGCCATGCCGCCCAGCCGCTCGACCTCCTCGATGTGGGCGAGCGCCTTGCGGGCGAGCTCATAGGTCAGCCGCTCGATGTAGTAGCTGCCGCCCCACGGATCGATGACGCGGCAGGTGCCGGTCTCCTGCTGCAAGCAGGAGCTGCGTGTTGCGGGCGATGCGGGCGGAGAAGTCGGTCGGCAGCGCGATCGCCTCGTCGAGCGCGTTGGTGTGCAGCGACTGCGTATGGCCCTGCGTTGCCGCCATGGCCTCGACGCACGTGCGCGTGACGTTGTTGAACACGTCCTGCGCCGTGAGGCTCCAGCCCGACGTCTGGCAGTGCGTGCGCAGGGAGAGCGAGCGGCCGTCCTTCGGCCTTGAACTCTTCGCGGAGGAGCTTCGCCCACAACAGACGCGCGGCGCGCATCTTGGCGATCTCCATGAAGAAGTTCATGCCGATCGCCCAGAAGAACGACAGCCGCGGGGCGAACGCGTCGATGCCGAGACCGGCGGCGACGCCGGCGCGCGCGTATTCGATGCCGTCGGCGAGCGTGTAGCCGAGTTCGAGGTCGGCCGTCGCGCCCGCCTCCTGCATGTGATAGCCGGAGATCGAGATCGAGTTGAACTTCGGCATGTGCCGCGAGGTGTAGCCGAAGATGTCCGACACGATGCGCATCGAGGGTTCGGGCGGATAGATGTAGGTGTTCCGCACCATGAACTCTTTGAGGATGTCGTTCTGGATGGTGCCGGCACAGCTTCTCCGGCGGCACGCCCTGCTCCTCGCCCGCGACGATGAACAGCGCGAGCACCGGCAGCACCGCGCCGTTCATGGTCATCGACACGGACATCTGCTCCAGCGGGATGCCGGAGAACAGCGTGCGCATGTCGTAGATGGAATCGATGGCGACGCCCGCCATGCCGACGTCGCCGCGCACGCGCGGATGGTCGCTGTCGTAGCCGCGGTGGGTGGCGAGATCGAAGGCGACCGACAGGCCCTTCTGGCCGGCGGCGATGTTGCGCCGGTAGAAGGCGTTGGAATCCTCCGCCGTCGAGAAGCCGGCGTACTGGCGCACCGTCCACGGCTGCAGCGCGTACATCGCCGGGTAGGGGCCGCGCAGGTAGGGCGGGATGCCGGGGAAGGTGTCGAGGAAGTCGAGGCCGGCGGTGTCGGCCGCCGTGTAGACCGGCTTGATGGCGATGCCTTCCGGCGCCTCGTAGGCGACCGCATCGACCGCCGCTGCCGCAGCTCGCGGCGCCTTTGCCGCTATCGAGGGCAATCTTCGTGAAATCGGGGAGGCCGGTCATTCTTCGCCTTGATCTCGCTCGGTCTTCGGACGGCCGCTTTACGCTCTGCCATTCGAACATAGCAGAACCTTGCCGCTTTGCGCCGGGACGCGGCGTCGCCGTATAGCGGGCAGGTCTGCTTAATTTTCTCTATCCGGCCAACACGTTGACGCGGACCGCCTGGCCGTCGCGTGCCTGGCTCGGCCGTCGAACCGCCGCGCCCGGACATTAAAGCCGCGCCGGACGATTTGGAGAAGTGCTTTCGTAGCGCACTGACGCAGCATCGCACGTGCGCGACCCCGTGCAGAGTCGGGCCGGCGTCAGACGCAGCTCAGGCGGCGTCGTCCCCGACGCTTTTGAGGAAGTCCTTGAGCAGCTGCAGATCGTGGCGCTGCTCGAGTTCGCACGCCTTGCCGTCGGCGACGCGCCAGTCGTGAATGAAGCGCGTTTCCAGGACTTTGCCCGTCTTCTTGTGGCGGAACTTCACCTCGGCCTGCGCCGAAGCGAGATCGTCCGTGACAACTGATCGGTCCGGTGTCGAAGGCGAGGATGTCGTACTGGTCCATGAACTTGTGCACGAGAATGGCGGTCTCCGCGCGGCTGCGCGGACGCTTGTCGCCATCCAAATCATCGGGAAGCTGCGCTGTGAATTTGAAATCATCGCTGAGCAGAGCGACGACGTCGGCGAGCCGCTTCTCGCGATAACATCTATAGATGTTCTGCAGTAGTGCAGCCGGGTCCATCGCGCGATTGTTCTCGCTGGGTCGTGCAAACGGGGGACGGCGTACGCAGTGTGCCCCACTTCAGGATGAAGAATGTTTGACGTGCTGGACGTCGGGGCCGCGGCAAAATCGCGAAACGCGGCATAAGGTAATGGCAGGTCAATATACAGTGATCGGTGCTAGTGCCCTATTCGTTGAACGATATCCAGTAAAAACGTCTTGCGGCTGACGTTCTGGCTGCGCATTACCACGCGCAGGCGTCCTTCCCAGCCGGAAAAAGCTGAATGTTTTCAGCCCTGCGGCGCGCGCTGGCTGTCGACGCCGGCGCGGTGTGTGCGCTAGGAGTGGCCGGTGGCAGGGGACGCCCAGGAATGGCGAGCAGCGTTAACGTCAAGCAGCGCGCGTTGGCATTGGGCAGCCGGCTGGCGGGCGAGGCGCGGCGCCACTGGCGTTTGCTCGTCGGGGCGGCAATCGCCGCCGGCGGCGGTCACTGGGCCATCGAGCTGAGCGACTACCAAGGCCGCTTCGATATTCCCGTCCGGCTACGCCGTGCGCATGACCTGCGAGCCCGACCCGGAATCGGTTTTGTGGAGCGGGGGCTGCGACCGCGTCGCCGCCGACATCGCGCGCACCGACAAGCCTTCGTTCATCGAGCTCTATCGGGCCTTCGTGACCGCGCACCACCGGCAGATCCCCTCGCCGGAGACGCGCCGCCGCTTTTCCGGTGTGCCGTGCGATCCGGCCTTCGACCGCGAGGCGACCCTCAAGGGCACGCGCTTCGTCCTGGAGCCGGTGCGCGTGCGCTTCGCGGGCGCCTGCACGCTGCCGCACGTCGCAGGCCATCATGGGCGAGATCGACGCGCGCGACCGCGCCCTGCTCGCCATCGAGCGTGAGGGCCTGAGCCATGAGGCGCTGTTCGCCGGGGCGCTCGCCAACCTATCGGAGCCGCTCGTCATATTCGCCGGCGCCGTCGTCATCGCCGCCCTGCTGATCCTCTAGGCGCCGGCACGGCGTGAAATTCGTCAGCAATTTCTGCCGGCTATTTTCGCTGAGGGTGCGTCCCGGCGGTCATTGTGCCCGGTTGGCGGAATCGCCTAATGTCGGACGGTTCCAGGGGTGCAGCATGCAATTGAAGACAGTGTTCGCCGCCATCGGCTGGCCCTCACGGCCGGCCTCTACGCGCCTGCGCCGGCGGAAGCCGGCTGGTTCTGGCGCGACAAGGATCCCGATGCGCCGGACCGCTATCCCTATGTCTACGAGCCGCCGCGCTACTATCCCTACTACAACTCGGGCGATTGGCGTCCGGCCGCCGAGATGCGCCGCCCGCGCCCCTACTACGTGCAGCCGCCGTACTATCCGGCCTGGGGCTATCCGATCGATTATTGCGGATCGGAATGCGACGCAGGGCCCGCTGAAGTAGCCGGCCTCACGACCTTTCAACGCCGACGTCAGCGCCGCCGAAGCGCTCAGCTCGGCTTGAGCGCCGGCCAGCGCGCTATGAAAATCTTGGCGCTTTCGAAGGCGAACATGATGCCGCCGGCGAACAGGATCGGCGCCAGCGCGTATTGCCAGGCGTGCGCGGCGTGAACCGCAAGGCCGATGCCTTTCCCGGTGACAAGAATGCCGAGCAGCGTGCGCGCTGACCAGCCAGAGTGTCGAGCGGCTGGCGAGAATTTCGTCGGTTCGCGCGTTGTCGCGATCGATCCAGTCCATGATGCGTGACATTGGATAGCCCCTCGTTGAATTGTGATGCTGAGACTGCACCGCGCAGCCGCTGGCAACCGGGTAGGCGCATCCGCCAGCGCCGGGCTGTTACCCCTGAGACAGGGCCAGTGGTGCGAGATTGTCGCGCTGCTCAGCCCGAGGTCGGCGGCCGGCCTAGGGCGTCACTTAACGTCGAGCGAGCTCGACGTCGAACATGCAGCGTGGCGTTGGGCGGAATGACGCCGCCGGCGCCGCGCGCGCCATAGCCGAGCTGCGGCGGGATGATCAGCGTGCGCTTGCCGCCCACCTTCATGCCGGCGACGCCCTCGTCCCAGCCCTTGATCACGCGTCCCGCCCCGAGCGGGAACTCGAACGGCTCGCCGCGGTCGAGGGAAGAATCGAACTTCGTGCCCTTGGCGCCGTTCTCGTACAGCCAGCCCGTGTAGTGCATCACGCAGTTGCTGCCGGGGCGGGCCTCGGCGCCGGTGCCGACCTTTGCGTCGGCGATGGTGAGACCGGAAGCGGTGGTCATGGTTTTTCCTTCTTGCGCGAGGGTTGGGGTCACGGGAGCGCACGCGATGGCGCCGGACAAGGCAAAAAGCGCGAGGGCCGCAACGGCGCCTCGACGCGAAATAGCGGCCATTCGTTTCCTCCGATTGTATTCGTTGCTAGCGGGCGACGGCGCTGCGCTTCACTTCACGCGGCGCTGGCAGTCGAGCCATTTAGCGATGACCGTGCGGTCATGAAACTGAATGGCGCCGCAGTTTTGGCAGACGACCATCAGCACGTCCACCGGAGCCGTTGCCGTCGGCAGGCTGGTCGCCGGGGCGCGCTGGCAGGTGATGGAGTGCACTTCGAGCTCGCACTGGGAGCGGAAACGCCCGCAGGCGGGGCAGGCAGTGATGTGCTTGCCGAAGAGAAATCGCTCGACTTCGGCCTTGGAAATCTCGCGTGTGCAGGTTTCAAGCATTGCATTCACCGTGGGCGACCCCATCGCCTCTAAGGTATGCATGCGCTCCGTCACTGGCAAGACAAAGCGTCGCACCCAAGGCACTTATGCTGCATTCGCGTCAAGCATGCCACTGATGAGCGGCAAGTGACGCTTAGCGCGCTTTGTGGGAGGATCGCGCCGCGGTTTGGACCCACATAAGGCGCGAGGATCACCATGCAGCACGTCGCACGCCTCGCTTCGCTGCTCATCCTCTTCGCTACGAGTGCCCACGCCTTGATGGCCCCCGAGTTCTATCGCCAGGCGCGCGCCGACGCGCTGTTCCACGTACAGGTCGCCATCGACAAGGTGACGCCGCCGGCGAAAGGCCCAGGCAGCTGCATGGTCGAAGGCAAGGTCGCCGAGGTGTTCAAGGACGCCGGCAACAAGCTTCCCGCCGGCGCGCCGGTCAGCTTCTCCGTCGCCTGCCACCGCGAGGGCGAGGCAGGTGCCGATCGGCGGCGCCATGTGGACCGACACCGACGCCCTGAAGAGCGCCAAGTACATCGAGGCGTATCTGGTGCCGGGCGTCGACGGATACGCCGTCGCGATGTGGAACTCGAAGATCATCGCCGCGCCGTCGAAGACCCCGCAGTTCCCCGTCGACTGACGTTAGGCCGCGCCGCTCAACCGCCGCTGAGAACATCGTTTCGCGCTCGCTATTGCTGCTCGCCGCGCGACTTCCGCAAAAGTGCGCGCGCGCTCTCCCGCTGATTTTTAAGGCTTTTCGCGCGCTGCCTGACGCTTCGCGGCCACACCGCGGCGGCCAATATCCTTCGGAGCAAAAGCGAGACGTCACGTCACGGCCGAGCGCCGTTATCGTGCCCAAGGACAGGTGCATATAGCCGCGAGGACAGGTAATTCGGGGGATTTCCCAGCATGAGGATCACATCCTCGGCGGCGCGCTGCGTCGGCGCCATCGCCATGACTATTGCGCTCGCTGCATCCTCGCTCGGCGCGAAGGCGGAGCCGGCCGGCGCACGCCCGTGCGGCGGCACCGACTACAACGCGATGATCCTCGACATCATCAAGGGTCTGCCGAACGGCGGCGGCTACAGTCGCGGCAGCAGCTTCCAGCTGCCGACCATCACCGCGCACAACATCGGCGGCGGCCGCTGGGAGATGCGCGTCTACGACGGCTTCCCGTCGCATTGCACCAGCGCCACCTACGCGGTCTTCGCGCGCCTCGTCTCCGTGCTGCTGGACAACGGCCGCATTGCGCTCGACGGCGAGCAGATCGCCACGCTCAGCGCCAAGAACCGCATGCCGGACGGCGCGCACGCTGGTCGACGGCCAGGGCCCGTTCCAGATCTTCAATGCCAACGGCGCCGGCGTCGCCGCACTGCTCAAGCACACCGGCACCGGCATGAGCTTCCGCGACGACAAGCTGCTCTACGCGCGGCGCCGGCGATTTCCTCAAGCTGTTCTGGAACGAGAACGTCGGCGCCTCCGAGCAGGGCCATCAGGTCGATCTACCTCGGGCACAAGACTGTCGGCAGCCGCGACATGGTCTGTTTCTGGGGCAGCCAGCGGCAGAACAAGAAGAAGCGCTCAGGCGGCACCGAGGCGCTGTATTTCCCGGCCGCCGAGGGCGACAAGGTCGTCGACGGCTACGGCGAGGCGTGCCGGCCGCGCGCCGACATCAAGGCGATGATCTTCTCGCGCGTCACCTGCATGGAGCATCTGGCTGCCGGCCTCGACGACATGCGGCGACAAGGCGATCGCCAGCCGCGGCGCGCCGTACCCGTTCGTCGACGAGTATCTTGTACGAGCTGCGCAAGACGTCGTCCGACCAGGCGACGCTCGACCGCAAGTACGACATCCTCGCTGCGCCCGACAAGCTGGCCAACCTCACGCCCGCGCCGCCGCAGTAGCGCCCCTCGCCGCGTCAACTCGCTTGTCCGCCCGCCTCCGCCCCCGCTATACAGAGACAGGTAGCAAAGGCGTCACATGCGTGTCCTCTACGCGTTTCTTGGCGTGCTCGGCGGGCTTCTCGGCTTGGCCTTCACGTACTCCTTTCTCCTGCTGCTCATGTTCTTCGGCGGCGCCAAGGGGAACATGGAACACGTGATCCTCTACGTCCTCGCCGCGTTCGTGATCGCCTCGATCCTGAGCCTCATCGCCGGCGCAATGCGTCCCGCGCCGGCCGGCGGCGCGCCGGCTGCTTACCGCGAGCGCTGCCGTGTGGATCTTCTGTGCCGTGCTGCTCGGCGTCCTCGGCTTGACCAGTCCGGCCGGCTCCGCGGACGTTCTTGCCGTCTTGAAGTTTGCGGGCATCGTGGCGCTGCCGAGCCTGTTGCCGCTCGCCGCCCTTTACGTCGCCAAGCGCACCGAGGCGCCTGCGTAAGGCGTCGCGCTACTGCCCGCGGATCAGTCGCCGCTGCCGGTAAGCGCAATGATGGCGAGCGCCAAGGCGCGCGCGTCATCGTCATCCGAGTTGGCGTGGGCGCTTGCCGACCAGCCTAGTCCCAGTTCGCGCATGCTGCCCGATTGCTCGGGCTCGCTGGGGGCTCGGCCGCCGTCAAAACTGTCCGCCTTGTGGTTGCTCAGCATTGCACTATCTCCGTTGAACGTTCACGACATCACGCGGAAAGGCGCGTCTTTGGGAAGGGCGCGGTGCTGATCTGCTGGCGAGCAACTCGATGGCGGTGCGGGTTCCCGGCGGCGGCTTGTGGTCCGAGGGCCGGTTTAGGGTCGACCACAACAGGGCGGCGCATGACATTGCCGTCACGACCTGCGCGATCGCATGCTTCCCATTTTCGCCTGCCACTCGACCGGGCATCTGGCTCGCGCTCCGCTACGCCTGCATTCGAGGCTTTCGCTTGGATACGAACGTAGGGCGGGGCAGGGTTTCGGGGCCATTGCACGTGGGTACGCGCGCGCCTGGACATAGGTTGAAGCCAACCAACCCATGGGTTGGCACGACTATGCTTTGGTTTAGGTGGTCAGCTGAGTGACGACTGCCCGCGGCCTGCCCACGGAAAGTCGCCATATTTTGGATGTTATAGCTTCCGCCATGGCATAGTGCAGCAAAATGGGAGCTCGATCATGAAGTCGTCCGCGTCAGCGTTGATTGGAGCCGTGCTCGTAGGCTGGGTGAGTGCGCCCGCCGTCGCCTTCCCCAAACCCGATGTCACGGCGTCATCGCGCCCGCGCACGTGCGCTTCGGGCGCCTGCGTCGATGCAAAGGCAGCGCAGGATCGCAGCGCGACGTGCAACGCTCACACGCATTCGTCCGCCTGCGGCTGCGCACAGTGTAGTGCCGCTCGCGACGAGTGAGCGGCGCGTCTTGCGAGGGGCGTCCGGCGCCTCAACACGTCAGCCGGGAAACACCAAAAGCGCTGCACCGGCGAAGAGAAGAAAGCCTGCGAGCGGCTTCGTCAGCGCGGCGCCGAACGGGGCGAGCTTCTCGAGCAGCACCAGGATCGAAAGACCCGCAATCCAGAGGAGATTCATGATGCCGGCTGCGAACAGAAGCAGCATCAGCGCCCAGCAGCACCCGAGGCAGTAGGCGCCGTGCACGATGCCCAATCGGAACGCGCCGAGCCGCCCCGGGCGCCAGTGCCGTGCCAGGAACTCGGCCGGCGACCGGCATTGGGCGAGGCAAGCCGTCTTGAGCGGCGAGAGCTGATAGAGGCCGGCCCCGATCAGCAGCGCCGCCGTCAGCCAGCGTTCCGTCGACCACATCATCATGCCGTCGACGAGCCCGGAGCGCTCAAGTGCGAACTGCAGCGACGTAGCGATCGCGCTGAACCCGAGCCAGCAGACGAGATAGCCGGCGAGCGAACGCCGCCGTCGGGGCAGCGCGCCGGGGATCCGCTCCGCGCGCCTGGCCGTGGCGGACGACGCGGGCGTAGAGCAGGATCATCGGGCGCCGCGCTCGGGACCATCATGGCGATCATCATCACCCACCACATGAGAAGCATGGTGAGCCAGTAGGCCGGCGACCAGTCGCCTGACATCAATGATGACGGGCGCGGCGGCGGGAACTGCCACGTCGTCATGGCGATGGTGCTCATGCCGGTGCCGGCGCCGAGGAACACCCAAAGCCATGCGAGCAACGTCAAGATCGCCAGCGCGCTCCAGATAATTGCCCGCTCGCGCCGCAGCAGCTGTTTCGAGCGCGCGCTCCGTCATGTCTCAGCGCACCATGCCGCTCTGACAGAGGTGGATGCGCGCGAACTGGCCGTAGGTATCGGCGAGCTCGTAGCTGACCGGCCCGCGCGCGGTCGACCACCCGCGGCCGATTTCTGCCACGGCGAACTCGAATCCGTTCGGCTGCTCGATGCGGACGCGATGCTCCGCGCCGGTAATGGGGTTGAGAATTGGCGCCCCGCGCATTTCGACGACTCCGTCGATGTGCGCACGCGCCGTGCGCGCATCGATGTCGAGTTCGAAATCGATGTCGGCGATGATCGGGTCATGCAGCGTATCGCACGTGGAGGCAAAGATCTGGAACACCGTTGCCCCGGGCTCGGTGTCCTCGCCACTGCAGGATGCGCAGCAGCGCATTGCGCTGCTCCGGCGTGGCGCGCCGATCGATGACGTGGACGCCTTCACCCTTGCCTTCGTGAATAGGACCGGGCCAGCGGAAGATGCCCGCCGCTTTCAGGCCGTCGAGCCGCGTCGTCCCGTGATATCCCTTCCTCGATGTCGAAGACCGCGAGGCCCCGGCAATGCCATGGGTGGGAAGAGCGTTGAACTGGCAAGGGCAGCCATAGGCGCAATTGCAATTGCCGAACTCGCGGCCCTTGATCTCCCATGGGGTCATTTGACCCTCCTTCCGCGATGAGATGTGCCGTCACTGATGATCGCGGCGGACGGCGACGAACTTGATCGCTACTGCCCCGGGCGGCCGGTTTTGCGGGGGCGGCCGCGGCGGCCTTTCTTCTCGGCTTCGGTCGGCACGTCGATGGTGCGCGCCGGGCGCGGCGTTCCGGCATTGGGGATCGACAGCGAGGCGTGCGGGCCCATCTCGTCGAGCGTCGGCTTGTGCGGCCCGCGCACGGCTTCGCCGAACGCGCCCGCCTTGGCGCGCGGATCGACGTTCGGCGCCCGCGGTAGTGTCTTCTCGCTCACGGGCTGATCCGCACCTCTCGGCGCGGGCCCTCCGGGTCGTGTCGAAGACGCGCCTTCGGCACGATGGCGTGCGCCTGGCCCGGCGGCCCCTTGGCCGCTGGCCGCTTCGCGGCGAGGAAGCGCGCGATCGGTGCCGGGGCCCATGTCGTCGAGCGACGGCTTCTTGATGCGCGAGGCGGGCTTCGCCGTCGACTGCGCGTTGGTCGGCTGCACCGGCTCGTACTCGGTCTTGATGCGCGATGCGCCTTTCTCTGCCGGCATGTTGGCGCTCGGCCCGTACTTGCGCGTCGCCCTTGAAGCTGCCGGCCTTGTCCTCGACCTCCGACTGCCGCGCCAAGGGATCGTCGGCGATGGCCAGCTCGGTGTCGCGCAGCCGCTTGATCTCGTCGCGCAGCCGCGCCGCCGTCTCGAACTCGAGGTCGGCCGCCGCCGTGTGCATGCGCCGTTCCAGGTCCTCGATCACCGCCGCCAGGTTGTGGCCGACCATCGGCGCATCGGCGAGGCCGATGTCGACCGTCACGTGGTCCTGCTCGTAGACCGACGACATGACGTCGTGGATGTTGCTGCGGATGCTCTCCGGCGTGATGCCGTTGGCGACATTGTAGGCGAGCTGCTTTTCGCGCCGCCGGTCGGTCTCGGCCATGGCGCGCTCCATCGAGCCCGTCACGTTGTCGGCGTAGAGGATGACGCGGCCGTCGACGTTGCGCGCGGCGCGGCCGATGGTCTGGACGAGCTACGTCTCCGAGCGCAGGAAGCCTTCCTTGTCGGCATCCAAGATCGCCACCAGCGCGCACTCGGGGATGTCGAGGCCCTCGCGCAAGAGGTTGATGCCGATCAGCACGTCGAAGGCGCCGAGCCGCAGGTCGCGGATGATCTCGATGCGCTCCAGCGTCTCGATGTCGGAGTGCATGTAGCGCACGCGGATGCCGGCCTCGTGCATGTACTCGGTCAGATCCTCGGCCATGCGCTTGGTCAGCGTCGTCACCAGCGTGCGGTAGCCGCGCTTGGCCACCTCCTTGACCTCGAACAGCAGGTCGTCGACCTGCGTCTTGGCCGAGCGCACCAGCACCGGCGGATCGGTGAGGCCGGTGGGGCGGATGACCTGCTCGACGAAGGCGCCGCCGGTCTCCTCGATCTCCCACGACCCGGGCGTCGCCGACACGAACGCCGTCTGCGGGCGCATGGCGTCCCATTCCTCGAAGCGCAGCGGGCGATTGTCCATGCACGAGGGCAGGCGGAAGCCGTACTCGGCCAGCGTCGCCTTGCGCCGGTAGTCGCCGCGGAACATGGCGCCGATCTGCGGCACGGTCACGTGGCTCTCGTCGACGAACACGAGCGCGTTGTCGGGCAGGTACTCGAACAGCGTCGGCGGCGGCTCGCCGGGGCGGCGCCCGGTGAGGTAGCGCGAGTAGTTCTCGATGCCGGCGCACGAGCCCGTCGCCTCCATCATCTCCATGTCGAAGATGGTGCGCTGCTCCAGCCGCTGGGCTTCCAGCAGCTTGCCGTTGGCATAGAGCTCGTCGAGCCGCTGCTTCAGCTCGCCCTTGATCGACTTGATGGCCTGCTGCAGCGTCGGCTTCGGCGTCACGTAGTGCGAGTTGGAATAGATCTTCACCAGCGCCAGATCGTCCGACTTCTGCCCGGTGAGCGGGTCGAACTCGACGATGCTCTCGACGTCGTCGCCGAACAGCGAGATGCGCCAGGCGCGGTCCTCCAAATGGGCCGGGAACAGCTCGACCGTGTCGCCGCGCACGCGGAAGGCGCCGCGCTGGAAGGCGGCGTCGTTGCGCCGGTAGTGCAGGGCGACGAGGTCGGCGACGAGCTGGTCGCGCGACAGCCGCTCGCCCACCTGCACCGTGAAGGTCATCGCCGTGTACGTCTCCACCGAGCCGATGCCGTAGATGCACGACACCGAGGCGACGATGATCACGTCGTCGCGCTCGAGCAGCGAGCGCGTCGCCGCGTGGCGCATGCGGTCGATCTGCTCGTTGATCGAGGATTCCTTCTCGATGTAGGTGTCCGTGCGCGGCACGTACGCCTCGGGCTGGTAGTAGTCGTAGTAGGAGACGAAGTACTCGACGGCGTTTTCGGGGAAGAAGTTCTTGAACTCGCCGTAGAGCTGCGCGGCCAGCGTCTTGTTGGGCGCAAGGACCAGCGCCGGGCGCTGCGTGCCCTCGATCACTTTCGCCATGGTGAAGGTCTTGCCTGAGCCGGTGACGCCGAGCAGCACCTGGCTGCGCTCTTGCTCGTTGGCGCCGGCGATGAGCTCGGCGATGGCCGTCGGCTGATCGCCCTTCGGCGTGTACTCGGAAACGAGGGTGAAGCGCTGGCCGCCCTCGGACTTCTCCGGGCGCTCCGGCCGGTGCGGCATGAACATCGGCTGATTGCCGGAGACGAGCGGATGCGCGGCCAGCATCGGCTGCGCCTGCAACAGCTCCTTGGCGCCGGGCGAGCGCTGCTCGGGCCTCGCCAGCAGCGCGTCGAGATACTTGCCGATCGGCCTCGCCGCCGAACGGCGGGCGCGGCCCCTGCTGGCGCAGTGCCGGCAGCGGCTTGTGCGTCTCTTCCAGGTCGTAGCTGGGCGCGCGTCTCGGCGGCTGCCCCCTGCGGGCGCAGCTCCACCTCGCCGCCGGGTGTCAGCACCGGCCTCAATGGTCCGACGCCGAAGTCTGCCTGAGCTGCCTCGCTCATGCCCGAGGCCGACGTCTGCTCGGCCCGCTTGCGTCCGCCCTTGCCACGCGCGCGCACCTCCGGCGTGCCGGCCGCCGTCTCGAGCGGCGGCGGCGTCGGCTTGCCGGACTTGACGCGCGAGGCGCGCGGCTTGGGGATCCTGTCGGTGTCCTTGGGGGGAGGGGGCATGGCCCGAATATGGCGTGCGCCGGCCCCCCGCTCAAGCCGACCGTGCCGTCATCCCGGCACTTGTTGCCGGGATCCATGGTGCGGCTGGGACCTGCCCTTGAGGATAGTTGGATCCCGGGGCCAAGCCCCGGGATGACAGATTGAGCGGAACGCTGCTCGCCGCGAAAACGCGAAAAAAGGCGCTGGAAAAAAGGCAGCGTCCCTTAGAGATCGGCGAGCGAAGCTGCCGCATCGAGGCCGCGATTGGGAGGAACACTGCCTTCGGGCGGCGTGCAACGAGGGTTCTTAGTATGCGTCGGAATACATTCGTGCTCGCGCTCGCCGCGCTGAGTGCAATAGCCGGCGGCGCGCAGGCGGCGCCCCGCGCCGTCGTCGAGCTGTTCACCAGCCCCTTCTGCTCCTCTTGCCCGCCGGCCGACGAGCTGTTCGTCGAGCTCGCCCGCAAGCCCGACCTCATCACCCTGGTGATGCCCGTCGACTCCTGGGACCGGCCCGGCCGCAAGGATGCGCTCGCCAAGCCCGCGTTCACCGAGCGCCAGTCCGCTTACGCCGATGTCCGCAACGAGGACAGCCTCTACACGCCGCAGGCGATGATCAACGGCGCGGCGCAGGCGATGGGCTCCGATCCCGCGGAAATCGACGACGCCATCGCCCAGACGGCAGGCGTGTTATCTGTTCCCGTAAAGGCTGCTGTGGCGGGAACCGAGATCGTGATCTCGGTCGGCGCCTCCAAACGCACCGTCGAGGGTGGCGCGATGATCACCATGCTGCCGTTCATGACCTCGCGCGAAATTCCCATGCGCCGCGGCGAGACCCTCAGATATGCCAATCTCGTGCGCGATATCGTGCCGGTCGGCCGCTGGGACGGCAAACCGGTAAGGCAAAAGCTGCAGCTCAAAGACACCGCGCAATACGACGGCGTCGTCGTGCTGCTGCAGGCGGGCTCCCCGGAGAAACCTGGCGCCATTATCGGCGCCACGCGCATCCCCATCCGCTCGAACTCGCTACGCAGCGAGTACCGGCGCGTTATAGTGTCAGCTCCCATGTCTCTCCGATGACCTTTTTGCCCCAGCTGTTGTGCTGCTGCGACGCGACCAGTTTGAAGCCTGCGCGTTCATAGATGTTGCGCGCGGTGGTGAGCACGCTGTGCGTCCATAGGGTCACCTTGCGGTAGTGAGCCTGGCGCGCAAAGCTGACGCACTCCTCGACCAGCCGCACGCCAATGCCGAGGCCGCGCGCCGTGGGCTCGACCAGCAGCATCCTGATGCGGGCGACATCCTCGGAATCCTTCACCAGCATGATCGATCCCGCGTTTTCGCCATCGAGCTCGGCAATCCAGCAGCGCTCGCGTCGCGGGTCGTGCTTGTTGACGTAGTCGGCAACGATCTGCGCGCACAATCCCTCGAACGGTCCCGTCCACCGATAGTCTTGCGCGTAGAGCGCGGCGTGGCGCGCCACGATCCAGCCGAAATCCCCCGGCTTTGGCGCGCGCAAGATATAGGCCCGCGTCGGGCTCGGCTCGGGTTCGGCGCCGAGCAGCTCCTCGATGCCGCGCATCGCGGCGACGAGACGGGTCTGTCTGGCGTTGGAAAGTCCGGCAAGCATCGAGCAGACCTCGCGCTGTGAGCGCCGATCGATCGGATCGAAGGTGCGACGGCCGCGGGTGGTCAGCGCCAGTTGGCTTTGCCGCGCATCGGCCTTCGACCTCGCCCGCGAAACGAGCCCACGATTCTCGAAGTGACGCAGCATGCGGCTGAGATATCCGGCGTCGAGGTCCAGCTTGCGCGCAATATCGGTGGCGTTCGGGCGATCGGCGTGAGCGATCTCATAGAGCACGCGCATCTCGGCAAGCGAGAAAGGACTGCCGAGGTAGCTTTTTCTCAGCAGCCCGATCTGCCGCGTATAGAAGCGGTTGAAACGCCGCACGGCGGCTATTCGTGCGTCGAGGCGTGCGCGCGACACGACTGTTGTCCCCATTGCAGGCCGTGGCAGCATCACAAACATTACTTGACAAAGTCAAGTATTGAACGTGACCCTGATGTGAAGCAGCAAAAGGGAGGGGAGCAGAATTGGCCCGAGCTCTGCCGCCCGAGCGGGTAACAAACGCGCGCGGTACGGCGAACAGCAGACGATATTCTCTTGTAACGAGGAGAGCTCTGCATGCGCCTTCACAATTTGGCTCGGCTGATGGCAACGCTCGCGGCAATCGCGGGCGTCGCCGGCAGTGCCGAAGCCGCCCCGCGCGCCGTCCTCGAGCTGTTCACCAGCCAGGGCTGCTCGTCCTGCCCGCCGGCCGACAAGCTATTTGCCAAGCTCGCACAAGATCCGCAGTTCATCGTCTTGTCGCTGCCCGTCGACTACTGGGACCGGCTCGGCTGGAAGGACACGTTCGCCAAGCACGCCTTCACCGAACGTCAGCGCGCGTACGCGAGCTTGCGCGGCGATGGGCAAGTCTACACGCCGCAGGCGGTCGTCAACGGGAGCGAGCACGCGAACGGCTCCAGCCGCCGTGCGATTGATGCCGCTGCCGAAACGACGCCGCACCTCAGTGTCCCAATGAGCGCGCAGCGCACCGGCGACGACATCGTCGTGTCGGTCGGCGCTGCTGCAAGCGGTGGGGCGAAGAATGCAACGATCGTTCTGTTGCCGTACCTCGCATCGCGCGCTGTCGCCATCGGCCGCGGCGAGAACGCGCGCGAGAAGGTGACCTACACCAATATCGTGCGCGACATCGTACCTATCGGCGAATGGAGCGGCAGCGCCATCACGCGCACGATTCCGTACGATCGATACAGGGAATTCGATGGTGTCGCGGTGCTGCTGCAGGCGGGGTCGCCGGAAAATCCGGGCGCCATCCTTGGTGCCACCCATGTGCGCCTCGACGAGCGCGCCGCCGCTCCCTCTCCGCGGTCGCCTTCCTGATATCGACATGACCGTGCCGCTTCAGTGCGCACTTTCTAATCCCGGTCTATGCGCGGCGCTGAGACGCGTTAACCGCGCGCCCGCCGCACGGCGAGCTCCAGCGCTTCGAGGAAGCGCGACCGATCCTGCTTGGTAAAGCTGGCGTTGTAGCCCTTGCTCTCGCCCGTCTCGCGCAGGTGCGCCGACAATTCGCGCATGGCGAGCGCCATGCCGATGCCCGCTTCCGTGAACGGCTTGCCAGTCGGGCCGATCACCTGCGCGCTCTTTTTCAGGCTGCGCGCGGCGAGCGGGATGTCGGCGGTGACGACGATGTCGCCCGCCTTAATGTGCTCGACGATCCAGTCGTCGGCGGCGTCGGCGCCTTCCGCCACCACCATGCGGCGGATGAGCGGGCCTTCGGGCAGTCGCATAAACGAGTTCGACACGAAGTGGATGACGAGGCCGTGCCGCTCGGCGACACGCACGGCTTCATCCTTCACCGGGCACGCATCGGCGTCGACGTAGATCGCCGGCTCGGGCGCGGTTTCTGGCGTATCACTGCTCACGGCTTGCGTCTTAGCGATATCCGCCGCGTTCGCAAGCTCAGGTCATCGGTTTCGACAGCAGCGCGGCGACGCCGGCCGCATCGAGGATCTTATCGACGAGACCGGCGCCCGGCGTGCGTCCATCGGCATCCATCACCGGTCCCGGCGCCACGGCAATCACCAGGCGATCCCATACGCCGGGGTCGATGTGGCTCTGGCCCCACGTCGAGGAGAGGAGGTAGCGAACCTTGGCGTGCTTGCGCGCGGCACTCTCAAGATCCCGGATTACCGCCAAGCCGTGCGCCTGGAGCAGGTTCTCGAGCGGTCCGGCGCCGAGCACCGCCACCTGGGCGCCCGTCTCGCACACGTCGAGCGCCGCGAGCAGGAAAACGACCGCCGTGCCCGGCGCGTCCTGCACCATTTCATCGATGCAGTCGAACGCGTGTGACGATGAGTCTCCAGCCTCGTCGGCAGCCTCACCGGTCGTCTTGATCTTTAGAAACGCCCGGGCGAGGCGCTGCGGATCGAACGTGCCGCCGGCGGTGAAGCATAGCGGCTCGGCATCATCGAACCGGCAGTCGAAGCAGCTCCACGTCCGTTCCATTCTTGCCGTCTCCCCGAAACCCGCCCCGCGATTCGGGAAGCTTTTAGCATCCCTTTAGGCGATCGCCGATCGCTCCCTCGCCCGTCGCTCCGAATCTGAACTTGCTCGGCGCGAGCTGGTTTCTCGACGCCAACTATACGTTCATGCGCACGCGGGCAATTCACCAATGACGATGTCGCGCCCTTTGTCAGCTCGTCGAGCGGCTTCACCACCACGGGGACGGCAAACCTCTCGGTTTCCGATTGCGTGGGCTGACCGCGTCCCCTTCCCGTCATCCCGGCGCAGGCCGGGATCCACGCAAGTATCCGCGCTCGCTACGGGAGATATCGGCCGCAGCGTCGCCCAACCGTCTGCGCCAAAAGCGCTTGCTGAAGCTGGCGTGGATCCCGCTCTGCAGCGGGACGACGGATCGGCGATGGGGGACGTTCTCTACATTGTCATCCCGGCACGTGTTGCCGGGATCCAGCGCAAGGCTGGGGCAAGAGTTCGTGGAGAGGTGGATCCCGGGGGTCATGCTGGAAGCATGCCTCCGGCATGGCCCCCGGGATGACACTACTGATCGCGCCCGCGTGGCGGGAGCGGCTGCTGCCGCTCCCACGCCGAGTCTTAAGCCGCGGCGGTGTGCCGACATGCGCTGCCGATGCAGGCGATGTGCCGATCGTCGGTGCCGCAGCAGCCGCCAACGACGGTGATGTGCGGGAAGCGCCGCACCAGCTCGCGATACTGCCCGCCCAACTCCAGCGGATCGCCGGCATCGAGATCGGGCGCCTCGTTCAGCTCCGCATGACTGCGCTTCGACGCATTCGCCCGCACGCCGCGCAAGCGCTTGAGCCAAGCGCCGCCCTCGGCCAAGGTGCCCTCGAAGTGCGTCGGGTGCGCGCAGTTGATCATGTAGTAGGCCGGCCAACGGTCGCTCGCCGCGTCCACCACCGCGATGGCGTCTCCCAAGCGATCGCCTGTCGGCAGCTTGCCGTCCGTCTCCAACGTGAACGAGATTGCCACCGGCATGCCAGCCGCCTTGGCCGCGCGCGCGATGCCGATCGCCTCGGCCACGTTGGTCAGCGTGAACGCGCTCACCATGTCCGCCTCCGTCTCGGCGAACACGCCGATTTGTTCGGCGTGATAGTCCTGCGCTTCTTCCGCGCTCATCAGCTCGCCCGGCACGTAGCCGTCGCCGCGCGGACCCAAGGTGCCGCTCACCACCATCGGCATGGCAGGCGTCTCGTATTCGTCGCGCAGCTCCAGCATCAGCGAGACCGAGTCGCGATTGACCGCTGCCAGCGCCTCTTTCGAATAGCCGAGCTTGGTCCCCCAGTCGGCGCTCGCCCGCCACGTCGGCCCGTCGAGGATGAAACCGTAGCCGTTCGCCCGCGCCGCCGCGATATATGGCCGATGATAGTCGCGCAGCATCTCGCGCCCCTCGATGGTGCGTAAAAGATCGAAGGCAGCGAAGTGCGGCAGCTCGATGCCGTGGTGAAAGATGAGCGTCGTCTCGAGGCCGCCGTCGGTAAGGAACAGCCCGCCCTCGAGCTGCGGCAGGCGCTGCCGGTACTTGGCCATTTCAGTTCTCCAATCAATCGCGTGCGCTCCGACGCGGCAGAACCTAGTTGCGTCGGGTCGGAGCCGATAGCGGTCTCATGGTGCAGTTGGCGCGCAAAGTGGTTTGTGAAGAGTTGTCAGCGGCTTGCCGGAGCTGCAGCCGTGCAGTTACCAAGCGGAATGCCACGCGCTCCTCGCGCTACTTGACCTAAGGTACAGTTGGCCCAGGAGGTTTGGCATGGACACCGAAGCACCCAAGCGGCGAGGCGACGCCAAGGAGCGCATCCTGCAGCTCGCCGAGGCGGCGGTGCTCGAGAAGGGCTTCGCCGGCACCTCCATCGACGAGCTGATCGCCGCAGCCGGCATCACCAAGAGTGGCTTCTTCTACCACTTCAGGGACAAGACCGAGCTCGCCCGTGCGCTGCTCGTTCGCTACATCGAACGTGAGAATGGACTATTCGATGATCTGTTCGCGCGCGCCGACGAGCTCAACGACGATCCGCTGCACGGCTTCCTCGTCGGCCTCAAGTTACTGGCCGAGCTTGTCAGCGAGCTACCCAGCGGTCATCCCGGCTGCCTCGTCGCCGCCTACTGCTACCAAGACCGGCAGTTCGATCAGCAGGTGCGCGATCTCAATGCCCAGGCCGTGCTTGCCTGGCGGCAGCGCTTTCGCGCGCGGCTCGATCTCATCGCCGCGCGCTATCCGCCGCGCATTCCCGTCGACCTCGACGATCTTGCCGACATGCTCTCGGCCGTCGCCGACGGCGGCATCATTTTGTCGAAGGTGCTGAAGGACAAGGACGCGCTGCCGCGGCAGATCATGCTCTACCGCGACTTCGTGCGCGTCGTGTTCCTCGGGGCCTAGGCGCTCGGTCGCCTAGCCGGCCTTCCAGCGCTTGTGATGCTTCCAGTGCTTGCGGTGCTTCCAGCCGACGACCGCGCCCGCCTCGGCGGTCCTGTAGCCTTGGTAGCCGGCCTTCTTCCATTTGCAGGCAGAGGCGGGAGTGCTGATCGCGGCGGCAATAACCATAGCCGCCACGGCGGCAGCGGAAAGCGAAACTAGCTTCATTGTTGTTCTCCACTAACGAGCTGATCGGGCGCCCGTTGCGGCAACAACTTGAAGCGGCTTTGGTTCCAGGTAGCCCGCCGCCGGCGGCCGCCTGGCGGCGCGGCGGCCCTACACGATTGGCGATTTTACGTGCGTTTACGCTGTCTTGTAGGCCGCCTCGCCGCGCGCCATGGCGAACTCCTCCTCCGGCGACAGGATCAGCTTGTGGCGGCCGACGAGCGCGAAATAGACGATGCCCACCGCGAACCACGCCGCCACCCATAAGACGCCCACGACATACACCGGGTCCTGCAGCTGCATGTAGATCGTGATCAGCGCGATGATCACGGTAAGCGCCGCGCCGACGTTGCCGAGCGGGCTCTTGTACGGCCGGTCGATGTGCGGAAACTTGCGCTTCAGCTGGATGTAGGTGAGGCCCTGCATCACGTACGAGAACATGGCGCCGAATACCGCCATGTTGAGCAGCGTGCCGCCGATCACCTTGGCGCCCTGGTCGGCACCCTGCACGTACCAGACGGTCAGCATCACCGCGAGCCCGAGCAGTGCGCCGACCACCATGGCGATGTGCGGTGTCTTGCGCGTGCCGTGCGTTATCGACAGCGCGCGCGGGAAATAGCCGGCGCGCGACAGCGAATAGATCTGCCGCCCGTAGGCGAAGATGATGGCGTGAAAGCTGGCGACGAGCCCCGTCACGGCGACGAGCGCTAGAGCGCTGGCGAAGCCCTCGCCGTAGATGGCGCGAAAGCCGTCGAGCAGCGGCTCGCCCGAGGTGCCGAGCTTGAAGGAGCCGACGCCGATCACCGACGGATTGAGGAACAGCACGCAGAACGCCGACACGATCAGCGTGAACATGCCGAGCATGATGCCCTTCGGCATGTCGCGCTTGGGATCGACGGACTCTTCTGCCGCCAAGGGAAGCTGCTCGATGGCGAGGAACAGCCACACGGCGAAGGGGAGCGCTGCCAGCACGCCGTAGAGCCCGAACGGGAACAGCGGCCCGTTGCCCTCGGGCAGCTCGCTGCCATCGGGCGCGATGTTGAGCGCCCAGCGGTTGAAGTCGATATGGCCGATGGCGCTGACGTAGAACACGACGAGACACAGCAGCGCCAGCACGGTGATGATCAGCGAGAACTTCAATGATTGCTCGACGCCGAGGTAGTTCAGCCCGACGAACAGCACGTAGCCGAGCACCCAGAACAGCGGCTGCATCTCAACCGGGGCACCGACGATGGCGGCGCCGTACGTGCCGATGAAGAACACGATCACCGCCGCCGTCATCACGTACTCGACGTTCTCGGCGAGGCCGGTGAGAAATCCGCCCCACGGCCCGAACGCCGTGCGCGCGAACGAGTAGGCGCCACCCGTGTGCGGCATCGCCGGGCTCATCTCGGCGAGCGAGAAGGTGAGACCGAGATACATGATGGCGATGAGGATGGTGGCGATTAGCATGCCACCCCAGCCGCCCGAGGCAAGGCCGAGGTTCCAGCCGGAGAAGTGACCCGAGATGACGGCGCCGACGCCGAGGGCCCACAAGAGCCACACGCCGGCGTGGCGCTTCAAGCCGCGCGCCGCGAAGTATGCGTCGTCGACCTTTTGATAGGTAACGCTGCCCGACTTCTGCTGCATGACATCCCCCCACGCCGGCCCCGACTCCGGCAGCACACCCGTCCACGCTGGGATGAAGGATATGCGAGCGCCCGCCCGCGGTCATGTCCTGCTTTCGTGCGGGCTGCCCACGGATGAGGCAATGGGGGATGACCGACCTCGAAGCCGTGGCCGTGCCGGCATTCGATCAGGCGTGGGAGGAGCTGCGGACGGGCTACGCCGAGGCCGACGCGGAGGCGCCCCGCGTGCGACTTGCCGGCATCATCATCGCGCTCGTGAAGCAAGGCATCTTGGACCGCAACAAGCTGCATGAGATGGCGGTCGCGCTGATGACCCGCCCCCTTCATGAGCGCTGACTAGTGGCGGGTGTAGAACACGGACTTTGTGAAAGTCGCACGACAAGCCCTGACGGATGTTGTTGTCACGAAAAAAGCCCTGGCAAGGATGCCAGGGCTTTAAGTCAGCCGTTTTGATGGCCGCTACTGTTGTGCTGGTTTCTCTTCCTCAGCGGCCGGAAGGTTCTTCGCCTCACCTTCGCTGAGACTGAGCACGATCCGGTCCTCGGTCACCGACTGGATCTTGTCGGAGGCGATACGCGTGCGCGTCGCACCCAGCCCAAGGAAACCACCCAAGTCGACAAAGATGGCGCCATCCTTCTCGAATGAAGTGACTTTGCCGAGCTCCTTGCCGTCGCTGCTGAAGACCGAGCGACCAATCCATTGCTCATTGGCGGTAAACGCCGCGCCGGTGGTCGTCGTGCCGGCGCCGAGACTCGGCTTATCGGTCGACTTCAATGGCGGCACCACATCACCCACCCGACCCGTCGGGGGATGCATCGGTTGGCCATCCGGCGCTTTCATCGGCGGCGTCACCTGCTCCACGCGACCCGTTGGCGGATGCGCCGCGCCAGGCTCAGGCTTTGGTGCCGGATCTTCTGCGAGTGCTGCGCCTACTGCAGCAGCAATCGCAAAGATGGCTGCAATAATGACATGTCTCATGGCGTTCCTCCTTCGGAACTCTCCTACTGGCTAGAAAACGTGAACAGCCGACATGTTGTTCCCTCACCAAAAGTTCTTGCTTCTACATCGCAGCATTAAAGACCGCTCCTAACAGACGGCCAGTCGGACAGTTTCTATTGATGTTCCACTTGCGCGCCGAAGCATCGGCGCGGCACAGGTGGCTGGCGAGCAATGTCGGGAGACACCCTCGTTGCGCCCCTGAAAACGGCGGCGGTGCAGCGCAGAAAAGAGTGACTCGAGGGAACCGGTCGGTGAAGCGGCGCGTTTTCTTTTGTTAAGCAGTAAGCACAATCCTTGACGCACGCGGCGTAATGCGCGGCGTGACGCGAGGACACCAATCAACCAAACATGTTCGGAGGAAAGCACCATGAAGGCTCTCATATCCCTTCTCGTGGTGGGGCTTGCGGTTGCGTTCACCGCGCCCGCATTCGCGCAAGAAACCGCGGCCCCGGCCACCAAGGCCGACTGCGAAAAGATGAAGGACATGAAGTGGGATGAATCCACCAAAACGTGCGTGAAAAAGTAAAAAAGTAAACTGACGCGCGGGGGGAGGTTTTTGCGTTTCGGAACGCGAGGTCGAGAAGTCAGCTATGGGCCAGGACCGCACGTCTGGCGGCGCGATGCCTCGCGTGGATGGTCCCGTGAGGGTTATTGGTCCGATTCCGAAGTTCGCGGTTGAATGTGCCGCGTGTTCTGCGCGAGCCTCGGGTTTGGGCTATTGCGGCAGCCATCGCAACAACAAGTTCGACGCCTGTGGTGCACGAAGGCATCGTCCGCGCGGACGACAGCAATGAAAGTCGTGTTTCCCATTCACCTCTTCGGGTACGCCGCGAACACGTAATCTTTTGCCTGAACGATTGTATGGCACGCGAACCCCGCAATTTGGCATCGCCTCCCAAGGCGTGGCTGGCACTCACCGGGTCGTCATGCTAGGCGACGGATGCCCGCTTAGCGATCCGCTCCCTTGACCCCAAGGCCGCTGGTTCTTCGGCAACAATCCTGTCTCGGCCCATCGCCTTGGCGCGGTAGAGGGCGCGATCCGCACTTACGAGCAAGGACGCCAGATCGCACCGCTCGGCGGCCGCGGTGGCCACACCGATGGGTGCCATCGACGCTTAAAGAGGGCTGATCCCCCTCTGGTCCCCAGGATCAGCCCGGGCGCGCCGAGATGGCTATCGGCTGACCGATCTAGTCGCGCCGTGGTCAGTGTACGCTGGGCATGGTGAGGGCCAACTCACTTCGGATTGCGACCGCGCAACTTCTCGCGTGATAACCAATAAAAGGGAGCGGCAAGCGAGTGACGCTCAGCCGCGACCGAGCCCCTTATAAGCCATCGCCATGATTTGCAGAGCTTCGGTTTTCAGCCGCTCTATGTCCGGGCTCTCGTAGCGCGCTGCGATCAGTATGGCACGGGCGAGGTGCACACGACCGCTCTCTATGTCTTTAGGCAGCTCACCGTAATGATCCGCAATTTCGGCCCACGCGGCATCGAATGCTTTGAGGACGACCGATAGGGTTTCAGGGTCGAAGTTGGCACCTTCGATGACGCGTCTGGCCTTCACAACACACCGCCCCCTTGCACCGCAGCGACGCCGCCAGGGTACAGCTCGGGTTCGTCGCGCACCAAGTCAGCAAGGGTGACGGGACCAGTTGGCATTAGCTCAACCGCTCGGGCGGTAGCTCGCCATCTTTCCCGAAGATGCGTGACAGATCGGCGACTTCCTCGGCCGTGACCTCCGTGCGTTTGCCAGGAAGCATTTTCAAATAGCACTCATCGACGTGGTACGACGCAAGCCACACAGGCTGACTGAAGCTGACAGCATCATCGCGCTTAATGCGTTGCAAGACCGCGAGACGCTCGTGAGGTGAAACGCCAATCGTGAGGATTGCTTCGTCACTCGCGCGCGCCAGTTCGGCCCCAAGCCACGTCTCGGTCGTAAGCACGAAGCCGGTGGCCATTTTCCAAGCCATGAACCGACTAATCAGAGCTATCGTTTGCGCGCGCTGCTCTGGATTGTCGGTATCGAACTGCGTCCGGATGAAGAGGGCGCCTTCCGGTGTTTCGATGCGCCAGGCTGGCACCATGTCCTGGCCGTCCTCAACCACGTGCCGCGCTACCGCGAGCTGCTCGAGCATGATGGTCGCGAGTGACATCCTGTTCGCTTTCATAACAGGCTGTGCCCGCTGCCGACCGAGGGCGCGGGAGCGCGTAACGTATGCGTAAGGGGAACCGACAACGACGACGAAAGATCCGGATGCTTGAGGCCGCCGGCCACGCATGGCTTCGACACCGCCGGGATACAACTCTGGCTTGGTGTTGATCTTGCGCGATCCACACACCGAACACTTCTTGTGTTTGCCGACGTCGGGCGCTGAGCTAGCCACCGATGGCCGCAAGCTTGTCCGCTAGCTCTCCCGCGACAAAGACATTCATGCGGAGCACCGCCACGCTGTTGTCGGCGAGCAAAAGGTCAATCTCCACGACTGCGGGCTCCGGCTCTATCAAGTCGCCGACGCTCGCTACGGCAAGCTTCTGCTTCATCATCTCCTCCATCATTAATGTTGATCTTTCCCCGCCATCGACACCGGGGAGATTATTCAGAGCCGCCTTGCACGCATCGCCTCAACGCCGCCGGGGTACAGCTCAGGCTTGGTGTTGATCTTGTGCGAGCCACAGGCTGAGCACTACACGTGCGTTGAGATGAAGGGAAACCGGCGATACTTATCGCGGTACTACCAAGTAGAGCGGCACGCGTGCCTGCATGTCCCGAGAACCGCACGCGCTGCACTTCATGAGTTTGCCCACGGTTGGTAGGGGTGTTTGAGGGGGAAATGGGAAGGTCGCGACGTCGCATAGTCGCTCGCGGCCACAGTCAGGGCAGACGACGCGAAGTTGTTTACAATGGCGAGCCAGTTCACCAAGGGTGACGGGACCTGTCATTCCCCGACAATATCAGTGCCGCGCTGGCCACAGATTAAAACTATACGGGTAAGGTTGACGCTGACCGACCAGGAACATGCGCTGTTAGAGAAGCTCGCGGATGCGGGCCAGCCGACTGAGTTGCGCGCCGAGGAGCTCACGCTGGGGAAGGTCCTGGAGAACCGCGGGCTCGTATTCTTCGTGCGCGACACAGCCTCTGCGGTGATCACGCCACGAGGCCGCCACGTGCTCGCCGGAGAGCCAAGCCCGAAGCCCGGCAAGAAGCCTCCGCTCGGCTTCCTCAACTAGCTGAGCAAGCACCAAGGGGCCGGTTTCGTCGCTCACACGCGGGACCGGCCCCTATTAGTGTCCGCCCGATTTTCAGAGACGTAGAGGGAGGTCGGCCCCCAGCGATCAGCCGACCTCCGCTGCTGGCGTGTCCAAATGCAGCAGCCGGGCCTCGCACCAGAATTCTCCGCCCACGTCACAATGGCTGCAAGAAAATTCAAACTGGGACCTGGGGCGGAATGCACGCGGAACTTGTTCGCAACTTGTGCGTTAGGGCACGTTGGGGAAGGGGATCTATGCGCATGAGCAACGACGCGCCTACCGCCAAAACCGATAAGCTGCAGATACTGGCCGCCGAGGCCCTGATCGCCGCCGAGACGACGGTTGATCCCGCCCGCAAGCGCGCCCTGCGGGTTCTGGCTCTCGGGTATGCACGCTTGGCCGAATTTGTGCGCCCAAAACCCGAGATTGAAACCTAGAGGGGGTCGGCGCTCGATCCCTCGTTATGACTTACCGCCCGCGGCCTGGGGTTTCGCTTGTCGGTCTAGTTCCTCACGCTCCTTCTCGTCGAGGCGGCGCATCAACTCGATCCAGCGCTCCGGCAGCGGCTCATGCGGAAGCGGGCCTGCCGTGTCGTGGAAGGCTTGGTACAGCTGACCGGATGTCAGTCTCTTGTCGGGTGTCACGAGGCCATCTTCCGCCATGTCATTTGTTGCACCCAACCCGCAAACGGCAGCCGCTCCGGCTTGTTCCTCGCGCTTCGTTATGTATTTCCCGGTATTAGGTCCGGAATTCTCGACACGCTGATATTGGCGCGCGTATTTTTCACGGCAGCCATCGCGGGGAGGGCAACATGCCGTTTGCCGGAAGCGTCTACGATCCTGAAACCCTTCAATTGATGGCCCATGCCCTCGATGCGGCCTGGGAGGAACTACTATCCGACCATCCTGACTTAGACCCGGTCCGCACGCGCAAAACCATGGCGCTGCTGATCATGCAGGCAGTCGATAATGGCGTCAGGGACCCCGCTCCCCTAAAGCGACTGGCGATGCTCGCGATCAAGGGGCGGTTGAACTAGGTCATCTCCAATACGCGGCGCGGATGTGATGGCGGATCGTACCGGAGATGAGCGGGTCGCGCGGCGACACGGGCTTGTTGATCTGCGCTGTCGGGTAACCCGGCGCGACCGCGCGCAGCAGGTTCCGCTTTGTACTCGGTAGGCACTGGAGAAATTCACATCTCATGTCGGCAATGGGTCAAAAGCTGAAACTAATCCCCGCCCCTCGTCCCTCCCCGATACTGCCCCCATCCCTGCCCGCCCGAGGGACGCATCAGCTGAGCGTCTGACGCGGGGCAAGGAACGGTGCCCGGTTGAGGCGGTGTTGCTCCGTTCGCAGCATCGTCGCGAGGCTAAGCTCGCCTCAGATGCCGGGGCTGGAGATCGAGGCCGGGCGCCCCCAGCAATGGGACGCACGGACGCCCTTCTGCAGCGGCGCTCCCGCATCCATCACTAGGAGCGCAGACGCATTAGGTCCTGAGCGATGAAAGCCCGGCCGCTAATACCCGCCGGGTGGGACCGAAGGCCCGCTGACGATGACGTTGCACCCTCGGCACAGCAGCAGCCGCACGCGGGCGCCGAAAGGCTGCTCATAAAAATTTGATCGCAGCGTTTCGGCGCCTGCGCTCCCTCGCTCTTTGACATGCCTCGGGGCCGCCCAGCCCGCGAGAACGAGACGGTGTGCGGCAGGCACGCTGCGCGCCGCCGCGCGCATGTGCTGCCCACGATAGGCCGCGCACCATCATTAGACCGCCGACAATCAGCGCACGGCGTGGCTCGCAGTGACTTCCCCGGCGGCGCAACCGAAGGTAGGCTGCGTGTAGCGGGTGAAACGGGGGCAGCGATAGCCGGCAATGACTTCCGATACAAAGGATGCGCGGGTTTCAGACCTGCCGGTTGCGCTGCAGACATCTGCCGCGCCGGTAGACGTTGTCCGCCAGTTCAACACCTTCTGGGCTCCGGGAGACGCCGAGAGTGCCGTGCGGCTCATCGCCGAGCATGCCGTCTACGCGCTCTACATCTCCGGTGACCTGCTGCCGTTCGCGGGCGAGACCGTCGGGCAGGCGAACATCGCGGCGGCGATGCGCCAAATGCGCGCCGATTACGAGTATCTGCTCTATCGGCCGCTCGATCTCATGGCCAAGGGCGACGAGGTTCGCTACCAGGTCGAGTTCATGTACCGGCACCGTGGCAGCGGCGAGGTGCTGAGCGGGCGGTTTCGCATGATTATGCGTGTCGAGGACGGCCTGATCGTGCGCACCGACGAGTATCATGACCGCGCCAAGGTCGAAGCTTTCTTGCGGCTGTTCACCTGCTGAACTGAGAGCGCGTGTGCGTCTCGCTCTCGTCAAATGAGAGCAGGTGCGGAAGCACGCAGGTCGCACCAATAAAGTGACCTCCCGTGTGGGGAGGTCACTCAACGTAGCTCTGCTCGTGCGGCAGGGCCTACCAGCCTAAGTAGATGCCCCGTCTCCGCCGACGGCGGTAGTAGCCGCGACGCCGGCGGCGCCGACCGACCCATATCCCGACGCCTCTACGACGACGCCGTCTGGCGCTCGCTGGCGTGGCGGACGTGGCTAGCGACAGCGTGGAGATACCGGCCACGCTGAGCCCATATGTTCCGACGGAGCCCAGACCGTAGATGACGATCATGGCCACCGCGGCGCAGCCGGCAACAGCACCGCGCCTCAATCCTCGACCCAGCACGCGAAGCCCGTTCCAGACGGCCTTCACTGGGTCGGTCGTTTTTTCAGTCATTCGTTTGCCTCCGCCTTTCACCGCCTATCAAACTACGGTGCTTCAGCAAGGATGCAGCTCACCAGCCCGCAAAAGCGCAGCAATTCTCGTGTGCTGACGCGGCTGGCCAACTTAGTGTGCGAACGTCGATCAAGGTCGACGTGTAGTTAGTATCGCTCGTTTACGCACCGATGCCAAGTCGACGCGTCACTATTTGAGATCACGATTGAGCGCGTGACATTCCACGCTGCAGCTCACACGAGCTTGACGCGGCCGCGAGCGGATGCCAACTGCGATTGGAAGCATCGCACTTTGCCAACAGCGCGGCTTCATCGGCACGGTCGATTTCGCAGAGCGTAACAAACGTCAAAAAGAAGACCGATGTCGAACAAGCCGTCCTACATCCTCGGGATCAACGCCTACGACCACGATGTCAGCGCATGCCTGTTGCGCGATGGCGAGATCGCCTTTGCCATCGCCAAGGAGCGCATCACGCGCGACAAGCACGACACCGGATTTTATCAGGAGGTCATCGACTATTGCCTCACCGCCGAGGGCATCACGCTGGACGACGTCGAGCTGGTCGTGCGCAATTGCTACGTGCTCCCGGTCGCCGACATGGAAGAGCGGCTGACGTACGAAGACATCCCAGAGTTCATGGACACGAAGGAGCGTCAGCAGGCGTCCAAAAGCCCATTCTACCGCACCACATCCGACAAGCTGGTCACCGTCTCGCATCATCTGGCGCACGCCTATAGCGCGTTCGCGGCCTGCCCCTTCGACGAGGGCGTGGTGATGATCGTCGACGGCGTCGGCAATTACGCGTGCGACGTGCGCGAGCCGGGGCAGCTTGCGGAGAGCGCCCATCCACTGGCGCGCGAGTCGGAGAGCTACTACCGGTTCAAGGGCACCGAGCTCGAGACATTGAAGAAGGTGTGGCTCGAGCCGACGCGCGGGTTCCTCAGCGATGAGTTCTTCTTCATGGCGGGGCTCGGCGCCTTGTACAGCCGCGTTTCGAGCTACATTTTCGGGGATTGGAACAAGTGCGGCGAGGTGATGGGCCTGGCCCCTTACGGCCGTCCGGAGCGGCAGGCGCCGCTGCTGCACATCGCGAACGGCGAATTGGTCGTGCCTGACTGGACAGCGGCGTTCGACAAGCTGTGGCTGCCGGACATCGACGTGGATTGGGAAGCAAGTCCGCGCAAAAGCCATTGGGAGGACATGGCCTGGCGCGTGCAGAACGATACCGAAACAGTGCTCCTCGAACGCGCCCGCTGGCTGCGCGAGACGACGGGAGCCAAGAACCTCTGCATCGCCGGAGGCGTCGGCCTCAATTGTGTCGCCAACGGACGTATCGTGCGCGAGGCGGGGTTCGACAACGTATGGATCCAGCCTGCCTCTGGCGATGACGGCATTGCCATCGGCTGCGCCTACTATGGCCGCCTTGCGATCCAGAAGAAGCAGCGCTCATCCGTCATTTCGCATGCCTATTTCGGCCGGGCGTATGGCGACGACGAGGTCCGCGGCGCCCTAAGCAAAGGGCTGCCACGCATCGAGACGACGTCGCGCGTCAGCGATGACATCTGTGCCGAGGCGGCAAAGTTGTTGTCGGAAGGCAATGTGCTCGGCTGGTTTCAGGGACGGTCCGAGTTCGGTCCGCGCGCGCTGGGCAATCGGAGCATCACTCGCCGACCCGCGTACGGCTGAGATGAAGGACAAGCTCAACAAGCGGGTCAAGCACCGGCAAGCGTTTCGTCCGTTTGCGCCCATCGTTCTCGCCGAGCGGGCCGCGGAAATTTTCGAGGGCGATGAAGAGTCGCCCTACATGCTGGTTGCCAAGCGCGTGCGGCCTGAATGGATCGCAAGGATTCCCGCCATCGTTCACGTCGACGGCACAGCCCGCGTGCAGACGGTGCGCAAAGATACGAACGAGCGCCTCTATCGGCTGCTGCAGGAGTTCGACGCACTCACCGGCGTGCCGGTGCTGCTCAACACCTCGTTCAACGTGAAGGGCGAGCCGATCGTGGAAACGCCGCGCGATGCGGTCGCCTGTTTCCTCGGCACCGGGATCGACTATCTCGTGCTGCACGACACCGTCGTCGCGAAGAACGCGTTCCACAAGGCGTTCTCGCCCATCCTCGGCGCTTATGCAGAAGTATCGACAATGGTGCGCACGGGCTTGAACGCCGATTGAGCCGCCTTCAACGCCGCGCGGCGCGGCGGTGACGATGCGCACGGCGGCGCGGCGCCGGCGCGACGGGCTCGGCCATGGCCACCGTCTCGATGCGCGACTTCGGCACCAGATGCACCACCTTGAGGCCGCGCTTCTTGAGCTCGGCGAGCACGGTGGGGATCGCCTTCGCCGTGTTGGCGTGGATGTCGTGGAACAGGATGATGCCGCCGCCGGTCTTGTCGAGCGTCGTAAACACGTTGTGCATCACCTTCTCGGGTGTGCGCACGCGCCAGTCGAAGAATCGACATCAATGCCGAAGACGGCGATGTTGCGCGAGGCAAGATAGTCGCGCACGCGCTGGGGATCGGAGAGGTAGGGGAAGCGGAAGAACGGCGCGACGCCGTTCGGCAGCGTCGCCTCGGCGACATTGATGGTGCTTTCGATCTGCGACTTGGCACCATCGAGCGACTGGCTGCCGAGGTTGCGATGGTTATAGGTATGCGTGCCGACCGTGTGACCCTCGGCCTGCACCTGGCGCGCGATGTCGGGGAACTCTTTCATCATCCGGCCGACGTAGAAGAACGTCGCCTTGGTGCATTGGGCGGCGAGAGCATCGAGAATCTCGCGCGTGAATTTCGGGTGCGGGCCGTCGTCGAAGGTGATGACTACCTCGCCCTTCTCGAGCAGCGGCTTGGGCGGATATTGCTCGCCGTATTCGCCGCCGCCGGTGGTGTCGACCTCAGCGACGCGAGAAACGCCGAGCTTGTCGGTGCAGTCGATGGCGGCTTTCGCGGCAGCCTGATCTGCGGCATCGGCAGCGGCGGTGGCGGTCTCCGGTGCGGTGTTGACCTTGGAGACATTGTCTTCGGCGCGCGCCATGGCGGCCGGCAGCAGTAGAGCGGCAACAAGCAGCAATTTCTTCATGCCGAGAATCCCCTCGCCCATTGCCGATACGTCGTCCAGTCGCGCATCCAAGGCAAGACGTAAAGCATTCCTCGGGGCGCCTTAATCGCCGGTGAAGCGCGGCTGTGGCCCGCGCGGCACGCAATGCTCTGCGGGAACCATAGCCCGCTCCGGACGTTACCTAAGTGCCCGCGCAACAAGCGGGTTTTTTATGAAGGAGGCCCCATGGGCAGCGCGACCGACAAGATCAAAGGCTACGCCAACCAGGTCGCCGGCAGCGTCAAGCAGGGCGTCGGCAAGGTGGTCGGATCGGAAGAGATGCAGGTCAAGGGCGGCGCCCAGGAATTGAAGGGCAAGGCGCAGGTCGCCGTCGGCGACGTGAAGGAGACGATCAAGGACGGCGCCAACAAGGCGGCCGCCGAAATCAACCGCAAGCTCTGATCTCCCAGTTCAGCGCTATGCGAAAAGGGCCGGCCAAACCGCCGGCCCTTTTGCTTTCTCGGGCGTCGCCACACAATGCTCCCGGCAACTCGTGCCGAGACGACAGCGGCGAACTACATCTTAGCTTGAGCGGCGTCAGGGCAATCCGGGCTGCCCATGTTCTTCAGGGCCGCTTGGATCTGCTCGACCGTCATGTCCTTCTTGTGCGTGGCGATCGACCAGGAATGCCCGAACGGATCGGTGACGATGCCGTAGCGGTCGCCCCAGAACATGTCGGCGACGGGCATCGTCACGGTGGCGCCGGCCTTCACCGCGCGGGCGAACGCCGCATCGACGTCGGGAACGTTGAGATGCAGCGTGACCGGCGTGCCCTTCAGCGCCAGCGGCGACAGCGCCTTGTGCTCGGGCATCTCGTCGTCGAGCATCACCATGGCACCGTTGATCTGCACTGCGGCGTGCATCAGCCTTCCGTCGGGGCCTGGCAGGCGCATCATCTCCACGGCGCCGAACGCCTTCTTGTAAAAGTCGATCGCCTTGGCGGCGCCGCGGCACGAGAGGTGCGGGGCAAGGGACGGCGCGTTGCGGTCGATGCCGTTCGCCTTTTTGGCGGGGGCTTTGGCCTTGGCGGCCGGCTTGGCTTTGGTCGTCGTAGCTGTCTTGCTCATGCGGCTTCCTCCTGATGCTTAGTTGTTGCGAACAACAGTTCCACGTAGCGGCGCAGGTGATCGATGGACTCGGCGGCGACCTGCGCGCCGCCTTTGGCCTTGGCGAGGATGAAGGCACCCTGCAGCACGGCCTGCATGTGCAGGGCGAGGCTCTGCAGCGCTCCATGGCGGTTCTATGCCGCGATGCTCGATGGCAGCGGCGATGTCGGTCTCGATTTTCTCGGCGTGCTCATAAATGGCGCGCGCGCAGGCATCGCGAATGGCGGGATTGGTCTCGTACGTCTCCTGCACCATCGTGCCGGCGAGGCAGGTGAACTCCGGTATGCCGCCGATGAGGATCGCTTTGCGGAAATCGATGTAGCCGAGCACGCGATGCAGCGGATCGCGGTGCGCGTGGTAGGGCGCGCTGGCGAAGAGGGCGCCGGTCGTCTCCGACCAGAAGTCGGCGGCGGCAACGGCGAGGTCTTCCTTGCTTTTGAAGTGATGGAAGAAGGCGCCCTTGGTGACGCCGGCGGCGGCGCACAGGTCATCGACGCTGGTCGCCGCATAGCCTTTGGCGCGGATCACCGCCAGCGCGGAGCCGAGGATCTTGGTGCGGGCGGACGGCTTGGCGGCAACGGGCGACATGCAGACCTCGATAAGCTGTCGAGATAGACAATACCGACCGGTCGGTATGTCGTCAAGGCAAAAGGGGGCGGTTTGGCGACGGAGCTGGGAGTAGGGGATCTGTCAGCAACGCGAGGCAGTTGCGCGTGCGGGCGCCGAGCAGCGCAACAGCACACGAGAGGCGCCCGCGTGCGGCAGCCCTCTTCAAGTGTCGCCGGTGGCAGGCAATCCGATGATGAAATCCGCCGCGGCGTCAGCCGCCGGCGCCGTCGCAGGCGATCTTCGCGCTGGGACAGCTGCACTGATAGTTGACGTCATCGCAGCTCATTTGCGTCGGCGCCGCGCCATCGCAATTGCACGTGATGCTCACCGACTTGGCGCTGCCGCGCTGGCGGTAGTGATAGACCGAAAAGCCTTTGCCCTCGCTGGCCGGCTGGGCGCCGACGGTCACCGGCGCGCCGGACACCATGAACTGCGTCGTCTGCGCAAGCGCCGGTGCAGCGGATACCGCTGCGACCGCGGCAGCGATGGCTGCCAATCCTTTCAAGCCTTGCATCGGGATGCTCCATAGTTTGCGTTTCCTGGCGCGCCGCGGAGGCTCCCGGCCGCGGGTCGCGCCGGCCGGCAATTGCATCCCTCAAGTCTGAAAGGCTGGTTCGGCGCGGTGCCGAGAATACCGGGCGTAATTTCGCTAATAGCCGTGCCATCGTCGGCTGCCGCAGGGCATCTGGCTTCAGCCGGCAATCACGATGTCGAAGGTGCCCATGAGCGCCGACGGCTCGAGGCTTTCGCCCGGCTGCAAGCTTACGATGACGCTGTCGCGCTGGCGCTTGTCGCGGATGCCGTTGAGGATGCCGTCGCGCTCGTTCTGCGCTTCGCCGGCGACGTACATCTGCGTGATCAGCGGCTCGCGCCCCGGCGCCGTGATGGCGAAGTGGATGTGCGGCGTGCGCCCCGGATAGGCGACCGGCTTGATGGTGCGGAAGCTGTAGGCGCCCTTGCGCGTCGGCGGTGGCGCGGCCGCGGCCCTGGAAGCTGCCATCGCGCTTGCGGAACCAGTGCGTGTCGCGCGGATGCCGGTAGATGCCGGTCGCATCGCACTGCCAGATCTCGATCGCCGCGCCGGGGATCGGTGCGCCCGACGTATCGAGCACGCGGCCGAGGATGTGCGTGATCTGACCCTGCGCCTGCGCTTCTTCGCCGATGACGCGCACGAGGTCGTTGTCGGCATCGCCGCTCCAGTCGGTCGGGTAGAACGGGCCTTCGGTTTGCGACGGCGTGGCGACGCGTTCGGTCGCCGCCAGCGCGCGGCCCACATTCGGCACCAGAGCGGCGGCGGTGACGGCGGCGAGGCCGCGCACGACATGGCGGCGTCCGATCTGCGGCGTGAGAATTCGTGTCATCGGCCTCTCGTGGTGTCCGATCGAAAGAACGTGGGGCATGCCCCGCGCCCCTGCAAGCCAACGCGCCGGACCACGATCTTCCGTCGCCGCCGCATTCTTTGGCTTCTCGGGGCGGCCATGAAGCAGTTAATGTCGCGCCGATAACAAAAGCGCGGCGCGGCAGCCCTCAGGAGACCCCATGGCCGAAACACGCATTGCTCTGGTCACGGGCGCCAACCGCGGCATCGGGCTGGAGATCGTCAAGCAGTTGTCGCGCGGCGGGCTGATGGCGGTGCTGGCTTCGCGCGACGTCGGCAAGGGGCGCGAGGCGGCGGCCAAGCTTGCTTCCGAAGGGCTGGAGCCGCCCGCGGTGGAGCTCGACGTCACCAACGAGGAAAGCATCCGCGCGGCGGTCGATGAGGTGTTGCGCCTGTTCGGCCGCATCGACGTGCTCGTCAATAATGCCGGTATTCTGCGCGAGGGCTTCACCGCGGAGGAGACAAGCGTGCTCGAGGTATCGCCCGGAGCTGGTGATGGAGACTTACCTCACCAACACGGTCGGGCCGTTGCGCATGATCCAGGCGGTGGTGCCGATCATGCAAAAGGGCGGCTATGGCCGCGTGGTGAACTTGTCGTCGGGCGCCGGACAGCTTTCCGACATGGGCGCCGGCTTTCCCGCCTACCGCATGTCGAAGGCGGCGCTCAATGCATTGACGCGTGTGACGGCGGCGGAGCTCGGTCCCACGCCGATCAAGGTCAACGCCATGTGCCCAGGATGGGTGCGCACCGAGATGGGCGGCCCGAACGCGACGCGTCCGGTCGAGAAGGGTGCCGAGACGGCGGTGTGGCTGGCGACGCTGCCCGATACCGGGCCGACGGGCGGGTTCTTCCGCGACAAGGCGCCGATCCCGTGGTGATAGGCTAGCGGTGCCGGTCGCGGGCCTCAGACGCCGCGCACCAGATTGCCGACCATCAGCGTGATGTAGGCGGTGATCGCCAGCCAGAATTCCTGGTGCGGCAGGTAGCGCGGGATGCCGACGAAGCCCAGCTTGGTGATGAGGGCGAGGATGGCCAGCGTCAGCGAGATGAGGAAGATGGCGATGGTCGGCGGGTTGAGACGCATGGCTAGAACTTCCCCCAATTGGCAGTCGTAACGGCCGGTCGTCGCCGGCGCGTTTGTCCCCTTCGATTGGGACGACCATACCATGGGGAGCCCGCGTGAAGGCAATACGTCAGTCGGGCTGACGCGGGCCATCACGGTCGCAGCGGAAGCGAGCTAGTGAAATGACTTAAAGGATGCGCGCGGCCTTTGCGGAGGACATCGCGGGAAGCTCATCGCCGGCTTCGATCAGGAAGCGCACCGGGCGCGCCTCGGGCTCCGAAACATCGCGGCAGGTGACCAGCAGCAGCGGCGTCGGACGCTCAGACGAGATCGGCAGCACCTGGCTGTCGAGCTTGTCGACGGTGACGACGTTAAGCACGCGCTCGCGGCCATTGGAATTGATGGTGATGCGATCGCCGACGCCGACCGGCTTGGTGATCGCGGGGCCGGCGTCGTGCACGAGGTGGGTCAGCCAGAACTCTTCGCTGCCGGCGACGACGGGGAGCGGCTTGCCGGGGGCGGTCTTGCCGTCCATATCGGCGAAAGCGCGCTTAAAGCCGCGCTCGACCACCGCGTCGCCGTTGCCGAGCGTCATGGCAGCGGCGCCGAGGCCGACGGCCGCGAGGCCCAAAACGGCGACCGGGAGGTTCTTCCGAATGGCGCGCTTGCCCATCTCTAGCTCCGCTTTCTTGCCCGTTCCCGGCCTGTCCGGGCCCTGACCTTAACGCATAGGCCGAGTACATCAGCCATATTACCGAAATGTTAGGAGTGGAGGAGAGACCGTCAAGGGCTCCCAGCAGAGCCGGGCCCCCCCTCCACGCACCTCACCGCGGGGAGGCGTACTCGCGGCGAAGGTGTCTGAAAAACGCAAGGTTAAACGCGACAATCATCGAAAAGATGGCGCCCAGCAGCAAGATAGCGCCGCCTTTAGTGGCGTGCCGGGGCGCGCTGAAAGCGGCTGTCGGGGGTACCGGCACGGCGGTCGCCACGACCGCGGCGGCGATCAGCGGGCTGTCGTCGAGCGAGAATTTAAGCAGTTCGCCGGCGCTGGAGCTTACCGAAAGCAGTCCGCCGAGGCGATGCGTCGCGGCCGAGGTGCGCTGGTGGGCGCTGATCGCCAGAGCGAAGGTGACAAAGAGGATAAGGCCGATGCACACGTCGGCTGCGGTCCTTAGAACCAACCTCAAGGGTCCGGCATTGGACATCGCATGAGATCCTTCTTGGCTAGCGCCGGCGAGTGGAGCCGACGGCGTTTTGTCATGTGTGGATGTTCACGCCGTTTCGTGGCGGGTGTGGGGACACATTGTGGCGATGGCGGCGTATTCTTTTGATTAATGCAGGTCGCCGTTGAGATGTTGCGCCTGGGTCACTTCCACCCGCGCGGCCTTGCGAAATTGGCGCTTCAAGGCGCGGTCAAATCGCCACGCGCGATGTATTGAAGTCACCGCGCGCTGCAGATAGTGTCCGCGCCGCTCGCGCCGAGCGAACGAAAATCCGAAAGGTTTTGACTGATGGGCTTCATCGCCGACAGCTTGAATCGCATTCAGCCCTCCGCGACCATCGCGGCGTCGATGAAAGCACGCCAGCTCAAGGCAGCCGGCCGCGATATCATTTCGCTGTCGGCCGGCGAGCCCGACTTCGACACGCCCGAGAACATCAAGCAGGCGGCGGTCAAGGCGCTGGCGGAAGGCAAGACCAAGTATACCGACGTCGACGGCACGCCCGAGCTCAAGGCGGCGATCGTCCGCAAGTTCAAGCGCGAGAACAATCTCGACTACAAGCCCAACCAGATCTCGGTCGGCACCGGCGGCAAGCAGGTCATCTACAATGCGCTGCTGGCGACGCTGAACCCGGGCGATGAGGTGATCATCCCGGCGCCGTGCTGGGTGTCGTACGCCGACATCGTCATGCTGGCCGATGCCAAGCCGATATTCGTCGACACCAAGCTAGAGGATGGCTACCGGCTGAAGCCGGCGGCGCTCGAAGCCGCCATCACGCCGAAGACGAAGTGGCTGATCTTCAACTCGCCGTCGAACCCGACGGGCGCGGCTTACTCGAAGGAAGAGATCAAGGCGCTGACGGATGTGCTGCTGAAGCACCCGCACGTGTGGATCATGACCGACGACATCTACGAGCACCTGCTCTACGACGGGCTCAAGTTCCACACGGTCGCCGAAGTTGAGCCCGGGCTCATCGATCGCACGCTGACCGTCAACGGCCTGTCGAAGGCTTACTGCATGACCGGCTGGCGCCTCGGCTATGCCGGTGGTCCGGTCGCGCTCATCGACGCCATGCGCAAGCTGCAGTCGCAGTCGACGTCGAACCCATCGTCGGTCACGCAGGCGGCGGCGGTCGAGGCGCTCGACGGTCCGCAGGACTTCATCGCGCGCAACAACGCCAAGTTCGTCGAGCGGCGCGATCTCGTCGTGTCGATGCTCAACCAGGCGAACGGCCTGCGCTGCCCAAAGCCGGAAGGCGCTTTCTACGTCTATCCGAGCTGCGCCGGCGCCATCGGCAAGACCAGCGCCTCGGGCAAGACGATCGCCAACGACGAGGACTTCGCCACGGCATTGTTGGAGGAGGAGGGCGTCGCCGTCGTGCACGGCGCGGCGTTTGCCTCATCGCCGGCCTTCCGCGTCTCGTATGCGACCTCGAACGAAGTCCTGAAGGACGCCTGCCAGCGCATCCAGCGCTTCTGCGGCAACCTGCGGTAGGCACTACTGTCATCCGCGTGGGCCTGTCCCGGGATCCATCTCCCCGCGAGCCCAGGTAGCGGCATTTGGCTGGATCCCGGCAACAAGTGCCGGGATGACAGTTGGACGTGGATGATGGAACACAGACCAGCCAAGAAAGAACGGCCATGCGCCACGTGCTTCATGTGGCGCGTGGCGCTGGCTTCGACGGCGATCGTTCTGCTGGTGAGTTGGTTGGCGGCGAAGTCTTAGGCGCCAGATACACGAAGGGCGCGCCGAGGCGCGCCCAAACAATGGGTCACTTGTGGCCTATTCGCTAGGCCGCCGCGCGGTGGCCCCAATGGTCGCTGGACCACGCCCGCAGCCACATCCGCCGCAAAGACCGCTGCGCGCTGGCGATCACGCCCCGTTGCGGAGCATGACGCAACACGACGGCGGTCGAATGCGATGCGCGCACCAACTTCGGGGCGCGGATCGGAGACGTCTTCAGCTGCCATGGCATAGCCCGCCGCATGGGCCGCCGACATCAGCGTCTTCATACTCATCGCACGCCTCATTCTCTATGGGTCGAAGCCGCTCAACGACCCTACGGTTCGCTAGATGGCCTCGAACGAACCGGTAAATTCATAATGCTTCAAAAAGGTTCCGGAGCAAGTATTTTCCATTGTGCTGCTGCGAATTGGAAAGACGAATTCTTCGCGATCGTTGTGCGTCGCAATATTCGTCTCGAAACGACTTAGACCAGCAACCTGAGCCAAGCAGTCGAGCAAGATTTCATCGCGGGGCTTGCGCAGCTTCCGGCCCGGCGCGAACATGCGGGCAGTCGCGCTCCTCCCAGAGGCGCGAGGTGCGCGGCGGTCGCGGGCGCGCGCCTCCAAACAGTGGGAGGAAGTAATGGCCCAGTCGGACGGACTAAAAGCGGGAGCCAGTGGGAGCCCCCGCTCCCGCTGCATCGCACTCGTTGGACCCTATCTCAGCGGCAAGACCACGCTTCTCGAAGCCATCCTGGCCCGCACCGGCGCCATCCTTCGACCGGGGAGCGTTGCGGGTAAATCGAGCGTAGGCGACGCCAGCCCAGAGGCGCGCGACCACGGCATGAGCGTGCAGCTCAATGTGGCCGACGTCTCCTTTCTCGGCGACAATTTCACCTTCATCGACTGTCCCGGCTCGATCGAATTCCAGTACGAGGGCGCGCTGGCCCTCACTGCGTGCGATGCGGCCGTCGTCGTCTGCGAAGCCGACGCCAAGCGGGTCCCGGCGCTGCAGATCATCCTCAAGCAGCTCGAGGACCGCGGCATTCCGCACTTCCTCTTCCTCAATAAGATCGATGAATCCGAAATCCCGTTGCGCGAGCTGATCCCGATGCTGCAGCCGGCGAGCACGAAGCCCCTGGTGCTGCGGCAGATCCCCATCTGGAAGGACGGCGTCGCCACCGGCTTCGTCGACCTCGCCTCCGAACGCGCCTTCGTCTACCGCAGCAACGCGCCGTCCGAGATCATCGAGCTTCCCGAGACGGTGTCGGAGCGCGAGAAAGAGGCGCGCTTCCACATGCTGGAGCAGCTCGCCGACCATGACGACGAGCTGATGGAGCAGCTCCTTTCCGACATCCAGACGTCGCGCGACAAGATCTTCCAGGATCTGACGCAGGAGTTCCGCGACGGTCTCATCTGTCCGGTGCTGCTCGGATCGGCGCGCGACAACCACGGCATCTTCCGGCTGCTGAAGGCGCTGCGCCACGAGGCGCCGACGGTCGATGTGACGGCGCGCCGCCTGAAGCTCGAGAACGCCAAGTCGGCCGCCTACGTGATGAAGTCGCTGCACACCGCGCACGGCGGCAAGCTCTCGCTTGTGCGCGTGCTGACCGGCGAGTTCGGCGACGGCACGGTGGTGACCGGCGCCGACGGCAGAGACGAGCGCGCCGCCGGCGTGTTCTCGATGCGCGGCGAGGAGCCGGTGAAGCGCGGCACCGGCAAAGCCGGCGACACCGTCGCACTGGGCCGGCTCGAAAGCATCAAGTCGGGCGAGACCATCGGCGCCGAAAAAGGCGGCGTCGTGCAGGTAAGGAGCCCGACAGCGCCGCCGACGGTGTTCGCCACCGGGCTCGGCCTCAAAGATCGCAAGGACGAGGTGAAGCTGACGTCGGCGCTCGCCAAGCTGATCGAGGACGATCCGTCGTTGCGCGTCGAGATGAATACCGACACGCACCAGATGCTGCTGCTCGGACAGGGCGAGATGCACTTGCGCGTCTCGGTCGAGCGGCTGCAGCGCAAGTACGGCGTCGCCGTCGAGCGGCAGGCGCGGCTGGTGCCCTACAAGGAGACGATCCGCGCGGGCACGCAAGTGCGCGGCCGGCACAAGAAGCAGTCGGGCGGCCACGGGCAGTTCGGCGACGTGGTGCTCGAGATCCAGCCGCGCCCGCGCGGCGCCGGCTTCGAGTTCGCCGAGAAGATCACCGGCGGCGTCGTTCCGCGCCAGTTCATTCCGTCGGTGGAGATCGGCGTCAAGGACTACCTGCAGCACGGGCCGCTGGGCTTCCCCGTGGTCGACGTGGCGGTGACGCTGCTCGACGGCTCCTATCACACGGTCGATTCTTCCGACATGGCGTTCCGCCAGGCGGCGCGCATCGGCATGACGGACGGGCTGCCGAAATGCGCGCCGGTGCTGCTCGAGCCGGTGATGGCGGTGGAGATCTCCGTGCCCAGCGAGGCGACGGCGCGCATCAACGCCATCATCGCGCAGCGCCGCGGGCAGATTCTCGGGTTCGATTCGCGCGAGGGCTGGAGCGGCTGGGACGTGGTGCAGGCGCAGATGCCGGCCTCAGAGATGGAGAACCTGATCGTCGACCTGCGCTCGGCGACGTCGGGCGTCGGGACCTACACCTCGCGCTTCGATCACCTGGCCGAGCTGACCGGGCGCCTGGCCGACCAGGTCCTCGCCGCGCATCGGCAGGCGGCGGAGTAGGTTCGAAGATCGCGTAGTTGTCGACGCCGGCGGCGAGGTCAGCCGCCGGCGTTCGCATGCTAAGCTCGGCGCGTATGAATCAGTATCGAACGGGGGGACGCGTGCAGGCCTATTTGTGGATCGCCATCGGCAGCGCGCTGGGCGGCATGGCGCGCTTCTGGTGCTCCGGCGTCAGCGCGCGCCTGTTTGGCGAAACGTTGCCGTGGGGCACGCTGCTCGTCAACGTTCTGGGATCGCTGATCATCGGCTTCTTCGCGACGCTCATCGGGCCCCGGGGGACGCCTGGATCGTCGATCCGGCGGTGCGGCTGTTCGTGATGGTCGGACTGTGCGGCGGCTACACGACGTTCTCCGCCTTCAGCCTGCAGACAATGATCCTCATGCAGGAAGGCGAGTGGGTCCTCGCCGGCGTCTACATCGGCGCGTCGGTGTGGTGTGTGTGTTGGCGGTCTGGCTCGGCCATGTGCTCGCCACGCAGCTCAGCGCCTTGTAGTATCGATCTTGAGGCTTCGTTTGCGCTTGCGGGTGCAGGGTGACGGCCATGACAGGGTCCGACCGGGCATCGTACGCGGTTGGCTTTGCCGATCTCGACGACGAGGTCGAGCCGATGCGCTTGCCGCTGCAGGGCGACTTCCCCGCGTGGCTGACGGGCACGCTGCTGCGCACCGGCCCCGCCAAGTTCGACGTTGGCAGCACCACCGTGAACCACTGGTTCGACGGCCTCGCCATGCTGCATCGCTTCAGCTTTGCGGACGGCGCCGTGACGTACGCCAACCGCTTCCTGCGCTCCGACAGCTACTGCGAGGCGGCGGTGAAGGGCTCGCTGGCGCGCGGCGAGTTCGCCACCGATCCGTGCCGCACGCTGTTCCAGCGCGTCGCCGCCGGTGTTCTCGCCGAAGCTCACCGACAACTGCAACGTCAACGTCGACATGTTCGGCGGCGAGCCCGTCGCGCTCACCGAGACGACGCTGCCCGTGCGCTTCGACGCCGAGACGCTGGAGACGCTGGGGCACTACGCGGCAAGCGCCGAGGTCGGCGGCATGGTGTCGATCGCGCATCCGCACCACGATGCCGCGCGCGCCTGCCGCTTCAGCTACGTCGTCGATTTCGGGCGCAAGTCGCACTACCGGCTGTTCGCCATTCCCGATGATGGCTCGCCCGAGCGCGTCGTCGCCGAGATGCCGGTCGACAAGCCGGCCTACATGCACTCATTCGCGATGACCGAGCGCTATCTCGTGCTGACCGAGTTCCCGCTCGTCGTCGATCCGCTGCGGCTGATGTTGTAGGTCGCGCCGTTCATCCGCAACTATCGCTGGATGCCGGAGCGCGGCCTGCGCTTTCACGTGTTCGACAAGGACAGCGGCGCGCTCGTCGTTTCGAGCGTCGCCGACGCGGCGTTCGCCTTCCACCACGTCAACGCCTACGAGGAAGGCTCCGATCTCGTCATCGACGTCATCACCTATGACGACGCCGGCATCATCGACGAGCTCTATCTGTCGCACTTGCGCGCCGGCGAAACGGTGAATGCCACCGGCCGGCTGACGCGCTGCATCGTGTCGCTCGATAGCGCGGAGCCGATCGAGGTCGTGCCGCTCGCCGACGAGATGATCGAGCTGCCGCGCATCGACTACGACCGCTGCGCCGGCCGCCCCTATCGCTACGTGTGGGGCGTGGGGCGCACGTCGGGCGGCGACTTCCTCGACAGCATCGTGCGCATCGACGTCGCCAGCCGCGCCGCGCGGACCTGGTATGCCGAGGGCTGCTATCCCGGCGAGCCGGTGTTCGTCGCCGAGCCGGGCGCCGAACGAGGAGGGCGAGGGCGTGCTGCTGTCGGTCGTTCTCGATGCGCGGCGCGGCACCTCGTTCCTGCTGGTGCTCGATGCACATTCGCTTGCCGAAATCGCCCGCGCCGAGTGCCCGCACCACATCCCCTTCAGCTTCCATGGCAACTTCTTCGCGGCATCGGCGTAGCTGGATGCGACATCCCGGCACGGGTCGACATTGACACGAACGCGTCAGGCGGCGGCGAATAGCGTTCGAGCGAGCCGCGTCCGGCAGAGCGCGGCCGGTCAGGGATCAGGGAGACATCGATGCGATCTTCACGACTTGCTGTGTGTGCGGTGCGCTTGCGCTGGCGTTCGCCTCTGCGCCGGCGATCGGCGCAGGAGGCGCAGCCGGAAGATCTCGTCGACGCGCTTGAACGGCGTCTTCGGCGCCCACGCCAAGATGCGCGCCGCCCATACCAAGGGCATTTGCGTCAAAGGCAATTTCACGCCGACGGCCGAGGCGGCCGCCTTGACCAAATCGCCGGTGTTCGCGGCGCCGGTGCCGCTGGTCGGCCGCTTCTCGCTCGGCGGCGGCAACCCGATGGCCTCCGACGGCCAAAAGGACAACGTGCGCGGCATCGCCATGCACTTCCAGCTGCCCGACGGCGGCACGTCCGACCTGCTGATGATCTCGGCGCCGATCTTCGTCGCCAAGACGCCGGAGGAGTTCGTCGAGCTGTTGAAGACCGTTGCCACGAAGGACAAGGAACAAGATCGGCGCCTTCTTCAAGGCCCATCCGGACTCGACGCAGCAGGGCGCGTGGCTCAAGGCGCGGCCGACGCCGGCGAGCTACGCCACCGCCGACTATTTCGGCGTGCACACGTTCACGCTGACCAACGCCAAGGGCGACCGCCAGCCGATCAAGTGGAAGGCGGAGCCGGTCGGCGGCTTCGTCGGCCTCTCCGACGCGGAAGCCGAGGGCAAAGGCAAGGACTTCTACGCCGGCGAACTCAACGACCGCTTCGCCAAGGGCCCGGTCGACTTCAATCTGTTCGCCGTGCTCGGACAGCCGGGCGACCAGGACGACGATCCGACCTCCGAGTGGCCCGCCGACCGCAAGACCGTGAAGATGGGCGTCATCTCCATCACCGGGCTGGAGCCGACCGAATCCTGCGACGTCGGCATCTTCGATCCGAACAACCTCGCCGACGGCGTCGAGCCTTCGAAGAACGACAAGATCCTGCCGATGCGCTCGCTCGACTACGCGGTGTCGTTCGGCCGCCGCACCAACTGAGCGCTTCTCGGCGCGGCGGCGCCTCAGTGCGCCGCCGTGTCCGCTTCCGAGCCCCAGATCTCCTTCAGGCGCGCATCGCGCCCGCAGCCGACGCGGTAGCGCTTGTAGTACGCCGCGTTCGTGTTGTGGAAGTTCTGGTGGTAGTCCTCGGCCGCCGTGAACGGCCCCGCATCCGTGACGGCTACGGCGATGGGCGTCGAGAAGCGATGGCTCGCATCGAGCTCTCGCCTTGCTGTCCGCGGCCGCCTGCTTCTGCTCCGGCGTGTGCGCGAAGATGACAGGGCGATATTCGTCGCCGCGATCGCAGAACTGCCCGCCGCCGTCGAGCAGGTCGACGTGATGCCAGTAGTAGTCGACGAGCTGCGGATAGCTGACGACCTTCGGATCGTAGGTGACCTGCACGCTTTCGGCGTGGCCGGTATTGCCGTGCGAGACCTGGTCATAGGTCGGGTTCGGCGTCTTGCCGCCCATGAAGCCGGAGACCGTCTGCGTGACGCCGGCGAGCTTGTCGAACTCGTACTCCATCGACCAGAAGCAGCCGCCGGCGAACGTCGCCACCTCGAGCCCTGTCGGAGTGGGCATGGCGGACGCCTTCGGCGCCGGCGGGGCGCTGTAGGAGGGACGCGTGACGGCAAGAGCCGGCGGCGACGAGCGAGTGCTGCACCGGCAGCGGCGACAGCAAAGCGTTGCATGACAGGCCTCCTTATGTTGGCGGCGCGAAATAGCGGACGGCCCAGCCGACGGCGACGAGCGCCAGACCGATCCAGATGGCGATGATGACGACGGCGGCGCCGCGGCTCGCCTGCAGCGGCGTCCGACGTGGCCGTGGCGCGGTGCTCGGCGAAGACGGCGGGCGGAATGAGCCGCACGGCGAGCAGGATGCCGAGCGGCACGATGATCAGTTCGTCGAGATAGCCGAGCACCGGAATGAAATCCGGAATGAGATCGATCGGCGACAGCGCGTAGGCGGCGACGGCGAGCGCCACCGCCTTGGCGTACCACGGCACGCGCGGATCGCGCGCCGAGAGGTAGAGCGCGTGCACGTCGCGCTTGATGCCGCGCGCCCAGCCGCGCAGCCGCTCCACCATGGAAGCGTCGCTTGAAGATGCCGTCATGGTGAAGTGCTGCTCCATCGTCCTGTGCGGCTTAGCTCGGCGCCTTGGGGACGAACTTCAAGGCGACACCGTTCATGCAGTAGCGCAGACCGGTCGGCGGCGGGCCGTCCTCGAACACGTGGCCGAGGTGGCCGCCGCAGCGGCGGCAATGAACTTCGGTGCGGGTCATGAAGAAGCTCTTATCGACGGTGTTGCCGACCGCATTGTCGAGCGGCTGGTAGAAGCTCGGCCAGCCCGTGCCGCTGTTGAACTTGGTCTCCGAGGAGAACAGCGGCAGGTCGCAGCCGGCGCAGTCATAGGTGCCGGCAGCGTAGTTCTTGTCGAGCGGGCTGGTGCCGGCGCGCTCGGTGCCGTGCTCGCGCAGCACGTAGAACTGCTCGGGCGTGAGCGTCTTGCGCCACTCCTCGGGGGTCTTGGTGATCTCGAACGGGGATTTGGTTGTTGTTGTCATTGTTTCCTCGTTGGCGTGGGCGCGTCGTGGCGCGCCAGCCGGTAGCGGCGGCGGCAAGGCCGAGGCCGGCGAGGCCGAAGTTCGACGGGTAAGCATAATGCATCTCCGGGTGGAGGTTCTGTGCGGCTCGCCTCAATCGGCGGCGCGGCTCACTGACAAATACGCGCGCGCGACCCTTTAGTTACAAGAGCGGGTCATGCCTGCGGCATTACAATCTGCGTAGGCTGCCAGCCGCTTAAGTCGCGATGGCCGCCCGCATCTAGCGCACGATGCGCACCGCCTTGTCGACGGCGATCTCTTCGGGGCTCAGGCGGCAGCGGTAAGCGAGCGCCTCGACGCCGGCAGCCGTGGCCAACTTGAACGCCTCCGCGTAAGCCGGCATCGAAGTCGCCGGCGATGGAAAAGGTGCTCGGCGTCGGCGCGCTGGATGAGATAGAGCATCACCGCGCGATGGCCCTGCGCCACCATCTGCTGCAAGCTCGCGCAGATGCTTGGCGCCGCGCGTCGTCACGCCGTCGGGGAATTCGGCGCGCCCGGCCTGCGCGCATCAAGATGCACATTCTTGACCTCGACGTAGCAACGGCCCTTGCGCGCGTCTTCGAGCAACATGTCGATGCGGCTCGCTTCGCCGTACTTCACCTCGCGGCGCAGCCGTCCGTAGCCGGCGAGCTTCTTGATGCCGCCCGCGGCGATGGCCTCGGCGACGAGACGGTTGGGCTGCATCGGGTTGATGCCGACGAGCGTCGGGCGCCGTTCCCAGGTCCGCCTCGACCATCTCCCAGGTGTGCGGGTATTTGCGCGTTGCCGCCTCGCTCCTGGACAGCCAGACGACGGACGCCGGGCGCGGTCAGCCCGACCATGGCGCCCGTGTTGGGGCAGGCGGCGGTGACGTGCTCGCCGCTGTCCAGCACGACGTCGGCCAGGAACCGCTTGTAGCGTTGCTTGAGGCGCCCGCGCACGAGGGGGGAGGGGAATCGCATGCCGCGAGCCTAGGTGATGATCGAGAAATTCGCAATCGAGCCGCGGCCCCAGCAGCGAATCTGCGAACTTCGGAATCGGGACACTAGGTGCTAAGAAACGCGCTCGCCAGACGATACGGAGAACGGCGTTGAGCGGCGAAGACATCGTCACGGCGGCAGTGCTGGTGATCGGCGACGAGATCCTCTCCGGCCGCACGCGCGACAGCAACATCAACTACATCGCGGCGCACCTTACGCGCGTCGGCATTCGCCTGCAGGAAGTGCGCATCGTCGCCGACGACGAGGCGGCGATCGTCGCCGCGGTCGACGCTTTGCGCGCGCGCTACACGTACGTCTTCACCACCGGCGGCATCGGCCCGACGCACGACGACATCACCGCCGATGCGATCGCCAAGGCGCTCGGCGTGCCGATCGATCACGATCCGCGCGCCGTCGAGCTGCTCGCCGCGTTCTTCGCCAAACGCGGCGTCGAGCCGACGCCGGCACGCATGCGCATGGCGCGCATTCCGCATGGCGCCGAGCTCATCGCGAACGCCGTTTCGATCGCGCCGGGCTTCATGATCGGCAACGTGATTGTGCTCGCCGGCGTGCCCGATGTGATGCAAGTGATGCTCGATGACGTGACGCCGCGACTGCGCACCGGCGCCAAAATGCTCACGGCGACGATCAAACTATTTCGCGCGGAGGGAGATGTTGCCGATATTTTCGCCACGCATCAAAAAACATTTCCGGATGTTGCAATGGGCAGCTATCCGTCGTTCTCCGAAGGCCGCATCTCCACTCAACTTGTTCTGCGCTGCAACAGATTTAACGATGCTGGAGCGCGCGCGCGCGAGCCTCGAAGCGAAATTGATCGCGCGCGGTTTATTGTGAATTTAGCGGCCATGCGTCGCAGCGACGGCATCGCACAGTGACCTGCCGCGTTATCTCCTCTTCCTCCTGTTTGTTGCGAGCCGCGTCGGGGGGCGAGGGTCTGCGGAACCGATAGCGTTCTGCAGCGCCGTTCTCGCGGTCGCTAAAGAAAAACAAATACGGAGTTGTGCAAATGGCGTTGAGCAAATCCACCTGGGCGAAGCGCGTTCGCCTGGCGTGTATCGCTTCGATCGCTTCTGCGTTCGCTGCGGTGGCCATTCCGGCAACGATGACCATCGCCCGTTGAGGCGAAGACGCCGGGGAAGACCTATTGTTTCGTTGGCAAGTGCCATCGCGTGAAGACCATTGAAGAGACAGCCGCGCTTGTCGGCGTCGAGCAGTCGATCACCGCTTCGCATTACGACGACTGCAGCAAGGACCGTTACAATCCGTGCGGTCTCACTTCGTCGGGGGAACGTTTCCATCCTGATCGTCCCGACAACACTGCGAGCCCCATCTATCCGGACGGCACGCAGCTGCTCGTGTGGAGCCCGGAGAACAAGCGCGCGCTCGTCGTGCGCGTGAACAACGCCGGTCCCTATTGGGGCAACCGCACGCTCGATCTGTCGCGTGCCGCGGCCGAGAAGCTGGGCTTCGAGGGCGAAGGCGTCGCCAAGCTGAAGGTGCGCGTGATCAAGGCGCCGGAAGTGGCCGAGACCAAGTACGTCAAGAACCGCAACTACGATCCGGTTCCGGGCGACATCGGCCAGTACGCGAGCCTCGATGACGCGCAACGCGGCATGGCCGTGGTGCTGGCATTCAAGGCGACGACCGGCTCGCCCTTCGCTCCTGTGACGACGGCGAATGCCTTCAAGGGCCAGGACATCGGCTCCGACATGCTGGTCGCCGAGGCGCCGCAGGCCATGGGCCGTACTGCTGACGCTCGCCTACTCGGGCAGCGAAGCGCAGCGCACGCCGATCGCTTTCGGCGGGTTCTCGACCCAGAGCCGCGCCGATCTCGCAACCGCGGCGCAGTCGCGTGGCGACGCAGCAGGCGGCCAATCAGACCGCCTGGGATGAAGATCGCGTCATCGACGAGCCGGTGAAGGTCGTCGCTTCCGTGACCGAGACGTCCTCGATCACCGAGCAGGCGGCTACCGAGCCAGAGCCGCAGGCAGGCGGCGGAAGCCCGTCGAGGCTCCCGAGGCGAAGAAGTCGCCGAAGGCGCTCGCCGCTGCGGCTGACGATGAGCCGACGAAGGCAAGAACGCTGCAAGCCGCGCAAGAGCCAAAGAAGAAGAAGTCGCTCGCAAGAGCGACGACGACGGCACAAGAGCAAGAAGAAGTTGCCGAAGCGACGACGAGAGGCAAGTCCGAGCGTCGCCGCTTCGCGCCGCGAAGTGGCCAGCTACGAGGAGCGTCGCAGCTACCGTGCCGAGCGCGACTATCAGTACCGCTCGCGCTACGCCCAGGTGGAGCGCAACTACGGCAGCGGCGGCAACAGCGACGGCGGCCGCAGCGCCGGCCAGACCGATGTCGGACAACCTCCGCCCGCTCTAACGCGGACGGCGTCTCAACGCAACAGGGCGGCGGGAAGGCTGAAGGCCGACCCGCCGTCTTTGTATGTGACGAACAGATCGTACTCGGCCTCGAGCGTATCGAGGAACGTGGCGACGAGATCGAGCAGCGGCCCGAGCGGGATGCGGCGGGCGACGAGGAAGTTCTCGCCTGCGACCAGCGGCGCCGTGTCGGATAGCGCCGGCGCCTCCTCGGCGATCATTCCGCGGCTGCGCACATAGGCCAGCAGGCCGTCGCCGGCGTCGAAGTCGGCGGCGCTGACGTCGGCGCATTCCGCCACCGCGTCGAGCAATATCACCGTGCCGGCTGAGTAGAGCCGCGCCATCATGGCGAACCGCTCCTCGCTGACGGCAACCTCGGCCGCCCACTCGCGCCCCTTGATGACGCGCGACAGCAGCGCCAGCTCGAAGGTGCGGATGCGCTCGATGGCGGCCGCGCTGCCCGGCGCGCAGCTCGGCGATCCTTGTCGGGCTCGCGCGGCTGCGGACCCGGCCAGATGAACAGCACGCTCGTCAGATCCTCGCCGGCGGCGAGCGCCGCATCGAGGTGCTCGGCCAGCAGATAGACGCTGACCGGAGCAGGGCGCTGAAGCAGCGGCAGGTCGGTCATGTTGTCCCCGCGGCGCACGACTTCCAGATATCGCGCGAGCCAGAGTTGATGGCGCTGTGCCGCGCGGTCGTATTCCTTGGTGCGCACATCGGCGAGCGCGGCATCCTCCGGCGTCGTTGCCCGCGCTCGAACGGTGCGTTCGAGCGCTGAGCAGCTCGCCGAAATGTTGCTGCCGGAGCTCGGCAGCGGTCATTTCAAACAGCGGCGTGAGTTGAGCCAGCTTGGGTCATCGTCCGATCCTCACGAGCAGCCGCTGGTGCCGCCGCACGTGTCGCACTTGAGGCAGGTGCCGTTGCGCACGAGCGTGAAGTTTCCGCACTCGCGGCAGGCCTCGCCCTCGTAGCCGCGGATGCGTGCCTCGGCCCGCAGGTCGGCGTCGCGCGACTTCACCGAGACCTCGGAGCGCGTCACCGTGAGGCGCGCGTACATGACCGTGTCCGCCTTCAGCGCCGTCGCGCCGTCGTCATCGGGTAGACGGCGGTGTCGCCTTCGACGGCGGGGAATGACGTCGACACGGCCTCTTCGACGACGCCGCGGCGCATCTCCGGTGTGCGCGCGCCCGCCGGAAGCGAGGCGAAGCTTGTTGCCGCGCATGAAGCCCTTCGACACGACCTTGCTGACGCTGTCGGGCAGCTCCAGATCGAGCGCCTCGTCGGTCGCCTCGTCGGACGAGCCGAGGCCCGTCTCGCCGACGATCTCGCGCGGGTCGACGTGCGCCAGGTCGTGACGGCCGAGGTAGGAGACGGCGAGCTCGCGGAAGATGTAGTCGAGCACCGACGTGGCGTTCTTGATCGTCTCGTTGCCGGTGACGAGGCCGGCCGGCTCGAAGCGCGTGAAGGTGAAGGCTTCGACGAACTCCTCGAGCGGCACGCCGTACTGCAGGCCGAGCGAGATGGCGATGGCGAAGTTGTTCATCAACGAGCGGAAGGCGGCGCCTTCCTTGTGCATGTCGATGAAGATCTCGCCGAGGCGGCCGTCCTCGTATTCGCCGGTGTGGAGGTACACCTTGTGGCCGCCGACGGTGGCCTTCTGCGTGTAGCTCTTGCGGCGGTTCGGCAGCTTCTCGCGCTCCTGGGCGCGCACGCGCTCGATGATGCGTTCGACGATGCGCTCGGCCGCGACGCTGGCACGCGCCGCCATCGGCTTGTCGGCGAGCATCTGCTCGGCGACTTCCTCCTGCTCGTCGACGTCGTCGCCGAGCACCTGCGAGTTGAGCGGCTGGGACAGCTTGGAGCCGTCGCGATAGAGCGCGTTGGCCTTGAGCGCCAGCCGCCACGACAGCATGTAGCTCGCCTTGCAGTCCTCGACGGTCGCGTCGTTCGGCATGTTGATCGTCTTGGAGATGGCGCCCGAGATGAACGGCTGCGAGGCCGCCATCATGTAGATGTGGCTGTCGACCGAGAGGTAGCGCTTGCCCTTGCGGCCGCACGGGTTGGCGCAGTCGAAGACGGACAGGTGCTCCGGCTTGAGGTGCGGCGCGCCTTCCAGCGTCATCGCTCCGCAGACGTGCTCGTTGGCGGCTTCGATGTCCTTCTTGGAGAAGCCGAGCGCCGTCAGCAGGTCGAACGCCGGGTCCTTGAGCTTGTCGGCCGGGACCTTGAGCTTGTCGACGATGAAGCTCTCGCCCAGCACCCACTTGTTGAAGACGAACTTGATGTCGAAGGCGCTTTCCAGGCCCGCATGGATCTTGGCCAGCGCTTCGGCGTCGAAGCCCTTGGCCTTCAGCGTTGCTGGGTTGATCGCCGGCGCCTGCGCCAGCGAGCCGTGACCGACGGCGTAGGCCTCGATCTCGGCGATCTCGCTCTCGCGATAGCCGAGCGTGCGCAGCGCCGCCGGCACGGCGCGGTTGATGATCTTGAAGTAGCCGCCGCCGGCGAGCTTCTTGAACTTCACGAGCGCGAAGTCGGGCTCGATGCCGGTCGTGTCGCAATCCATGACGAGGCCGATGGTGCCGGTCGGCGCGACGACGGTTGCCTGCGCGTTGCGGAAGCCGTGGTTCTGGCCGAGCGCGATGGCGCGATCCCAGGCGCGCTTGGCGGCTTCGATCAGCGCGCCGTCCGGGCAGGCCGCGTGGTCGAGCGGCACCGGCGCGCGTGGCGAGCTTCTCGTAGCCGTCCTTCTGGCCGTAGGCGGCGCGGCGGTGATTGCGGATGACGCGCAGCATGTCGGCGGCGTTGGTGTGATAGCCGGGGAACGGCCCGAGCTCGCGCGCCATTTCCGCCGACGTGGCGTAGGAGACGCCGGTCATGATCGCCGAGATGGCGCCGCAGATGGCGCGGCCCGGGGCCGAGTCATAGCCGATGCCGCCCGCCATCAGCAGGCCGCCGATGTTGGCGAAGCCGAGGCCCAGCGTGCGGTAGCGATAGGACAGCTCGGCGATCTGGCGCGAGGGGAACTGCGCCATCAGCACCGAGATCTCGAGCACGACCGTCCACAGGCGGCAGGCGTGCTCGAAGCCGGTGACGTCGAACTCGCCCGTCTCGGTATTGCGGAACGTCATCAGGTTGACGGAGGCGAGGTTGCACGCCGTGTCGTCGAGGAACATGTACTCCGAGCACGGGTTCGAGGCGCGGATCGGGCCGCTCTTCGGGCAGGTGTGCCAGTCGTTGATGGTGGTGTGGAACTGGATGCCGGGATCGGCCGAGGCCCATGCCGCATGGCCGATCTGGTCCCACAGATCGCGCGCCTTCAGGGTCTTGTGCGGCTTGCCGTTGAGGCGCGCGCATCAGGTCCCAGTCGCCGTCCTCCTCGACGCGATTGAGGAACTCGTCGGTGACGCGCACCGAGTTGTTGGAGTTCTGGCCGGAGACCGTGAGGTAGGCCTCCGAATCCCAATCGGTGTCGTAGGTGGCGAACTCGATCTCCTTGTAGCCCTGCTTGGCGAACTGGATGACGCGCAGGATGTAGTTGTTCGGCACCTCGTCGCGGCGCGCTTCCTTGATGGCGCGCTTCAGGGCCGGGTTCTTGGCGGGATCGAAGCAGCGTCGTTCGGCGTGCCGGCGTCGGCGGAGACGCCTTCAGCGTCATCGCAGTTGACGCAGGCCTTCATCACCGCCTGCAGGCGCTTCTGGCAGATCTTCGAGCCGGTGACGAGGGCGGCGACCTTCTGCTCCTCCTTCACCTTCCAGTTGATGTATTCCTCGATGTCGGGATGATCGACGTCGACGACGACCATCTTCGCGGCGCGCCGCGTCGTGCCGCCCGACTTGATGGCGCCGGCGGCGCGATCGCCGATCTTCAGGAAGCTCATCAGGCCCGACGACTTGCCGCCGCCCGACAGCTTCTCGTTGGCGCCGCGCAGCTTGGAGAAGTTCGAGCCGGTGCCGGAGCCGTACTTGAACAGGCGCGCCTCGCGCACCCACAGATCCATGATGCCGTTCTCGTTGACGAGATCGTCCTCGATCGACTGGATGAAGCAGGCGTGCGGCTGCGGATGCTCGTAGGCGGAATCGGAGACCGTCAGCTTGCCGGTCTCGTGATCGACGTAGAGATGGCCCTGGCCGGGACCGTCGATGCCGTAGGCCCAATGCAGGCCGGTGTTGAACCACTGCGGGCTGTTGGGCGCCGCCATCTGCATGGCGAGCATGTAGCGGTGCTCGTCGAAGAACGCCTGCGCGTCCTCTTCCGTCGAGAAGTAGCCGCCCTTGAGGCCCCAGTAGGTCCACGTGCCGGCGAGGCGGTCGAACACCTGGCGGGCGTCGGTCTCGCCGCCGTAGCGCTCTTCCTTCGGCAGCTCGGCGAGCGCCTTCTCGTCGGGGACTGAGCGCCAGGCCCACGACGGGATCTGCGTCTCTTCGGCCTTCTTCAGGCGGCGGGCGACGCCGGCCTTGCGGAAATACTTCTGGGCGAGGATGTCGGCGGCGACCTGGCTCCACTGGGCAGGAACCATGAAGCCTTCGAGGCGGAAGACGATCGAACCGTCGGGGTTCTTGATCTCACTCGTCGCGCGGCGGAATTCGATGAGGTCGTAAGGCGAAGTGCCGGCAGTGGTGAAGCGCCGCGTGATCTTCATAGAAGTCCCCCGAGTGGTCGAGTTGGTCATTGCCGGCGCCAACTCGAAACAAACGGGCGCGCTGCTTGTTCTTCGGAACGCAAGGCTCGTGGGCAGCGGGCACAACTCCGCCGTTGGCGAAAACGCGTCTAACGCTTCGCCTGCTGCCGTACGCGATGTTGGGATTGGGTCAACGGACCCGATACGCGATGCGCGGACCTGAGGGCCACAGCGATGTCCCTTGGAGGACACTCGCAACGACGTGGATCGCGCCCACTCAACCTGTCCGATTCGAGGCCTGACGCCAAAGAGTTTGTATGTTGCGGGTCGCACCCATACTAGATGTAGATAGCTCCCCGATAAGGCCCGGGAAAGCCGTGGATTTCCTGTGGGGTGTTTTGTCGTCGCCCGCAGTCTGCGCCCGTAATCACTGGGGCCCGAGGCGGGTGTGGAAAAAATCATCGCCGTGGCGACCCGCTGCGAGAGCTTATGGCGATTCCGTGGCGCCCGACTGTTGCTCATCTGCCGCGCTGGCTCGGGCAGGTGAGCGCATTGCCGTGCTTGGCGATATGGGCGATGGTGCAGCTGCGAAATAGCGGGCGCGCACATGGGATTGTTCAGCGAGATTTTCTGCTGGTGGGGCGGCAACACGTGGGGCACGCGCCTCACGATCTGGCGCCAGGGGCGGCTCGTCGGCAAGGACGAGTTCGGCAACCGCTACTACGAGCAGAAAAAGGGTGTCGGCCCGCTGGGCAGGCCGCGCCGCTGGGTCACCTACACCGATTCGCCGAAGCCTCGAAGGTGCCGGCCGGCTGGCACGGCTGGCTGCACTACACGGTCGATACGCCGCCGTCCGAGCAGAACTATCGGCCGCAGCCGTGGCAGCGCCCGCACCTGATGAATGAGACGGGCACACCGGACGCCTACCGTCCGCCGGGCTCGATCCTCGGGCGCGGCGTGCGGCCCAAAGCGACGGGCGACTACAAGCCCTGGCGTCCGGAAGCGTGAAGCGGGCCTCAACGTCGCGGAGCACGTCCCAACTTCGGCCCAACTCGCGGCTCAGGGAAACACGCGCGGCCAAGGCCTTAGGACGATGCGCAAAGCTGCAAGGCAACGCGGTGCAAATGACTGACAAGCTGGAGAATCCGCCGCGCTTGCGGGCGTTGAAGGTGTTGGCTCTGGCCGGCGTCGGCGCTTTGATCGCCGCCAGCGCGCACGCCGATCGCATCGACAATGGCGTCGCCGTGTTCTCCGCGCTCGACAAGGTGACGGCACGCACGTCCAAGTTCGAGGTGCCGCTCAATTCCACCGCCCAGTTCGGCGCACTGAAGGTGACGCCGCGCGTCTGCTACTCGCGCCCGCCGGAAGAGCAGCCGAAGACGACCTCGTTCGTCGAGGTGGATGAGATACAACTCGACGGACAGGAAAAGCGCATCTTCACCGGCTGGATGTTTGCCGAGAGCCCGGGACTGAATGCGGTTGAGCACCCCGTGTTCGACGTGTGGCTGACCGACTGCCAGAAGCCGAAGGGCTCGGTCGCGCAGCACTCTTCCGACCATCCGGACGCGGCAGCGAGCGATGCGCCGCCCGCGGAGGAAGACCCGTTCGCGCCGCGCCGCCGCGTGCGCCGCTAAAAAATCCACAGGCCATTCGCGGCGCTGGTCGCGACGTTTTTCTCATAAGTTTTCAGAGCATCGCGTGCTGGCGCGTCATCTCGCGCTCACCGAGTCATGCGGGCGCTGTGGAACCAGATGCACGCCGAGAGTATTTCCGGTCCCGTGATAACGAGAAAAATGAGCAGCGGAGATTGCAAATGTTTCCCAGGATAATTCTCTCGCTCGGCCTGCTTATCGGCGCGAGCGCCGTTCTTTCCCAGTCGGCCGTAGCCGAGGTGGCCGTCGATGCGGCGCTGATGAAGGTGCTCGATCCCGATGCCGACGGCACCGTCGACCTCGCCGAGGCCAAAGCCGCCGGCGCGGCTGTGTTCAAGAAGCTCGACCCCGACAACGACGGCACGCTCGACGCTAAGGAGCTCAGCGGTCGCCTCGACGAAGCCGAGCTCAAGGCTGCCGATCCCGATAACGACGGCACGCTCGACATGAACGAGTACAACGCGGAGATCGAGAAGCTGTTCAAGGCAGCCAACCCGGACGACGACGGCACGCTCGACGAGAAGGAGCTGAAGTCCCCGGCCGGCCAAAAGCTGCTGCTGCTGATCGCCTAAGGCACATACCGCGCGTCGAACAAGGAAGGCCGGTGATCGTTCACCGGCCTTCTTTGCGTTCCGAGAATTTCTCGGTCAGTCCAAGCAAGGAACGTCACTCGCGCAACGGACGTTGAACCCGCAGATCGGCAAACGCCGATCAAAAAAGCTAAAGGAGAACGTCCAATGAAACGTATTTTGCTCGCCGGACTATTGTCGGCAGGAGCGGCTTTCGGAGCTTATGCTCAGACGGATCCCGCGCAGAGCGCGGTGAAGCTGTCGGCAGCTGAATGCGCGTCGCTCTGGAACCAAGCAAGCCCAGACGGTGGCCCCATAACCCAGTCTCAGGCCGCGGCGTACGTGACGGACTTCAAGGCTGCCAACCCGGATGGCGACAAGACCATCGAGAAGGCCGAGTTCTCTAAAGCCTGCGACAACGGGCTGGTGAAGAGCGGAGCTTCGAGCGGCGCCAGCTCAGGTGAGGCGGGCACCTCTGCCCCAGCCCCAGCCGAGAAGTAAGCAGTAACGCTTGCCTCCATTCAGTACTGGCGGCTCCATCGGACGCCCTAGCATCGCCGCTAGGGCGTCTGCATGTTGGGGTGCTGCGCGCGCGCGTCTCAGCGCGTCTCGTTCAGTACCGCCGCGGCGCGCGGCGCGAAGTAGGTGAGGATGCCCGCGGCGCCGGCGCGCTTGAAGGCCAGCAGGCTCTCCATCATCACTGCCTCGCCGTCGAGCCAGCCGGCGCCGGCCGCAGCCTGCAGCATCGCGTACTCGCCCGACACCTGATAGGCGAAGGTCGGCACGCGGAACGTCTCGGCGATGCGCCGCACGATATCGAGATAGGCCATGCCGGGCTTCACCATGATGAGGTCGGCGCCCTCGGCGAGATCGAGCGCCACCTCGCGCACGGCTTCATCGGAATTGGCCGGGTCCATCTGGTAGGAGCGCTTGTCGCGCTGCGCCGGCGAAGAGGCGAGCGTCACCGAGGAGCCGACGGCGTCACGGAACGGCCCGTAGAACGCGGACGCGTACTTCGCCGCATACGCCATGATCAGCGTGTTGGCGTAGCCATTGTCCTCGAGGCTGGTGCGAATGGCGCCGACGCGTCCATCCATCATGTCGGAGGGCGCGAGAATGTCGGCGCCCGCTTCCGCCTGCACGAGCGACTGGCGCACCAGCGCCTCGAGCGTCTCGTCGTTGGCGATTTCGGAGCCGCGCAGCAGGCCGTCGTGGCCGTGGTTCGTATAGGGATCGAGCGCGACGTCGAGCACGATGCCGATGTCGAGGCCGGCAGCCTTCACGGCGCGCGTTGCCCGGCACACGAGGTTCTCAGGATTGAACGCCTCGCGCGCGTCATCGGTGCGCAGCTTCGGCTCGGTATTGGGAAACAGCGCGATGGCCGGGATGCCGAGCTGCACTGCTTGCTCGGCGCTGGCGACGATGTTGTCGATGGACAGCCGCTCGACGCCCGGCATGGAGGCGATCGGCACGCGCTTGTTGGTGCCCTCGATGACGAACATCGGCCAGATCAGATCGTCGACGCCGAGGCGATGCTCGGCGACGAGGCGGCGCGACCAGCGCGTGCTGCGCGCCCGGCGCAGGCGCACGCTGGGAAAGGCGCCGAGCGCGGAGGGCGCGTCGCTGCGCTCCGGCGCTTCGGCGCTGCGAGCGGAAGGTTTGAGATGCGAGACAGGCTGGCGGGGCTTCATCGTCGGGCGTCCGGGGCGAGGGGTCGCCCACACTCACCGCAACGCGCCGCTTTTGGCAAGGGCCGTGCAGGCCGTGCGAGGTAAGAAGGTTAGTCGCAGATTTTTTTCACTTTCCGCTCGGCCATGTCGACGTGGAAGTGGTTGCGGTGCGCCTCGTTGGCTTCCGGGCCGAGCGTCGTGCCGAAAATGCGGCAGGCGGCCGCGTGCGCCTCGCGCAGGAAGCGGGCCCGCGGTCCGGTCGGCGGCGTCGCCAATAGATCAGGACTGAGCGCGGCGGTCTTCTCAGCGCCCTGGGTGAGCGACTTGCGGCTCTTCTTCTCAGCTTCGGCGAGCAACTTGTCGTCGGGGCCGCCGAGGCGGGCGGCCGCTTCCGGCTTCTTGCCGCTTCCGGACAGGATGACGGTGACCTTGTCGATGCCGCCGGAGCGCGTCGCCTTGACGAGCCCGGTACCGGGCGTGCCGAGCGAGGATGCCGTCGCCGTCGGCGCCGGTGCCTCGCCGGTGCCCGGCTTGCCGTCGCGGAGGTTGTCGCGCTGCGCATTGACGGCCTCGGCCTGCGCTTGCGCGAGCTTCTCCTCCTTGGCCTTGGCGGCGGCTGCCGCAGCGGCGATGTCGCGGTTGGTGACGCCCCAGCCGCTCAGCACGGCCACTTCCTGGCCATTGGCGGTGACGAAGCCGCGGATGTCGAGCGCATCGACGTAGGCATGCTGGCTCAGCTTCTTGCCGACGCGGCCGAAGGCGGTGCGGCACGAGTAGTCGCTCATCACCTCGATCTTGGCGATCTTGGCGCCGAGCTGGCGCTGGGCCGCGGGCTGCAGATCCTTGGTGATCCAGGTGTTGAGCGGCGCGAGCATGCCGCAATTGATCAGGGCGGCGGGCGTGAAGGTCACGCTGCCGAGGCGCGACAGACGGATGGGAGCCGGGGTGCCGCAGCTGCCTTCCTTGATCGGCGGCTCGGGAGTGACGACGGCGTCGAGCCCTTTGAGTGCTGCGGTGCAGCGCGCCTTGGCGGCGTCGATCTCCGCTGTCGTCCACCGTCCGGGCAGGGGCGGTTCGATGGGCGAGGCCTTGGCCGTCTTGCGCTCGGGGAGCGGCGGGACCATCAGCGGTTGCGCCGTCTCGGTCGCTTTCGCCTTGTCGTGGCTGCGGCGCGACTTTTGGGGCTTGGACTGCGCTGGCGGCGATGACGGTTTCGGCGGTCTGCGCTGTCGCCATGCCGGGGAGGGCGCCGAGCGCAATCGCCAAGCCAAGACCGAATCGCAGCATCGTCGCGTCTCCACCTTCTCGAAAGTGCGGGGGCACGGGCTTTTCGGCCAGGAACTTGGCGAATCAACCGTGCAAGTTTCGTCGCAATCGGGCGCAGTGTATAGGTCCAAATCGGTCCGATTGATGATGCAGTGCGATACGAAATCAGACGACGGGAACAAAGCTGTGCAAGGCGACGGGATAGGAGCGCAGATGACGGCGGATGGTTCCGCGGAGCAGGCGGCCGACGAGGTGCTCGATCGAGGCGCGCGGCTCGCTGGCGGTCATCACGCTCAACCGCCCGCGCGCGCTCAATGCGCTCACGACGGCGATGCGGGCCAAGCTCGCCGAGGCCTTCCCTCGCTTTGCGCGCGAGGCGCAGACCTATTGCGTCGTCGTCCAGTCGGCGAGCGAGAAGGCGTTCTCGGCCGGCGGCGACGTGCGCGAGATGGTGCGCTGGGGACGCGAGGACCGGCGCGCGCGCGCGGCGTGCATTTGCCGACGAGTACGCGCTCAACTGGCTGCTCGAGTGCTTCTCCAAGCCGACGATCTCGCTCATCGACGGGCCGGTTATGGGGTCGGGCGTCGGCATCAGCCTGTTCGGCACGCATCGCGTCGCCGGCGAGAAGTACCGCTTTGCCATGCCGGAAACGGCGATCGGCCTTTTCCCCGACGTCGGAACGGCGTGGACGCTGTCGCGGCTGCCGGACAGCATCGGCATGTACCTCGGCCTGACCGGCCGCTCGATCGGACGGGCAGACGCCTATGCGCTGGGGCTGCTGACGCACTGCATCCCGGCGGCGCGCTTCGAGGAGATCAAGGCGGCGCTGGCCGACACCTGGCCGGTCGATACGATCCTCGACGAGCGCCAGGTCGATCCCGGGCCGGGCGAGCTCGGACCGTACGCCGAGCCACATCGCGCGTGCGTTCTCGGCGCCGACGCGTCGAGGAGATCATTGCGCGGCTGCAGACGGTCGACGGCAAGGCGCGCGACTGGGCGGAGGGCGTCATCGCCGATCTCAAGGCGCGCTCGCCGATCTCGCTCAAGGTCACGCACCGGCACATCCGCGATGCGCGCGCGCTCGACCTGCGCCAGACGCTCAGCGTCGACTACCGTCTCGCCTGCCGCTTCCTCGACGGGCATGACTTCTATGAAGGCGTGCGCGCCGCGCTCATCGACAAGGATGGCAAGCCGAAGTGGCAGCCAGCGCGGCTCGAGGACGTCACGCCGGCGATGGTCGAAGATTATTTTGTGCCGATGGGAGCTGACGAGCTGGCGCTGCCGACGCGCCCCGAAATGCAGGCGGCGCGCGTGTAGACGTGCGGTGCTTTACAGACGCGCGATGCTCAGGTAAATCAAGTGTTTCGCCGACACCCCGTTACTATTCTTTTACTATAGGTATTTAGGTGACTTTTAGTTTTATGCCTTACCTCTTGGCGTAACCCGGACAAAACAAAATACCCGGGACCCGGCGTCAAACAGTGTGAGGCAGTTATGAGTGTTGCGCTCGACGTGGCGCGCCATCGTGCGCCAACGCAGACCGAAAATTTCCGCTCCGAGTATCTGCAGGCGTTGCGCCTCGTCGAAAGGCTGCATCGTTTGCTGCTCGACGTGATCAAGGACGAGTTCGACCGTCTCGGCGGCGCCGACCTCAACAGCGTGCAGGCGCTGCTGCTCTATAATATCGGCGACAGCGAGCTGACCGCAGGCGAGCTCAAGACGCGCGGCTACTATCTCGGCTCGAACGTCTCCTACAATCTCAAGAAGCTCGTCGACATGGGCTACCTGCACTACAAGCGGTCGGAGACCGACCGCCGCAGCGTGCGCGTCAGCCTGACCGACAAGGGCAAGGAAGCCTGCGAGGTGGTGCAGAAGCTTTACCAGCGCCAGCTCGGCTCGGTCGAGACGGTCGGCGAGGTCTCCGAGGAGGACTTCCGCGGTCTCAACAAGGCGCTCGTCCGTCTCGAGCGCTTCTGGTCGGACCAGATCCGCTATCGCCTTTAATCGCCTAGATCGACTGTCACGCACCAGTCGGCGGGAGTTGCAGGAAACCCCTGCAACTCCTTTTCTTTTGCCGGCTTTCCTTCCAATGCCGGGGCGCCGCTTGCTTGCCCGCTGGCCGAGGGATAATTTTGCCTTTGCAAGCCTTCTCGAATATCTATGATATTTCGACGGCTTGCGGCGGGATCCGCGGGCGCCGGCAAAAAACTACTCCGTTCATAGGGCGGGAGGGCTGTCGTGAGCTCTACGAGGGGGAAACGGGCTGCCGCGCTCGGTGCCGGCATCGCCCTGCTGATCGGCGCCGCGGCGCCGGCTGCTGCGCAGGATTGCCTGAGGTTCGGTCCCGTCGGCGAAGGACCCGCCCAGTACAACAGCGGCTATGACCGCAGCTTCATCAGAGAGTGGCAGGCGAACCCGCCGAAGGGCTATCCGACGCTGTCGAAGGCGAACCTCGCCCCGACCAAGGCCGCTGTCGCCCGTTACGAGGAAATCGTCGCCACCGGCGGCTTTCCGCTGATGCCCGAGGTGGAACTCGAGCCGGGAGCGACCGACCCGGCCGTCGCCATCCTGCGTCGGCGGCTGATGCGGTCAGGCGATCTCGCCGAAGATTCAAGCTATCCCGACCACTTCGGCACCGACCTCGATACGGCGGTGAAGCGGTTCCAAGCATCGAACGGCCTCGCGCCGACCGGTATCGTCGACAAACGCACCATCGCCGCGCTCAACGTACCCGTCCGAGGTGCGCCTTTCGCAGCTCAAGACCAATCTCACGCGGCTGACCGACCTCACCAAGATCGTCGGCAAGCGCTACGTGCTGGTGAATATCCCCGCCGCGCAGATCGAGGCGGTGGAGAACAACACCGTCATCCCGCGCCACTCCGGCGTCGTCGGCAAGCCGGATCGCCCGACGCCGATGCTGCGCTCGACGATCACCGACCTTGCATTCAATCCGATATGGACGCTGCCGCCGACGGTGATCAAGGAGGACCTGATCCCGAAGGGCCGCGACATGCAGCAGAGCGGCGCCGAGAGCGTGCTCGTGAAGTTCGGCATCGACGCCTACGAGGGCGGCAAGAAGGTCGATCCCGAGACCATCGACTGGACGAGCGTTCGCGGCCGATGCAGCTTTCCTATCGGCAGGTGCCGGGAAAAGAAAACCCGCTCGGCTTCCTGAAGATCAACTTCGCGAATTCGAGTTCGGTCTATATGCACGACAGCCCGAAGGAGTTCCTGTTCGGGCGTAATTTCCGAGCTGCCAGCTCGGGATGTGTGCGCGTGCAAAACATCGAGGAGCTTGCGACGTGGCTATTGACCGGGTCAGGGGAGCGCTGAGCAGGTCGAGCACCTCAAGGAAAGCGGCCAGACCAAAACGGTGCGGTTGCGCAAGCCGGTGACGCTCTATTTCGCTTACGTCACGGCCTGGGCGACGCAGGACGGCGTGATACAATTTCGACCCGATGTTTACCAAAAAGACGGGGTCGGCGAGATCGCTGCGGCATACTAACGTCGGCGCCGCGCAGTTGATCGGGATCAAGGTCGTCAGCTGAACATCGTCGGATTTTTCGCGCGGGTCTTGATTGCCGGCGCGACAATAGACACGTTGCTCGCCATGGCCGGCCGGGCGATGATAAGAAAAAATGCCTAGGGGAGTTGAAAGTCGCCTGATGGACTACGCTAAAAAGTTCAGGGATGCGCTCGACGCCGTCCACCGCGAAGGACGGTATCGCGTGTTCGCCGATCTGAAACGGCGGCGCGGCGCATATCCTTCGGCCGAGCACTTCAACAAGTCCGCGCCCGCGCGTCCCATCACCGTCTGGTGCTCCAACGACTACCTCGGCATGGGCCAGCATCCCGCCGTGATCGCCGCCATGCACGAGGCGATCGATACGGTCGGCGCCGGGTCGGGCGGCACGCGCAACATCGCCGGCACGACGCACTATCACGTGGAGCTCGAGGCCGAGCTCGCCGACCTGCACGGCAAGGAAGCGGCGCTGCTGTTCACCTCCGCCTACGTCGCCAACGATTCAACGCTGTCGACGCTCGTCGCAGCTGCTGCCGGGCGCCGTCATCTTCTCCGACGAGAAGAACCACGCCTCGATGATCGCCGGCATCCGCCACGGCCGCGGGCCCAAGCGCATCTGGCGCCACAACGACATCGAGGATCTCGAGGCGCAGCTCAAAGAGTTCGATCGCGCCACGCCGAAGATCATCGCCTTCGAGAGCGTCTACTCGATGGACGGGCACATCGCCCCCATCGCCGCGATCTGCGACCTCGCCGAGAAGTACGGCGCGCTGACCTACCTCGATGAGGTGCACGCCGTCGGCCTCTACGGCCCGCGCGGCGGCGGCATCGCCGAGCGCGACGGCGTCATGGACCGCGTCGACATCATCAACGGCACGCTCGCCAAGGGCTTCGGCGTCATGGGCGGCTACATCGCCGCTTCGCCGCGACTGCTGCGACGCCATCCGCTCCTACGCCGCCGGCTTCATCTTCACCACTTCGCTGGCGCCCGGCGCTGGCGGCCGGTGCCGTGGCCAGCATCCGCCACCTCAAGTCGAGCACCATCGAGCGCGCGCAGCTTCAGGAGCGCGCCGACGAGGTTAGGAGCCGCCTGGTCGATGCCGGCCTGCCGGTCGTGATGTCGCCGAGCCACATCGTGCCGGTGACCATCGGCGATCCGGTGCACTGCAAGGCGGTGACCGACGCGCTGCTCGAGCACTACGCGATCTACGTGCAGCCGATCAACTATCCGACCGTGCCGCGCGGCACCGAGCGGATCCGGCTGACGCCTTCGCCGGTGCACACGCCCGCGCAGGTCGATCACCTCGTCGCGGCGCTGACCGAGCTGTGGGCAGGCCTGCCCCCTGTCGCAAGGGCCAATACGTGCGGCTGGCGGCGGAGTAGGCCGCCCCGCTGCGCTTCGGCGCACCCCCCAGAAATCGCTAGTTGGAAACCGCGATAAGCTGTACGGCTTGAGCCCGAAGTGGCGCGACCATACTATGGCGGCAGGCCTATTGGCCGCCCCGCGCGCTCGAGGGCAACCCATTCATCTGCCGTGACAACAAGGACAAAGACCGATGTTTAACGCGAAGGCCGAGCCCGTCTCCAAGAGCGGATTCTTCACCGCCAGCGTTGCCGACGGCGATCCGGAAGTCGCCGATGCGATCGGCAAGGAGCTCGGCCGCCAGCAGCACGAGATCGAGCTGATCGCGTCGGAGAACATCGTCTCCAAGGCCGTGCTCGAAGCTGCCGGCAGCGTGCTGACCAACAAGTACGCCGAAGGCTATCCCGGGCGCCGCTACTACGGCGGCTGCCAGTACGTCGACATCGTCGAGCAGCTCGCCATCGACCGCGCCAAGAAGCTGTTCGGCTGCGGCTTTGCCAACGTGCAGCCGAACTCGGGCAGCCAGGCCAACCAGGGCGTGTTCAACGCGCTTGCCGCAGCCGGGCGACACCATCCTCGGCCTCAGCCTCGCCGCCGGCGGCCACCTGACGCACGGCTCGCCCGTCAACCAGTCGGGCAAGTGGTTCAAGCCGGTGTCCTACATGGTGCGGCCCGACACGCACCGCATCGACATGGACGAGGTCTATAAGCTCGCCATCGAGCATCGCCCGCGCATCATCATCGCCGGCGGCTCGGCCTATCCGCGCCAGTTCGAGTTCGCCGACTTCCGCGCCATCGCCAACGAGGTCGGCGCGCTACCTGATGGTCGACATGGCGCACTTCGCCGGCCTCGTCGCCGGCGGCCAGCATCCGAGCCCGTTCCCGCATGCGCACGTCGTCACGACGACGACGCACAAGACGCTGCGCGGCCCGCGCGGCGGCATGATCCTGACCAACGACGAGGACATCGCCAAGAAGATCAACTCGGCGATCTTCCCCGGCATCCAGGGCGGCCCGCTGATGCACATCATCGCCGCCAAGGCGGTGGCCTTCGGCGAGGCGCTGCGTCCCGACTTCAAGATCTACGCCAAGAACGTCATCGAGAACGCCAAGGCGATGGGCGAGGTGCTGGTCAACTCCGGCTTCGCGCTCGTCTCCGGCGGCACCGACACGCATCTGATCCTGCTCGACCTGCGCCCCAAGAAGCTCACCGGCAACATCTCCGAGAAGGCGATGGAGCGCGCGCATATCACCTGCAACAAGAACGGCGTGCCGTTCGACCCGGAGAAGCCGATGGTCACCTCGGGCGTGCGCCTCGGCGCCCCGGCCGGCACGACGCGCGGCTTCGGCGTCGCCGAGTTCCAGGAGATCGGCCGCATGATCGCCGAGGTGCTCGACGGTCTCGCCAAGAACGGCGTGGAGGGCAACGGCGCGGTCGAAGCCAAGGTCAAGGCGCAGGCCATCGAGCTGTGCAAGCGCTTCCCGATCTACTCCTGATCGTCAGTTACCAACATTCGCGAGGCGCGCTTGGGATATCCCGGCGCGCCTCGTTGCTTCTGCGCTGCCGCAGCGGCTAAGTAGTCATCCACCGCGCTTCGGCGGCATGAGCCGGCGAGCGAAGGGGAGGCCTTGATGCGCTGCCCGTATTGCGCCGGCGAAAACACGCAAGTGAAGGACAGCCGTCCGACCGAGGAGAACGCGGCCATCCGGCGGCGCCGCGTGTGCCCGGACTGCGGCGGCCGCTTCACGACGTTCGAGCGCGTGCAGCTGCGCGAGCTGCTCGTCGTCAAGCGCTCCGGCCGCAAGGTCGCCTTCGATCGCGACAAGCTGATGCGTTCCGTCGATGTCGCGCTGCGCAAGCGGCCCATCGATCGCGAGCGCGTCGAGCGCATGGTGTCGGGCCTCGTGCGCCAGCTCGAGAGCGCGGGCGAGAGCGAGGTCGCGTCCTCGACCATCGGCGGCCTCGTCATGGAGGCCCTGCGCGGGCTCGATCCCGTCGCCTATGTGCGCTTTGCCTCCGTCTATCGCGATTTCCGCGAGGCGGCGGACTTCCACGAGGTGCTCGGCGAGATTGCCGCCGAGCCGGCGGCCGCCGCATGAAGCGGCGCACATCGCCTTCGAGAGCTCCGTTGTGGAGACGGCGCCGCTCAAGAAGCATTGAGCGCCATGCGCCCCGCGGAGCGCACCGGCGTTCGACGCCCAGATGATGCAGATCGCGCTGGGCGTGGCGGCGCGCGGCCTTGGACGCACGGCGCCCAATCCTTCGGTCGGCGCAGTCATCGCCGATGAGCGCACCGGCGAGGTCATCGCGCGCGGCTGGACGGCGCCGGGCGGGCGCCCGCACGCCGAGACCGAGGCCATCGCCCGTGCCGGGGCACGCGCGCGCGGCGCCACCATGTACGTGACGCTCGAGCCATGCTCGCACCACGGCGTGACGCCGCCGTGCGCCGACGCCATCGTCAGCGCCGGGCTCGCCCGCGTCGTGTGCGCCATCGAGGATCCCGATCCGCGCGTCGCCGGGCGCGGACTTTCCCGACTGCGCCAAGCGGGCATCGCGGTCGAACGCGGGCTGCTGGCGGAGGCGGCGCACTGGGTCGCCGCCGGGCACATCCTGCGCGTCACCGAGCGGCGCCCGTTGGTGACCGCCAAGCTGGCGCTCGATGCCGACGGCGCGGTGCCGCGCGGCGTGAGCGGGAAGCCGGCGTGGGCGACGAGCGAAGCGGCGCGCGCCCAGGGCCATCTGCTGCGCGCGCGCGCCGATGCCATCCTGGTCGGCCGGCGCACGGTGCTCGACGACGATCCGCTGCTCACCTGCCGCCTGCCGGGGCTCGAGGCGCGCTCGCCGGTGCGCATCGTGCTGGCGCGCGAGCTTGCCGGGCTCGAGAATTCGCGTCTGGCGCAGACGCGCACGACAGCATCCGCTGTGGGTGATCTGCGGTGAGGGTGCGGACGCCAAGGCCCTGCAGCGCTGCGGGCGCCGAAATCTTGCCGACGCGCCTCATTGCCGGCGAGTTCTGGCTGCCCGCCATCATGGAGGCGCTGGTGGCGCGCGGCATCACGCGGCTGCTGGTCGAAGGCGGCCCAGCAACCTGGACGTGCGTTCTCGCGCGCGGGCCTCGTCGACGAGGCGGTCCTGTTTCACGCGCGCGGGCCCGACGGGGCCGAGCTTTCGCCTCGCGGCGGCGCTGGCGGTCGCTCGCCCGCTATGTTTCGCCAGAAGGCTTCGACATTTACGATCGGCGAACCATCGGCGGCGACGATATGCTGGCGGTGCGCCGGCACTGGCACCGCGGCGGTCACCGCGGGCAGAACGGAAGCTACGTAACGCAGCGAGGAAGCCAGAGCCATGTTCACCGGCATCGTCTCCGACATCGGCGAGGTCACGGCGCGCGAGGACGGCCGCTTCACCATCCGTGCGCGCTATCCGGCGCAGGAGCTGGAAGTGGGCGGCTCGATGGCGTGCGACGGCTGCTGCCTGACGATGACGTCGGTGCGCGCCGAGGCGAGTGGCAGCGTGTTCACGGTCGACGTCTCGAACGAGACGCGCGGCAAGACGACGATCGGCGAGTGGCAGCCGGGCCGCAAGATCAACCTCGAGCGGTCGCTGCGCCTCGGCCAGGAGCTGGGCGGGCATCTCGTCACGGGGCACGTCGACGGCGTGGCGCGCATCGTCGGCATCGTGCCGGACGGGGAAAGCCGCCGCTTCTCATTCGAGGTGGCCGAGCACCTCGCGCCCTTACATCGCGCCGAAAGGCTCCGTTAGCCTCGATGGCGTATCGCTGACGGTCAACGAGGTCAGCGACAATCGCTTCGGGGTCAACCTCATCCCTCACACCTTGACGGTGACGACCTGGGGCGCGAAAACCCCCGGGCAATCGGTCAACCTCGAAGTTGACCTGTTCGCGCGCTATATCGCGCGGCTCCTGGAGTTTCGTCCGTGACGCACGACGTTGGCAAATACGCCATCTCGGAAGGCCGCGGCTGCCTGTCCTCGATCCCCGAGATCCTGGAAGACATGCGCAACGGCCGCATGGTCGTGCTCGTCGACGCGGAGGAGCGCGAGAACGAGGGCGATCTCGTCATTCCCGCGCAGATGGCGACGCCCGACGCCGTCAACTTCATGGCGCGCTACGGCCGCGGGCTGATCTGCCTGACGCTCACCGGCGCGCGCGCGAGCGAGCTGCAGCTCGAGGCGATGGTCGGGCGCAACCGCTCGCGCAACCGCACCGCCTTCACGCAGTCGATCGAAGCGCGCGAGGGCATCTCCACCGGCATCTCGGCCGCCGACCGCGCGCGCACGATCGCGACCGCGATCGACGCCGACGAAAGGCGCCGCCGACATCGTCTCGCCCGGGCACGTGTTCCCGCTGGTCGCGCGCGAGGGCGGCGTGCTGATCCGCGCCGGCCATACGGAAGCGTCGGTCGATCTGGCGCGGCTCGCGGGGCTCTATCCGGCGGCGGTGATCTGCGAGATCATGAACGACGACGGCACCATGGCGCGCATGCCGGACCTCGTCGCCTTCGCGCAGCGCCACGGCCTCAAGATCGGCGCCATCGAGGACCTCATCGCCTACCGGCTGCGCAACGATCACCTCGTGCGCGCTGATCGCCAAGACCAGCGTGGCGACGGCGGCGGCCGGCAGTTCGATCTGCACGTCTACGAGACGACGGTCGAGCCGGGCGAGCATCTGGCGCTGGTCAAGGGCGACCTCTCGGCGCCCGGCCCGGTGCTGGTGCGCGTGCACGCCGTCAACCTGCTCGGCGATCTGCTCGGCGTCGGCGAGGCGGGCGAGGGCACGCAGATCGGCAATTCGCTGCGCATGATCGAGCAGGAAGGGCGCGGCGTCGTCGTGCTCATCCGCGACCTGCGCCCGAAGTCCGTGTCCGAATGGATCGGCGGGCGCGTGCAGCCGGCCAAGCCCGCCGAGGGTGCGCGCGAACGCCGCCGGGTCGAGATCGGCGTCGGCTCGCAGATCCTCACCGACCTCGGCGTGCGCGACATGGTGCTGCTGACCAACTCGCCGGCGCACGTCTACGTCGGCCTCGAAGGCTTCGGATTGCGCATCGTCGGCACGCGCAGGATCGAGTGAGCATGATCGTCAAGATCGACAGACCGACGAGCAGCGCGGGCAAGCCGCCGACGCGGCGAGATGCGCGCGCGCGTGCTCATCGTCGAAGGGCGCTTCTACGACGAGATCTCCGACGAGCTCCTCGCCGGCGCCGATCGCCGCGCTCGAGGCGCAGGGCGTCGAGCATGACCGCATCACCGTGCCGGGCGCGCTGGAAATCCCGCAGGCGCTGGCGCAAGCGGTAGCGGCTGGGCTCATTCCGCGCAGCGCGGCGAACGGCAAGTGGGACGGCGCGATCGCGCTCGGCTGCGTCATCCGCGGCGAGACCTCGCACTACGATATCGTTTGCAACAACGCCAACCATTGGCTGATGGAGGTCGCCATCAAGCACGCCGTGCCGGTCGGCAACGGCATCCTGACGGTGGATACCGAGGCAACAGGCGCTGGCGCGCGCGCGCGGCGGCGCCGACGGCAAGGGCGGCGATGCGGCGCGCGCCTGCCTGCGGCTGATCGAGCTGCAGCGCGCGTTCGAGGGGCAAAGCGCATGACGACGCACGAGCAAAGCCACGCCGACGCCGGGCAAGATCGCGCTGCCGCCGCGCACCGCGGCGCGCGTTGCGACCGTGCAGGGCCTCTACCAGATGGACCTTGCCGGCACCGACCTCAACGACGTCATCGACGAGTTCGTGCGCCTGCGCTTTCCGCGCGCGCCGGGCGACGAGGCGGCGGCCGGCGCCGATCCCGCTTTCTTCGCCGAGCTGCTGCGCGGCGTCGTGCGCCGCCAGCGCGACATCGATCCGCTCGTCGACCACCAGCTCGCCGAAGGCTGGCGGCTGGTGCGCATCGACGCCATCGTGCGCGCCATCCTGCGCGCCGGCGTGTTCGAGCTGATGGAGCGCCCCGACGTGCCGCACCGCGTCGTCATCAACGAGTACATCAACGTCGCGCACTCGTTCTTCTCCGAGGACGAGCCGAAGGTCGTCAACGGCGTGCTCGACAAGCTGGCGCGGCAGCTGCGCGCCGCCGAGTTCGAATCGCGATGCCACGCGACCAAGTGACCCTGCGCATGACCGCGATAGCGGCGAAGAGGCGCTGATCGCCGAGTTCTGGGCGCCGCTGGCCGCCGGGCTTTCCCGGAGCGCTTCGGCCTCAAGGACGACTGCGCGGTGATCGCGCCGCCAGCGGGTGCCGACCTCGTCGTCACGACCGACGCGGTCATCGCCGGCGTGCATTTCTTTCCCGACGAGGATCGCGAGCGAGATCGCCTGGAAGGCGCTGGCGGTCAACGTGTCCGATCTCGTCGCCAAGGGCGCGACGCCGCTCGCCTACGTGATGTCGCATCGCGCTGCCGGAGGCGCCGGAGCGCGCTTGGCTCGAAGACTTCGCGCAAGGGCCTGCGTGCCGCGCAAGACGTGTTCGGCTGCCAGCTCGTCGGGCGGCGACACCGACCGCACGCCCGGACCGCTCAGCGTCTCCATCACCGCCTTCGGCAGCGTGCCGGCCGGCCGCATGGTGCGCCGCTCGACGGCGCGCGCCGGGCGATCTGGTCTACGTCTCCGGCACCATCGGCGATGCCGCCCTCGGCCTCGACTTGCGCCGCGACCCGGCACTGCGCGCAGCGCTGCAGGCTCGGACGCCGGCGCGCGCGGCGCGCCTCGACGGCGAAATTCTCCGCGCCGCTGCCCGCCGGTCGCGCTGGCGCCCGTCGTGCGCGACTGCGCCGCGGCGGCGATGGACATCTCCGACGGCCTCGTCAAGGACTTCGACCGCCTGTGCCGCGCCTCCGGCGTCGGCGGCCGCATCGAGGCGCCGCGCGTGCCGCTGTCGGACGCCGCGCGCGCCGTTCTCGCCGCGGGTGGCGCGACGCTCGATCGATTTGATGACGGGCGGCGAGGACTACGAGGTGCTGGCGACCGTCCCGGCCGCAGCGTGCCGCCGAGTTCGAGCGCCTGCGCGACCGCGGCCGGCACACGCGTGACGTGCATCGGCGCCATCGCGGACGTCGGCGACCGGCGTAATCGCGACCGATGCTGCCGGCGCAGCCGATGGTCCCATCGCAAGTACGGGCTGGGATCACTTTCCGCCGCCCGATGTGACTTGAACTCTAGGCTCACTGCGACCAAATCGCATCCTCGGGGCCACCGCGCTGCTCAAGGCCAGTACAATTTAACGGCATCCAATCGTCTTGGTTTGGCCATATCCTGGCGGCTATTGAGGCATTGGCGTGAGGAAGTCGGCGGAATGCGCGCAGGCCGGCGCGCTGTTCCTGGCAGCTGGGGTTTGCGGCTCGTCGCAGTAATGAAATCAGGACGGATTCATGCTGGCATATCGCGCGCCTGCGCGGCTCTTCGGTTCGCACCTGATGACGAAGCTCGGTGCCGGACCTAGCAGCCTGGCCATGTGCGCCCTCGCCGGCCTCTTCAGTCTCCTGGTGCTCGGCGCGCCGGCGCACGGGCAATCGGCGCAGGCCAATTGGTGGGAGAGCCTCACCGGCTCCGGCACGCCCGACTACACCGGCCGCCGGCAGGCGGATCGGCGAGCGCGACCGGGCCGCGCAGCAAGACGAGCCGCTCGACGACCTGCGCCCCGACGCCATGCCGATGCGCAGCGACGAGATGATCGCCGCCATGGATGCCGCGATCGCCACTACCAGCAGATCGCCGACAACGGCGGCTGGCCGGTCATCCCGGCCGGGCGCATGATGCGCGAAGGCGAGGACGACGAGCGCGTGCCGCTGCTGCGGCGCCGCCTGCGCATGAGCGGCGACTCTAGCGCCGCGCAGGCACGACGTACAACTCGACACACCTTCGACAGCGATCTCACCGACGCCGTGCGCCGCTACCAGCGCCGCAACGGCCTGCGTCCCGACCGGCCGCGTCGAGCGCTCGACCTATCCCGCGCTCAACATGACGGTCGACGAGCGCATTGCGCAGCTGCGTATGAACCTCGGGCGCATTCGCGAGCTGATGGCAGACGCCGACCGAGGAGCGCTACGTCCTCGTCAACGTGCCGGCCTTCCAGCTCGAGGCGGTCGAGAAGTACGAGGTGCAACAACGCCACCGCGTCATCGTCGGGCGCACCGAGCGCCAGACGCCTTCGGTGAAGGCGACCATCCGCGCGCTCAACTTCTTCCCCTACTGGCGCGTGCCCGACAGCGTCGCGCATCTCGATCTCATCCCGCGCCTGCATGAAGGAGCCGGAATACCTGCAGAACGAGAAGATCCGCGTCCTCGATCCGGCCGGCAATCGCGAGCTCGATCCGCAGACGGTCGACTGGAACTCGCCGGAAGCGCAAGAAGCTCAAGTTCCGCCAGGATCCCGGGGCCGCAGAACGCGCTCGGGTCTCGTGCGCATCGACATGCCGAACGAGCACACCGTCTACATGCACGACACGCCGATGAAGCCGCTGTTCAAGCAGCGCTCGCGCGCCTTCAGCGCCGGCTGCGTGCGCGTCGAGGGCGTGTTCGATCTCGTCGACTGGCTGGCGCAGCTACGAGCAGGGCTGGAGCGAGCCGGGCCGCGCGCAGTCGATCGTCGAGGCGGGGCAGGCCGTCGACGTCAACCTGACGCGTCCGCGTGCCGGTGTACTTCGTCTACATCACCGCCTGGGCCGAGCGTGACGGCGACGTCGAGTTCCGGCCCGACATCTACGGCCGCGACGGCAGCCGTCGATCAGATCGCCGAGATGGATCGCGATCCCAACGAGCCGGCGCCGGCGGTGACGCTGGCGCCCTGATCGCAAGCACTATTGTGCTTCTTCGGCCACTTCGTTGAATGGCCCGCACTTGGCGTTGGTGCCGAACCTGTTGTCGAAATCAACCGTCCCGCCCGCGACCGGGATCTGCGTCGGCGGCAGGCCGCGCGTATGTTGATCGACGATGATGGACTTCTTGTCTTGCGTCAGGCTCACGCTGACCGACTCGAGTGTCTTGCCTTTGCCGGCGTCGTTCAGATCGAGCGAGTACATGCCGATCACCGGCTTATCGAGGCCGACGTTGTCGACGCCCAGTCCCAAGACCGTGGCTTCGGGCAGATAGACCTCCATGCTGGCATCGTCGCCCGTGCAGGTCAGCACGCGCCGCATCGCGACGTCGGCGGCAAAAGCCTGCGAGGAGCAACCCAGTAGAAACAGAGATAGGATTTTCACGTATCTCATTGCCGAGCCCAAAGCCGAACCCGCAACATCAGGATAACGGTGACGAGAACGACGGTGCCAGAGGGGGCGCAAATGAAGGCTCGGAAAGACTGGCTCCGCGGGTAGGACTCGAACCTACGACCGTCCGGTTAACAGTCACCGGGAAGTGGCATTTCCTGAAACCTGTTGAAACGGCTTTTGGCGGATTTTATTCGGCAAATCGGCGTGTTATGTAGCTCCTCCGCAGTGCACCGCGTCCCAGCAAGTTTCGCGTGGATGGAACCCCACCGGAACCCGGAGACGCCATGCAGCTCGCCAATCTCACCGACCGCTATGTGGAAAGCCTCAAGTGCCGAAGACGGTCGCCGCGCCGAGATCCGCGACGGCAAGGTGCGAGGCCTGATCCTTCGCATATCGGAAAAGGGCACTAAGTCCTGGTCCGTTCTGTACAGGCGCAAAGTCGGACGGGCGCCGGCGGCGCTGCATGTGCGGCCCATATCCTCAGATCGCTCTGGCGGATGCCCGAGCGGCAGCGCTCGATATCTTGGCTAGAGTCGCGCAAGGGCGAGGATCCGGCCCGCGACCGCAAGCGCGCCACCGGAAGCCACCCCAGAACGCTTGGCGAGCTCGCTGAGCGGTATTTGAAGCATGCCGAGGCCTCCAAGCGCTCCGGCTGGCAAGACCGCCAGATGCTTGAAAAGGACGTCCTGCCGCTACTCGGCAACGAACCGCTGGAGAGCATCAAGCGGGCCGACATCGGCGATGTCCTGCAACGGGTCGTCGCCCGGGGCGCCCCCATTCAAGCTAACCGCACCTTCGCGGTGTCCGGGGATTGTACAACTGGGCACTGGGCGCGGGCCTCATCGAGACGACGCCCTGCCTGGGGCTCAAGGCGCCAGCGGCGGAGCAGTCGAGAGAGCGAACGTTTATCCGCAGGCGAGATCAAGGCATTTCTGGGATGCCCTCCCGAAGCGGCCATGTCCTGGCAGACAACGCAGATCCTGCGGCTGTGTCTCGTCACGGCGCAACGTCTTGGCGAGGTGGCCGGGGCACGTAAGTCGGAGGTCTTCCTCAAGGAAGGCTGAGTGGCGCTTGCCCGGGCAGCCGGGTCAAGAACGGCTGCGCACACAATGTGCCACTTTCGCCTTTCGCCGGGGAACTGTTCGCCGAAGCGATCGACAGATCTCCAGCGACGATGATCTGGTCTTCCGCAGCTCGATTACGAAGCGCGCCATCACGGCAGATGCGGTGTCTAAGGCGGTGTACTCGCAGCCTCGAGCTTTTCGGTTTGAGGAATCTAACGCCTCATGATTTGCGGCGCACCGCCGCGACCGGCATGGCGAACTCGGCATACCCAGACTGGTGGTCGACAAGTGCCTAAACCACGTGTCGGCAGACCGCTCGACGATCGCCGGTGTCTACGACCGCTATGCGTATGAGAGCGAGAAGCGCGAAGCTGTCGAGCTTGGGCAACTGTTCTTGCTGATATGACTGCGCCGCGCTTCTGCTGAGATTGCCGGCAGAGGTCGCGCCGCATGACATCGCCAGAGCTTATCAAGCAGGCATGCGACATGCGGACAGACTCACAATCTGGCGCATGGCTTGACGATCGAGGATCTGACTCTCCGAGCCCGAGTTAGCTCTGGTATGGTGCCACTTAGCGCGGGAGCCGGCCGCGTTGCTTTCTATGGCGGGCCGGCGTGCCCGACAGAAGCCGCACGCGTTGCCTTTGCGGCATGGCTGATTCTTACGGACATTGGCGATCCTCTCCCCGTGGCTTCAAGAGTATGTAGTTTCATTTATGCGTGACACTTCGATGCGCAAAAAACGTGGTAGGAGTCGAGCCACAAACGCGCTCCGCGATGTGGCCATCGTCCAGGTCGTAGCGATGGTGACAGAAGCCCACGATATTACAGCCCACGCGCAACGTCGCGACCTCGGCGCACTGTGCCTGTTCGTATTGTTAGTGAGGCGCTAGCCTGCACGTGGAATCGAAATGACAGAGGCGAACGTCGCCGCGATCTGGGCGCGGCTGGCGGGAGGGGAGTTCTGCTGATTCCGGCGTCTGCGAAGACCCGTGTTTGGCGCTGCTATCGTATTACGAATAAGTGGGGTTTTGCGTCATACGACAAGGGCACATCCTGTGCGACCTTCACGCCATCGCACGCGCCACAGGGGCTCTCGCATGGCGTCAAATACCCACTCAAGCGAACCGGCCACGTCCAATAGTGATCGGTTCATGCCACGGAGCGAAGTCACCTCCGTAACCGGCTTGAGCGATACCACGCTCTGGCGCGAATACAGGGCCGGGCGTTTCCGAAGCCGATCCCTTTGACCAAGAACCGAGTCGGCTGGCTTGAGAGCGAAGTCCGCGCGTGGATGGCCGATCGCCTCCATTCTCGCCAGACCCAGTGAGGAGCGCATGCTCGAGGCCTTCACGACGGCTTTTTAGCGCCGACGCAGCGCCGATACGGATTTAGTTCAACATCAGGAAGGCACCCTGAAAGCCAGTGCGGCGTCCGTACCAGCGACGCCAGGTCGACTGGCTCGAGCACCATACCGCCCAGAGAGCACGCTGTCCTTGTTGATCGATTGGGTACAACGCAACGTCGAATTAGGAGGGAATGCTGTTTCACGAAGCGCTGCAGGAGTTCTACGCCGAAGCCGTCAACGATGCGGGATGGGCGGCCAGGCCGTGGAACCCGGTGGCCAGACATTGGATCTCATCTGCACAGGTGGCAGCAAGCCGTACGTGTGGGTGATGACACCCACCGGCCGGATGAGGCGCCGCCGGTACTACCCAATACCAAAGAGCGCCGAACTCAGACGCGTCGCGTAGAGCAAAAAATTCGCCGCCAGATTCACGGTCCCAACGGCGAAATTCAATTCAATGATGATGGGGCTTGTATAGCGTGTCGGTCGGCTCTTCAAGGCCGATGCCGCCGTCAACCAGAATAGGAATGATGGCGCATGCGAGACACTCTATGCCCTGACAATGTGTGAACCACGGCCTCGCCTGTCGGAGTCGCTGCGGCGCGCCTTGCAGTACCGTGTTGAGGCGCTTGAAGAAGAACAGGCCGCGGACACGCGCGAATTTGACCTGCTCTATGCGCGCAGCGACCAACTGTTGCTGCTGATTGTCGAACGCCAACAATGCCTGCGCCGGTTTCGCGAAATCTTGTCGCGAGGTGGACGGTATGACAGGCATCGATAAGCCAACGCACGCAGATGCCGGGTTGGCCCTCCTGATTGCTGACATGATGGATCACGGTCTCAGCGACGACGAGGTGCGCGCCGAGATGGGGGGCATGATGCCAGAGACCATCGATGAGGGAATTGCGCCGCGCGCAAAAGGTTCGAGGGCGAAGCGTGCCGCATGCGAGCGCATGCAAAGTCGACGGCGCCGCGCTGTTGGATCAGGTCTA
>CAWHOZ010000014.1:0-93918 GCA_963831175.1 uncultured Alphaproteobacteria bacterium | reverse complement strand
TGCCCGTGGGCGCCATCAAGACGTGGCGCGGGGCCGAGGTGGGTGCCGTGCGCTCCTCGGCGAATTTCGAGGACGCGCTCGCCGAGCTTAAGCCTTGAGCTGAGCTAGACCGACAGGTTGCCGACGATCGACAGCTGCTTGCCGTCGCCGCCGCCGTGCGTCAGCTCGGGGCCGACGGCGTTGCCTTCCCCGTCCATGGCGCGGATGGCGCCGTCGGTGGCGCCGGAGATCATGTTGTTCGACAGCAGGCACGCGCCGGCGCCCTTGTCGGACGAGACGAGGATGCCGACGCGCGAAGCGCGCACGAGGTTCGCGGTGGCGACGACCTCGCGCATGTACGGCCCCCAGCCGATGACGATGCCGGCAGACGGCGCGCGCTCGATGACGTTGCCGGTAAGCGCCGTGTCGGCCTCGACCGTGATGCCGTGGCCGCGCTTGTCGACCGGCTCGTGCTCGCGGCGGAACAGATTGCGCACGAGGTTGCCCTGCACGACGGCGAGACGCCCGCCGTCGTTGAAGTTGGTGACCGAGATGCCGGTCGCGGCGGTGTCGACGAGATTGTTGGCGATGAGCGCGCCTTCGAAGCCGAACTCGGCGTAGAGCGCGACCTCGCCGAGCCGCGCGCAGTTGTTGGCGATGATCTGGATGTCGGAGGCGGCGTTGCCGCGCACGGCGGTGTAGGCGCAGTCGGTGATGCGGTTGCCGGAGACGAGCACGCCGCCGGCGCGGAAGACGTTAACGCCGTTGCCGTTCTCGCCGGTGCCGCCGCCGTCGGCGCGGATGCGCGCGATGCGGTTGCCGGAGACGATGCTGCCGTCCTCGCCGGCTTCCGAGCGCCATACCTGGATGCCGTTGTTGCCGCAGTCGGCGATGTCGTTGTGCGCGATCTCGAGCCCCGTCGCATCGATGCTGCGGATGGCGGCCTGCATGACGGCGGTGATGGTGCAGTCGGCGATGCTGCCGGCACAGGAAAGAAGCGAGATGCCGTTGGCGGGGCTGCGCGTGAGCGTCAGATGGCGCAGACGCAGGCCGCGCGAATTGCGGATCGAGACGAGGCCATCGGTGCGACCTGAGTCGAGCATCTGGTAGCCGCCGTCGAGCACGATGCCTTCGAGCAGGATGCCGTCGGCATGGTCGGCGGTGATGAATGCGCCGCCGCCGGCGAACTCCAGCGTCGTGGCGCCGGCGGCGCCGATGAGACGCGCGCCGGCGGAAGCTGCATTGGGCCGATGCGATAGCGGCCGGCGGGCAGCTCGAGCGGGGCGCCGCGGCTTGCGGCTTCGTCGATCGCCGCCTGCAATACCGCTGCCTGATCGACGGGGCTGCCGGGGACGAGGCCGAGGTCGGCTCCCGGCTCCCGAGCGCGCGCGCGCCTCGGCTGGGCGCGCACCCGCACCTGCGGCACCAGCCGCAAAGCCGGCGGCGATACCGGCGGAAAGTACACTTCGGCGGTCGAGTGTCATCGCTAAGCCTCGAGGAACATCGCTTGGAGATAAGCAAGTCTGAGGCCAGCGGCGGTTAACGGAGCTTTATGCAGCTACAACAGCGCCCGCATTTCGAGGCAGGCGGCGATGATTTCCAGGCCGCCGGCCACCGCCGCGGCCCAGGTGAGACGGCATTCCGGGACCCCATTTCCGTCTCCGCACCGTTGCCTGCAGGTCGGCCGGCACGTGCACGAAGCCGACGAGATGAACGGCGTCGGCAGCGTCCGGGCCGCCGTAGCGAGTGGTACAGCAGCGCGTTGCAGAGGTAATCGCCGGCGTCGTTCGAGGTGCAGCACGGGAAGCCGCCGCGCGTCAGCCGTGCGACGATGCGCTCGGCCGGCAGCGTGGCCGCTAGCACGGCAGGGCCGGTGGCGATGCACGGCTTCGCCGCTCGGCATGCTGGCCCGCTCGCATCGGGGCGGGCGCCGCGCAGGTTGCGGCCGACGAGCTCGATCTGGAAGCCTTCCGCTCCATGCGAGACGCCGAAGTGCAGAGCCAGCACCGCCTCGCCGCCGGCCAAAAGCCGCTCCAGCGCCTGCGGGCCGCGGCTCCACTCGACGGGCAGAACTTCGCCGATCACCTCATGCTCGGGGAACCTTGCGCGCGCCGCCTCGGTCAGCTCCGGGATCAGCTCGGCCGTCGCATTGCTGTCGACGCCCGGGAAGGGGCCGAAGCCGGTGAGCAGAATGGTCGGACGCCGTGATGCCAAGGCACGCTCGATCAAGTTGTCTCAAGCCCGAATGCCGGCGAGGGTCATTATCTCGTCAACGGCCAGCGTCGGCAACAGGCGCCCTTCGCGAACGTCGGCTTCGAGGCCGGGAAGCCGCGCCGCCACGCGCGCGTTCGACTGCACGCTCGTCATGATGCGGTCGTTCAGCATGTCGCGCATCCAGGCGACGGCCTGGCGCTGGCGGCGCTCCTCGAACTCGCCGGAAGCAGTGAGCGCTTGGCGGTGCGCGAGGATCTTCTCCCACAAGCACGTCGAGGCTCTTGTTCTCGCGGCCCGAGATGGTGATGACCGGCGGCGACCAAGATGACGGCGGATGCAGAATCTGCAGCGCCGCGCGGTATTCGGCGGCGGCGCGCTCGGCGCGGGTGACGTTGTCGCCGTCGGCCTTGTTGATGGCGATCATGTCGGCGATCTCGATGATGCCTTTCTTGATGCCCTGCAGGTCGTCGCCGCCGCCGGCGAGCAGCAGCACGAGGAAGAAGTCGACCATATCGGCGACGGCGATCTCCGACTGGCCGACGCCGACCGTCTCGACGATGATCACGTCGAAGCCGGCCGCCTCGCAAAGCGCCATCGTCTCGCGCGTCTTGCGCGTGACGCCGCCGAGCGTGCCGGAGGTCGGCGACGGGCGGATGAAGGCATTGGCCTCCTGCGCCAGCCGGCTCATGCGCGTCTTGTCGCCGAGGATCGAGCCGCCGGTGCGCTTGGAGGTCGGGTCGACGGCGAGCACGGCGACGCGATGGCCGGCAGCGACGAGGTTCATGCCGAACTCATCGATGGTCGTCGACTTGCCGACGCCGGGGACGCCGGTGACACCGAGGCGCAGGGCGCCGCCCTTGGCCGGTAGCAGTGCCTGCAGCAACTTCTGCGCGGCAGCCGATGCTCCGGCTTGGTGCTTTCGACGAGGGTGATGGCGCGCGCCAGCATGGCCCGGTCGCCGGAGCGGACGCCGTCGATGTAGGCGTCGAGCGACGGGCCTGCGGTGGCGATGGTTGGCATCGGGTGCTCCTCGAATCCGGCGACACCGTTGATAATTGGATGAAATCCCTGTTCGCAAGCGTCATGCGGCCGCCGCCCCGCTAACCCGCGCCTTGCAGGCGCCCTTGGCGGTTCATAATGTGCGCGCCAAGCAGAAGGGGCGTGGGGAGGGGACGGCGATGTTCGCGCTTTCCGGCCTGGCGGTGGCCGCCCTCGGCGTTCTGGCGGCGCTCATCATCTATGGTCTCGCCTGGTGGGCCACCTCCGAGCCGCTCGTACGGCGCCAAGCTTCTGGTGCGCGGCGGCTTGCTGCTGCTGATCGCCGTGCCGCTCGCCGGCTTCCTGCTGCTCAGCCCGACCATGCACAGCAGCTTCGACCAGTCGCGAGCCGCAGCTCTCATCGCCCCTGCAGGACGAGTTGCTCCGGGAGGCGCGAGCAGGCTCCACGCGGGCAGACCCGCATGCAGCCGAGCGCGGCGCCGCGGCTCGATGAGGCAGCCCCTTCGACCGGCCGCAGCATGGGCGAAGAAGGCTTGCAGCCCGGCGCTCCAGATCCTGTCGGGAGACTCCCCCAGTCCGCCGCCGGCGGCGAGATGGCCGAGGAGACACCGTGGTCCGTGGTGCCGGTGTACTTCGGAACCGACCGCGCAGGAGCAGCCCAATCCGGCGCGCCTGCAATACAACGCCGAGCGCGGGCGGCGGCTCGAGCTCGGGCGCGCCATGGTGACGGTGCCGAAGATCCACGAGGTGCCGAACATCGAGCGGCCGTGGGTGGTGAAGATCCCGTACTTCGACGTGACGATCTACGAGGAGGCGGAGGATCCCGATAAGCACTTCACGATGCAGGAGATCAAGAAGCTCCCCGAGGCGGACTTCTTAGCGCTCGTGCGCGAGCGTATCGCCGCGTCGAGCCGCTACAAGGATCACGCCCTCGTCTTCGTGCACGGCTACAACACATCGTTCGACCATGCGATCTACCGCACCGCGCAGATCGCCTACGACCTCGAACTTCGATGGCGCCGCGTTCCTCTACAGCTGGCCATCGGGCGGCGCCGTGGCGAGCTACACGTATGACCGCGAAAGCGCGCAGGCGTCCGAGCCGTACCTGCGCCAGTTCCTCGATATCGTCGTCAAGCAGACGGGCGCCAAGTCCGTCAGCATCATCGCCCACAGCATGGGCAACCAGCCGCTGCTCGACGTCCTGAAGGACATGCGCTCGGGCGGACCGCAGGAGGTGGCGATCAACGAGGTGATCCTTGCCGCCCCCGACGTCGACGCCGACAACTTCGCCAACGTCGCGCAGCGCATCGAGGGCATCGCCAAGGGCGTGACGCTCTATGCCGCATCGAACGACCGGGCGCTGATCGTGTCGCGCAACTTCTGGCGCAACCCGCGCGCCGGCGACGTGCCGGCCGCCGGGCCGCTCGATCGTACCGGGCATCGAGACCATCGATGTGACGGCGGCGAGCACGGATACCTTCGCGCTCAATCACTCCGGTTACGCAGAGAACAACGATCTGTTGCAGGACATTGGTAAGCTCATTCTGAGTGGCCTGCGGCCGCCCGACCAGCGGCTGCCGGCGCTCAAGCGCACGTCGTCGCCGAAGGGCGACTTCTGGCGCTATACGGCGCCCTAAGGGGGCCACAGCTCGGGAGTATTGCGGCGCGTCGATTGCCGCTTGATTCGAAGGAAACAATTGCCGTGTCTGCCCGCCAGCCGATTGCATCCATTGGCTTATTCCTGTTGCTGACGCTGTTCAGCGTCGCTACCCGCGACGTTGCCGGTGCGCAGGAGCGCTGGCCGCCGTGGCAGAGCTACGGGGAGGCTGAAAGCGCCGCCCGCAAGAAGGCCCTGCGCAGGTCGGGTCGATTGGAAACCGACGCCTCGCTCGATCGTCAAATCGCGCAGCTGAAGGCCGCCGGCAAGTATGCCGAGGCAGTGCCGCTCGCCCAGCGGGCGCTGGCATTGGCGGAGAAGAAGGGCGCCAATAGTCCCGCCGTGGCAAAGGCGCTCGACACGCTCGCCGAGCTCTACGAGGCGCAGAACAAGTATGCCGAAGCCGAGCCGCTGTTGAAGCGCTCGCTCGCCATCCGCGAGAAGTCGCCGGGCCAGCCGGACGTCGCCGCCTCGCGCGAGCGCCTCGCGGTGGCTTACGACAAGATGGGCCGCGCCTCGGACGCGCAAGCTTTGCGTGGCCAGCGCTCGGTTCTCGACGAGAAGAGCGGTGGCGGCGGACCAGCCAAGAATGGCGCCGCCCATGCCGACAACGAGGCCGCAGCTAAGCAGCAAAGCGGAAGCGCTAAGGCCGAAGCCGATCGCCGGACTTGCCGAGCAGAAGGCGAGAGAGCAGCGCGCGCAAGCCGAACGAGCAACGCGCACAAGCGGGGCAGGCAAAGGAAGCGCAAAGCCGACGACGGCTCCGGGCCGGCAATCCACGCGCGCCGCATGGAGCGGCCGTCCGAGCCGTCGAACTCCGGGCCGCGCCGCCTTCCGCGGCACGCCGGCACAGAACGAAGCGGTGGATCGCACGGCCAACGGATGACCAGCCCGGCGCGCCGGCGCCGAGCGGCGAGCAGGAGATGAAGCCGCAAGCCGCGCCGCCTGCGAAGGTAACGCCGGCGCCAAAGCCCGTTCCCCCGCCGCCACCGCCCGGAGCTTTCGGCGGCGCGCCGCCACCACTCGCTTCTGCTCCGCCGCCCGCCGATGGTGAGCCATCGGATGACGCGGCGGCGGCGCCGCCGCCACCGCCGGTTGCCGAAGCGCCGTCAGCGCCCGAGACATCGATGCAGCCGCCGCCACCACCGGTGGCCGAGGCGCCGTCTGCCGTACCGCCGCCGTCGCTAGAAGGTGGCGGAGGGTTCGGCCGCGGGCGCTCCATGGCGCCGCCGCCGCCGATGGCCTCCAACCGCCCGGCACGACGCCCACCATTGAGCCGACCGGGCCATCGCCTCTACCGCCGCGCCGTCAGGCGGCGCGGCACCCGCCGCGGAGCCGGACTGGCACCTGGTGCCCGTCTACTGGGGCACCGACCGCGCCGTGCAGCCCAACGCGAAGCGCCTCGCCTTCGGCTCCGACCGCGCGCGCAAACTGCAGCTCGGCGAAGCGTTGGTCACCGTGCCGAACGTGCACAAGGTGCCCAATGTCGAGCGGCCGTGGGTGGTGAAGATCCCCTACTTCGACGTGACGATCTACGAGCGAGAAGGAAGACCCCAAGTCGCACTTCACCATCAAGGAGATCAAGGCGCTGACCAAGGAGCAGCTGCTGGCGCAGGTGAAAGCGCGGCTGAAGGATTCCAAGCTGCTTCAAGGATCAGGCCGTCGTCTTCGTGCATGGCTACAACACCTCGTTCGACAACGCGCTCTACCGCACGGCGCAGATCGCCTACGACCTCGACTTCGATGGCGCGACGTTCCTCTACAGCTGGCCGTCGGGCGGCGCGCGTGGCGAGCTACACGTATGACCGCGAGAGCGCGCAGGCGTCCGAGCCGTACCTGCGCGAGTTCCTCGAGATGGTGGTGAAGCAGACCGGCGCGAAACAGGTGAGCATCATCGCCCACAGCATGGGCAACCAGCCGCTGATGGACGTGCTGCGCGACATGCAGTCGTCGGCTCCGGCCGGCGTCGAGATCAGTCAGGTGATCCTCGCCGCACCCGACGTCGATGCCGACAGCTTCTCCAACCTCGCCAAGACGATCCAGGGCCTCGCCAAGAACGTCACGCTGTACGTCGCCTCCAACGATCGGGCGCTGATCGTGTCGCGCAACTTCTGGGGCAGCTACCGGGCCGGCGACGTGCCGCCTGCGGGGCCGCTGATCCTGCCGGGCATCGACACGATCGACGTCACGGCGGCCTCGACCGACACCTTCGCCATCAACCACTCGGGGTATGCCTCGAACAACAAGCTGCTCGAGGACATCGGCGAGTTGCTGAAGACCGGCCTGCGGCCGCCCGAATGAGCGGCCTCTGAAGCCGGGCAAAGTCAGCGGCCCCGGGGGCGACTATTGGCGCTACGCCCCGCCTCCTCCGGCGCCACCGTCTACTACTGCAACGCCGCAGTGATGGACTTGCGCCCGCCCGCCTGCGCCAGGCGGGCGGGCGCATAGATTATTTACCCTGCCTTGCGAGACTTCCCCGTCGGTCGATCCCCGGTCGGCCTCGAAGGGCGCGCGCCGGCTAAACCGGCAGGTCGCGATGTGGTGCATGCGTTGGCAGCGGCAATCCGTATTTGACACGTTCGCGTCGGGCGACTGGGGCCGCGCGTTTCGGCGCATGCATGCCGTCGATCGCCGTGTCCGACTTGCCTGCTGGCGAGCGCTCTGCTCGTGCTGGCGCCGACGCCGGCGCCGGCTGAGGGCGAGCTGGTCGAGGGCGGCGACGTCGTCGACATCGGCGATGGCGCCGCCGAAAAGGGCATGCCGGCGACGAACCCGCGCGTGAAATCGCTGCTGGCCGCGCACCCAGGAGAGTTCGTGACCATTTGCGTCGCCGGGTGCGCCGGCAAGCCGTCGATCGTGCAGGTGCTGCCGAAGCCGATGCAGGCACGTACAGGCGAGATGCGCACGACCGCTGGGACGATGGACGGTCCAGCAGGGACGCCACCCGGCAATCCTGTCGGACTTGCGGCGGCGGATGCCAATGCCGTGACGTGCGTCGCCGGATGCGGCGGCGCGCCCGGGCAGGTCATCCAGAGCATGCCGGGACTGCCGCCGCCGCCGAAAGCCGGCACCGCAGCAGGCGCGGACGCGCCACCGCGTCGGCAACGAGCCGCTCGACGTCGGCCGCTGATACGGCGGTCTACTCGATCGAGCTTGCGCACGTCGGCGTAGCTCGACGACCTTGTAGACCAAGCCGTTCTTGATGAAGTACAGCCACTCGAGCTTCTCGCTGGCGGCGAGATCCTCGGGCGTCACCGACTGCAGCGCGTCGAAGTTCTGCTTGCGGAACAGCACCGCCGTCGTCTTCGAGGATTCGGCGTCGAGATAGCCCCAGTCCTCGCGCTCGGGCAGGCGCGTCGCCGCTTCCTTCTCGAACACCACCTCGTTCAGCGCCGTCGGCGGCAGCGTGCCCGCCTTGATGTATTCGAGCGCCGCCTCGACGAAGCCGATCTGCACCAGACCCGAGCAGATGAACTCGGTGGGCGCGTCCCAGTTGCGCTCGCGGAAGCGGCGCATGGTCTTCTGGTCGCCGCTGACGCTGCGCTCGACGCCGAACCACAGATTGCGCGCGATGGTGCCGATGGCCCAGTAGTTATACGACGCCTTGATCTTGTCGAGCAGCAGCCCGCGCACGCGGCTTTGCTTTGTCTCGTCGAACCAGGGCTGCTTGAAGCGCTTGATGGCGATGAAGGCGCTCTTGTCGGCGATGTAGTCGCGCAGGTTGGTGAGGTCGACGCCGCTGGTGCCGGACTCGATGACGAAGGTGCTGGTGTAGCCGCTCTCGAACTGCGGCCCGGTGAACACCATGGCGGCGTGCGAGAACGGCGAGTTGGTGGCCCAGCGGATGGCCCACGAGGCGACGTCCCATTCGCGGCGCGTCAGCACGACGTCGGCGCGTTCCAGATACTTGCCGGCAAGGAAGTCCTCGACCGGCATCGGCCACACTTCCTCGACGACCTCCTCCTCGAGCGGCAGCGGTTCCGGCGCGACCGGCTGCGGCGGCAGGCGTGCGGCGGGGCTCGGCGCTCGGCGGGCAGCGGGAGCCTCGCGGCTGCGGCAGCGGTCGGCGTGCGGCGCGTCTCAGCGGTGCGCCTCGGCTTGCGGTGGCACGGCGGGGACGGGCGCCGGCGGCGTGACCGCCAAGGTCGTGCCCGCGATGGCGACGAGCCCCAGATGCGCTCAATCCGGCTGCGACGAGGTAGCGCTTCATCGACGGCCCCCTGAATAAACACGACTTACCGGAACGCCTGGCCCAACGCCTCAAGCGAGCGCTCAACATAGCCGGTTAGCGCCAGAAAGGCATCGCTCCCGGGCCGGTCAAACATAGTCAAGGCCGAGGCTGCGGCCTACCGGCATCATCGGGCCTTGCCGAGCCGCCCGGCCTCGTCCAAAAGACGGCACCCTTAACGCTGAGCAATGGTCATGGGCGCTGCGTCGCCAGCAAATTTCGAGGCCCTCGAGGCGCAAGCCCGCACGCTGCTGGCGGTGTTCATCGCCGCCGGCTACGAGGCCGTTGCGCCCGACATCATCCAGCCGGCCGGGGTGTTCCTCGACGTGGTCGGCGAGGCCCTGCGCGGACGCACCTACGTGTTCACCGACCTGGACGGCAAGGAGCTGTGCCTGCGGCCCGACCTCACCGTGCCGACGTGCCGGCTCTATCTGCAGCGGCATCCGCGACGCCGACCGGAGGCCTACTACAGCTACAACGGGCCGGCCTTCCGCTTTCAACCTGCGAGTGCGGACGCATCCCACCCGCGCGAGTTCCGCCAGGCCGGCATCGAAGCGTTCGGCGACAAGGACGCCGGCGAAGCGGATGCGCGCACGCTGGTGCTGGTGCTGCGCGCGCTGCAGCAGGCGGGGCTGCCGGGCTGGAAGCTGCGCATCGGCGACGTGGCGCTGTTCGACGCGCTGTTGCGCGCAGCCGACATTCCGGAGCGCTGGCGGCGCCGGCTGCGCCACCAGTTCTTGCGCCCGGAGGCGTTCCGCGCCGAGCTCAAGCGGCTGTCGACCAATCCGGCGCGCTCGGCGGCCGCGTTTCCGCGCGCGCTGATCGAGGCGCTCGATCCCGAGCGATGCCGCACGGGCCGAGAGCCTCGTCGCCGAGCACCTCGAGCAGGGCGGCATCGAGCTCGATCGGCGTGCGCACGGCGGCGGAGATCGCCGAAGGCCTGCTCGCCATCGCCGCCGACGCCAAGGCGCCGCCGCTGCAAGCCCGAGGCCGCCGCGCTGATCGAAGCCTACGTCAAGACCAAGGCCGCCGGCGCCGCAGGCGACGTCGGCGCTGCGCAAGCTGGTCGGCAAGGCGAGCCCGCGCATTCTCCGAGGCGCTCGACGCCTACGAGCGGCGCTGCATGCTGCTCAGCGAAAGCGGCATCGACATCGGCGCGGTGGATTTCTCCGCCGAGTTCGGCCGCAGCGTCGGCTACTACACCGGCTTCGTGTTCGAGGTGCTGGTCGAAGCGCTGGGGCCGTCGAGCCCGGTGGGCGGCGGCGGCCGCTACGACGGCCTGCTGAAGGCGGTCGGCGCCCCGCGCAACGTGCCCGCCGTCGGCGGCGCCGTTCACACCGAGCGCCTGCTCGCCGTCGTGCGCGGAGGGCAAGCGATGAGCGCGCGCCTGACATTCGCCGTGCCGTCGAAGGGCCGGCTGATGGAGCAGACGGCCGAGTTCCTCGGCAGTCGGGCCTCAAGCTGCGCAAGGTCGGCCACGACCGCGGCTACCGCGGCGAGATCGAAGGCGTCGACGGCATCGACGTCGCTTTCATCTCCGCCTCCGAGATCGTCGCCGCGCTGAACAGCGGGCGCGCGCACATCGGCGTCACCGGCGAGGATCTGGTGCGCGAGAACATCTCAACGCCGACGAACGCGTCACGCTGCTGAAGCCGCTCGGCTTCGGGCGCGCCAACGTCGTCGTGGCGGTGCCGCGCTGCTGGATCGACGTCAGCGAGGTGGCCGACCTCGAGGCGGCGGCCGCCGCGTTCCGGCGCGAGCATGGGCGCCCGTTCCGCGTGGCGACCAAGTACATCAACCTGGCGCGGCGATTCCTGTCGGGCAAAGGCCTGGCCGACTACCGCATCGTCGAGAGCCTCGGCGCCACGGAAGGAACGCCGGCCGCCGGCACCGCCGATCTCATCGTCGACATCACGACGACGGGCGCGACGCTCGCCGCCAACGGGCTGAAGGTGCTCGAGGACGGCGTCATCCTGCGCTCGGAGGCGAACCTCGTCGCCTCGAAGATGGCGGACTGGGACGCGGAGACGAAAAAGGCGCGCGATACGCTGCTCGCGCGCCTCGGCATTCCTGTGAAGATGGGCCTGTGAAGACGGGCTGAGCCGCGGCCGGACGGCTACGCGGCTCAGTGTTCATGTCAGCGACCATCAGCGATCTGGGCGCACGAAGGCCTCGACGCGCATGCCGGGCAGCAGCGGCACCTTGCCTTCGAGGTTGATGGTCATCTCCAGCACCTCGATGTCCGACGGACGGCGCGGACCGCGCGCGGAGATGCGCGGGGTGGCCATGGTCGGCGCCAGATCGGCGACGGTGCCTTCGAAGTCGCGGCCCGGGTAGTTGATCGAGCGCACGAACGCCTTCTGCCCGACCTTGATCTTGGCGACGTCGCCGTCGTCGACCTCGGCCTTGACGCGCACGTTCGACATGTCGCCGACGACCGCCAGCGGCTGCTCGGGCGACGGCGCCACGATCTCGCCCTTCTTGGCGTTGAGCTGCAGCACGTTGCCGGCGCGCGGCGTACGGATGCGCGTCTTGTCGAGCTGCGAGGCGGCGAGCGCCACGTTGGCACGCGCGGCTGTGAGCGCCGATTCGAACTGGTTGGGCGAGGGCAGGCTCGCCTTCGCCTGCGCCTGGGCATAGTTCAGGCGCTCGCGCTCGACGCGCTCCTGCGCCTTGGCGAGGCGCCGGCGGGCATCGGCGAGCTGCTGCTCGGTGGCTTCGCCACTGCGTTTGCCGCCGAGGGCAGCGTCGAGCTCGAAGCGCGCACCGATGACCTCGCGCTCGGCGGAGTACACGTTGTCCTCGCCCTTGGTCACGTCCTCGCGGCCGCTCGTTGACGGCTCGGCATCGCGTTGGCGTTTGCGCAGGCCCGCCTCGGCTTCCGCCGCGGCGAGACGCGCACGCGCCTCCTCGTCGTCGAGGCGCATCAGGAGCTCGCCTTCCTCGACCTTGTCGTTGAGCTTCACCGGCACGTCGGCGACCTGGCCGAGAATGGCGGCGCCGATGTTGACTTCGCCGTTGCCCGGCTCGACGCGGCCGGGAGCCGCCGCCACCCAGGGCGTGCCGGTCTTGGTCTCGGTCTTGGTGGTTTTGGTTTCGCCGGAGAAATACGTTCCTTCGCTCAGCACGTAGCCGCCGACAGCCGCGGCAACGAGAGCGGCAACAATTCCAACAGTCTTAAGCATGACGTCTGATCCTATAGCGGCCACCGAGGGAGCTCGGCGGAGTGGTGGGGTTGTCGTCGTCCGGCTGAACCTGGATCGCAGCACTCACCAGCTCGGCGCGTGAATGAGCATCGTGTTGCGGGTCGGCACCGTAGGTCGGGTTGGCGCTTTTCTGCGGCCGCTCGTCGCTGTGAATTTTTCCGTCCTCGATACGCACGATGCGGTCTGCATACGGCAGCGTGCGATGATCGTGTGTAACGGCGAGAACAGCTCGGTTCGGATCTTTGGCGACCTCGGCGAGCAGCGCCATCACCGCGCGGCCGTTCTCGGCGTCGAGCGCCGCCGTCGGCTCGTCGGCGAGGATCACCGACGGAGCGCCGGCAAGCGCACGGGCAAGCGCGACGCGCTGCTTCTCGCCGCCCGAGAGCTTGGCCGGGAAGGCCTTGGCGCGATGGCCGAGGCCGACCGCGATCAGCGCGTTGAGGGCATGCGTCGGCGGGTCGACGACGGGCTTTGCGCGCACGTCGAGCGCCAGCATGACGTTCTCGCTCGCCGTCATCGTGGGGAACAGGTTGTACCCCTGGAACACGAAGCCGACGTGGCGGCGGCGGATGTTGGCGAGCCCTTCGGCATCTAGCCCGTCCGTCGAGTTGCCGGCGACCTCGAGCTGGCCCTCGGTCGGCGACAGGATGCAGCCGAGGATCGACAGCAGCGTGGTCTTGCCGCAGCCGGACGGACCCATGAGCAGCGTCAGCTCGCCTGAGTAGAGCTTGAGGTCGACGCCTTTCAGCGGCTTCACCTCGCCGGCGCCCGAGCCGAACACCTTGACGATGTCGCGGGCCTCGAGAAGCACCTTGCGGTTTTCGGTGTCGTCGGTCATCGGCTGAACACTCCTGCGGGATCGATGCGCGTCACCTTGAAGATCGCCGATACGGCGGCGATGGCGCACATTCCAATGGTCAAAGCGAAGAGAAGCAAGGCAAGGCCCGGCGTCATGACGATGAGCAGCGTCGTATCCCTTGACGCCCAGATGACGAGCATACTGAGCACCATGCCGACGCCGTAGCCGAGCACCGCGCTGAGCATCGCCTGGATGAGGATGACCTTGTGGATGTAGCCGGCCGAGGCGCCGAGCGCGCGCAAGGTGGCGAACTCGTTCAAGTGATCCTTGGTGCTCGAGTAGAGCGTCTGGGCGACGATGACGACGCCGACGATCATGCCGAGCGCGGCGCCGGCGATCAGTGCCGCGCCGGCGCCGGTTTGGAACAGCCAGTAGTCGACGCTGCGGTTGCGGAACTCCTGCCTGGGTGAGGATCTCGCGATCTTGCAGTCGGGCGACGAGATCGGCACGCACCTTCTCGAGGTCGGCGTCGGGCGCCACGCGCACGAGCGTATAGGAGGCCTGGTTGCTGCCTGCATCGAGCAGCATGCGGGCCAGTTTCAGCGAGGTGAACACGTAAGGCAGCGTCGTGAAGGAGCGGATGGCGTGCGTCACGGCGGCGATCTTGACGCGCACGTTGTTGATCTCGGCGGTCTCGCCGTTCTTCTCGACGCCGAGATCGGCGAAGTAGGTGTCGTCGACGGCGACGGAGCCCGGCGCGTCAAGATCGCCGAGGCTGCCGGCGACGAGGTTCCACGGCTTCAGCGTGCCGTTCTCGTGATCGGAGCCGACGAGCAGCACAGCCGTGGTGCCGCCCTTCGGCTTGCGCCAGGCGGCGAAGCCGACGACGAGCTCCTCACTGTCGGCGACGCCGGCGGTCGAGAGCACGGAATACTTCTCGTGGCCGATGAGCAGCGAGGGATCGTCGAAGCTCTTGGTGCCGAGCGGCACGACCCACAGGTCGCCCTTCGACTGGTCGAGCATGGCGGCGATCATGCGCTCCGAGCCGATGTACAGGCCGCACTGGACGGCGACGAGCACGACGGAGAAGACGATGCCGGTGAGCGTGACGATGAGGCTGAGACGATCGTGAAAGAGATTCCGGTAGGCGAGCTTGGCCGCCATCTTGACGGCCTTCGGCTTGCCCTGCGGAACCTGTGCCGCTAACGGCAAAGTGTCGGCATGCGCCTGCATGTGTTGGTCCCCTTCGCCCGGGTAAATCGATTGCGGGCGGTTGTGGCGGTCTGTCGAAATATACCCGGCCACTGCCGGAGAGTGTCATGAAGCCGCGAGCCGGTCTATCAACCGGCTCGCGGCCAACTAGAAGGTCAATTCCTTATTCGCAGGGCACACTGAGCGTCATGCCAACGGAGGGAAAGAACTTCTTGCAGTCAAGCTTGCTCGCGGCCTTTTCGGGCTTGGACGAGGTCTTGGCTCGGCGGCGTCGGCCTTAACCTCGACGGGCGTTACCGTCTCCGGCTCGACGCTGGCCGTGTCGAGCGCCGGCCGTCGTGATCGAGGAGTTCTCGCTGTCGGCGATCACCTCCGGCTCGATGACCGGAGCCGTGGCGACAACCTGCCGGCTTGGACACCTTCTCGACCTTGGCGACCTTCGGCTCCGACGTCGTCTTGCGCTTGGCGACGTAGACCTTTTCCTTCTTCACGATGCGGCGAACGATGTAGCGCTTGCGGTGATGGTGGTGGCTGTTGTTGTGCCGCCGGTGAAGCCGTGCGAGCGGGCCGCCGAAGCCGAGGCGAATCTTGAAGCCCGCTTCGGCCGCCGAGCGAACATGGTCGCGGCCGCGATGAGCGCGGCGATGAGGGCGACCAGTGACTTATTCATTGCTTCCTCCAGTGGATGCAGTTTGTGTTCACTCGATGAGACGTTCCGCTGAGTTCGCGTCGCTCATCTTGATGACATCATTCGCGCGCGCGCTTACTGGACGCTGTTCCAGCAGGTACAAGCTCAGAAATGTTTTGCGGCGGCGCGTTCGCTGGTCTTTCGAAGATCCGAAAAGCAACGGCCCCGGGCGCAATGCCGGGGCCGTCTTGTTGGTGCTCTACTGCAGGCAGATTACTTCGCGCAGGGGACGGAGAGGGTCATGCCGACCGAGGCGAAGAAGGTCTTGCAGCCGACATCCTTGATGGCGCTGGCGACTTTCTGCGCCGCCTCGTCGGTCGTGGTCTTGGCGACATCCTTCGCCGGCTTCTTCTCGGGCGACCTCGATCTTGGCCTCGGCGACTTTGTCGGGGGCAGAGACGATGGACGAGTTCTCGATCTCGGCGACGCTTCTCGGCTGGTCACCTCGACGGGCTCCGGCTTCGGCTCGGCCTTGGCGACGACGGCGCGGCTTGGAGACGGTGCGGCTGGCAACCTCGACCCGGGGCTTGGAGCGGCGCACCGACTGACGGGCTACGCGCCGGCGGATAGGCGCGGACGTGACCGCCGCCGCCGCAGCCGGCCTTGTGGACCTCAGAGAAGCCCGCGGGCGGCATTGATACGAACGTTGAAGCCGGCCTCGGCGCCCGACGCGATAGCAGCAATGGCGAGGAAGGTGGCGGCGATCACGGTGAGCAGCTTGGTCATGGTCGTCTCCAGGTATTGGCGTTCATCTCTGCAGCGATCATGCGGGAGGCGGTGCGGTGGACGCTGTCCCGGGCGGAACACGCTCAAATTTTTGGGCTGTGACGCCCGGGCCCCCAAAAAACGATCCCGGCGCGGGGGCCGGGATCGTCGAGGTTCTGGAGGGAGGGGTGCTACTCGCAGGGGACCGACAGGGTCATGCCGGCCGAGGCAATGTATTTCTTGCAGCCGACGGCCTTGGCGGGGTGGTCGTAGGTGTCGTCCTCGGCGGTTTGATTGGAGCTGGATCCGGCCGAAATCGAGGAATTCTCGGTGGCGACCTTGGTGCGCGGGTGTGCGCGTCTGCGTACGCGGCGCAGGGTCGACGGCTTGGGCTCGGCGATGCGGCTGCTCCGAGGAAGCGCTGTCTGCTGCCTGGGCGGCCGGGCTGCTGCGCGGCGGCGCGACGATCCCGAAGAGCGGCGGCCTTCGGAAGGATAATAGCCCTCCTCGGCCGCCTCCTCGCGGGCGGACTCGCGTTCGTAGGCGCGCTCGTAGGCGGCTTCGTGGCGCTTCGTAGGCGCAGTCCTCGTCGCAGAGCGCGGGCGCCGGAGGCGAAGGCGGCGGCTAGGGTAAGGAAGGTGGCGGCGCTTGCGGCCAGAAGCTTGATCATGGTCGTCCCCAGCGGTTGGCATCGTGGGACGAATGATGGCGCGGTGAACGCTGGTAACGCTGTTCCGGACGGAACACGGCGTTAATTTGCAGCTTCTTGGACGGATTGCGCAGGCGCTCAAACGCAATCGATCCCGGCGGTGAAGCCGGGATCGAGAGAAGTAAGTCGTGACTTCGGTTGGCTGGCCGCTGCGCTTACTCGCAGGGGACCGAGAGGGTCATGCCGGCCGAGGGGAAGAACTTCTTGCAGTCGAGGCTCTTCCCCGTCTCCTGGCTGGCGGTGTCGATCTTCTTCGACCGTCGCCGCGTCGTCGGTGGCCAGAGGCGAGCGAGATCGAGGAATTCTCCGTCTGGGCGGCGCGTGTCGGTCGAGCCGGTGGTCACGGGCGCCGGCCGGGCCGTCCGTTGAGGCGATGCTGCTCGCCTCGTTGGTGGCGGTTGAGGCTGGCCTCTTCGGCCGGCTCCTTCGCGGCCTGCTCGTCGACTTTCGGACTTCGATTTCTTGGCGGCGCGGACCGGGGCCTTCTCCTCGCGCTCGCGGCGGACGGCGCGCTCTTTCTTGCGCTGACCGGTACTCGCGGGCTTCGCCGCTGCCGCTCTCTGTTGGACATGGCACCCAGGGCGCCCAAGGCGAGGCCGCCGACGCCGATGCCGATGCCAACCCGCATGCCCGCCTGCGCGGTCGAGGCGAACGTGGTGGCGGCGAAGATGAGGGCGGTGGCGAGGGCGAGCAGCTTGGTCATGACTTTCTCCGTCGGTTCAGTGCGTGGCGCCCGGCTGGGCTTCCATGACGCTGAGAGTGACGCAGCCGCCATCATGCCGCTGTTCCGGGTCGGAACAGGACAAAAATCTTCGCCTTCCGCGGGTGCAGAAGGGGCTGTTGCGCGCGATAGGAGGCGAATTTCGAGGCGCGTCAAAATCTTGGACGCAGTCAGATCAGCGCGATTTTTTTCTCCTTTTTTGCGGGGCGATGCCGGTTTTCTGGCAGCGCTGGCCACGCGCGGCTGTTTCGGCGGCCGGCAATGACGCCGTGCCCGCGTCGCGCCGGTGGCGTCGTTGGCAAAGCTCACGGCGTGTGGCATGGCGATCATCGCAAGCAGAATCCCGATTCGCGTTCGAGGAACGATAGGCGTTGGAGCGCACCGCACCGCTGTTCCCGGCGGTACATTGGCGCCGGTGCGGGTGCGCCGGAGCCCGGTGGTGCCGGCAAACAGCGCCGGCCACGGATTATCGCTGTAGCGCGATTTATGGTGCCGTACGGGCGCGTTAGCCTGCTAAGGTGCGTTCCGGGGACGGAATGACTTTCCACGACCCGGGCAGTGCGCGGCGGTTGCCAAGCCGGCTCGATATGACGTAACGCTGGCAAACCTCGGACGAGATTCAGAAATCGCATGCGCCTGAACAAATCCACGAGCCACGCCGTCCGTATCCTGATCGATTGCGCCAAGGCCGAAGGCCGGCTGATCAAGGTCGCCGAGATCGCCCAGCGGCTCGATATCACCCAGCAGAACGCCTTCAAGATCGTCCACCTTCTGTCGAAGGCGGGCTTCCTGGCCTCGGTGCGTGGGCGCCACGGCGGCGTGCGCCTGGCCCGGCCGGCGGCGAAGATCCGCATCGGCGATGTCGTACGCTCGATCGAGACCATGGGGCGCGAGGAGAAGGAGGCCGGCGGCCGCGGCAGCCTGCACCGCATCGTCGACGACGCTCTCGATGCCTTCATCAGCGTCCTCGACCAGCACACGCTTGAAGATATGGCCGAAGCACACCAGGCTGCAGGCGGCGCGCGAGTCCGGCGGCCGCTCCGGCAAGACCCCGCTGCGCGGGTCGGCGTCCCGCACACGGCGCGGCGCACAGCAGTCCGCCCCGGTGCGGCCGATTGGTTAACGCTCGCAGTTGTAGCCGGCCGAACTGCAGCCTCACGGGCACATCGCTAAAACGTGCGGCGTAAGAGCCCTTGACATAAGCGCTCGGCCCTTCAAAAGTTGAAACACACTTTCCATATTTAAGGCCCGCGCAGCCTTAGAGAAAATGCGCGCAAGGAAGCCTGCGATGATCGTCTGTTCCTGTACCGTAATTTCCGATCGCGACATCGAGGGTGCGCTGCTCGAAATCTTGAGCGCGCCTGATGCGCCAATCCCGACTCCAGGCATCGTCTATCGTCATCTCAGCAAGCGCATGAACTGCTGCAGCTGTGCGCCGCTCGCCGTCGAGACGATCTACAACAAGGTCGACGAGCTGGAGAAGAAGGGGCTGATTTCGCCCACCATTTGCGCAACGACGCGCAGCAAGCTTCTGGAGTTCACGACGCGTAGCTCCGCATCGCGCATCGGCGTCGACGAATTCTGAGTCCGCAGACTCAGGCTTCCGAAGATAGCGTTCGCAAAGTCGCCTGAACGCACGCCGAGCGATTTTTGCGCTGGCATCGTCTGCCTTAACCAACCACAATCGCCCTCGCGTCCTCGCTCGAGGAACGCTGCACTGAGTCATGTCGCGGCCAGCCCGCCGATCACTCAGCTATCCAAACACGCATCCGCCAGGCACGGAGAGGGCAGCCATGAAAGGCAATAAGGAAGTTATCGACGCGTTGAACTTCGCGCTCAAGCTGGAGCTCGGCGCGGTCAATCAATACTGGCTGCACTATCGTCGTCTCGACGACTGGGGCTACACCAAGATCGCCAAGAAGGAGCGCGAGGAATTGATCGAGGAGATGCATCACGCGGACAAGCTGATCACGCGCATCATCTTCCTCGAAGGCTTCCCGAAGATGCAGGAGATCGCGCCGATGATGATCGGCGAGAACCTCAAAGAGGTTCTCGAGTGCGATCTTGAAGGGCGAGTACATCGCGCAGGAGTTCTACTCCAAGGCGCGCGAGCTGTGCCGGCAGCACAAGGACTACGTGTCCATGGACCTCTTCGAGGAGCTGCTGCAAGGACGAGGAAGGCCACATCGACTTCATCGAGACGCAGCTCGACCTGCTGAAGAACATCGGCATCCAGAACTACGGGCAGCTGCAGGCGGCCTCGGCCGACAAGGTCGAAGGCAACGCCGAGTAAGGCCCGGATTTAGCGGCTTTTCAGGAGCCGTTGCGCTCGGCATCGAGGGCGCGGAAATGTCCGCGCCCTTGCAGCCACACCATCAGCATCAGTGCCGGGATCGCCGTCAGCGAGGTGCCGAGGAAGAACAGCGGCCAGCCGAGCTCCTGCGCGGCAAATCCGGTCCCTGACGAGAACAGCGTGCGCCCCGTCGAGGCGAGCGCGGTCAGCAGCGCGTACTGGGTCGCGGTGTGCAGCGGGTTGCGGCACAGCGCCGACAGGTAGGCGACGAAGATCACCGTGCCGATGGCGCCGGAGAAATTCTCGACGACGATGGCGACGGTGAGCGCCTCGGCGCTCGGCGTCTGATAGCCGAGCCAGATGAACGCGAGGTTCGAGAACATCTGCAGGAAGGCGGCGAGCCACAGCGCGGTGGCGAGCGGCAGGCGCGCGCGACGGCGCCGCCGGCAAAGCCGCCGATCAGCAGCGCGGCAAGACCGACGCCTTTGACGATCGCCGCGTACGTCGCCTTGCGTGTAGCCGAGCGACAGGACGAACGGCGCCGTCATGGTGCCGGCGAGCGCGTCGCACAGCTTGAACAGGACGACGAACAGCAGGATGGCGAGCGCCGCGTCGCGCGACAAGAAATTCGGTGAAGGCGCCCTTGGCCGTGTCGAACAGGCGCGCCATCGGGCTGCCGTGCTGCGGCGCTTCGCTGCGAGATCGGACTTGCGGCTCGCGCGCCAGCGACGGCAGCGATGAGGCCGACGAGCACGAGCAGCGCGGCGGCGGCATAGGCGAGCGGCCACACCGCCTCCTTGCTCAGCCCTTGCGCCTCGAGCCACGCGCTGAAGCCGATGACGCCGGCGCCCGACGCCAGCATGCCGATGCGATAGGCGGCGACGTAGCCCGCCATGCCCGCCGCCTGCTCGTCGATCGGCAGGCTCTGCACGCGGTAGGCATCGACGACGATGTCCTGCGTCGCCGAGGCGAAGGCGACGATGAGCGCGCCGAGGCCGATCATCCACGGGGCGTTGATCGGGTCGCGCGTGCCGAGGAACACGATCGCCGCCATCAGCACGAGCTGCGAGGCGATGAGCCAGGCGCGGCGGCGCCCGAAGCGCTCGCGACAGCCACGGCACCTGCCAGGCATCGACCACTGGCGCCCAGATGAATTTCAGCGTGTAGGGCAGGCCGGCGAGCGACAGCAGGCCGATGGTGCCGAGGTCGACGCCGCGGTCGGCCATCCACACGCGCAGGGTCTCGCCCGACAGCGCCAGCGGCAAACCGGAGGAAAACCCCAGCAGCATGATGACGAGCACGCTCGGGCGCAGGTAGACCGTCAGGGCGGAGAGATACGACGGGCTCTTCTGCGGTTCGCTCTCGGTCGGGGCGCTCATGCGGGGGTCGGCTCCGATGGGAATGGCGGGCAGGGCTTGCTACTAAGGCTCGGCGCATCTGTCGATGCGCAGAAGTGACCGCAGTGCGGCGTTAAGAACCGGGGAGGGCGGCATGGCGCGCTACGTGCTGGCGATCGACCAGGGGACGACGTCGTCGCGGGCGCTGCTGTTCGACGCGGATTGCCGGGTTGCCGGCGTGGCGCAGCGCGAGTTCACGCAGCATTTCCCGCGCTCGGGGTGGGTGGAGCACGACGCCGACGAGATCTGGGCCGGCGTCGTCGCGACGGCGCGCGAGGCCGTGGCCAAGGCGGGCGGGCCGGCGAATATCGTCGGCATCGGCATTTCCAATCAGCGCGAGACTTCGGTCATCTGGGAGCGGGCGACGGGGCGGCCGATCCACAACGCCATCGTCTGGCAGGACCGGCGCACGGCGGATCGTTGCGAGGCGCTGCGCGCGGCGGGACACGAGCGCGGTTATCTGCGAGAAGACCGGGCTGCGGCTCGATCCGTATTTCTCGGCGACGAAGATCGCCTGGATCCTGGATCACGTGCCGGGTGCGCGCGCGCGGGCGCAGCGCGGCGAGCTCGCCTTCGGCACCATCGATTGCTTCCTGCTGTGGCGGTTGACGGGCGGGCGCGTGCACGCGACCGACGTGACGAATGCGGCGCGTACGTGCCTGCTCGATATCCGCACCGGCGCCTGGGACGACGAGCTGCTCGAGATCTTCGGCGTGCCGCGCGCGCTGTTGCCGGAGGTGCGCGACAACGCCTGTGAGTTCGGCGCCACCGAGCCCGAGCTGTTCGGCGCGGCCATTCCCATTCGCGGCATGGCCGGCGATCAGCAGGCGGCCACCATCGGCCAGGCGTGCTTTGAGCCTGGCATGCTGAAGTCGACCTACGGCACGGGCTGCTTCGCGGTGCTCAACACGGGCAGCGAAGCCATCGCGTCGAAGCATCGGCTGCTGACGACCATCGCCTATCAGCTCGACGGCAAGCGCACGTACGCGCTGGAAGGCTCGATCTTCGTCGCCGGCGCCGCCGTGCAGTGGCTGCGCGACGGCTTGAAGGTGATCGCGCGTGCCTCCGAGGCGGGACGCATGGCGCGCGAAGCCGATCCCGAGCAGGACGTGGTGCTGGTGCCGGCGTTCGTCGGCCTCGGCGCGCCGTACTGGGACCCCGATTGCCGCGGCGCGCTGTTTGGGCTGACGCGCAACACCGGGCGCCAATGAGCTGGCGCGCGCGGCGCTGCAGTCGGTGTGCTTCCAGACGTTCGACCTGCTGCAGGCGATGCGCGGCGACTGGCCGGCGGCAACGAAGGCGGTGCTGCGCGCCGACGGCGGCATGGCGGCGTGCGATTGGACGATGCAGCGGCTCGCCGACATCACTCGACGTGCCCGTCGACCGCCCGACGGTCCTGGAGACGACGGCGCTGGGCGCGGCGTATCTCGCCGGACTGCAGGCGGGGTTCTATCCCGGCGCCTCGAAAAGTTCGCCGCGCGCTGGGCGCTCGATCAGGCGCTTCACGCCCGGCATGGCTGCGGGCGAGCGCACGCGCCTGCTCGCCTCCTGGCACGACGCCGTCAGCGCGCACGCTCGACTAAGCGATAGCGAACATCCCCTCACCCGGCCGCTTGCGAGGCCGACCTCTCCCCTGGGAGAGGTGGACTCGCGTCCTGTACCTCTCCCATCATGGCGAGCCATGCTTGCATGGACGGGAGAGGTCGGAAGCGAATGCAATGAGCTTCCGGGATGAGAGGTTACGACGCTCAGCGGATGACGGCGACGACGCGGGCGGGGGCGGCCGAGGCGCCGACGATCTTCAACGGGAACACCATCACCTCGAAGCCGTGGGCGGCAGCGCGCCGAGGTTGGTCAGCTGCTCCATGTGCCAGTAGGGACGCCGCTGGCCGACGCGGTGCGCCTCCCAGAACAGCGTGTCGTCGTTCGTCTGCCTTGGACCGCGCGATCTGCGCGCGGAACGGCAGATCCCAGCCCCACTGGTCGATGCCCATGACGGTCGGGCCGCGATCGAGCAGCCACTCGGTGGCGGCGGCGCTCATGCCGGTGCCGCGCTTCCAGAATTCCTTGGTGCCCATCAGCCGGTCGCGCCCGGTGCGGATGAGCACGATGGTGCGTGCGTCCAGCGTGGCGCCGGTCTTGGCGAGCGCCGCTTCGAGGTCGGCCGGCGTGATGGCGTCGTCGTCGGCTTTGTGCGTCAGGTCGAGCACGACGCCGGGGCCGATGCATTTCTCCAGCGGGATCTCGCTCGATGGTCTGCGCCGGCGCGCCGCCCGACGTCGGGCCGTAGTGCCACGGCGCATCGATGTGGGTCGTCGAATGCACGCCCATCTTGGTGATGGTGTCGTCGGCCCAGCCGACGAAGTCGCGCGGAAACAGACGCGACGGCAGACCGAGCAGCCAGACGAGCAGCTTTGCCGCCCAGTGCGGCTTGTGGCGGATGCGCACCTGCATGAAGCGCGGATCGCCGGCGTTGAACTGGATCGGCTTCGACTAGGTCGATGACCTTCATGACTGCCTCTAGACGACACGGTTCGACAACGTGCCGATGCCGTCGATGGCGAGCTCGATGGTATCGCCGCGATCGAGCAGGCGCCCGTTCTCGATGCCGCTGCCGCCGGGCAGCGTGCCGGTGCCGAACAGCTCGCCGGGATAGAGCTGCTCGCCGCGGCTGGCGTGCGCCAGCACCTCGCCGAGCGACCAGCGCGCATCGGCCGTCGCGCATTCGGCGACAAGCGCGCCGTTGAGGTGCACGCGGCCTTTGAGCTCGCGCCAGCGCGGCAGGATTTCGTCGGCGCTGACGACGACGCTCGAGATGGCGCTGCGAAAGTGCTTGGCCTTTTGCGGCCCGAAGCCGGAGCGCATCTCGGCGAGCTGCACGTCGCGCGCCGAGAAATCGTTGAGCACGACGAAGCCGCCGATCGCGGCTTCGGCTTGCGCTAGCGTCGGCGTCGCGCAGCGGATGCGCCAGCACGAAGCCGAGCTCCAGCTCGTAGTCGAGCGCGCGCGTGTAGGACGGCACTGCAATGTCGTCGCCGTCCGCCGCGAAGGTCAGGTGGTTGCCCATGTAGTAGATGGGCTGGCGGTGCCACAGGGCGTGCGGCTTCAGCCTGGGAAAGGTGCGTCGGGTGATGGCCTCGTAGGCGCCGACGATGCGCGCCGCCGCCGGCATGAAGCGGCGCACGAAACCGCGCGCCGCATCGACGGCATGTGCCTCATACAACATGAAGTCGCGGAACGAGCGCGGCGCGAAGGGGATGACGGGGCGCGCGTCATCGCTGACCGGCGCCAGGTTGTGCGCCGCGTCGGCGAGCCGTTTGCGCCCCTCAAGCGGCAGCGCCAGCAGCGCCACCACGTCCTCTGCAATGCCTTGATCGAGCGAGGGGATTTGAGCCGCTGCGGTCACGGCCGGCACCCACCCCTGCGGCGCCAGCAGCTCGACGCGTGTCGCCCCGCCGGCGGCTTTGACGCGCCGCAACCTCATGCCGGCTGCACCCCTTCAAGTCTGGCTCGCATTGTCGTGTCCGACTTTAGACTTTCGGAACTCGAAAATTCGTACGACGTTCTACATAGTTCGGCGTTTTTCTTTGAGGAGAGGAAACACCATGACAACGACCAAGAAATTAATGATGGGCGTAATCGCCGCGGCAGCGGCGCTCGCGCTGTCGGCCGGCGCAGCTTCGCCGAGCCACTTCGTCGGCACGTGGAAGGTGAAGGACACCGGCCGGCAAGGACTTCCAGATCGTGCTGGCCGAGGACGGCACCGCCACCGCCGATCGCAGCGGCGAAGGCATGAAGGGCAAGTGGGCCGAGGAAGGCGGCGCCGCGGTCATCACCTGGGACACCGGCTGGAAGACCAAGATCGCCAAGGACGGCGACGGCTACAAGAAGACGGCCTACGAGGGCGATACGGAGAAGAATTCGTCCGCCGCCGAGAAGGTGAAGTAAGGGACGAGATTTGATTGCGGGGCGCCCATCGGAGGCGCCCCTTTTTCATAGCGGGGAATGGGAGGCGGACATGGTCGTCAGTTGGGCGCAGATCATCGTGTGGCTCATCGTCGGGCTCATCGGCGGAACGCTGGCCGGTGTCGCCGTGCGCTGGCAGCGCGAGGGCTTCGGCTGGTGGACCAACCTCGGCATCGGTCTCGTCGGCGCGCTGGTCGGCGGTCTGCTGTTCCGGTTGTTCAACATCCTGCCGGGCCTCGACGCTATCTCCATCTCGCTGCGCGACGTGGTCTCGGCGGTGCTTGGCTCGATCCTGTTCCTCGTTGGCCTGTGGGCCTGGCATAAGTACAAGGGCAGCCCGCTTTGACGGCGCGGGTCGTCAACATCGACCACATCTCGGTGCGGGTGAGCGACTTCGCCAAGTCGAAGGCATTCTATTCGCGGCTGTTCGAGTTCCTCGGCTTCAAGGTGCTGGGCGAGTATGACGACGCCATCGGCTGGACCAACGGCAGGTCGCGCTATTGGATCGGCCAGGCGGATGCGCAGGGCAGAAGCGCAAGTATCGCCTCGGCGAGGTCGGCCTGCATCACCTCGGTTTTGAATTGCGCAGCCGCAAAGACGTCGACGAGCTGCAGGCGTTCCTCAGGAAGCTCGGCGCGAAGATCGTCGATCCGGCGGGCGAGTACTACGACGACTATTACGCCGTGTTCTTCCTCGACCCCGACGGGCTGAAGCTCGAGGGCATGAAGTGGGGTGAGAGGACAGAGCAGGCGAAGCGCAAGCGCGCCGCCGCGAAGAAAGCCAAGCAGAAGCCGCGCAGGCAGGGCGGCTAAGTGCAGAACACGCGTGCTAGCGAACTTCGGCTTGCGGCTTGATCGTCATGGACCCGGTCGAGTCGATGTAGACGCGAAATTCCTCTTCCTTAGAGGGCGAGTTGCGCGCCTCGGTGAACACGCGAATGCTGCCGCTGCCGCTGGGCAGTATCGAGAAAGTCTGCTGCTCCCTTTCTTCCACTGAACCCGGAGCGGCCCCGTTCACCTCGACACCGCACAACTCGAACACGACGCGCGCGCCCGGGTTGAGATCCACCTTTTCGGAATCGGAGTTGGCGACCTTCAATGGGGAGCGGATTTCAACGACCCGCGCGTCGCCCGTACGCCGGTAGTCGACGAGGGTAACGAGCGCCCCACGCGCGGTCCTGAACGTGGAGGTGTTCTCGACCTCCAGATGGTAGAGGCGCAGTACGCGGTTTCCCAAGGCCACGTACGTATCGTAGCGCTGGCCCGGATCGAGGATACGCGTCGTCAGGTAAGGGCGCGCCGCGTCCTCGAACAGGACCGCGTGGCGCAGCAGGCGCCAGTAGAGGTAGCCACCGGCCAAAACCAGCGCCGGCATGGTGCCGTCCACGACCGGCCAGTCGCTAACGCCGCGTGGCGCAAGATAGCTCCGCACCTCCGGGTGGAAAAGCAACGGCAGGAGCAGAATGAGGACGACGATCGCCTCTCGCTTCAGCCCCAAGCTGGCGTGAACGATCCTAAGACCGTTCAGTACGCGTGAAATCGCCCGCATTTCCCCCACCACTCCTAAGAGGGCCGAGGGTCACGTTATCGGTGGAAATGCGGCGATTACAAGCAGTCGTCGCGCCAGGCGTTCAGAAGCGTCGGCTCGAGGAACCGCCGGTGCGTCACCTCGAGCCCAGCGGACCACCCTCGTCAGTGGGTGTCGCGGTGATCGCGGCGATTAGCTTGCGCACCAGCGCAGTGGGCTGAACGTCACTTCGCCGCTCACGATGGCCGGTACCAGGTGCGCGATCTTGGCATCGACGGAAGCGCGAGCGCGCTGAAGGGACGGCAGCAATTCGCTGTTTGCCCATATTCAGTTCGCGACGCTGGCGAACCATCCGGTCGATCTGTCGTTCAACGACTTCACGGTGATTGCGACATCGCCGGACGACATCGTCACGAACTGGAACGGCGGTGGCCTGCATTACTCGGAGGACTACGGCTTCGGCTCGGTCGACGCCTACAATGCCGTGCGCATGGCCGAGGCCTGGCTTCTATTTGGTGGCCCGCAGACGAGTGCGAACGAGACATCCTACACGAGCTCGGCGACGAATGTCGCGCTTGACGATCTGAAGACGACCGACATCCAGTTCCACTTCGACGGGACGTCGTTCGATGTCGAGAGCGTCAACATCAGTCTCAACATCACGCATGGGTCCTCCAGCGAAGAGCTGTATTTCGAAATCGATTGGGCGGGCTTCCTCACTCCCGTTGTCTTTCCGGCCTACCTGACCGATCTCGATATCACGCTGATTTCGCCCGACGGCACGGAAACGACGCTAGTGGATTTCAACCGGGATACCGCGGCTGACAATCCCGCCGACTACGGCACCGACCAGTGGAAATCCGACTTCCTCGCCAACGCCTTCCGCGGCGAGGACGGCATCGGCACCTGGACGCTGCGCATCAACGATCCGTGGACCGGCGACAGCGGTACCGTGAATTCGGCAACTGTCACGCTGCATGGCCGCGACGGCGACCAGGTCAATCTCGACGACGACGTCTATCACTACACGAATGAGGTGTTCACGACCCTTGCCCGCGATGCCACGCGCAAGACGCTGGCCGACGGCAACGGCGGCAGCGATTGGCTGGACATGTCCGCCATGAGCGGCAACCTCGTCGTGAGCCTCGGCGCGCGGCGCCGACTCGAAAGCCAATGGCAGCAGCTTCCTCACCATCGCCGCCGCGCACGGACATTGAGAACGCGGTCACCGGCGACGGCAACGACACCATCACCGGTAACGGGCTCGGCAACAAGCTCCACGGCATGCGCGGCAACGACATCATCGACGGTCGCGGCGGCAACGACACGGTCTCCGGCGGCGCCGGCAACGATAACCTGACGGGCGGCGATGGGCTGGATGTTTTCCTGTTCGACCGCGCGCTCAACGCGCTGACCAATGTCGACATCATTGTCGACTTCTCGCATCTCGATGACACGTTCTGGCTCGACAATGCCAACTTCTCCGGCCTGGTGTCCGGCGCTGACTTCCAGATCGAGGTCCTGGTCGGCGACATCGGCGCCGGCGACTTCGTTCTCTAGGTCTTACTCAGTCCAGGGCCAAAGCCGGCTCGCACACAACAGGAGACACGCAAATGCTCTTTTGGGAAAAAGTCGTCGAACGAGGAGAAGCTCGAGCCGCTGGCCAACGGGTCGGCAGCCCATCAGGGCGCGCCCGCGGTCAATGGAAATGCTGCTTCTTCGAATGGCAGCAAAGCCGAGGTCAGCCCTGAGGACGCCAAGAAGCACATGGCGGTGGCCAAGAAGATGGCCGCCTCGTTCGGCGAGATCGTCACGCTGCTCATGCACTCAGCGGGCGACAAACATCGCTCTCTCGTCGACCTCGAATGGCTTGTTGTTCCGGCCGTGGCGCGCGGCCAGTTCGCCCTCGCCGACGCACAGTCGAAAGAGAGCGGCGCGGTGGCGCCGGTCGGGGCCGTGCTGTGGGCCCTCGTGTCCGAGGACGTCGATAAACGAGCCACCGGAAACACGCGGATACTCGCGGGCCTGATCCAGCAGATCACCAAGACGGCGTTCAACGATCGGCAGCCGAAAATGCGTGCGCGCGGCGCCGACGGCAAGGTCACTGTGGGAGAACTGAAGATCAAGGAGGGTGCGCCCGCGCCGACTTGAGAGGGCACGCTGTTGGAGCTGTGGGCAACGTCCATCCGAAACCATCCGAGGTGTGCCCCGGCAACAGACATCGCTTTTGCATAAGTCCGGGGGGCGGGGCGCCTCGACCGATACGAAGGTCGCGGGCCTCGTATGCCTTGTCTCCCGGGCATGATCACGAGGACGTTGAGTGCGGAAATCCAGCGTAAGGAAGGCCATCGGAAAAGCGCGTATAGCGTTTTTCAGTGTCGGCATCTTCTCGGGCATCATCAACGTCCTCGTCCTCACCGGCTCGATCTACATGCTGCAGGTCTATGATCGGGTGCTGCCCTCGCGCAGCGTCCCGACGCTGATCGGCATCACGGTGCTGCTCGTCGTTCTTTATGCGGGCTACGGTGCTCTCGACTTCGCCCGCACCCGCATCCTGAGCCGTATCGGGCTCGGCATAGACCGTCAGCTGCGCGCGCAGGTCATGGAAGCGGTAATGCTCGTGCCGTTGCGGTCGAGGCCGGGTACCGACGCGCTACAGCCCGTTCGCGATCTCGACCAGATCCGCACGTTCCTCTCAGGGCTCGGGCCGACGGCTCTCTTCGACATGCCATGGCTGCCGATTTATGTCGCGCTGATCTATCTCGTACATCCTGTTCTCGGCGTCTTCGCTCTCGGCGCCGCGGTCCTACTCGTCGCGCTCACCATCTTGACCGAGGTCAAGACCAAGCGGCCGTCCTTGCAGGCGCTGGGGAGCAGCGCCTCGGCGCCATGCATTCGGAGATGCAGCTCGCCGCAACGCGGAGGTGATCCGCGCCATGGGGCTCGACCGTCGCATGCTGGATCGGTGGGAACCGATCAACGAGCGTTATCTCGTCGATCAGATTGCCATGAGCGATGCCGCCACCGGCATCGGCACGATGTCGAAAGTGCTGCGCCTTCTGCTGCAGTCCGGCATCCTCGGGCTGGGAGCCTACTTGGCTATCAGGGGCGAGCTGTCACCGGGCGCGCTGATCGCCGGATCGATCGTACTCTCCCGCGCGCTGGCGCCCATTGAGATCGCCATTGCCAATTGGAAGGGTTTTGTCGGCATGCGCCAGAGCATGCGCCGACTGAACGCACTGCTGGCGGCGATCCCGTCTCAGGACGCGCGCTTGGCCTTGCCGAGGCCCCGGCTGACGCTGGAGGTAAAGGAGCTGTCGGTCGCGCCGCCGGGGGAGACGCTCCCCACCATCACAACATCTCGTTCATGCTGGCCGCAGGCGATGGCTTGGGTATCGTCGGCCCGAGCGCGGCGGGCAAGTCGACGCTCATTCGCGCCATCGTCGGCGCCTGGCTACCCCTTCCGCGCGGCGGCAGCGTACGTCTCGACGGCGCCACGCTCGACCAGTGGACGCCGGAAGCTCTCGGCCGCGATATCGGCTACCTGCCGCAGGACATCGAACTCTTCGAGGGAACGATCGCCGAGAACATTGCTCGCCTCGATCCGCAGCCGACGAGCGAAAGCGTGATAGCCGCAGCCGAGCAGGCCGGTATCCACGACATGATCTTTCACTTTCCCGAGGGCTACGAGACCCGCGTCGGCGAGGGCGGCGTCAAGCTGTCGGCCGGCCAACGTCAGCGCGTCGGACTGGCACGCGCACTTTATGGCGATCCGTTCCTCGTCGTCCTCGATGAGCCGAATTCCAACCTCGATGCCCAAGGCGATCTGGCGCTTACCAACGCCATCCGATCGGTTCGCGACCGGGCGGGCATCGTTATCGTCGTTGCCCACAGGCCCTCGGCCCTCGTCGGCCTAAGCACCGTCCTGGCCATGGCTCAGGGCAAGGTTCAGGCCTTCGGTCCGCGCGACGAGGTGTTGAAGTCCGCGCTGCGGCCGGTGGCGGCCGGTGCCCCGGCCCCAGCCCCAGCGGCGACGTCGCCGGCGCGTCCGTCCGGTCTCAGAATGCTCACCGAAGTCACGACGGCAGGCTGAGGAGAGTGAGCATGTCGAAAGCGAGCCGCACAGGGAAAAAGCCGTCGCCCTTCCGCGAGGTTCGCCCCTATCTTCTATTCGGCGTCACCGTGGTTGCGGTGCTGGCCGGTGGTTTCGGCGTTTGGGCCACCTCCGTCGATCTTGCCGGCGCCGTTCTGGCGGGCGGCAGCGTCGTCGTCGACAGCAGCGTCAAGAAAGTTCAACACCCGAGCGGCGGCGTCATCGGCGCGATCTTGGTCACCGAGGGCCAGCACGTCGAAGCGGGCGATGTCGTCGTGCGCCTGGATGAGACGGTGACACGCGCCAACTTGCAGATGGTGACCAAGCTCCTGGACGAAGTGGCCGTGCGCCAGGCGCGGCTCAAGGCGGAGCAGAACAATCTGCCGGAAATCGCCTTCCCCCAAGGGCTCATGGATCGGCGCGCCGAACCCCTGCTGGCGGAGATCATGGCGAGCGAAATCGAGCTCTTCGAAAGCCGCCGCGCGGGCCGCGAAGGTTTGAGGTCGCAGCTCAGGGAGAGGATCGCGCAGCTTCGCCAGGAGATTGAGGGGCTTGTCGCCCAGCAGGCCTCACGCCGCCAAGAGCTTGGGTATGCGCGGGGCGAACTCGTGGGTCTTGAGACGCTCGAGGGCCAGCACCTCGTCAGCACGCCGCGCATGACGGCTGCGCGTCGCACCGTCTCCCAGCTCGAGGGCGACATCGCTCAGGTCGTCGCTAACGCCGCGCAGGCCCGCGGCAAGATTGCCGAGATCGAGCTGCAGATCCTTCAGCTCGGCCAGGAGCTCAAGACCGAAGTCGGCAAGGATCTGCGTGATCAGCAGGGGCGCGAGGCGGAGCTGTCGGAGCGGCGCGTGGCCGCCGAGGACCAGCTGAAGCGCATCGATGTGCGCGCGCCCCAGTCGGGCACGGTGCACCAGCTTGCCGTCCACACGGTGGGCGGCGTCATCTCGCCGAGCGAGCCGATCATGCTCATCGTGCCCAACGCGGATCGCCTCGTCATCGATGCGAAGGTGGCGCCGCAGGATATCGACCAGGTCAAAGTCGGACAGATCGCCCACGTGCGATTTAGCGCGTTCAACCAGCGCACGACGCCCGAGGTCACCGCCGTCGTCAGCCGCGTCTCGGCCGACCTGATGGTCGAGCCCACGCGCGGAGAGGGCAGCGGCATTCCCTATTACAACGCCCGCCTGACGCTGACCGAGGACGGGACGCCAGAAGCTGGGCGCCCTGCGACTGATACCCGGCATGCCGGCTGAGGTGCACATCAAGACCGGCGAGCGCACGGCGCTGTCGTACTTCGCCAAGCCGTTGAGCGACCAGTTCGCCCGCGCCTTCCGCGAGCGCTAGGCCCGCCTTTTTTGCGTTTGTTGGGTTATCAGCCAGCTTTGATCGGGCTGCGGTCGAGTGGCTTTCTGTGTCGATGGTAGCGGGACCCGGACTTGAACCGGGGACCTACGGATTATGATTCCGCCGCTCTAACCAACTGAGCTATCCCGCCACTGGGCGCGTCTATAGGGACGCATCCATGCCACTGTCAAGAATGGCACTGTCAAGAATACGAGCCGACAGGCGGCCGAAGCGCCGGGTTACTCGGCGGCGACCGGGCGGCGCGCGGCGTCGTCGCGCTTGGCAAAGCGCAGCATCGTGAAGAGGCCCAACGGGCGCAACGCCTTGCGCTCGACCAGCTCGAGATCGTCGCACACCGTGACGCGCGAGATGTCGAACACCGAGCGCCAGCCGATCTTGTCGGCGAACGGCGCCATGCGCCGCTCGACCCAGCCGCGCACGCCTTCGCGCTGGCTGAAGTGATTGACCAGCAGCACCTCGCCGCCGGGCTTGGTGACGCGCGAGAGCTCGCGCATCACCGTCTCGGGCTCCGGCACGACGGTCATCACGTACATGGCGACGACGGTGTCGAACGAGGCATCGGGGAACTTCAGGTCGCCGGCATCCATCTCGTGCAGGCCGGTGACGTGATCGAGAGCTTCCTCGTCGACGCGCTCGCGTGCCCTCTCGAGCATCTCGGGCGACAAGTCGATGCCGACCACCTCGAGGTGCCTCTCGTATTCGGGGAGCGACAGCCCGGTGCCGACGCCCACCTCGAGCACGCGGCCGCTGCTGGAGTTGATCACCTCGACCGAATGCCGGCGGCCCTCGCGGGCGACGAGCCCGAACGTATAGTCGTAGACGGGTGCCCAGCGGCGGTAAGCGTCGAGCACCGACGCTCTCGTCGATGCGGCCGATGCCGACGATGCGGCCCTGCACGCGCTCGAGGAGTGCCGGCTGGCGGCGGTAATCAGTCTGCGTCATCGTTTTCATTGGGCACCGCTCCTTGCCGTCGCGACCCCCGCCTCCCGTTCCGCTCACCTATCCAAGGCCGCACGGCTCAGCTCAGGCGCCTTCCCTGCACCGGCTTGCCTGGCGATCGTACGGGCGATGAAGCCTCCGCCCAGAAGCCGGGCGTCGTCGGCACCGCTGGCATAAAACACGCAAGCCTGACCCACCGCTACCCCATCCTCGCCGTCTTCTAGCACAACAGTGGCCGTTCCGTCCGCCTCGGCAATCAAGCGTCGCCGGCTGCGGCGCCTGCGACGAGCGGATGCGCGCGTAGATGCGCAACCCGTCGCAAGCCGCTTGTGCAAACGGCTCATCGCCCAGCCAATTGGTGTTTCTAAGGAGAAGCCCCTGGGTGCGCAAGCAGTCACGAGGTCCCACCACGACCTCGTTGCGCGCCGCATCGAGGCGGACGACGTACAGCGGCTCAGGGCCCGGAATCTTCAAGCCTTTCCGCTGACCGATCGTGTAATTGATGATGCCCTCGTGGCGGCCGAGGTGGCGGCCGTCGACGTGCACGATGTCGCCGGGCTTCAGCGCGCCGGGCTTCAGCCGCTCGATGACGCCCGTGTAGCGCCCCGTCGGAACGAAGCAGATGTCCTGGCTGTCGGCCTTCTCGGCGACGGGCAGATCGAACTCGCGCGCGAGCGCGCGCACTTGCGCCTTCGGCATGCCGCCGAGCGGGAACCACAGATACTGAAGCTGCTCGGGCGTCGTGGCGAACAGGAAATAGCTCTGGTCGCGGTCGGGATCGACGGCGCGCGCCAGCTCCGGGCCATTGGCCCCGTCGCGGCGCTGAATGTAATGGCCGGTCGCCAGCACGTCGGCGCCGAGCTCCTTGGCCGTGTCGAGTAGATCGCGGAACTTGATCTGCTGGTTGCAGGTGACGCACGGGATCGGCGTCTCGCCGGCAGCGTAGCTTTCGGCGAAGCTGTCGATGACGGCGGCGGCGAAGCGGCTCTCGTAGTCGAGCACGTAATGCGGAATGCCGAGCGCATCTGCAACCCGGCGCGCATCGTGGATGTCCTGGCCGGCGCAGCAGCTTCCCTTGCGGCCCGTGGCGGCGCCGTGATCGTAAAGCTGCAGGGTTATGCCGATGACGTCGTGTCCAGCCTGGCGCATCAGCGCGGCGACGACCGAGGAGTCGACACCGCCGGACATGGCCACGACGACGCGCAGGCGCTTTCCGGCGGTTTCGCCGGGCGCGGAAGCGCTTGGAACGTCGGTGGGCACGTTTTCAACCACGCGTAGGGGTACCAGCGATTTGAAGTATCCGGCGTCTGTCGCCCGAATGGGGCGGAAGTCCTGCGTTATTGCAGCGCCGCAGTTGCCGCGAACTTAGGGCGGGAGCGGCAGGGTACGCAAGTCGCCAGGGGCGTCCTTTCCGGCCACGGCGCCGCCCGGCTGGAAGGCCAGAAAAACAGCGTCTATTGACGTAAACCTTAAATGTGCACAGGACGAGGCAACGCGTCCAGTTTATGTTATGTTTACTCAACAACTTAGGCCGGTCTTAATCGTGTTGGGTTATCACTGAGGGCTGGTCAGCGAGTGTGTAATGAGTATCATGACCGAGCAACAGATGAGAGCGCGGGTGCGCTACGTTATCGGGCCCGATGGGAGCCCGCTGACGATTGCGGATCTTCCTCCCCGAGATACCAAGCGCTGGGTAATTCGCCGTAAGGCGGAAGTGGTCGCTGCCGTGCGCGGCGGCCTGCTCAGCATCGAGGAGGCGTGTGACCGCTACAAGCTGACCGTCGATGAGTTCCTGTCCTGGCAGCGCTCGATCGACAAGCATGGGCTTCCGGGCCTGCGGGCGACGCGCGTCCAAGAGTACCGCGATTGATTAGCTGAGATAGCGCGGGCCTGCCATAGGCGCTTCCGCTAGTCCTTTTTCGGATGGCGCTTGTTCTTGCTATCCTTGGCGGGCTCGGCTGGCTCCGGCTTGTTCTCCGACCAGCCGCCGGCTTCCATGTCAGCACAGCCGAAAGCGCCGGCGCCCCAGCGGCGAGCGTCCGCCTCCATGGATTTCGCCATCGGCTCCGGCAGCTTCAAATTCTCGAACAGCAGTGTCGTCGTCTCGCCGTCCGGCGTGATGGCGATGCGGTAGGCGCGCAGCCCTTTCGGGTTGTCCGAGATGCGGTCGCGCTCGTGGATGACGATCTCGGCTTTGCCGCCCTTCGCGGCCGGCTCCGCCTCGGCGTGATAGACGTAGTTCGCCTTGAGCGGCCCGGATGTCCCAAACCAGCACGTCATGCATTCCGCGGGCGATGCGCTCATAGACCTCCGTCGGGGCACCGACGATGGGAGCCTCGGTGACGGTGCCGGTCAATTGCGGCAGGGCGGGGAGTGAGGGCGAGTGTCGCGCCGGAGCAGCCGCCGAGAGCGAGGCTCGTGCAGGCGGCGAGGCTGATGAGCGCCGGTCGCAGCATGTTTTCGTCGCCGGCCTGAGCAGTTGCCACAGTGAGCATCGCAATTGGGCGGCGGCCTTAGCCGGGCATCCCGCGCGCCCTCGTTGGCATGCGCCGGGCCGGAAAACAAGGCTCGAAAACAAGGCCGGAACCGCAGGTTTGCTGCGATCCCGGCCCGAATTTCGATTGCGCAATCAGCGCAGAACGGCGGTCGCGGTGCGCTCGGCGCGGCGGCGGTTGCGAATCTGGTCGTGGCCAGACGGGCGAATTGGCCCGGGCGACCTGCTCCAGAGCGTCGTCGCGCTCGCGCAGGGCAGCTTCCAGCTTTGCCTTCAGGCCGTCGGCCGAGGCGCGCAGGTTGTCCCGGCGCTGGCTCGCCGACTTGGCGAAGGTGGAATAGGCGAAATGCGCTGGATCGCGGACGCCGGTGCGGTCTTCCTCGGCCTTGATCTGGCGGTCGAGGTCGCTGGCCATGCCGTCGAATTCGCGGATCATATGCTCGAGATCGGCGACTTTGCGCTGCTTCTCGTCGGCGGCGAAGCGCTTCAACCTGAGCGCCGATTCCCGTGCTTTCATGGTTCGATACCCCGAACTAATTCGAACTCTGTTGGCGAAACTACAAGAACCGTGCCAGCGCCGTCTTCAGGGACCCCGCCAAATGTCCCGCCGATCAGATCTGGGTGTGCGCCGCAGCCAACGCGGAGCGGCGCGCAATGTTCGCACCAAATCTGACACGCCGCCATTAAGTTGCGGTAAAGCAACGCGAAGATCAATCCCTTCGTTATTAGCCCTAATGCGGTCCAAAAATGGCGGACGAGCACTAGGGGCCCCCCGCGAATTCTGTTACCTCTTGATTTGTAAGCGCATTGGGCTCGACCGGCGCATCCCTGGCTGAGGGCATCCCGTAACGGGAAAAAAGGCCAAGGAAGCGCGCCGTTCCGGGTTCGCGGGTTCAGCGGCATACCAGCACATATTTCTCGCGTGGCGGCGTGGCCTCGGAGGCTGCGAGTAGCCTTGTTTCGGGCGGGGAAGCTGCGGCTTTCGGCCCGAACGGGGTCCAGCGTGAGCGCGTCCGTAACCAGGTTCGTTAGAGTGTTGGGTCGCGGAGCAAGACTTAATTAGGGTTTGTTAACTTTCGGCGCGTAAATTCCTAACGATGGCTTAGCTTGAAGAGGAGCGGGCGCTCTCTTCTGGCTTATGGGGCAGCGGCGCGGACTAAGAGGAACGACCATGAGAGTCCTTTTGATCGAGGACGACAGTGCAACGGCGCAAAGCATCGAGCTGATGCTGCAGTCCGAAGGCTTCAACGTCTACACCACGGACCTGGGCGAAGAAGGCGTCGACCTCGGCAAACTCTACGACTACGACATCATTCTTCTCGATCTTAACCTGCCCGACATGAGCGGCTACGAGGTCCTGAAGACCTTGCGCGTCGCCAAGGTCGGGACGCCGATCCTTATCCTTTCCGGCCTCGCCGGCATCGAGGACAAGGTTCGCGGCCTCGGCTTCGGCGCCGACGACTACATGACCAAGCCGTTCCACAAGGACGAGCTCGTCGCGCGCATCCATGCGATCGTGCGGCGCTCCAAGGGGCATGCGCAGTCCGTCATCGAGACGGGCGACCTGCGCGTCAACCTCGACACCAAGACGGTCGAGGTCAACGGCGCAGCGCGTGCATCTGACCGGCAAGGAATACCAGATGCTCGAGCTGCTCTCCCTGCGCAAGGGCACGACGCTCACCAAGGAGATGTTCCTCAATCATCTCTACGGCGGCATGGACGAGCCGGAGCTGAAGATCATCGACGTGTTCATCTGCAAGCTGCGCAAGAAGCTGCAGGCGGCGACCGGCGGCCAGCACTACATCGAAACGGTATGGGGCCGCGGCTACGTGCTGCGCGACCCGGCCGACGACAACATCGTTGCCGCCTAAGCGACCGACCGATTGTTGCGTGGCTGCGTCTCGGGAGCCTTCGGGCTCCCGATTGCGTTTGGCCGCGCGATAACTCAATTCTAGGTGCCTTTCCCTGCGGATTGGAGGCGCCCGTGAACACGCCGAAGCAAGCAGTCGGGCGCACGCTCGCCGGAACGTGCCAGTGCGGCGCCGTCCGCTACAGGGTAGCGGACGAATTCGTCTACGCAGCCAACTGTCATTGCTCGCTGTGCCGGCGGGCGACCGGCTCTGCCTTCAAGCCGTTCGCCGGCATCGAGCGCAACAAATTGGCCATCACCAAGGGCGCGAAAAAGCTCACAATCTTTGGCGACGAAAGCGGCAGCGACGTCCGCTGCAAGGTGTGCGGGTCGTTCCTCTATTCAGTCGTTCGCGACGGCAAGTTCATCCACGTCGCCATGGGAACCCTAGTCGACGAGCCAACTATCCGCCCAACCAAGCACATCTTCGTCGGCTCCAAGGCGACGTGGTTCGAGATCACCGACGAACTGCCGCAATACGAAGAGCATGCGGTGGCCAGGCCGGCCGGCGAATAAGCACGATTGGCCGCCAAGTCTTAGTTGCTGAGCAGCAGCTTGCCTTCGATCTGCAGGATGCACTCGTCGATGTTGTGCAGGACCTCGTCGGTCATCTGCAGCTCCTGCTCGATCGATGCGAGATCGTAGAGCGGCTTCTCCTTGCGAAAGAGGCTGGCGACCCGCGTCATCGAGGCGATGACGCCGCGGCGGCGGGCACGATCGGCGCTGGCCCGCTCGGTGCGCACCTGCTCCTTTTGCGCGGCCTTCTGCTGGCGCACCAGCGCGCGCCGATGCAACCCGACCTCCTTCTTGCGGTGGCGCAGCTCCTTGATGGCGCGCTTGGCGTCGGCCGGGGAGGCCACCTGCACGGTGACGTCCGTCCCCTCGATGGTGGTGAAACGCATCGGCGTCAGTTTCATTGCTCGTCCCCGTGGCGTCCCGATGCTTCTGTCCCTGCCCGATTATACGCGGCCAGAAGCCGGCGTCAGCATGCTCCTGGCTCGCAAGGACGATGCGGCGCCTTGACCGGCAGCTAGGATCGCTCAACATGCCGGCCGCTTGAGGAAAGGGCACCGCGATGCAAGGGCACGACACGCTGGCGACGACAATCGGCTTCACGGGCGTCGGGCTCTTGCTGCTCGCCTTTGTGCTCAACCTCGCCAAGATCCTCAAGGCCGAGAGCTTGCCGTATCTGGCGCTGAACCTCATCGGCGCCGCACTCGCCTGCGCCTCATCGTGGATGATCGACTTCATGCCCTTCGTCATGCTCGAGGGCACCTGGGCGGCGGCGACGCTGGTGGCGCTGCTGCGGACGCTGGCAGGCGGGCCGCGTCCCGAGCCGGGCTGACAGGGAGGTACCGGCGCCAGCACCTACCAGCACTGCAAGTTTCCCTCAACTCGATACAGGAAGGGCGCGCTGCTATGAGCGAACTGACCATCTGGACCCTCGACTGGGTTCCTGAAGGCCCTCGTGGTTTCGTGCGTGATCTAAGGCTGAGATGGGCGTGTGAGGAAGCTGGTCTCATCTACGCGGTGCGTACGATCCCTTCGATGGCCGCGAGACCAATCATCTGGCGGATCAGCCATTTGGCCAGGTCCCGTTCCTGAAGGACCACGGCGTGGAGATATTCGAAAGCGGCGCCGGACTGCTGCACCTGGCCCGGAAAAGCGACAAGCTGATGCCGCGCGATCCGGCCGGAGAAGCGGAAACAGTGCAATGGACGATCGCCGCGCTCAACTCGATCGAGATGGTCACCGTACCGTGGTGGTTCCTGAAGCTCTGCGGCGACGAGAACAATGGCCTTACCGGATGGATGGGCCAGCGCCTTGACCATCTGGAAAGCGTGCTGAGCGAGCAGGAATGGCTCGCCGCCGGGCGCTTCACCGTCGCAGACCTGTTGATGGCGGATGTGCTGCGCGTTTCGGATATCCGCTCTTTCGGCAACCGGCCCGCGACCGAGGCCTATGTCACTCGCGTGACCAGCCGTACTGCATTCAAGAAGGCTCAAGCCGACCAGATCGCTCATTTCGAGGCGGCCGACCGGAAGAGAGCAGAAGAAAGGTCAAACTGACGCGCGGCTCCCGGCACGTTCGCCAGCTCTCCGTCGGCGCACGGTGACGGTCTCAGGTGTCGCCTTCGGCCTTCTGCATGAGCGCCGCAGTCTGTCCGTCGGGCAGGCGGTCGCGGACGGCAATGCAGAAGACGGCGAGCGAAAAGGCGCTGACGATGAGAGGTCGCCGTACTTGGGCAACACGCCGAGGCCGCCGCCGTAGTTGCCGAGGTAGGAGATGGCTCCCAACCCGTCGATGAACAACCAGAACCACAGCGACTGGCGCAGGTCGAGCTTGCCGGCTTCGTCGCCCCAGAAATGCAGGGCGATGAGCACGGCGCCACCGGCGATGGCGAGCGCGAAGACCTTCCAGTTGGTCTGCCAGCCGGCCCAGTAGACGACGCAGCCGACCAGCATGAAGGCGACGGCCGAGAGAGCGACGCCGCCCTTCAGACGGAACGGCCGCTTGTGATCGGGCAACTGGTGGCGCAGCGCGGCAAGTGACACGGGACCAAAGGCGAGCGACAGGATGGCCGCCGATGAGATGAAGCCGATGAGCTGCGACCAACCGGGAAACGGCAGTAGCATCAACAAGCCGATGACGAAATTGACGGCGATCGACCACACCGGAACCTGCGCCGCGTTGAGGCGCATGAACAGTTTCGGTAGCTGACCGTTCTCGGCCAGCGCGTAGTTGATGCGCGCCGTCGCCCCCGTGTAGGCGAGGCCGGTGCCGGTGGGCGAGATGATGGCATCGACATAGAGCGCGGCAGCGAGCCCCTGCAGGCCGAGGATGGTGGCGAAAGCGGCGAACGGCCCGTCGGCGACGTTCTCGGCGAGCTTGGTCCAGCCGCCGGCAAGGTGCGCCTCGGGCACGGCGCCGATGAAGGCGACCTGCAGCAGCACGTAGATGACGAGGCTGATGACGACGGCGCCGATCATGGCGAGCGGTACCGTGCGTTGCGGGTTGCGCGCTTCGCCCGCCATGTCGATAACGGTGCGAAAGCCGAACAGCGAGAAGACGACGCCGCCGCCGGCAACGGCGGCGAACACGCCGTCGACGCCGGTGGGCATGAAGCCGCCGTGGTCGGTGAAGTTGGTGCCATCGAAGCCGAAGATGATCAGCCCGGTCGCGGCCAGCAGCGGGATCGCCAGCTTCCAGGAGGTCACGGCGACGTTGGCGCGGGCCAGCCAGCGCACGCCGGCAAGGTTGATGACGACGAAGGCGAGCAGCAGCGCGGCGGCGACGGCGAGGCCCGACCAGGTCAGCTCGCGATTGCCGTCGATGGTCGTCGTCAGCCACGGCAGATAGTTCGAGGCGTACTGCAGCACCGCCATCACTTCGATGGGCGCCGTCGCCACGTAGGCGATCCAGCACAGCCAGCCGGCCATGAAGCCGCTCATGGCGCCATGCGAAAAATACGGAATGCGGGCGATGGCGCCGGCGAGCGGCAGCATGCCGCCGAGCTCGGCGTAGACGAGCGACAGCAGCAGCGCGACGCCGCCGCCGATCAGCCAGGAGAAAATGGCGGCGGGACCGGCGAGTTGCGCGGCGTAGAGCGAGGCGAACAGCCAGCCCGAGCCGATGATGCCGGTGATGCCCGTGAACAGCAGCGCGACCGGGCCGATCTGCCGTTGCAAGGCGGGCGGCGCGACTGGAGCCTTCTTCAGCATGCATCCCCCGATGCGCGGCTGGAGTGCGATGCCCTCGCTATATGCGATTTGGCCGGAGTGCGGTGCCAGTGGCTGGGAAGGCTACTGCCCGCCCGCTTCTGCCCGAAGCGATATCGGTGGCTTTGGATCTTTAGCGGGAGACCCTCTTAGCCGCGCTTGCCTCTCGATCTGACTTCACGAGCTTCGGCGGCTGTGTCTTCTGGTCCCGCGTGGGCTCCGGCGGCGAGAGTTTCTCAAACAGCCAATCTGCCCATGCGGTGAATAGCATTGAGATGCGACCGGGTGGGGGACCAGATATCATTTCACGCCAACTCCAAACGAGACCTGCTCATCCACTATCAGTCGCGCATCGAAGAATCTCGTTTCGATTTGGTAATGCAGCTTGGCCGCTTAGTGCGGCTTTGGGTCAAATGGGGTTGAGGTCCTTGCGGGCTACGATCAGCCACACGTGCCGACAGGAGCAGCAACATGGCCGCTACTGACAAGCTGTTCGCGGGATCGATCCCGGAAATCTACGATCGCTTCCTCGTCCCGCTTATCTTCGAGTCCTATGCGGACGACCTCGCCGTGCGGGTCGCCGAGCTCAAACCGCAGAGCGTACTGGAAACAGCTGCAGGAACCGGCGTTCTCACCCGGGCGCTAGCAGCTAGACTTCCGGCGCGCGCGCACATCGTGGCCACCGATCTCAACCAGCCGATGCTGGATCGTGCCGCCTCAAGGCAACCCGATGATTCTCGCATCGTGTGGCGGCAGGCAGACGCTCTGAAGCTGCCGTTTGAGGACAAGCTGTTCGATGTCGTGACGTGCCAGTTCGGCGTAATGTTCTTTCCCGATAAGATCCAAGGCTACAGGGAAGCACGCCGTGTCCTGAAATCCGGCGGCCGTTTCCTGTTCAACGTGTGGGACCAAATTTCCAATAACGAGTTCGCCGAAGTCGTCACGCACGCGCTGGCAACCCTGTTTCCACAAGATCCGCCGTGCTTCTTGGCGCGCACCCCGCACGGCTATTACAATTTGCATCTGATCCGAGATGAGCTGTCGGCGGCGGGGTTCGCATCGATTTTGGTTGAGACGCTGGATGGGGTAACTGGGGCGGGCTCGCCGCGCGATGCCGCGATCGCCTACTGTCAGGGAACGCCCTTAAGGAACGAAATCGAGGGTCGCGACCCATCTCGCCTCGAAGAAGCGACGCACGAAGCGGCTGGAGCATTAGCGCGGCGATTTGGACCCGGCCTTATCGAGGGCCGCATTAGAGCACACGTCGTGACCGCGACCGCTTGATAGGTAAGGCGCCCCGGACTTCCGCTTCGGGTCAGCAGTCCGCTGTCGTGTTATCTGCTGGCACCGTTTGGAGCATTGCGACGCGCCGGGCCGCACGCCATAAAGGGGAGACGCGGGGTGCTCTTCTTTCGATGGCGCGATGGCGGTCTCGTGGACCCTTGAGAAAGAACTGCGTGGGCTCGTCGACGCGAGCACCACGGGGGAAGCCCTGTGGCGTCTCGGGCTGGCCGCGGACCCCGACGATCCGCCCCGAACTCGAGGAGACGCACGCCTGGCGGCGGGGCGGGGCGGAAACCTACCTCTATCAATTCAAGGTCATAGGCGCGGCGCAAGAGCACGATGTGCTGTTAAAGGCGGTGACCGCCTTTTCGACCGCGCGGACATTGAGCGAACTGGCCGAGGAATGGGTGTGCCGGCGCCGCCTGCTGGCGGCAGGGGGCGTTTGCACGCCGAAGTTCTATTTTTCGGGCCGCGCGCTGCTGGTGGAGCAATACGTAGGGGAAAAGCTTGCCCCCTGGCTGCGTCGCCAGCCTGCCAATAGCATGGAATTAACCGATCAGGTGTTTGCCTTGGCGGCGGTGATGGACCGACTAGGCTTTGCACCACTTTCAGCATTCAACCGTCTTCGAACTGATGGAGAGAGTGTTTATATCGTCGACTTCGGCCAGGACCTCGGTCCGCCCGGCATCAAGCGGCGACGCGGCAAAGGCCTTTTGTCCGAGGCCAAGCATTGGCTCACCAGTATCGGCAACCAGGTCGTCGATCCGACCCGGGCCGAAGCGGTGTATGCCTTTCATTTAGACGGCGAGGCGAGGAATGAACAAAGACCGACTTAAGCGCGAGCTCGTTCGGGCCGTGACCGAGCTCGGCGCGGCCGAACGCCCCGCCCAGGAATGGCTAGTGCCTCTTGGGGAACGCGAGCCCGACAAGCGCAATCACTTCGTCCTGTTCATGAAGCCTGAGCTGTTGGCCGTCCGCGAGGGGGCAAAGCTCGGTCCGATCTTCGACCTCATCAGCGCCTCACTCCGCAGGCACGGCATCGAGACGGGTGCCATCCGCGTTCTCAACGGTCCCTACCTGGCACGCCACAAGATCATGGAAGAGCACTACGGCGTGATCAATCGCGCCTCCCGCTTAGGGCGCTCCGCACTCTCCCTGCCGACGCGCCAGAAGCTCGAGGCGGAGTGCCCGGGCATCGAGAGCATTCTCGGCGGACATCAGTTCCTAGAGCACTATCAGGACGTCTCGGCGTTCGCGCTCAACATCATCGCCGACACGCTCGGCAGCAAGAAGCTCGCAAGCGGCAAGTATTACAGCGTGCTCAACGTGCAGGGCGAGCGCGTCGTGGTTCTTAATGCTTTTCACCCGCAGCAGCTCCTCCACTATACGCGTCCGGGCCAAACGCTGGTGGTGTTCGAATGCTGGTCGGACACCGACTGGCAGGCACTCCGCCACGACATGACGGGCGCCACCGATCCCGCCCGCGCCGTCGAGGGCTCGATTCGCCGCACGTTGCGGGAAAAGAGCCGCGAGCTTGGCCTCGCCGAGGTCACGACGGCGACCAACGGCGTGCACTGCTCTGCCGGGCCCTTCGAGGGCATGCTGGAATACTGCCGCTTCTTCTCCGACCATGGCGGCAAGACGCTGATCCGCATGAGCGCGACGCCGTTCGGCCAGATGCTGCAAGAGCGCGGATTGAAACAAAGGGACATCGCTGCACTGGCCAAGAACCCACTGCTCGGTGAGGGAAGTGCTGCCGCCTACGTCTTCAACCAGACGGAAGACAAAAACTCGGACGTTGCCGCCAATCTCCTGGCCAGCGCGCTGCGTAGCGCCGCCGCCTAGACGCGCGGCTAACCCCGCGGGGCGGCGCCGCTGGCTGCAACGACCAGGGATGGGTCAGCAGCGGACCTCATCGCGCAAGCGCCGCGACGTCAGCTGTGGGTCACAAGCCGACACCGCGGCGGAAGGGTTCGCCCGTACAAGAACTGCCAGTCCTGGCGCACGCCGCTGCCAGTCTCACCGTGTGCAAATCGGCGTTGGCCGCGGCGGTGGTGCAGGGTGGTTCTTTTCGTATCTCGCGATGCGCGGCTCGAGGCTCTCCTTTGACCAAAACCTCGGAGAGCGGATTTCTCTCAAACAGGAGGCGTTCCAATACAATCCGGCGCCCGACGGCGACCGGCCCGCCTTCACCGCTTGTGCGATGGCGTCGATGTCGGTTGATTCCGGATAGATGTAGAGCGTCGCCGGCTTGTCCTTCATCATCGGAATGATTTGCTCGGCGTCCGACGGCGACCAACTGGTGCAGCCGCTGCTGCGCCCGTCGGCGTAGTTCTCCACCCTCCCGAACGGAACGTAGCCCTTCTGGTCGGCGTATGGGCTGTCCGGTTTTTTGCGAAGACACATTCCCCTCAGCAGTACGGCCGCGTGACCACCGATCTCGCGCGGTCTGGCGTTTGCAGTTTCGCCTTCGCCGTCAAACTGCACGAACGAGCGTACCAGCGCCGCGTTTCTTCCTCCCGATACGGGGTAATAGCCCTTGAAAGACGTGATCTGCTCGCTCGTTACGTAGGGTCCGCCGGTCGTCAGCCTGGAGCCCATCGCATTGCCGAAGTTCTTGGCGCACCGTTTGCCGTTGGCGAAATTCGCGATGCCTTTCAGGTGGCGACCGCCCCCGTGACCGGACGAAATCGCGCGAAAAGAATGATCGGCTTCGCAGATGACGTAAAACCGGCGCCCTGCCTTGCCCAAGGCGTGGGGTCGAGTTGCGTCCATGGCGAAGTAGCAAGGATTTCTGGCCGCGCCGTCGCGCGTTTTCCGCAGGTAGAGCGCGCGCGCCCTATGCAAGACGACTGGGGCGATTTGACCGTCGCCATCTCCGATATGGGCCCGCAACCAGGCCGGAACATCCGAAGGCTGTTCCGCCGCCAAAGATCCGATCGAACCCAGCAGAGCGGCGATGATGAGAAGGCTGATGCTGTAAACGATATAGAGGAGCCGCAAGAGATCAGTTCTCCTGTCGAAGCATTTGCCTCTCCCTAGTCGTCAGACGACGGACCAAACGGCGCATCCAGGTTTAACCCTCGCGGCCGCGGGTTCACCTGCAGGATTCATTGTGGCGCCGAGATGGTGCGGCTTAGAGCAGGGATTGCAGAGTCCGCTTGGGGTCAGAAGCTGACATCGCCCATCGCGCGCTGCCCGTCCGCTTCACCTCCAGCAGCGGACTTTAAGAGCCGAATTCGGCCCGGCAGCTAAGGGCCACTAGCGGTCATCGGCATGCTGAAAGAGACGCTGGCGACGCGACCAAAGCTGGCTTCACCGACGCCGCCGAAGCCGAGCCACTATGATGGCTTCTGGAACGCATGATTTGCACCCATCAGCGCATCCTGTCTTCGATCGGTAACATAAAAATCGCCGAGGACGAGGACGTCCATCTCGGTGCGCAAATAGCATGAGATAGCCTCTTGCGGTCGGGTGACGATGGGTTCGCCGCGGTTGAAGCTCGTATTGAGGATGAGGGGAATGCCCGTCAACTTCGCGAATTCTTCGATGACACCGTAAAAGCGCGGGTTGGCAGCGCGCTCGATGGTCTGGATGCGCGCGGTGCCGTCGACGTGAATTGCCGCCGGGATGAGATGCGCCTTGTCGGCGCGCACCTTGGGAGCCATGGTCATGAAGGGGTCGGGCTGTCTAAACTCGAAGAATTCCGACAGCCGCTCGAGGAGCACGGCCGGCGCCAGCGGGCGGAACGGTTCGCGATTCTTCAGTGCATTGATGCGGTCCTTCATCGCCGGGCTGCGCGCATCCGCCAGGATCGAACGATTGCCGAGCGCACGCGGGCCGATCTCGAAGCGGCCCTGGAACCAGCCGACGATCTTGCCTCCAGCGAGGTCGCGGGCCACCTGCGCGAGAAGGTCAGATTCCGCCATATGCCGATAGCGCAAGCCGGCCTGCTCAAGCGCCATAGTGATCTCGGCCTCGTCGTAGTCCTGTCCGTAGAACGGATGCGTGAGCACGACGCGGCGGGGATGTCCGAGGGTCTGATGATAATGCCAAAGCGCGCTCCCGAGGGGCGCGCCGGTGTCGGAGGCGCAAGGGGGAACCCAAACGGATCGGTAATCGGTATCCCGAAGAAGTCGGGCATTGGCCACACAGTTGAGCGCTACCCCGCCACTCAAGACAAGATTGCGCGAGGGATGACGTCGTGACAGCTCACGAACGATATGCAGGACGGCTTCTTCGACGGTTGACTGCAGCGCGAAGGCGAGATCGCGATGGTGGTCGGTGATCGGCTCATGCTGCCGGCGCGCCGGACCAAAGACAGTACGGAACTTGTCGCGGAACAGCCTGATAAATCCGTGGGTGTCGTAGCTGATGAAGTCCTTATTGATCGCAATGCGTCCCTCATCCTTCAGATGAACAAGCTCGCGGAATTTCGTTACGTAGGTCGGGCCGCCGCAGGCGGCCAGCGCCATGACGGTGCCTTCTTGGAAAAACTTGAAGCCGAGATGCTCGGTCACCGCCGTATAGAGCATGCCCAGCGAAGTCGAAGAAATCATCCTTCCACTGACGCGTGAGCCGGTTCGCGGAGGCGGTGTAGGCACTGGTGGGGGTCTCGTCGCCGTAGCCGTCCATCACGAGCACCGTTGCCTCTTCGAAAGGGGAGACGAAGAAGATCGCCGCATGGGCGTCGTGATGCGCCACCTGGACGATCTTCGGCACCTTCGAGAACCCGAAGCGTCGGCCTAGTCCAAGCCAGAGCCGCATTGGCAAGTTGACGATCGCGGTCCCCTGCCCGCGGTGCGCGCTCGGCCGGAGAAGATGGAGACTCTGCGGAAGCCCACCCATGACGGCGGAAAAGACGCTCCATCGCAGGTGCTTCATGTTCCACGGCGTTGTCACGACGTCGACATCGTCGAAACGACGGGCCTGCCCGTCAAAGGCAGCCTTGAGTGACAGCGAAGGAAATAAGAGGGTGTGCTTCTGCCGGTTGAACCGTTCCTCTTCCAGCACCAGGGCTGGAATCCCATCGCGCAGCAGGGCTAGACCGGCGTCATGGGTCTTGGTCACGATCCCGAGGATGTTCACGATGATATACTTTGGCCGACTGGGGACTTCGCTCAAGGGTTAGATCGCATCGCGGTAAATGCTCGGCTGGTCGAGAGCGAGTTCTCACTTCTGCACGGTGATCGCATGAAGCTCAATCGGCGAAGCGCAGCGGTCTCTGCCGGGATTTCGAGCGGGCGCCTAAAACCAATCACCTGCCGGAGTGCCTCATGGACATAGTCACCTGGATTTTGTTGAGTCTGGCTTATGTGGTGGGTCTCATCTGGTCACTTGTTTGGTTCCTAATCAGCGGCTGGGTATCGACCCTCCTCCAGATCGCTGTGCTTATCGCCGTCATCTATTGGCTGAAATACGGTTGGCAACGGGCGCCTTACGAGATTTGGAAGCGCACGCGTTCGTTTGGCCGGTTTTTTTGGAGCTGGATTCGTGGCCGCGACCTCGAGCCACGCGGTCATGGCGAGGTGCGAGAGGTCGTGCGGCTGGTGCGAGGCCGCGAGTTCGGTGACGTTAACGTCTCGACCCTCCTTTCACTCGCCGTGCTAGGCGGTCTTCTTCTGCTGGCGCACCTCTGAGAACGCGCCGCGCGGCAAGCCTCCCGAAGGACAAAGCTTCTTTGTTTGGCAAGCACAATTGGCATGCGAACAAATAGTCCACTCGGTCGGGCGAATGCCGCACACAAGGCAAGTTGGTACGAGGACGATCCGGGTCAGAAGTAGTCGTTGTGGCCGGGGTGTGCTCGGCGTCGGCTTCGGGTCAGAAGCGGTCTTCGCACTTGTCACCTGGCGCGTCGGCTCTACGCTTATCGGCGGACAATAGTAAGATGAGCGCTGACATCCGGGCGAGCGAAACTGACGTGCTATACGGTTTGGCAGGACAGACTTCGATGAAAGGCGCTCTGGCGCTCATTGCGACCCTCATTCTGGGCCAGCCCGCCGCCGCGCAGGAAACGATCGCGCTGGCGATCGACGGGTGGCAGCAGGAGCGCGGCCACGACGGCGTCGTCCAATATCGGTGCGCGACCCAAATCTGCGCGGCCGGATCCGTGGTGAGCTACAAGGCTCAACCGCACCGGCCCGCACTGACGCTCGAGGACTTCGAGAAGCACCACCGCGGCCTCGCCGAGCACAACAAGGGTTCGGGCCACATCCGCGACGTGCGTCTCACCGAACCGCAGGAGCGCAGGATCGAGGGTGTGCGCGTGCTTCAGGTCGGGCGCGAGGTCGACTGGAGCGACGGCACCACGACGTTCACGATCGAGGCTCGTCTCATCGGGGAAGGCAGGAGCTTTTCGCTCGTCAGCGACTCCCCCAGGCGCGAATGGACCGCCAACAATTTCGACGGCTTCCTCCGCCCCCTCATCGCCATCGCCGGCATTCAGGGCCGCTAGGTCTGCTGTGATCGGCGAAGTCAGCCCTGGGTCTAGCCCTTGACGATGCGCTGCACGCAATCGGCAACGCCGTCCTGCCAGGCCGGCAGGCGCATCCTGAACGTGCGCTCGAGCTTTGAGCAGTCGAGTTGCGAGTTGGCGGGGCGCTGGGCGGGCGTCGGGTAGTCGGTGCTGGCGATCGGGTCGACCGCAGCCACCGGGCCGCCGAGCTCGCGCGATCGGCGGAACACCTCCTCGGCGAGCAGCCGCCAAGTCGTCGTCCCCGAATTGGCCGCGTGATAGACGCCCCACGGGCCGTTCGCACCCGGTTTCGATAGCCGGCGCGCCAGCTCGAGGATGACGGTGACGAGGTGCGGCGCGTAGGTGGGGCTGCCGTGCTGGTCGTCGACGACGCGCACGCGCGAATGCTCGGCGGCCTGCGCCAGCATCGTTTTGACGAAGTTGCGGCCTCCCGGGCTGAAGATCCAGGAGGTGCGCAAAATCACGTGCTTGGGGTTGGCCGCCCGCACCGCCTCCTCGCCTTCGAGCTTGGAGCGGCCAAACACCGTGACGGGCGTCGTCGCGTCGTCCTCGACGTAAGGGCCGTGCTTGCGGCCATCGAACACGTAGTCGGTCGAAAGGTGAATGATGGGAATGCCGCGCCGCGCAGCGGCCTCGGCGAGAAGGCGCGCGCCATCGCGATTGAGTGCAAAGGCGCGCTCTTGGTCGCTCTCCGCCTTGTCGACGGCGGTGTATGCGGCGGAATTGATGACGACGGTGGGGTTGATGCCGGACAGCGCCCGCTCGATGGAGCGCGCTTCGCAAATGTCGAGCGCGGCGCGGCCGACGGCGCAGGCGGTTACGTCGGGGCAGGCGGGTGCCGCCTCGACGAGCGCCCGCGCGACTTGTCCTTGCCAGCCGGCGATCAGCAGACGCATGGCGTGTCTCGTTGCATGCTAGCGTCCCGATTGCGAAGTTCGCCCGCGTTCGATGGTGGCCTCCCAAGCGACTTCGGAATCAAAGGGACACTAAAATCATAGAGTAGCTAGTGTGATGCAGATCGAGAAATTCGCTCACTACTTTGCCGGCAGCACCGGCGAATTTCTCGATCATCACACTAGTCCCGTTCGATGGCGAGGCTGGTAGCGCCGTCGCCGCGGCCGCGGCGGTTGAGCTGCCAGAGGAGCGATCCATCCTCCGCGGCAAGGGCGAAAACATGGCCCATGCAGGCGGCGATGACGGTTGAGTTGACGAGACGTACGGTGACCGGCTGGCCCTCGCACGGCAGGCCGGCGGGCAATTCGGTGAGCGCGCGTTCCCACACGATGCGCCCGGTGGCAGCTTCGAGCAGCGTCACCGAGCCGGCGTGCCCGACGGCAACCAGGGCGGCGCTACGCTCCGATGACGTATGGCGCTCAGGCAAGCTCGTCGTCCTTCTGTGAAAGGAAGATGAGAACGAGGCCGATGCAGCCGATGAAGCGGAAGGCGGCCTCCTGGCCGTTCCAGGTTTGCGACTGCCACATCTGGAACCACTCGCCGCCGACCGCCATGAAGCCGAAGAACCACAGCGCGAAGCCGCATACGAGCCCGGCGACGGCGATGTCCTTCGCAGCGTTGAACTCCATGGCGAAATAGGCGCGCGCGTTCCACAGCCGCCAGGCGCCGAGCACGCACAGCACGCCGGTAAGCAATTCGGCGGCGATGATGAGCGCGTAGGCCGCGTGATGCAGGGTAGGGCTCGTGATGGCGCGCCAGGTGAGCGTCGAGTTCGGGAACACGGTATCCATCGACATGACGTGCTGAACGAATGCGTAGTTGGTGCCGTAGTCGATGATGTTGTCGACGCCGACGAGCAGCGAGAACAGCCCGATCAGCAGCACGAGCAGGGTCTTCGCTAGGCGCACGATCATGGCCGCCCTCATACAATTCGGCCTGGTGATTATGCTGCGCTGGCCCCCGGCCGCCAACTCCGCTAACTAGGCCGCAGCAATTCATTTACGCGTGAAGGCTAGATCGGCGATATGGCAAAGAACGAGAAATCGGGCGGCGCCCCCGCCAAGGGCCTCAAGGCCGCCATCGTGCCAGTGACACCCTTTCAGCAGAACTGCACGTTGATCTGGGACCCGGAGACCATGAAGGGTGCCGTGGTCGATCCAGGCGGCGATCTCGATCGCATCCAGGCTGCCATCGCCGAGGTCGGCATGCAGCCGGAAAAGATTTTGCTGACCCACGGGCACATCGATCACGCGGGCGGGGCGGCGGAGCTGCGCGAGCGGCTCGGGGGCGTTCCCGTCGAGGGCCCGCACGAGGCCGAGCGTCCCCTGCTCGACGCTTTGCAGCAGCAGGGGCAGGCATACGGCATGGAGGCGCGCGCGGTGACGCCGGACCGCTGGCTCGCCGACGGCGATACGGTGTCGGTCGCCGGACACACGTTCGAGGTGCTGCATTGCCCGGGTCATTCACCGGGCTCGGTGGTGCTGGTCAACCGCCCGCAGCGCTTCGCTCTGATGGGTGACGTGCTTTTCCAGGGCTCGGTTGGGCGCACGGACCTACCGATGGGCAGTCACGAGGCACTGATGAATTCGATCCGCACCAAGGTGCTGCCGCTGGGCGATGACTTCGCCTTCATCTGCGGGCACGGGCCGACGAGCACCATCGGTCAGGAGCGGCGCACCAACCCGTTCATCGTCGGTGACGCGGCTTAAGCTGCTGCGCCCGCAACCGTGTCATCCGGCACTGTTGGCGAGGATCCAGCGTTCCACTGGGCGTCGGAGCACGCAGATACGATGGATCCCGCGGGATGCGACTGCCGCCGGCGCCGATGACAATTGAGCTGACAGTTTGCCTTCGGGAGGCCGCGAGCGCTAGGCGGAGCTTAGAAGCCCCACTCCCAGTGCAGGCAGCCGGCGATACCGCATTCCGCCTGCAACGTGCCGACACCGATCGGGCTGGCGTCGTCGATGTTGGCCCAAACGTCGACCGTGTTGACGCGCAGCGTCTCGGAGCAGCTGGTGCGGCAGTAGACCCAGGTGCCGCGCGGCAGGCGGACCTGATAGCCGACGTCGGTATTGCGGTAGGGGGCGCGGATCGAGCCGTTGCCGTCGTGGCTGTGGGCGGTGACGTAGCCGAGGACCTTGCTGACGGCGCGGGGGCCGGCGAAGGCGTGGCCGCCGATGGTTGCCAGCGCGATGACGGCGACGACTACACGGGTGGCGAGGGAGTGGCGCATCATCATATTCTCCGGCCTAGAGCGCTCTAAAGACGCAGATTCTCGCAACACAAGTTAGCATGATTGCGGCGCTCATCTGCTCAGGGCCACCACTCGGCCGAAGCCTGTGGCGCATGCGCACCGCTGCTTCACGTCAGCTCAGCCATTGCGGGCGAAGTTGATGCTCACGCCCTTCAGGGCGGAGCCCTGCGTCGACAGCGAAACCGACTGCGTGGCACCGCCGATCGACACCGAAAGCAGGCCCTTCAGCGCGCCGCCCCCGATGACGAGCCGCAGCTTCTGGTCATCGGCGCTGCCGGTGATGGTGCCCGTCTGATTATAGTTGCGCTCCTCCCACGTGCCGGTGACGCGGCCGTTGGCGTACTTCAGCGTCGAGCGCAGCTCGACCTTGGTCGATGGGTTGGCGCAGATGATGTTGAGCTTGAGCTCGGAGCCGCCCGAGCCCGAGTAGTAGCCTTTGCAGGAGAGCTTCTCGCTCTTACCGCCCTCGAGGCGGGCCGTGCCCTTGCCGCTCCAGGTGCCGACGAGCGCCGAAAACGGGCTACCCGCGACGGCCGGGACGCCGATCATCAATACGGCAATCAAACTCGCGGCCAGAACGCTCGCGCTCCCCCTCAACCCGCTCACTTTACACCTCCAAAAAAGCTCTGACCCACAAACCGGGCACCCACGCGCGCCTCCGGAATTCCGGCCAATTGGGCGCACTGGCACCGCCGAAGAGAAGGTATCGGCATGTCTCAAAATAGCACAACGCTGGTTAAATAAGTGTCTCGCCGGTGCATCGACAACCCGCCGTGGCGGTCGGATACACATAATTTGAAGAAGGTGGAGGGCTTGTGACAGGCGGGACGCGGCGGTTGCGTGCGGTCCGCCGCTGGCTATATTGCGCGGCCTGCAACGGAGGGGTGGCCGAGTGGTTGAAGGCGCACGCCTGGAACGCGTGTAGGCGGGCAACCGTCTCGTGGGTTCGAATCCCACCCCCTCCGCCATTTCGAAAATTTCAGCGATATCAGCCCATTAGGCTGGGTTCGCCCGCCTTCGAATTGGGCGATGTGCGCACCGGGTTCCGCATCGATCCTTAAGCCTCACTGATCAGCGTTTGCTGTCGGCGACCTCTAATGCTGGCCTTACGGAAGCGTATGTTTTTGCGGTGTGCGCCCATTGCTATGGCTGCGGGCCGACATGCGATCCACGCAGTGAGGGCCGCGCTTCCAGCAGGTTGACCGGTCCCCCGCGTGCCGCGTGCCCCAAAAAGCGGCTCCGACCGAGGCCAAGCTCGTGACCCGTCATCCGGTGTTTTTTGATCCTAGCAAGCGCCGCTCGGTGATCCTCGGTCACCTCGGCTGGATCGTGTCCGTCGTCAGCACGATCATGCTCGCGCTCTTCGTGGCGAGCATCCTCTTCCTTCCGACCGCCTCCGTACTTCCTCTTGATCCACCGCACAAACGCACCGCACTGACGACCGCCAACGATATTGCGCAGCGGCGCGAGCTGCTCCCGGCGGCGCGGCGCCTGGCCGATGCGGCGCGGGCGAATACGAACGAGCCGCCGCAAGCGCGTCCAGCAGACGATGCCCAAAGCGTCGGCCAGGCAGATCTTGGCGGCGCGCGGCCGTACGGACAGCCGGCCTTTGACGATCGGCTTCTACGTGACGTGGGATGACAGCAGCTTCGCCTCGCTGCAGACGGCGCTTCCCAAGCTCGACTGGGTGGTCCCGAGTTGGCTCGAGCTCACCGGCCCGGACATGGAGCTGAAGACCGGCGTCGACCAGAAATCCGTAGACCTTCTGCGCAAGCAGAAGCAGCGCCCCAGCGTTTTGCCGATGTTGCAGAACGCCACCGACGGCAAATGGGACGGCCCCGGGCTCGCACGTCTGCTGGCCGACCCCGCCAAGCGCCAAGCGCGTTTGCAAAGTCTCGTCGCCTTCCTGCAGGCCAACGACGCGCAGGGCTTGGTGATCGATTTCGAGGAAGTCCCGAGCGATGCGCATCAGAACTTTCTGACGTTCCTGCACGAGATGCGCGCGGCGTTTGCGCCGCACGGATGGCTGGTCGCCATCGCAGCTCCTTTCGATGACCCCGAGTGGACCTATCGCAGCTACGCCGCCGCGACCGACTATCAAATCCTCATGGCCTACGACGAGCACTTCGAGGAGGGCGAGCCGGGAGCCATCGCCTCTCAATCCTGGTTCGTCGACAAGCTCAGCCGCAGAATGAGCGAGCTCGATCCGGCCAAGACGATCGTCGCCATCGGCAATTACGGCTACGACTGGTCCGGCAAACCTCCGGCTGACGACGTGACCTTCCAGCAGACGGTCCTCACCTCGAAGGAGTCGGAGGCGCCGATCACCTTCGATCCGCAGACGCTCAATCCGCATTTCGACTATCGGGAGGACGACGGCAGCATCCATCACGTCTGGTTTCTCGATGCCGTGACCGCGCAAAATCAGATGCGGGCCGCCGACGTGTTTCGCCCCAAGGGCTATGCCCTGTGGCGGCTCGGGTCTGAAGATCCCTCTATCTGGTCACTGCTCGGAAGACCCTATAACGCTGCGATTCCCGCCGGCTTGAAGACGATCGTTCCGGGCAGCGACATCGACATCGAAGGCCAGGGCGAAATCCTCAGCATCGCCGCCGAACCGGCGAGCGGGGCGCGAACCTACGAAACCGACGACACGCAGCATCTCATCACGTCGGAGACCTTCACCAAGATCCCGACCTCTTACGTCATCCGCCGCTCCGGCTGGGTTCCGCACAAGGTGGCGCTGACCTTCGACGATGGTCCGAGCGCCGAGTGGACGCCGCAGATCCTCGACATCCTGAAGCAAAAGGGCGTCAAGGCGACGTTCTTCATCGTCGGCGAGAACGGCGAGACAAATCCCGGCCTTGTCCAGCGCATCCTCGCCGAGGGCCACGAGATCGGCAACCACACCTTCACGCACCCCAACATCGCCGAGGCGTCGGGCGAGGGCGCGCGTGTTCGAGCTCAACGCCACGCAGCGATTGGTCGAGGCGCTGACGGGGCGGTCGATGCGGCTGTTCAGGCCCCCGTTTTTCGGCGATGCGGAGCCGACCACGCCGGACGAGATCGAGCCGGTCAAAATCGCGCAGACGCTCGGCTACGTGACGGTCGGGCTCGCGCGTCGACCCCGACGATTGGCAAGGCCCGTCCGCGGATCTGATCGTGCAGCGGATCATGGACCGCATGGCCGACACCAATCCCGAGACGCGCGGGCAGGTCGTGCTGCTGCACGACGCCGGCGGTGACCGATCGCATACGGTCGCGGCGCTGCCCCGCATCATCGATGGCTTGCGCGCCAAGGGGCTGGAGATCGTCCCGGTCTCGCGAGCTCGCAGGCTGGTCATTCGACCAGGTGATGCCGCCGCTGCCGCCGGAGGACCGCTCGGCGCTCATCAATTGGTACGTGTTCATCACCGCGAGCTGGCTGCAAGCCACCATGCATTGGCTGTTCATGCTGGCCATCGGGCTCGGGCTGGCGCGTCTCGTCGCGCTGTGCGGCTTGGCCATTTGGGGCCGCTACAAGTCGACGCCGCCGCCGCCGATTTCCGCCAGCGATGGCGTCGCGGTTTCCGTCCTGATACCTGCCTTCAACGAGGCCAAGGTCATTGCCGGCTCGGTCGCGCGGATCCTCGACAGCCGGCACGCCAGGCTCGAGGTCATCGTCATCGATGATGGGTCCACCGACGGCACCAGCGACGTCGTGCGCGAGCGCTTCGGGACCGATCCACGCGTGAAGCTCATCACGATCTCAAACGGCGGCAAGGCGAGAGCGGTCAACACGGGCCTTGCCGCCTCGCACGGCGAGGTCGTCGTCGCTCTCGATGCCGATACCCACTTCGAGCCCGATACCATCGCGCGCCTGGCGCGCTGGTTCGGCGACGAAACGATCGGTGCCGTCGCCGGCAACGCGAAGGTCGGCAACCGCATCAATCTGCTGACCCGTTGGCAGGCGCTCGAGTACATCACCGCACAGAACCTCGAACGCCGCGCGCTGGCGGCCTTGGACTGCATCACGGTCGTCCCGGGTGCCGTCGGCGCCTGGCGCAGATCCGCTTTGTTGAAGCTCGGCGGCTTCCCGACCGATACCCTTGCCGAGGATCAGGATCTGACCATCGCCATTCAGAAGGCAGGCTACCGGGCCATCTTCGACCCCGATGCCGTGGCGTGGACCGAGGCGCCCGATACGGTCGCCGGGCTCGCCAAGCAGCGGTTCCGCTGGTCGTTCGGGACATTGCAATGTCTGTGGAAGCACGCGGACGTTACGCTGCGTCCCCGCTACGGCGCGCTCGGTCTTGTCGCGCTGCCCCAGGCGTGGCTGTTCCAGATCGTTCTCGGGCTCGTCTCGCCGTTCGTCGATCTGCTGCTTATCGTGCAGGTCATCGCCGTTGCCTCCGACTACCTGCAGCACGGCGCGCAATTCGATACGACGAACCTCAAGATCACGCTTTTCTACTATGCGCTCTTCATAACGGTCGACGTGGCGACAGCCGTCATCGCCTTCCTGTTCGAGAAGAGGGAGAACTGGCGGCTGCTCTGGTGGCTCGTGCTGCAGCGCTTCGGCTACCGGCAGCTGTTGTATTACGTGCTGGCAAAATCCGTCACGAAAGCTGCGAAGGGGCATTTCGTCGGCTGGGGCAAGCTCGATCGCAAGGCGACGGTGAATCTCGAAGCGTAGAGCCGCGCGTGACGCGGTGAAAAGGTCCGCTACAGCACGACAACGTTGACGTCGGCGTTGGCGACCTCGATGGGCGGGATGAGATCAGGATTGTTGTTGAGCAGGTTGAGCAATGCGTCAACCCGGCGAGCAGAGGCGCGCCACACTTCCCTCGTCTCCCGATTGGCGGGCTCTTCCAGGACCGATCTGCGGATGGCGAGAAACGCTCTGAGGAATTCGGCTTCCGAGCCGCTGTCGACGTCGCCGTGTTCTTCAAGGGTGCGCTTCAGGATCGTCGCCAGCGAGTCCGGATCGCTGCTGGCGCCGTGCTGCAGAAGGGTATCGTAGAAAATCGATTTGCCGATCGCCGAGTTGACGCCGACGGCCGCCGCCGCCTCCACCGCCGGGCGGAAATAGAGCATGTCCGCCTCTTCGTCGCAGGCGATGCCAAGAAACTTGGACGACTTGATCTCTTGGCGCCACGTGGCAGCAAAGCCGGTCAGGGTTTGCTTGGTCCACTTGAGAGGCGGGAGCTGCGGCAGGAAGCGCTTCAGGCGCGTCTCCGGCACGGATTGGGCGTAGCGGTTGATGACCTGCGAGACTTCGCTGTTATAGGTGCAGAATCCGTACTGCGTGACCGTGTAGCCGCGGCCATCGCCCAGGTCCTCTACGTAGGCGTAGTCCGGCTCCGGCCCGCCGACTTCGAAGACGTTCGAGATCGCCTTGATCCTTCTCGCAAGGTCGGCGTCCGGTGCGGCTACGTCGCTCTGAGGCGTCGGCATGCCGTTGCTGCTCAGCGGAAAAGGTTTGGCAACTGTGTCGTGACCCGGGCCTGCCGCGAGCGCGCGAGCCGCCGGTGCGGCCGCAAACACCGAAACGATCCACGTGCGGCCCGCAAGGCTCAAGAAATCTCGGCGGCTTTTATGCATGGCGGCACCTCGGTTTCCGATTGGCTGTCGTCGGTGCGGCCGCTACTTGAACCTTCTTGGTGGCAGCACCGAGACGAGCGAAGTGTGACCCACCAAGCGGGCGCGCAAACGATATTTGGGGTAGGGCGGTTCACGTGCCAGTCCGCAGGCCTGCGTTATTTCGTGCGTGAAAAGGTGAATAAAGTGGCAAGCCCCGCGGGCCCACGCCAGGGCAACCGGGTGCGCGACCCTCGGTCGCGACCTTCCCTATTAGATCCCAACGGTCCGAGCGGGAGCACGCGGGCGCGCGACGGCAGCTCGCACCCTCCGAGGCTACTTCGCGTCGCCTTCGGCCTTTTGCGCGGGGATGCCCAGTTTGCCCTCGAGCGTCGTAATCTGCTCGCGAAGCTTTTTCTGCTGCTCGCCGCGGCGGACCATCTGCATCTGGATCTTGCCGATCTCCATGGAAAGGTTTCGCCGGGAGTCGGTGTCACCGGTGCTGCCGGTTTCGTACTGCTTGTCGAAGATCTTCTGCTGGTCAGCCTGATTGGCCTCCTGCAATTGCCGCAGCCGTTCGCGCGCCTGCGCCAGCGCGACGATGTTGGAGGTCTGCTCGGCGTCGGATTTCTTTTTCACCTCATCTTCGAGCGAGCGCATCCGCTGCTGCACATCGGAGTCCGCGCCGCCGGTCGCCGAACGCTGCCCCGGCACGGCGGTTTGCTGGAAGTAGAATTCGCCCGTGAGCGCTGAGTGGTCCCAAGGCACCTGCTTGCCGCCGGTTGCAGCAAGAACGTCCTTACGCACTTGGATCATGACCGAGGTGAGGTTGTGGTCGGGCTCGCGGACGTGCTTGGCGAGCGCGGCGGTGAACGGAGAATTACGGCCGGTGCCGTCCAGAGCGACGTTCCCCGGCTGCGTTGAATAGGCGATGAAGGTGCCGACACCGGTATCGACTTGCGCCAGTCCCTTGCCGATGCTGGCCGAGCGCGTGCCCATGGAGCGCGCCAGATTGCGCGTAAACGGATTGTCGCGGCAAGCGTCGAGAAACACGATGTTGGTCTTGTCAGCGCGGCCGAGCTCCATCTGCTTCAAGATGAAATCGAGATTGACGGCGTCGAAGTCGAGATCGCGTTCGCTTTGCAGCCGGGCATCCACGGGAATGAGGTAATTGCGGCCCCCCACCTGCAGCCCATGCCCGGCATAGAAGAAGATGGCAACGTCGGCGTTTTCCAGCAGGTCGGCGAAGTTTCGAACCTTCGTGTCGAACTCCCTCTTATCGACGTTGAGGCCGAGGATGACTTCGAACCCGGCGCTCTTGAGCGCGGAGGATATGTCGTTGGCGTCATTGGCCGGATTGGCGAGTGGGCTGACCTGGGCATAGGTCGAGTTGCCGACAACGAGTGCGACGCGCTTCTCGGCGGCGGCCGGCAAGCCGAAAAGGAACGACATCAGCAAGAAGGCGAGAGGAATGCGGAGATAAGACATGGAAAATCTCGGTCTCTCTTTGGTGAAGCTGGATTGGGCGGCCAGCGGGCGGGCTAGCTATCATCAGACGAGCGTGACAACTTTTAGACTGCCGATGCTGCCGGAGGCGCCTGCTAGCGGCTACGGCTGGCGGCCATGAGGTCGAAATCGCCGGCGAGCACGTCGTCGAAGCGCCCGCTACGCCAGCCGCCGACGAGATCGCGGACGAGGGGCGAGGCATCGCCGCGATAGCGCCGTACGACGCTGTTGGAGGGCGATCCGCCATTCAGCGCCGCCTTCAGAGCCTGCTTGAGTTTCGCCTTCGATAGCTCTTCGAGCGGCGCGACCCCGACGCGAACGCGGACGGTGGCGCGGCTCGCGGACCTATCGTCATCGGAAAGCTCGAGCACATGCAGGCCGGTTTCGAGCGCGAGGACGCGGTGGGCGCCGAAGCCGCTGACGAGCAGCATCGGCAAAGCGCCGCCGTCGGTCGCTTCGGCCGGGATCTCGGTGAGCTGCATGCGCCGCTTGCCGGCCCAGCCGCGGTACATGTCGAGCATCTGCGCGCACCAGGCGAGCGAGGCCTTGGCGTCGCCGGGTTTCTCGAAGGCCGGCTCGACCGCGAGCACCACCTCGATCGGCGCGCTGGTGCGAACATCGTTGATGCCTTCGCCGACGAGATGGATCTGCAGGGCGATGCGCGAGACGAGCTCGCGCGATGACTTGCCGGCGCGCTCGGTTCCTTTGTCGAGGCGTGTCTTTAAGGACCGCGCCGTTTCCGCCGCCGCCCGCACGCGGTCCATGAGCGCCAGACGCGACAGCGTCGCGTAGCGCTCGGGTTTCGACCAGAAGGCGGCATCGAGCATCGGCGCCGACAGCTCGGTCTTGAGGGCTTCCCATGCTTCCGAGGCGATCGTCTCGTCGAGCGAGGCGAGCTCCGTCTCGAGGGCGTGTCGCTCGGCGTCGCTGCCCTGCGGTGCCAGGATCATCTCCGCCAGCGCCGGCAGCTCGCCCCCGACGTCGGCCGGTCGCGCAGGATTTTCGTCGAGATCCGGGTCGACGAACTCCGCCTGAATAGCGCGCCCATCACTGCGCACGAAGACGAACTGATCGCCCTCCGGAAAGCGCTTCTCCACGATCGTCGCCGCCAGCGGAGCGATGAGGAACTGATCGATGGCGCGCTTTAGGGGACGCGCGCCCATCTCCGGGGAGAAGCCCCGCTCGAGCAGGAACTCGAGCGCGGATGCCTCCCACTCGACGGCCCATTCCCGATCCTTGAAGCCGCGCCGGTCGAGCACGCGCGACAGCTCCTTCTTCAGGATGTCGCGCATCAGCTCGCGCGACAGCGGCCGGAATACGATCACCTTGTCGAGGCGGTTCTGGAATTCGGGGCGGAAGGTCTGGCCGACGGTGCGCAGCACCTGATCGGCGGAGTAGGCGTCGGCACCGGGCGAGAAGCCGAGCCCGGAGCTGCGGTGGCTGGTGGCGCCGAGGTTCGACGTCAGGATGATGATGCAGTGACGGAAGTCGGCGACCTGCCCGAGCTGATCGGTCAACCGGCCATCGTCGAATACCTGCAGGAACAGATCCCAGACATTGGCGTGCGCCTTCTCGAACTCGTCGAGCAGCACGACGGAGAACGGCTGCTTGCGCACCAGCGTGATGAGCGAGTCCGTCGGGTTCGCGGTATCGCCGCTGCCGAGGATCTTGGCGGTCGATTCCGGTGTCTGGAACTCGCTCATGTCGAGCCGGATCATCCGCTCCTGTGTGCCGAACAGAAATTCGGCGAGCGTCTTGGCGAGCTCGGTCTTGCCGGTGCCGGTGGGGCCGGCGAACAGGAACACGCCGATCGGCTTGCCGGGATCGTTGAGGCCGGCCTTCAGCATGGCGATGCGATCGACGATGGCGGCGACGGCCTCGTCCTGGCCGATGACGCGGGCGGAAAAGTAGCTGCGCACGGCCGCAAGATCGACGCGCTGGTGGCTGTCGAGGATGGAGGCCGGCAAGCCGGTCAGCTGCGCCAAGGTTTCGATAATGTCGCTCGGCGTGACGGTTGCGCCGCTGCCCTTGGCCGCGCGTCCGACGCTGAGCTTCAGAAGATCGAGAGCGGCGCCGGGTAGGCAAGAGGCGGTGAGGTACTGGCGTGCCGAGGCGAGCGCGACGTCGATCGCTGCGGGATCGATCTTGACGCCGGTCGCCGCGGTGATGGCGCGCGCCAGGTTGCGGGCGAGCTCGTCGGTCTCCTGCGGTTCCATCGGTTCGAGACGGGCGACCTCGAAGGTGCCGCGCAAAGCCGGCCGCAGGCGAAGGATGCGCGAGGTGCCGGCCGCCGAAGCCTCCGTCCACACGATGAGCCGCCCGGCGGCGATGGCGGGAAGGATCTGATCGAGGATGCTCGCCGCCTGCCCCTGATGCGTGCCGCTCAAGGCGATCTGCAGAATGTCGGGGATGTACCAGACCACCTTTTTCGAGGCCGCCAGCTCCTCGATGGTGCGCTGGATGCGTCCCTCGAGCTCGCCGAACCATTTCTGACCGGCCATCAGGTCGGCACCACTGGCTTCGAAGACGCTCCATCCCCGGTGCTCGAGGCGCCGCCCGAGCAGTTTCAGGAACGAGGTTTTGCCGACGCGCACCTCGCCGCTGGTCATCAATGAGCGCGGATGCTGGCCGACCACGTTGGCCTCGGCTTCGGACAGCGCGTCGGTCCAGAAGTCCGGCTCGACCAGCACGTCGCTGGCCTTGAACTGCCAAAAGCGCCCGAACGAGTTGAGAAACGTCCGGTCGACGTTGGTCAGCCGCGCCGTCTCGAGCGTATCGATAAGCTCCGTTGCGAGCGGATGGCTGATGCGGCCGAGAATACCCTTGATCACCTCGCGCTGCTCGGGAGTCGTGGCCTCGAGCGCCGGACCGTACTCGGGTTCGTCGCCGAGGCGCGAGCGTTCGTCGAGGTACTCGCGCAAGGCCGTGATGGCGAACATGTTATCGCGCCAATACTCGCGCGCTGAGAGGAGCGGTGCGCCGACCGGCGGGCGCGGCTCGGCGACGGTGAAGAACTTCAGCGCGAAGGTCATGGCCCACGGCGTCAGCGTATCGAAGAAGGCCGACACCTGCTCGAGTGCGCCATCGCGGTCGTCGCGATCGTAGAGTGCCGCCAGCGCGGTGCAGGAATAGAACCAGTTCGATCCCATGGCGTAGTCGCGCACCACGTCGACCGGCACCCGCTTGTCGGCAAGGAGACGGCGTGCCTCGACGAACTTCGGATGGCTCGCCAGCTCGCGCGTACTGGCCGACGTGTTGATTTCAGCATCGATGGAACTGAACAACGCCGCCAGATTGCGCGTCAGCGATTCCGCTTCGGCAGTTGTCGCTGCGCCTGCGGGAGGGTCCGAAATCGAGATCAGGGGGACGGGTGCGGTCCCCTCGCCGGCGGACGCTGCACCGCTCGCAGGGGGCGCCGGTGCGTGCCCAAGGCTTTGCCGGAGGCGCGGCCACAACCACGCGATCGCCATGCCGATGAGGACGCCGATCAGGTATTTCAACGCGGACAACCTCGAGCGCCAATGTGCCGGGCGAGACTGTTATCGTTGCCGCGGGGCTGTCAACGTGATTAGGGCCGCGAGATTACCGGCCGATCCGGCCGCACTGTCCGGGTTAGGACTGGCGCGAGCCGTCGCGGGGCGCATCCGATCGGCCGACCGCGTTGCTACCCGGTCGCGAAACCACATAGAGGGCGGAGGCGAGCATGAACGCGGCGACGCCGACGACGACCCAGGGCGCCGGATGTGCGCTGAGCCAGAACACCGAAAAGCCGAAGGCCATGCCAGCGCAGGCCACGGCCTTGGTGGGCGTCGAGATGGCACCGTAGTCGCGCCAATTGCGCAGCGTCGGGCCAAAGCGCGGATGATCGAGCAGCCACTGCTCGAGGCGCGGCGAGGAGCGCGCAAAGCCCCAGGCGGCGAGGATGAGGAAGATGGTGGTCGGCATCAGCGGCAGCACCGCGCCGATCACCGCCAGCAGCAGCATCAGCCAGGCGAAGCAGAAATACGGAATGCGCGTCATTCATCCCTCAGCCGGTTCTACGACCACGGAAATCTTAGCGGGCCTTGCTCTAACATTACTATATTCCAAAAGTAGACATTTACACCCGATCGGCAAGTCGCCGGCCGTGCAATTCTAACAACGAAATCGCGAGGCCCGGTCGGGGCCTCGCGTTGTTTGTCAGCAGCGATCCTGGGCGGGTGTCAGAAGCCGAAGTAGATGCCGAAGCCCGGGCGCCGGCGATAGTAGTACGGATATCCGTAGCCGCCGTAGCCGCCGTAATAATAGGGGTAGCCACCATACCCGTAATAGCGGTAGGGCCGGTAATATCCGTAGTCGGAGTACGCCGTAGTCGTAGCCACGGCGATAACCCCAGCGGCGATAGCCGCGGCGGCGGTAGCGCACTTCCTCGGTGATCACACCGGTCTTCGCATTCGGCGTCGTGACGTCAGCGCGCGACGGCGCCGTTAGGGCCGACGCGCTCGACGCCGACATGTAGAGGAAGCCGGCGAGAGCTGAAGCAACGAGGGCCGTCATTTTTAGACGCATCGAAGTTACTCCTACTAATTCTCTGCCAGTGGAACTCGCGCGATTCGGAGTAGTTCCGCAGCACGCCCTTCGAACTTGTTCGAATACTCTCCGAACAGGGCAATATTTAGGGCTGCTGCGGCGCAGAACAATATGGTGGTGACCACGCGCGGCCATCACATTGCATTGCGGCAGGCTCGGCTGCGACGTGTTGCTCCGCACTCTGGCTCTGCGCGAATTTGCGCTTACATCGCGCCTGGGCGCGTCCGCGCTCTTTATTCGCTCGACCCTCAGGAGATCTGCCAATGGCCAACTGGTTCATCACCGGCGTCAGCAGCGGCTTTGGCCGCGCGCTCGCCCAGGCTGTGTTGGCCAAGGGCCACAATGTGATCGGAACGGTACGCCAGGACGCTGCGCGGGCGCCGTTCGAGGATCTGGCGCCGGGGAACGGTCACGGCAAGGCGTCGGCCGTCGTCCTGGACGTGACCGACGAGGTGGGTGTGCATCACGTCGTCGATGAGGTCGTCGAGCGGCACGGCGACATCGATGTGCTGGTCAACAACGCCGGCTACGGGCTCGAGGGCGCCGTCGAGGAGGTGAGCCTCGACCAGGTGCGCCAACAGTTCGAGGTCAATGTGTTCGGTGCCGTCGCGGTCATCCAGGCCGTGCTGCCGCACATGCGCAAGCAGCGCTCCGGGCACATCGTCAACATCACCTCTATGGGCGGTCTGACGGCCTTTCCCGGCGTCGGCATCTACAATGGCAGCAATTCGCGCTCGAGGGCATCTCGGAAGCGCTGGCCAAGGAAGTGAAGCCGCTCGGGATCAAGGTGACGATCGTCGAGCCCGGCTCGTTCCGCACGGACTGGGCGGGCCGCTCCATGGTGCACGTCGAAAACACGATTGCCGACTACCAGCCGACGGCGGGCGCGTTCCGCCAGTCGCTGGCGCAGCGCAACGGGCGGCAGGGCGGCGATCCGCGCAAGGCCGCCGAAGCAATCATCCTCGCCACCGAGGCGGAGCAACCGCCGCTGCGCTTGGTGCTGGGGCCGGATGCGCTGCGTTTCGTCGGCGAGAAGCTCGGGGCGCTGCAGGCGAGATGCTGAAGTGGGCGCTGGTCTCCGCCTCCACCAATTTCGACGACTTCACGCCGCCGAAGCTCTAAGTCGCTTGCGTCGCGGCCGCGGGTTTGGCTTTGCGCTCGGCTTTGCGGCGGTCGCGCCACTCTTCGAGGCGCTGCATGACGACGAAGATCGACGGCACGAACACGACGGTCAGCAGCGTCGAGCCGAGCATGCCGGTCAGGACGGCGATGCCGATCGACTTCTGCGCGTTGGCGCCGGCGCCGGAGGCGACGACCAGCGGCACGACGCCGAGGATGAAGGCGAACGACGTCATCAGGATCGGCCGGAAGCGCGAGCGCGCGGCTTCGACCGCCGCGTCGAGGATGTCCTTGCCCTCGCGGATGCGCAACTCCCGCGCGAACTCGACGATGAGGATCGCGTTCTTGCTCGACAGCGCGATGAGCAGGATGAGGCCGATCTGCGTGTAGAGGTTGTTGCCGACGCCGAGCGCCAGCAGCGCGGCGGCGGTGCCGAGCAGCGCCAGCGGCACGGAGACGATGACGGTCACCGGGGCGATCCAGCTTTCGTACTGGCCGGCGAGCACCAGATACACGAGCAGGAGGCTCAGGCCGTAGATGAGGTAGATCTGATTGCCGACCTCCTTCTCCTGATACGACATCGCCGTCCACTCGTAGCCGGTGCCGGGCGGCAGCGTGTCCTTGGCGATCTGCTCGAGCAGCTGGATGCCCTGCCCGGATGAGAAGCCCATGGCCGTCGCGGTGATGACGGTTGCCGCCGGATAGAGATTGTAGAGGCTGATCACCGACGGGCCGGCGACGGTCTTGATGGAAGCCAGCGTGCCGAACGGCACCATGTTGCCGTCGTTGTTGCGCACCTGCAGGTACTGCAGGCTGTCGGCGTTCGATGCGCGCCGCAGCGTCGGCCTGCACGTAGATCTGGAACACGCGGCCGAACTTGTTGAACTGGCCGACGTAGCTCGAGCCGACGTAGGAGCTGAGCGCGTCGAGCGCGTTGCCGAGCGGCACGCCGAGCGTCTCCGCCTTGACGCGGTCGATCTCGACGTTGATCTGCGGGGCATCGGCGAGAAAGACGTTGGTCGCCGAGCTGGATCATCGACTGGCCGCCGGCGCGGTCGGCGACGGCCTGCGCGAGGCGCTGCAGCTTGGCGTAGTCGAACGAGCCGTCGCGGATCTCGACCTTCATCGTGGCGCCGGCGACGTTGCCGATGCCCTGGATGGCCGGCGGCGGAATGACCAGCGCGGTGCCGTCGTCGATGTCTTCGACGCGCGCCGACAGGCCCTTGTAGAGGCCGAGCAGGTCCTCGCCTTTTCCGCGCTCGTCCCAGTCCTTGAGGATGACGTAGGCGACGCCGGCGTTGGACAGGCTGGCGCTGTCGTTGAGGGCGGCGAGGCCGGCGATGGCGACGACCTTGTCGACGCCCGGCTGCGCCTTGACGCGCGTGGTGATGTCGTCGAGCGCGCGCGTGGTGCGCTCGAGCGCGGCGCCCTCGGGGAGCTGCACGACGACGAGGAAGTAGCCCTGGTCCTCGATGGGCAGGAAGCCGGTCGGCACGCGGCTCAGGCTGTAGACGGCGAGGCCGACGAGGCCGGCGACGATCAGCGCCATCAGTGCCGCTGTGCCCGACCATGCGCGCGATCAGCCCGGCGTAGGCGTGCTCGAGCGCGTTATAGACGCGGTTGAAGCCGCGATAGAAGAAGTTGCGCTGCTCGGGCGGCGTGACGGGACGCAGCCACAGCGCGCACTGGGTCGGCTTCAGCGTCATGGCGTTGATGGCGCGAGATCAGCGCGGTCGCGGCGATGACGAGCGCGAACTGGCGGTACATCTGCCCGGACAGCCCGGGCAGGAACGCGGCCGGCATGAACACCGCCATCAGCACCAGCGTGATGCCGATGATCGGCCCGAGCAACTCGTCCATCGCCTTGATGGCGGCATCGTGCGGCGTCAGCCCATGCTCGATGTGCTTGGCCGCGCCCTCGACGACGATGATGGCGTCGTCGACGACGATGCCGATGGCGAGGATGATGGCGAACAGCGTCGACAGGTTCACCGTGAAGCCGAGCACCGCCATGGCCGCGAAGGCGCCGATGATGGTGACCGGCACGGTCGTCGCCGGCACCAGCGTCGCGCGCCAGTCCTGCAGGAAGACGAGGATGACGATCGAGCACGAGCACGGCCGCCTCGATCAGCGTCTTGTAGACGTCGTGCACGGCCGACTCGACGAACTTCGTCGTGTCGAACGGAATGGTCCAGGCCATGCCCTCGGGGAACGCCTTGGCCAGCTCCTTCATGCGCGCCTCGACGCGCTTGGCCACCTCCAGCGCGTTGGCGTTGGGCAGCTGATAGATCGCCATGCCCGCCGCCGGCTTGCCGTCGAGCTTGAAGGTCTGGCTGTACTGCTGCGCGCCGAGCTCGACGCGGGCCACGTCCTGCAGGCGCGTGATGCGGCCGCCCGTGTCGGTCTTGACGATGATCTTCTCGAACTCGGCGACGTCGTCGAGCTTGCCGTGCACGTTGATCGAATACTGGAACGTCTGCCCCTGCGGCACGGGCGGCAGGCCGACCTGGCCGGCGCTGGTCGAGCGGCTCTGCAGGTTGACGGCGTTGATCACGTCCTGCGGGACGAGCCCGCGCGCCTGCAGCTTCTGCGGATCGAGCCAGATGCGGATGGCGTACTGGCCGGCGCCGAACACCGCGACGCTGCCGACGCCGTCGAGGCGCGCGATCTCGTCGAGCAGGTTGATGGTCGCGTAGTTCGACAGGAACAGGCTGTCGTAGCGCCCGTCCGGCGAGCTCAGCGCGACGATCTCGAGGATGGACGTCGAACGCTTGTTGGTCTGCACGCCCTGCTTCTGCACGCTCTCGGGCAGCGCGGCGAGCGCGCTCGACACGCGGTTCTGGACGAGGATCTGCGCCTTGTCGCCATCGGTGCCGATCCTGAAGGTGACGGTGAGCGTGTACTGGCCGTCGCTGGTCGACAGCGAGGACATGTAGATCATGCCCTCGACGCCGTTGACCCGCTGCTCGATCGGCAGCGCCACCTCGCGCGCACCGTGGCGGCGCTGGCGCCCGGGATAGCGCGCCGTCACCTGCACGGTGGGCGGCACGACGTCGGGATACTGCGCGACGGGCAGCGTGTAGAGCGCGACGATGCCGAGGATGACGATCAGCAGCGCGATGACGTTGGCGAGGACCGGCCGCTCGATGAAGAACTTGGCGATCATTGGCCGCCAGTCCGGTCCCGGCCCGGCGGCAGCCGCCGACGCGGAGGTCGTCGACCGGAACGACGGTGTTGCCGGGCAGCGCGCGCATGAGGCCGCCGACGACGACGCGCTCGTTCGGCATCAGGCCGCTGTCGATGATGCGCAGCCCGCCGTCGACCAGCTCGCCCGACTCGCACCGGGCGCTGCTCGACGACGTTCTTGTCGTTGACGATGAGCAGGTAGCGGCCCTGCTGGTTGTTGCCGAGGCGCGATGTCGGGCACGAGCAGCGACTCGACGTCCTGCTGCTTGGGGATGCGCACGCGCACGAACAGGCCCGGCTGCAGGACGCTGTCCTTGTTGTCGAGCACGGCGCGGACCGGCGAGCGTGCCGGTGCTGGAATCGATCTCGGGCGCGACGTAGTCGAGCGTGCCGGTATGCGGATAGCCCTGCTCGGTCTGCAGGCCGACGTCGACGGGGATAGGCCCCAAGTCCTTCAGGGTGACGCCGGCGATGCGCATGCTGCTCGCGGATCGACAGCACCTGCTGCTCGTCGATGTTGAACTTGACGTAGATCGGCATGACCTGCACGATGGTCGCGAGCTTGGTCGGCCCGCCGGCGCCGACCATGGCGCCGGGATCGACGAGCCGCGCCGAGACGATGCCGTCGAACGGCGCGACGATGGTCGTGTAGGCGAGATTGCGCTGCGCCTGCGCCACCTGGCCCTTGGCCTGCAGCGAGCGCGGCGAGCGTTGAATCGCGCTTGGCGCGGAACTCGTCGACCTGGGCGACCGATACGGCGGATGTCTTCACCAGGTCTTGCTTGCGCTTCAGGTCGGCGTCCGCCTGGACGAGCAGCGCTTCCTGCTGCTGCTTGCGTCGCCTGCGCGATCTGCAGGCGCGATCTCGTAGTCCTGCTTTGTCGATCTGGAAGAGCAGGTCGCCCTTCTTGACCGCGGCGCCGTCCTTGTAGCCGACCTTGTCGAGGAAGCCCTGCACGCGCGCCACGAGATCGACGTGGTTGAACGGCGCGGTGTTGCCGGTCACCTCCATGTACAGAGTGACCTTGCGCTGCTCGGGCTTGGCGACGGAGACCTCGGCGGGCGGCGGCGGCTGATATTTGTTGCGCTCGCCGCAAGCGGTGAGGAGCGCTGTGGCGGCGATGCCCGCGACAAGGCCGAAGCGCATGGACGATTCATGAACGCGCATTTGCACAGCTGCAGAAATGAACAAGATCCCAATCCTATTCTATCGGAGCTGAGCCTAACAATTTATTCTGGGGGCAGGTCGGCCGTGTTGAAAATTGTCATTGCGGCCCGCACTTGTACTTAGGCTGTCGCCTGCGCGCTTCTCACACCAAGGCGTCCTGCTCGAGGAACGCGGCGTAGGCGTCGGCCAGACCCTCGCGCAGGCCGATGCGCGGGCGCCAGCCGAGCGCGCGCAGCTTGTCGCCGCTCATCAGCTTGCGCGGCGTGCCGTCGGGCTTCGACGGGTCGCGCACGATCTCGCCCTTGAAGCCGACCGACGTCGCAGACGAGTCGCGCCAGCTCGGCGATGGTGAGGTCCTCGCCCGAGCCGACGTTGATGTGCTCGGCGTCCGGAATAGCGCTGTCATCAGGAACACCAGCGCGTCGGCGCAGTCGTCGACGTGCAGGAACTCGCGCCGCGGCGTGCCGGTGCCCCAGATCGACCATCTGTCGGTCGCCGCGCAGCTTCGCCTCGTGCGCCTTGCGGATCAGCGCCGGGAGCACGTGGCTGGACTCGAGGTCGAAGTTGTCGCCGGGCCCGTAGAGGTTGGTCGGCATGGCGGAGATGAAGTCGCAGCCGTACTGCCGGCGATAGGCCTGGCACAGCTTGATGCCGGCGATCTTGGCGATCGCGTACCACTCGTTGGTCGGCTCGAGCGGGCCGGTCAGCAGCGCGTCCTCGGCGATCGGCTGCGGCGCGAGCTTCGGGTAGATGCAGGACGAGCCGAGGAACAGCAGCTTCTCGACGCCGGCGCGTCCACGCCGCATCGATGACGTTGGCCTCGATCATCAGGTTGTCGTAGAGGAACTCGGCCGGGCAGCGTGTCGTTGGCGAGGATGCCGCCGACCTTCGCGGCGGCGAGGAACACGGCCTGCGGGCCGGTTGTCGTCCATCCAGCGCTCGACCTCGGCCTGGCGGCGCAGGTCGACGCTCGCCGCGCGCGGCGGTCGAGCACCTCGCAGTCCTCGCGCGCGAGCCGGCGCACCAGCGCCGAGCCGACCATGCCGCGGTGGCCGGCGACCCAGACGCGCTTGCCCTGCAGCGCGTAGTCGCGGATCGCTCGGCTCCTGCGTCATTCGTCGCCGCGCTCATCGCGCCGTCCAGTCGTTGCGCCAGCTTCGCGCTCGATGGCCTTCAGATCGCTGTCGACCATCTCGGCGACCAGCTCGTCGAACGTCGTCTTGTGCTGCCAGCCGAGCTTCGCGTTGCGCCTTGGTCGGATCGCCGAGCAGCAGGTCGACCTCGGTCGGGCGGAAATAGCGCGGATCGACGTCGACGAGGGCCTTGCCCGGTCTCGGCGTCGATGCCGATCTCGTCGACGCCCTCGCCGCTGCCATTCGATGCTGCGGCCGACGCAGGCGAACGCGCGCTCGACGAACTCGCGCACCGAGTGCGTCTCGCCGGTGGCGAGCACGTAGTCGTCGGGCTGCGTCCTGCTGCAGCATCAGCCACATGCCTTCGACGTAGTCGCGCGCATGGCCCCAGTCGCGCTTGGCGTCGAGATTGCCGAGGTAGAGCCGCTCCTGCAGCCCGAGCTCGATCGCCGCCACGGCGCGCGTGATCTTGCGGGTGACGAAGGTCTCGCCGCGCATCGGGCTCTCGTGGTTGAACAGGATGCCGTTCGAGGCGTGCATGCCGTAGGCCTCGCGGTAGTTCACCGTGATCCAGTAGGCGTAGAGCTTGGCCGCGCGCGTAGGGCGAGCGCGGATAGAACGGCGTCGTCTCGTTCTGCGGCACCTCCTGCACCTTGCCGTACAGCTCCGAGGTCGAGGCCTGGTAGAAGCGCACCTGTCTTCTCGATGCCGAGGATGCGGATCGCCTCGAGCAGGCGCAGCGTGCCGAGCGCGTCGGCGTTGGCGGTGTATTCCGGCGTCTCGAAGCTGACCTGCACGTGGCTCTGCGCGGCGAGATTGTAGATCTCGTCGGGCTGCGTCTCCTGGACGATGCGGATCAGGTTGGTCGCGTCGGTCATGTCGCCGTAGTGCAGGAAGAAGCGCGTCGCGTGGTCGTGCGGATCGACGTAGAGGTGGTCGACGCGCGCGGTGTTGAACGACGAGGAGCGGCGCTTGATGCCGTGGACGATGTAGCCCTTGTCGAGCAGCAACCGCGCCAGATAGGCGCCGTCCTGGCCGGTGACGCCGGTGATCAGTGCGACCTTGGGCTGCACGTCGCGTCCTTGGGCTTGGGGGAACGGAGGATAGGCAGGTTAAATCGCGCGATAGGCTTGCGGAGCCGCCGTCAAACGAGCGCTGTCGGGAGTTGAGCGACCTTAGCGGCCATTGCGGATGGCGCCAATCCGGATCGGGCCATTTTCCCGTCCTATCTCCGATTTTTCCTGGAATTGTCACGCCAGATACGCGGCGGCGGCGGATGTTAAACTGGCGATCAAGAACGATCTTCTCCGTAGAGCCTCACCGACGCGCGCGGTGCAAAACCCATTGCCGGGTTACTCGGGCGTCGATGTCGAACGCCTTCGAAGATTTTGCATTGCAATGCGTGTTTTGGCTGCGGCCTGCCCATGATGCTGCCGACGACAAGAGCTGGAAGCGGCGATCACTTGCAGAGCCGATCGAATTAACTCGCAGGCAGAACAAAATCATGCCTCGCCGCGCTGGCCGTATCGAGCGACTACCGGACGTACCGATACAACATTGATTGATGCGCAGAGCGCGAGGTGCCGCTCTGATCATCGACCCTCGTACGCCAGCGCGACGATCTCTTCAACGAACCGGCGCATTGAGCGTCCCTCGCTCAGGCGCTGAATATTGGCGCAGCAGTCGCGATAACGCTGCGCGTCGAGGAGCAGCCGCTTGGCGGCTTCCGCGAGCGCCGGCGCGTCGACCCGGGCGGCGATCGTCCCGGTCATGCCGTCCGCGACCTGCTCCTTCAGCCCGCCGACGGGGGTGGCGTATCACCGGCAGCCCGCTGCCGATCGCCGCGGCGGCAACACCCGATTGGTTGCCTCGACATGAGACAGGACGACCGCGTCATAGCGCTGCAAGCACCGCGGCGATCTCCGCTTCGGTCAGCCACCGATTGACGACCTCGGCTCCATGCGCTGCAGCCGCGCCTGACTCGCGCCGAGTCGGCCTTCGCCGAATACCCCGATCTCGACGTCGATCCCTTCCGCGCGCAGCCACTCGACGGTGTCGATGAACAGCGGCAACCCTTTGTAGGGCATGATGCGGCCGAGAAAGAGCAGCCGCAACGGCTGCCAGCGTCGGGGGTTGGCGTTCGCGCTTGCCCATACCCCAGGTCCGGATGAAACAGCGTGCGAATTTTGTCGGAGAAGCGCCGCCCGCGGCCATGATGCGCGAGGCGACGGCAGCGCTGAGGGTGACGACCAGGTCTGCCGATCGCATGGATCGATCGAGCAGCGGCTTGGCCCAGCTGGTGATCGCCCGGATGCGCGTCGGCATCGTGAATGATGGTGCAGTACGTAGCGCCGGCGGGCGCACCGCCGGCATCACCAAAGGCGACCACACGTGCGGCATGAGCTCGATCACCGCGCCGATCTTGTCCTGGCGCACTTTCTCGTGCAGCCGACGGCGCAACGGGTGGAATGCGCCAAGCCTGCGTGAGCGCGCCGGTACTGGCCGAAAAAGTGTCGATGGGAAATAGCGCCGTGCCCCATCTCCGCGAAGGCGGCGAAATTCTCGTTCTGGCGCGACACCGATATGGTCGGGACGAGGCGCCGGGTCGGCGAGGGCCGCGCGCGCGACCTCGACGGCGAACTGCGACAGCGCGCCTCGCCGGCCCCAATAGGTGAACATCACGCGCAATGACGGATCCAGTCAGGCCCCCAGGATTAGCCCGGGTGCTCCCGGTTGTCTTGGCAAATCCCGAGCGTCGGGTTCCGCACGGCGGCCCAATTTTTTTGGCGCTGCCTGGGCCTTGTGGGGGAAGCCGCAGCCCGAGTATAGCATCCCAAGCAGCAGCCCGGGTAATGGATCGGCTGGGACGGTAAATCTCCAGCGAGTCGTGCCGTGGCAGATTGCAGGGCGTCTTTGCGAGGGAAGATGCAGCGTATGATCGTTCCCGTGATCCTGTCCGGCGGCTCCGGCACGCGCCTGTGGCCGCTGTCGCGGACGATGTATCCCAAGCAGTTCATCCGCTTCTTCAACGGGCAGGGCAGCCTGCTCGGCGCCACCCTGCGGCGCGTCGACGACGGCGGCTTTGCCGCCCCGATCATCATCTGCAACAACGACCACCGCTTCCTCGTGCGCGAGGAGCTGGCGCGCGCCGCGCATGGAGGCCGAGGCGATCATCCTCGAGCCGGTCGCGCGCAACACCGCGGCGGCGGTCGCCGTCGCCGCGCTAGCCGCCGTGCAGAAGTCGGCCGACGCCGTGATCGCCGTCATGCCGTCCGACCATGTGGTCAAGGACGCTGCCGCCTTCGCCGACAGCCTGAAGCGCGCGGCGGCCGTCGCGGCAACCGGCAAGCTCGTGCTTGTTCGGCATCGTGCCGACCGGGCCGCACACCGGCTACGGCTACATCCGGCGCGGCGCTCCGCTGGCAGGCGACGGCGGCGGCTATGCGGTCGATGCCTTTTTCGAGAAGCCCGAACCGCGCCACCGCGGAAACCTACGTCGCCGATAAGAGCTACTTCTGGAACAGCGGCATCTTCGTGCTGCACGCGCGCACCTTCCTGTCGGAGCTCGAGCAGCTGGCCCCGGAGATCTTGGCAGCGGCGCGCGAGGCCTTCGCCAAAGCGACGGACGATCTGGACTTCCTGCGCCTCGACCGCACCGCCTTCGCGCGCTCGCCCAACATCTCCATCGACTACGCGGTGATGGAGAAGACCAAGCAAGCGGCGATGATGCCCATCGACGTCGGCTGGAGCGACGTCGGCTCGTGGTCGTCGCTGTGGGAGAGCGCGCCGCGCGACGCGCAGGCGAACGCCGTCGAGGGCGACGCCATCCTCATCGACACCAGCAACTGCCTCATCCACAGCGAGCGCTCGCTGGTCGCCACCATCGGGCTTGAAGGGCCTCGTCATCGTCGACACGCCCGACGCGCTGCTGGTCGCCGACCAGAGCCGCGCGCAGGACGTGTCGGGTATCGTCGCGCGCCTCAAGGAGCTCAACCGCAAGGAGCACGCGCAGCACATCCGCAGCTACCGGCCGTGGGGCTTCTTCGAGCAGCTGGGCACCGGCGACCGCTTCCAGGTGAAGCTGCTGCACGTCAAGCCGGGCGGCCAGCTGTCGATGCAAATGCACCATCACCGCTCCGAGCACTGGGTCGTCGTGCGCGGCACCGCCAAGGTGACGATCGGGGAGACCGAGAAGCTCGTGCAGGAGAACGAGAGCGTCTACATCACGGCGACGCAGTGGCACCGGCTGGAGAACCCCGGCAAGGTGCCGCTGGAGATGATCGAGGTGCAGATCGGCAGCTATCTGGGCGAGGACGACATCATCCGCGCCGACGACGTCTATCACCGCGCCCCCGACGAGACGCGCTAGCGGGGCCGCCATAGTAAAGCTCGATCGCCGGTTTCATTCGCCGCTGCTTTGCGCGATCGTCGGAGTGCTCGGCGGGGCCGGAGTTCTAGGCCAATGAGCAATGCTTCGTTTTGAGCGTTCGCCGGTTAAGTCGCCCCGCGGGCCGTGCCCAGCGTAGCTGGGTGTGCTAGAGCTGAGATGGACACGCCACGGTATGCATCTGGAGCGAACCTATCAGGAGCCTTGCCCGATATTTCCGCGAGCCGCTATGGGCGGTCAGGTCTGCGGACCCACGATCCGCGGCCGTTCTGCTCGGCAACACTCTACGCCATCACTTGGCGAACTGGCTGAGGCTGACGAGCGGGAAAGGCGCAAGATTCACCGTCGGCCTCGATTCCTGGAGGCCAACCACCGTCCGGCGTATCCCAACGCGCGGTGTGGGGTGACCTATCCATCCTTTATGAAGTCTTTGCCGAGCAAGCCTACAATATCTCCGACGCGCAGTTGCCGCCCGAGAGCGTAAACACAGTAGTCGATTGCGGCGCGCACGTCGGGCTGACCGCGCTCTACTTCGCGCATCGCTACCCGCGCGCTCGGGTTATCGCTGCGGAGCCCAATCCGAACAATTTTCGCCTGCTCGTTGCCAACACCGCGCATGAGCCGCGCATTTTCTCCTTGCAGGCGTGTCTCTCGGACTGCTCTGGAGTGAGCCGCATCAGCACGGACGGCCCGGGTGGGGGCACAAGATTGGGGCGGAGGGTGTCGAGGTCGCCGCCGTGACCCTGGAGGATGTTCGAAGGCGCTTCGAGATCGATACGATCGACCTTCTCAAGATCGACATAGAGGGTGCCGAGAAAGCCGTATTCGCGAGTGGATCCTGCACGCCCGCGCCATCGCCGCCGAGCTTCACGTCGACTATACGATAGAGTGCTTTGCCAAGGACGTCGCGCCGCTGACGGTGTCGGCGCAATTACGACAAGACACGGTGTTTGCGATTCATCGAGGAGACTAGAACAAAAGGTGCCAGCCAGCGAATTCGAACGCTGTGCATCTTGTTCGAATTGCCCTGTGGTGAGTGTTTGTCGCGGCCGGCCTCCGCTTGAAACCTTACTGCTCCCAAATTGCGACGGCTTCCGGGATGGTTTATTCTGGTCGTTCTTCTCAGAGGTATCCTGTGCGGCAGAATACTTGATAGGTTGAGTAGCTTAATTTCGGGGAGGAGCTTCTCAGTAAGCTCGGGGTCCAGGTTACTCAACCAAGAGTCTGGTGCGCGGCACCACACCATGCGGTAGCCCACGTTCTCGAGGCCGGCGACGCAATCCATCTTCCACCGCCGAACGCCAGCGCGTTTCCATCAAGATTTGGCGTGGCCACAGCGAGCGCGGAGCCGTTGCAACGAACGGCAGTAACGCGCGGTCCTCATACCCCTCCACGTCGATTTTGAGGGCGTCGATGCGCTTAAGCCTCGAGCGCACGGCGATCTCGTGCAGCGGGAGCACTGGGACAGACTGGCGCGTGCCCACGCTGGTATCGGCCATGCTTGAGTAGCCCTCGTTGCCCGACGTCGACGTAAAGGTCTTCCATTCCAACTTCGCTGCCGGCCGAAACGGCACACACATCTATATTGTCAGCGCAGGTGGCCGTAAAGATAGTCCGCATAGGCGGGACCATTTTGGGATAGGCCGATTGCCACGACGCGGCCGGCGGTTCCGACCGTGCGAGACGAAAAAGCGAGTAACTCCCGCAGTTGGCTCCAAGGCATCGAACGTGTCGCCAGGACCTAACGCTTCATTGATCAGCCGTCGCCCGTCTCGTCCTGCCACCGACCATTGAAGACAAAGCCCCATTCGGTTGCATTGGCCGCAATGTGCACCGCATTCGAACGCCGTCTATCGTGATGTCAAAAGCAGCGCTGATGGCGGCTAATGGAGGATCGTATAAAGCGATAAGACGGGCCCTCTCGCTAACCTGCTGCGGGTGAAGGCGATGCCGAGCCAGTTGAGGCCGACTGGTCTGAATGTACCCCACGCTGGGTCTGCGGTTCGAGTTGCGGTCATCATGGCTGTGACTTTCGGGGACTGTGCGTATCGCCTGGAATGCCGTTTCGAAACCGTCGCCATCGGTGCCAGCTACAGCAGCCACGATACTTCGCACACGCCTCGCGTTTAGCGTATTGATCGGCCAACTTAGCGCAAACCCGCCGATTTACTTGGGCAATTGAACCAGGCGAAAATGTGCGCCTGCGACTCGGAGTCTTCTTGCACAGGAGCCGCGCACCGCGATTGTGGCAGGCTAGCTTTTCCGCGCAACTTGCCATCTGCTCCTCTTCCATCTGGAGAAAATTCTTTCGGACCCCGAAATGGTATAGGTGGGCTCAACTCGACGTTTCTCGCCCCTGGATGTCCGCGATCAGATCGCAAATTTCCCGAACCGCGCCGTGTCCACCCGGGCGCCGCGTGCGGTAGCGTGCGACCTTAAGAACCTTCGGATGAGCGTCCTGAACGACGATAGGAAGCGCCACGCGACGCAGAGCAATCCAGATCGTTTATGTCGTTGCCGATGAAGGCCACACGCGCGTAATCGAGATTTCTACTGGCACGATCTCCGCTAGCGCCGCGCCCTTGTCATCGCAGCCCTGCTGATATCCTATTTTCAATTTGGCGCAGCGGGCGCCGACAACGCGGTTGCGCTCGGTCGACAGCACCAGAGGTTCGACGCCCGCCCGCTCCAGCCGACGCAATCCGAGGCCGTCGGCCCGCGAGCAGCGCACAGCCTCGCGCCCGTCCTCGAACATGTAGACGCAGTTGTCCGTGAACACTCCGTCGAAATCGAAGACGGCTAGCCGGACGTTGAGCACCAGTCGCTCAAGTGCGCCATCGTCAGCCTCGGAGGCCCATTTTTCAGCAGCATGAATCGCCTCGGCGAATGACTATGGATGAAGATAGATGAAGATGCCGCAGTATAGGCGCACCTGCTGGGGGACGTCGCGTTCGCTTAACCATGCTAAAAAGGTTTGCGGCAAGCGTTCTCAACGATAGCAAGCTCGGAGAGCCTGTTCAGCTATCTCCTGTGGCAAATCCGCCACAAAACCAAGTGCTTGGCTCCACCGCAATACGCTAAGGCTAGAGGCTTGATGCTTGCCAGGAGCGGACTGCGAGCTTGGTCCGCGGCAGCGATGCCGGCACAACAAAGGGGTTGATGTCTTCGTGCTGCCGGGTTTCGAGAATTGTATGAAATGGAGGCCTAGTCTAAACCTACCTCGTGGGTGGGCCGCAGGAGGGGAGCCAAATGTTCCGTGAAATCGTCGTCGACGGCGTCCGCATCGCGGACGACTCCGATTGCTATGTGATCGCCGAGATCGGCCACAATCACCAGGGCGACTCGAGAAGTGCAAGGAGATGTTCACGTGCGCCAAGGAGATCTGCGGCGCCGACGCGGTCAAGCTGCAGAAGCGCGACAATCGCGCGCTGTTCACGCGCGAGATGTACGACAGCGCCTACAACAGCGAGAACGCCTACGCCGACACCTACGGCGCGCACCGCGAGATGCTCGAGTTCGGCCGGGACGCAGTATCTCGAGCTGAAGGCGTATGCGAACGAGCTCGGCATCACCTTCTTCTCCACGGCCTTCGATCATCCCGAGCGCCGATTTCCTCGCAGAGCTCGACATGCCGGCCTACAAGATCGCCTCCGGCGACCTCACCAACACCCCGCTCCTCAAGCATGTCGCGAGCTTCGGCAAGCCGATGATCATCTCGACCGGCGGCGCGACGATGGAGGACGTGCGGCGCGCCTACGACGCCATCATGCCGATCAACTCGCAAGCTCTGCATCCTGCAGTGCACGTCCGGCTATCCGCCGCCGTATGAGGAGCTCAACCTCAGGTGATCGAGACCTTCCGCGAGGCGTTTCCCGATGTCGTGATCGGCTTCTCCTCGCACGACAACGGCATCGCCATGGCGCTGGTCGCCTACATGCTCGGCGCGCGCGTCTTCGAGAAGCACTTCACGCTGAACCGTGCATGGAAGGGCACCGACCAGGCCTTCTCGCTCGAGCCGCCGGGCCTGCGTCGCGTCGTGCGCGATCTGCAGCGGACGCGCGTGGCGCTCGGCGACGGCGAGAAGCGGCGCTACGACAGCGAGGTGGAGCCGCTCCACAAGATGACGAAGAAGCTCGTCGCGGCGCGCGACCTGCCGGCCGGTCATGTTCTGACAGAGGCCGATATCGCCATCAAGTCGCCGGGCGACGGTGGGCTCAGGCCGTACATGCTGCAAACCATGATCGGGCGGCGCATCATCAAGGATCTCAAGTTGGACGACAACTGTTGGTGGAAGACACCATCCCCGTTGCCAACGAGGCCGCAGACAAGGCGACTGCCTGAAGACGTTCGCGGGCAGTTGCAGGCAGCTTGCACGCGCACGCGATTTCTCTATCCGTTCGGCACGAGCGTCGTGTGCGCTCGGATCGCCGGCAGCAAATGGAAGCCGCCCGCGCAATAGGCACGGGCGGTTTTCGTTCGCCCCATGATAACAGCGACTAGGATCATCCGTGGCTGGCGGTAACCTCTTTGACGTGCAGGACCGGATCGTCGTTGTCACCGGCGGCGCGGGGCAGCTGGGGCGTCAGTTCGGGCGATCGTTGGCCGATGCCGGCGCACGCGTAGCGCTGCTCGATCGGCTGCCCGCCGCGCAAGACGGTCGGATGCTGTGCCATCTCCTGCGACGTCACCGACCGCAGCTCGCTCGAAGGCGCCTTGCGGCGCATCGAGGACGAGTGGGGGACGCCGCACGGGCTCGTCAACGCCGCCGCGATCGATGCCCCGCCCGACGCGCCGCCCGAGGAGAACGGGCCGTTCGAGACCTACCCGCTGGCATCCTTCGAACGCATCATGGCGGTCAACGTGAAGGGCACGTTCCTCTGCTGCCAGGTGTTCGGCGGCGCGATGGCGGCGCGGGGGCCGGCTCCATCGTCAACATCGGCTCGATCTACGGCATGGTCTCGCCCGACCAGGCGCTCTACCAATACCGCCGCGACCGCGGCGAAGCCTTCTTCAAGCCGGTCGCCTATTCGGCCTCGAAATCGGCGATCTACAATCTGACGCGCTATCTTGCCATCTATTGGGGCGCCCGCTCGGTGCGCGTGAACACGCTTACCTTCGGCGGCGTGGCCAACCAGCAGGAGCCGCAATTCCTCGAGGGCTACCACGCCAAGGTGCCGCTCGGACGCATGGCCGATCAGGCCGAGTACAACGGCGTCGTCAGTTCCTGATGTCCGATGCGTCCTCGTACATGACGGGCGCGAACGTGGTGGTCGACGGCGGCTTCACGGCCTTGTAGAAGTCGCGCGCGGATGGGGTTCTGGCGCGAGAGGTGGAATGGAGTTTCCGAGTACAATCCCCAACTGGATCGCTGGAGCCGGGCGCCGGCCGAGAAGGCGCGAGATCTTCGAGAAGCGATCGCCCCATGACGGCAGCGTTCTGGCGACGGTGGCGCGTTCGCGTGTCGCCGATGTCGAATGCTGCCGTGGCCGCCGCGAAGCAAGCGCAGCCCGCCTGGGCGGCGACGCCCGGCGGTGCAGCGAGGGCATCCTGCTGCACCAGATCTGCAATGCGCTCGAGGCGCGCCAGAAGGACATTGCCGCCGTCGTCGCGCTAGGAGACCGGCAAGTCGCCCAAGGAAGCGCTCGGCGAAGCCGGTGGCGCCATTGCGCTGGGTCGGTTCTTCGCCGGCGAGGGCCAGCGGCTCTATGGCCGCACGACGACCAGCGGCGCCGCCGACAAGTATGCCATGACGGTGCGCCAGCCGTGCGGCGTCGCCGGGCTGATCATCGCGGCCAACACGCCGATCGCCAATATCGCCTGGAAGGTGTTTCCGGCGCTGATCTGCGGCAACGCCGCCGTGCTGAAAGCCGCCGAGGACACGCCGGCCACGTCCTGGCTGTTCGCCAAGATTGCGCACGAGGCTGGCCTGCCCGCCGGCGTGCTCAACGTCGTGCAGGGTTTCGGAACCGAGTGCGGGGCGCCGCTCGTCGAACATGCCGACGTCGATGTGGTGAGCTTCACCGGCTCGAGCAGCGTCGGCCGCTGGATCGCGCGAGACCTGCGGGCGCAGCGCTGAAGAAGGTCTCGCTCGAGCTCGGCGGCAAGAATCCGCTCGTCGTCTGCGACGACGCCGACCTCGACAAGGCGGTGCAATGGGCGTGCCTGTCGGCCTTCTCCAATGCCGGCCAGCGCTGTGCTGCCGGCAGCCGGATCATCGTTTTCGATACCGTCTATGACGCGTTTCGCGAGCGGTTGGTCGCGCGACGGCAAGACGCTCTGAAGGTCGGCCCGACCGACGACGACGATTTCGGACCGGTGATCAACGAGCGGCAGCTGACGAACATGCTCGCGGCAGTCGCGAAGGCGCGCGCGGCGGGTGCGCGCGTGTTCTGCGGGCGGCGCCCGGCTCGACCGACTCGCGCACGCGCAAGCGGCTTCTACATGCGCCGACGCTGATCGAGGAGGTCGAGCCGCGAGCGCGAAATCTCCCGCTGCGGAGCTGTTCGGCCCGGTCGCCTGCCTCTACCGCGTCGGCGACTTCGAGGAGGCGATCGCGCTTGCCAACGATTCGCCCTACGGGCTGACCGCCTGCATCCACACGCGAGCTCGACCGCGGCATCGACTTCGCCGCACAAGTCGCAGGCCGGCGTCGCGGTCGTCAACGCCGGCACGTTCGGCATCGAGCCGCACATGCCGTTCGGCGGCTTCGAGCAGTCGGGCAATGGCACGCGCGAGCCCGGCACCGAAGCCTTGGACGTCTACAGCGAGCTCAAGGACGTCTACATCCAGGTTCGCCCGCAACAGCTCTGAGAGCCCGGGGAGCGACGCGCTGCATGCCAAGCGTCGTCGCGTTCATCCCGGCGCGCTCCGGCTCGAAGCGCGTCGTCGACAAGAACGTGCGCGCGCTCGGCGGACATCCGCTGATGGCCTATGCGATCGCGGCCGCGCGCGACGAGCGGCGTCTTCGATGCGGTGATCGTGCTCGACCGATATCCGAGCGCATCGCCGAGATCGCGCGCCACTATGGCGCCGAGGTGCCGTTCCTGCGGCCGGCCGAATTTGCGACGTCGACCTCGCCCGACATCGAATGGGTGGATCACGCCCTGAAGCGTCTCGAGACGCAGGGACGCAGCTTCGACTGCTTCAGCATCCTGCGGCCGACCAGCCCGTTCCGGACAGCCGACACCATCCGCCGCGCCTGGCAGGATTCCTCGCCGAGCAGGGCGTCGACTCGCTGCGCGCCGTGGAGAAGGTGCCGCAGCATCCCGGCAAGATGTGGGTCGTGCGCGGCAAGCGCATGACTGCCGCTGCTGCCGCTCACGCCGGAGAAGCAGCCCTGGCACTCGAGCCAGATGGCGGCGCTGCCGGAGGTCTACGTGCAGAACGCCAGCCTGGAGATCGCCTGGACGCCGCGTCGTGTTCGACGGGCGGACCATCGCCGGGTCAGCCGTCATGCCGTTCTTCACCGAGGGGTGGAAGGCTTCGACATCAACGACGCAGTACGACTGGGACTACGCCGAAGCGCATGGTGAGCACAAGGCAAGTTTGCCGCTACCGCCCGTTCGCAGGGCGCCGTACGGCAGTCCGTAGCTGAAAGCGGGGGCCGCGTTGGGCGAGCTGATCGGAACGGTTGTCGAGTCGACCCTCTATTACGTCCCGAAAGAGGAATTCGACCGCGTACGCAGCTTGAACAAGCGACGCGCGGCGCAGCGCACGCAGCTTTTCGCCGATATGTGTCGGCTGAACACGCTGTACATGATTGCGCGCGCCGGGTCGGGCCATATCGGCTCGAGCTTCTCGAGCCTCGACATCGTGCGTGGCTCTATCTCAACGAGCCTGCGCAAGCAGGCGACGACCGGTCTATTTCTCCTCCAAAGGGCCACGACGCGCCGGGCCTCTATGCGGTGCTGATCGCGCTCGGCCGGCTTGCCCTTCGAAAAGCTGCACGGCTTGCGCCGGCTCGGCGGCCTGCCGGGGCATCCCGACGTCGCGCGTGCCCGGCATGGTCACCAACACCGGCTCGCTCGGCATGGGCATCTCCAAGGCCAAGGGCATGGTGCGCGCCGATCGGCTCGCGCGGCCGCCAGCGCCGTGTCTTTGTGCTGACCGGCGACGGCGAGCTGCAGGAGGGGCAGATCTGGGAATCGCTGATCTCGGCCGCCAACGCGAGCATGAGCGAGATCACCGCGATCGTCGACCACAACAAGCTGCAGTCCGACTACCGCGTCAGCGCAGACGAGCGATCTCGGCGATCTCGAGGCCAAGTTCGCGAGCTTCGGCTGGCACGTCGAGCGCTGCGACGGGCATGATCTCGAGGCTTTCGCGGCGCGCTTGAGACATTGCGCGGCGCAAACCGACCGGCCGCAGATCATCATCGCCGACACCGTCAAGGGCCGCGGCGTCTCCTTCATGGAGCACACGGCGATCGAATCGGACGCCGACTATGTACCGCTTCCACTCCGGCGCGCCGACGCCGACAGCTACAGTCGCGCCGCGCAGGAGCTGCTCGACCGCATCAATGGCGCGCTTGGCCAGGCATCGGCGCAGCACGAGCTCATACTGGAGACGATCGAGCCTCCGACGCGGGCTGCGCGGCGCGCGACACCACAGCGGCTGATCCCGGCCTATACCGAGGCGCTGCTCGCGTGTGCCGCCGAAGGATCGACCGCATCGTCGCGCTCGACGCCGACCTGATGCTCGACACCGGTCTCATCCCGTTTCGCGATCAATTCCCGGATCGCTTCGTGGAATGCGGCATCGCCGAGATGGACATGGTTTCGCAGGCGGGCGGCATGGCGCTCGCAGGGGCTCATCCCGATCTGCCATTCCTTCGCTTGCTTCCTTTCGACGCGGCCGAACGAGCAGATCTACAACAACGCCACCGAGCGCACGAAGGTCCTCTATGTCGGCTCGCTCGCCGGCCTCATTCCGGCGGCGCCCGGTCACAGCCATCAGTGCCTGCGCGATATCTCTGCGCTCGGCTCCGTCCCTGGCCTCGACATCGTCGAGCCCTGTTGCCCGCAAGAGATACCGCTTCTGCTTGAACTATCTCTCGGAGGCGCCGGGCCGCAGCGGCTACATGCGTCTGATCTCCGTGCCCTGGCCGGTGCCCTTTGCCTATCCCGCAACGCGGCTGGTGCCCGGCCAGGGCGTCGTGCTGAGGCGAAAGGCGCGATGCCGCCATTGTCACCTATGGCCTCATTTTGACGGCCGAGGCCTATCTGCGGCCGCCGAGCTCCTGGCACAAGAAGGCATAGAACGGCCGTGATCGCGGCGCCGTTTCTCAATCGGGTGGATGGAGCCTGGTTCGCGGAGAAGCTCAAAGGCCTAAAACTCTTGTGCACCATCGACAATCACTACGCTGAACGGCGGGTTTGGTGATCAGCTGCTCTCGGCGCTGGCGCTCGCAAGCGCGAACGGTGCCCGACGTATGTTATGCGCCTGGGCATCGAGGGCGTGCCGGCCTGCGGGTCAACCCGCGGAGGTGCTGCGTCACCATGGCCTCGATTCTGCTAGCTTGCGCGACCGTATTCGCACACGGCTCAAGGCATGAATGCCGAAAACCTGAAGCTTTGGCTGCGGCAACAACCCTGGATGCAGCCGATACGGCTGGCCAATCTCAAACGGCGCCAGCGAAACGGTCTCTACCCGGACTGGCGCGCCTTCTTGGCGACGATTGGCATGCATGGGTAACGCTGCGAGATGCGGCAGCGTCAAATCCCAAAGCGCCCACAGTCCTGTTCGCGACGAGCGTTGGCATCCACGCGGCCGCGTCGACCTTCGACTGCTACCTCGCGGTTGCGCTGACGGCGCGAGGCGCGCGCTGCGATGTGGCTCTTGTGCGACGCTGCGCTGCCTGCATGCATCGCTGCCGACTATACGTGGTATCCGGACCCCGACGCAGTACGCCCGCCACGGCCCGTCGGAGGATCTGTGCACGATGTGCCTGGCGCCGGCCGAGAAGCTGTTCGGCGCGCAAGGTTTGGGCCTCGACGTCCTCCGCTATGGAAGCCTGCTCACCGACGCCGATCGCGACCGCGCGCGACAGTATAGCCAAGACAACCGCCGCTCGAGAGCATCCCCGATTTGGAGATGGACGGCATTCCGATTGGCGAAGCCGCCATGTCAGGCGCGCTGCGTTTCTTCGCGCGGGAGAGCTCGACGGCATAGCGGCGACGTGCAGAGCGCGATCGTGCGGCGTTATCTCGAAGCTGCATGCTTGTCGCTGTTCGCCATGCGCAATCTTCTCCGCCAGGACGTTACGACGTCATCGTCGGCCATCACGGCATCTATGTCCCGCAGGCGCTGGTCGCCGCAGCCGCGCAGGAAGCCGGCGTGCGGTTCGTCGCCTGGAATCCCGCGTATCGCACCGGCTGCTTCATCTTCAGCCACGGGGAGACCTATCACCGGGCGATGCTCGCCGAGCCGACCTCGGCATGGGAGAATTTGCCGCTCAGCGAGCAACAGGAAGCGAAGCTCGTGCGCTATCTCGGCGATCGCGAGACGGGAGCGCAGGATTGGATCGCCTTTCATCGCCCGGATGACGGCGCCAGGCAGCCGCCTCATCGCCAACCTGGGGCTCGATCCGGACAAGCCGACGGTCACCATGCTGACATCGGTGATCTGGGACGCGCAGCTGCATTACCGCCAGAGAGCTTTCAAGAGACCAGGTCGAATGGGCGCTGCAAGACGATGCGTCACTTCGCACGCCGCTACGGACGTGCAGCTCGCGATTCGCATCCATCCGGCCGAAGAGCGCGGCTCGCTGCCGTCGCGCCAGCCGATCGCCGCGGAAATCGAGGCCGCCTTTCCGCAGCTTCCCCCTAACATCGTGATTATCCGGCCCAACGATCGACGTCAGTACGTATGCGCTGGCGGAAGCGTCCGACGCGGCCATTATTTATGCGACCAAGACGGGCATCGAGCTCGCAGCGCGCGGCATTCCCGTCATCGTCGCGGGCGAAAGCTGGCTGAAAGGCAAAGAGATCGGCTTCGATTGCGATGATGCAGCGTCCTACGAAAAGGCGCTGGCGGATTTGCCAGTTCGCCGGCGACTAGATCCGGATCGCACGCGGCGCGCGCAGACCTATGCCCATCACTTCTTCTTTAGGCGGATGATCCCGGTGCCTGCCATGCGCGCCTCGCGCATTACGGGTGTCCCCTACACGATCGAGCGGACGGACCTTGCGTCCTTGCGGCCGGGAGGATCAGCGCCGCTCGACCTCATCTGCGATGGCATTCTCGAAGGCTCGCCCTTCATCAATTTCCATGAGGGCTAGATCGCCACTTGTCGCTGCGCGATTGGTGTGGAATTCAACGCGAAGGACGAGTATCTGCAGCCGAGCTGGGCAATCCCGCCCGGCCACTTCCATCTGGATCACCCTTGGTCATCCTTCGACGCATCAGTCTGGCCCTGCGCAAGCGGCTGCCCGCGAGCGTGCGCCACGTGCTGCGCGTGGGACGTCACTTGGTCATATCCGGCAAGCCTTCTGCGCGACTTCCCGCACATCTGATCACCGACTGCCGCGTCTGCGCGTCGCGCTATGATCTCGTAGAACATCTGCCGCGCGGCGGCCGCATCGCCGAGATCGGCACGCAGCGAGGATATTTCGCGCGCCACATTCTGCGTGTCTCGGATCCCGCCGAACTGCACCTCGTCGATCTCGACTTTTCGGCACTCGAGCCCGACGTCGCCGCTGATCCGCGCGTTAAGCTGCACAATGGCGCCTCGCACGAGATCCTTGCTCCTTCGCTGACAACTACTTCGACTGGATCTACATCGACGCCGATCATTCGTTCGCCGGCGTGTCGCGAGATGCCAAGGCCGCGGCCAGCAAGGTGAAGCCGGGGGCAATTTGGTGTTCAACGACTTCGCGCACTTGGATTATGCCCTCGGCGCCTACGGGGTGCATCGTGCCGTCGTCGACTTCGCCATCGCGCACGGGTGGAAGTTCGTATGGCTGGCTTACGAGCCGAGCGCCTTATACGACGTCGCTCTGCAGCGGCCGCATGACGGCGCTTATCAACCAACCGCCGGACGATGGGAGTAGGCTGCCAACGCCAATACGAGAGAAGTGAATTTGACCGAACAAGTAGAATTCGCCGAACCACGCTGGAACTTCGAATAGGAGATTTCATCGGATTGGTGACGCTCGCAAAACGTTTGGTGCTATTCGACGACGATTTATTACAGGCATCGACGGAGCCTTCATTTTGCCTTCAGCAGGAGCGGGCCGGTCTGGCGACCCACCTTTGGCGGCCATTCTGCGCAACAGACGTTCAGCGATCCGTCGGCCGTCGCTCCCTTATGGGCGTATCGCTGGGTGTCAATCACGTTCTGTCGAGAGATTCAAGATTTTGCGAGTATGCCACAGCCTCGGTACGGCGAGCGGGCTCCCCGAAGAGCGCGTCGCTGACCAGATTGGTTAGCCTTTGCCGCCCTTCGGTGCATAGGTGCTCGGTCAGCTCGTGCTCATGAAAAAAGCCCGTCGACGGCATTGCGTCGAGCCAATCCCGCCAGATGACTTGATTTCGAAGCCGCTCCGGCGCTGTGCACGGCGTCACGGACTAGAGTGCTGTTGGCACGGATAATGTCGACGAGTCCCGGACCGCCGATCCGACGGATAAGTGGCATATTGATAGGCGTAAGATAAACTAGGATCTTGGCCCTAAGGTCGACGGCGGCGCGAACTGCGGCTGTCAGCGCGCTGAGATTTCGATGCTCGCGCCGGATGGGCACACCGTAGTGAAATACCAGCAGCTCGCGTCTGCGCGCTTCGACCGCTGCCGCCACCTTGGGCTTATCGCGGGCGATTGCAGTGAACTCTCCGATCCTGCGCCGGCTGCTCAAAGGGCTCGCGAAGGCGACGGCATCATAGATCCTGGGATGCTCGAAGACTGGCTTCAAAGGGAGCACGGTAGCCGAAGGGTTGATAATCTGTGCTTCGACCGCCGCGTGGTCCTGGGTGAACTGCCAAAGCGGGCTTGCGTCCCACTGCGGTGAACAGCAGCGCAGATTGAAAGGCAGTAGGATGCACTTCGGGTGTGCACCAAGTCGCTCGGCGAGTCGCAAGAACGCTTCATACATGTACGGGGTATAGGACGAATGGGCCAATACGTCTGGACGCATGCCGAGTTCAGTCAGCCGGTCGACGAGCATGCTGCCGAGCGGACGTCTATCTTCATCCTGATAAGCCACGCGCTCGAAAACCGAATCGCCGAACAATAAGGCGTCCGGCCCCGGCGTGCTCTGAAGTGAATCCTTAAATGACTTGAGAAGCGGAAACGGGCGCCCACGCGTTCCAAAATGTGACCCTCTTCCGGCGGTTAGATTGGCTGCCTGAACTAGTTTGGAGCGGATCCAGAATGAGGCGCGGTGCGGCCAACCGGGTTGTATCACAGGGCTGTTGTTGGGGGGGACAACTCTGCTCCTTTCGACCGTCGAGGGTTGCTCCGCTGTCACGACGCGCGCCGGAGTTCGTGCGCCCGCAAGGGTTCGCGCGCTAGCACGTTCCCTCGAACTCCACCGCGCAGCGTTTTGTGGCGTAGCACGGACAGCAGCGCAGACCGGTGCGTCAGTTGACCCCTTTCAACACCTTGCTATATAGACGCGGGTGTCAGGCAGGGGTCAAGCCTGCGGCACCTTTGGGGTCTGCATACGCCTTTGGTACCTTGCGCGAAGGCGGCCAAGGCGGCGCGGCTGATTTTCGGCAAAGCCCGTAACGTGCAGCAACGTCGCAGGAGAAACCGTTCATATGGCAGGCACGAGGACGATCCTCTTCCTCATGAGGAACCTCTATTATCTGCGCAACTTCGAAGCTCCTTTGAGGATGCTCGCCACTCGCGGCTTTCACATCACGATTTTGTCTGATCCAAGCAGACAACTCCCCAGCGAAGTTATCGAGCAGAAAGCGCAGTTGTGCCGAGATTTTCCCAATCAGTTTGAATTTGGAGATTTGTACAGCAGAAGCGATTCCTGGCGTAATTTGGCCGATGAAGTTCACTGCGCGCGGATCTTTTGCGATATCACCACCCGCGCTTTGCCAACGCACCAAGTCTAAGGCAGCGGGCAAGGCTGAAGGCCACTCCTATTGCGCGCGGCGTTTTCTTTGCATCTGCATTTGCGAACTTGCGCCGGAATAATCGGGTTGATGGTTGGCTTAATCGGCTTGATGAGCAGCTGCCTCTTGACGCGTCCATCGTATCGCGGATCGCCGAAATTAAACCCGATCTTGTTATCGTCACCCCCTTAATCGATTTCCGCACCTCGCAGATCGATTGGTTACGCGCAGCTTGCCATCTGGGAATTCCCACTGTGCTCGCCGTTGCCAGCTGGGACAACCTGACGAACAAGGGGCGCATTCAGGCCCTGCCCGATAGGGTCATCGTCTGGAACGGAGTACAAAAGCGGGAAGCCATCGAGCTGCATAACGTTCCCGAGGACCGTATCGTTGTCACTGGAGCGCAGCTCTATGACGACTGGTTCGAGCGTCAGCCGTCGCGCGACCGGATGACATTCTGCGAGGATTTCAGTTTTTTTGCTGACAGGCCGATTATACTCTACGTAGGTTCATCGTCGTCAATTGCGAAGGATGAGCCAAGTTTCGTGCGGCGTTGGCTCGAAGCCTTGCGATCGGCTCCCGACACGAAGCTTCGGCGGTCGAATGTCCTCATTCGTCCGCATCCGATGAATTAGGAGATCTTCAGGAATTTCCAGGCTCAAGACCTGGCCCCACTTGCCGTCTACCCTCGCGTCGGGGGTTTCCCCGTCACAAAGAACGCGCGTGCCGACTATTTTGATGCGCTGTACCACTGCGCCGCGCTCGTGGGCCTCAACACCAGTGCTCTGGTAGAGGCATCTATTCTGAGAAAGCGGTGCTATACGTTGCGCGATCCCGCCAACGCCAGAGGTCAAGAGGGAACACTCCACTTTTGCCATCTGACAAATGGCGGCATAGTCCATCACAGTCAGAGCATGATAGATCACCTCGACGCCTTAGCGCTGGAGGTGCGTGGCGCTTCCGGCGATGGCGACGTGGCTGAGAATTTCGTGCGTGAATTTCTGCGGCCGAACGGACTTGAGACCGCAGCGATCCTCCGATTTTCGTCGCCGCTATTGAAGAAGCGATTGGCTGCGGCACGGATCCGCCTGGTGTGCCGCGCTTTCGCGTAGCCCAGGACCGCGCTCCAATTTGCCAGGTTCGGGGCGACAGCCGTGCGCGTCGGTGGCAGATATATCCGCCGAATGTATCATAAGGCGACTGGCACTCACTCAGAAGTCGCATAACTGGCGCGCCTTGCGTCGACACCCGCCAATGACGTAGCAAATTTGTCCACTCACCGGAAATGCGTACCACCGTACGCGCGAAAAGTTCCTGTGAGATTTCGCGAAGCGCTGAAGGGTGCCTTTTTCAAAGTTAACCTGTGGCGTTATCACCGGGGAATACGCAAGAAGCTGCGGCCGAGCGACAGCTGGTTCGATTCCTATCTTTACGAGCAGCTGGAGCACACGCTGACCAAAACGCTCTTTGGGCGTGTGGCGCCCGTAATGAGGACGAGATCAATTGTTTTCGCGCAACTGGCGCTGCCAACGTCGGCCTCTGCACCGCTGGTGAAGCCTCCAGGCGCCGCTTGGTCGCAAGGACCCCGATCCCACGAAACAATCAATTATATCGCGTCAGCCAGATAAGTTCTCTCGGCTCGCAGGAAGAAAATGAGGCAAAGCGCTATGATACCGCTGACCTCCAACGCCGACACGGCGAGCCAGAAGGCGGAAAACTCTCCGTGTCCGGTAAGGGCCCAGCGGGAGCACTCTACCAGCGCGGCCATGGGGTTGAGCAGGTAAACGATCCAGCGTAGATGTTCGGGGACGACGGTGATTGGATAGAGGACGGGCGTTAAGAGCATGGCGACCTGAGCAAAGTAGCCAACTGAAAAGACGATGTCGCGAACGTAGAGGGCGACAATGCTCGCCACCATGCCTATGGCAATTCCCAATGCCAGGGCGAGGATCGCACAGGGGATGAATACGAGGAGGTTGAGCCGATCGAAATATAGAGGACACCGTCGCGCAGATAGAATACTAAAACCGTCACCATGAACATTACAGAAACAACGAGAAACTCCATTAACGGAGGCCCGATCGAGGCCAAGGGCACCAGAAGCTTTGGAAAATATATCTTTTTCATCATGGCCCGCATCCAAAGCATTGTACGCGGCATGAAGAGAAGGCTTGAAAGCAACAGGTTCCACGTGATGAATCGCAAAATAGAAAATAGGGTACGGAAGGCCATCCGTATTCACCTGTACGAGAAAGGTGAAGGTAATTACGGCAACGACCGAAGGCACCAACGGCCGGATTACCAACCACCAGAAACCAAATAGCGTCGCACGGAACTTGCGCAAGGAAATTTCCCGCAGCAGCAGCGAGTAGAAGCCGCGGTGCCTCCAAATTGCGCGCAACTGTTCAAGGAAAGTTTGGGGCCAGCTTCATCATTGTTATTACTTCAACGATTCAAGGGGCCTCTGTCAGTATGCGCGCGGATTGGTACGGTTCTGTTTGCGGGACTTGTCGCCATTCGAGCCGCGGCGCCAGCAGGCCGCCGCGGCCCCAATGCCAATCCGCCCAGACGGATTGCTCCGGATCGGTATTGAAGACCCGAAACTCCATGGTGCTGCTATCGGCCAGTTGCGGGGCCTCGCCCGGCCGGTCGTGGGCGCAGACAAAGAGTTTGCATTTGGCCTGGTAGCCGGCCTCGTTGAGAAAATGCGCTGGGATTTGCAGCCCCACACGGAGTGTGGCAGGACGCGAATCTTCAAAAGTCATTGGCGACCTCAGAGAGAAGACGCAGCGCGTCTGCGACCCTCCCAGAGTCGATCGCGACTTCGACGGTGGTTCTCGGGACAGAACACCCGAACGCAATCGAGGAAGGCTAAACGGTCCATTTGCAGGGTGCCTACCTGCGCCATCGTCGACAACAGGCGCAATTCGAGGATTTGGCATAGCGGCGTGCCGTTGTCGCCGTGCTCCAGCAGATGTCCGGAGGAGTTTGGCCTCGTACGCCCTCACAACCTCGGCGGTGCCGCCGATCATTCGCACCATTCCGTGATCGAGCCACATGACGCGGCTGCAAGTTCGGCGGATCGCATTCATATCGTGAGAGACGAAGAGCACCGCCTCACCCGAATTGCCGACGCTGCGAATACGCTCTTCGCAGCTCTGTCGATAGCTGCTGTCGCCGACGGCAAGCACCTCGTCGGCCAGGATGACGTCGGCTTGAAGACTGACCAGCGTGGCGAACGCGAGTTCTTTGGATGAAGCTTCCGCTCGGAGACGCCCGCGAAGCTCCCAGTCACGATATTGAGTGAGCTCGGCATACTCCAGAATGGTGTCTTCGACCCGACCGACCTCGCGGGCGCTGAGGCCGGCAAGCCGGGCATAGAGATGAATGTTCTCACGCAGGGGAAGTTCTGGGGCAAAGCCGATGCCGAGTTCGAGCAGTGACGCTACGCGCCCGCGGATACGAATTTTGCCGGACGTTGGATGAAGCACGCGCGCGAGAATTTTGAGTAGCGTGCTCTTGCCTGCGCCATTCCGGCCGATGACGCCAAGGACCTCGCCGGGGACGACGTCGAGATTGATGCCGCACAGCGCTCTTAGACGTTTCGGAATTTGGGATGTCGGAAAGTTCGTTGCGGGACGGCGAGAGCACCTGTCTGACAAGAAACGTGAAAGCCGACAAGCGAGCGGTATCCAGTCCCGGCGTGACTTTGCGCCTGTGCAAGGGGAACACTTTCGTCAGGCCCCGAATTGAGACAACCGGATCAGACATTAAGGGCCGAGATCTCGTGCAGGACCGACAGTCCCACGCCAGTGTTGGCGCAACGTAGCCGACGGGACCCATGTTATCGTTTGAATTTGCCGGCGCCGACCCCCCAATTGTGAGCCGAATGGCGTTCCGCGACTTCAGCGAATAGGTTTTCTCATCGAAGTCGCACACGGCATTGACGCCGATTGTGTAGTTCCCGTTAGGAAGGTCTCGCAGCGGCAGCATAACCTTATATCGGCTCGTCTGCGGCCTGTCGTACTCAGCATATTGGGGGGCCAGGCTGCGGTAGATAAGCACATTGCCACGCATGACATCAAGATTTGGGCGCGCGCGCGCACATGGGCGACCTTAATGCGCCATGCAGTATCAAGCTCCAGCTCATTGGCGTTGTTCGCTTGCCCCGCGACCAGATGGACGCCTATGTTCTCGAGGGCGATGACGTCATTTTCCGGCAAGAGATGAACTTCGTGCCACTCAAATTGGCGCGTGCTTTCCACCTGATCCTTGGCTAGCAACCACTCGGGCGGACCGTCGGCCACGATCTGACCAGCGTGCAACTCGATAGAGCGATCGGCAAGCTGTCGTATGAGGCCATCATCACTGAGCACAAGAAGCATGGTCCGACCCTCCTTCTTCAGATGGAGTAGGCGGTCCACGCATTGCTGTTGAAACCAGGCCACCGACGCCAAGCACGTCGTCCAACAAAATGACCGCAGCCTTCGAGTAGGGCCATCGCCACGCTCAATCGCAGTCTCATTCCCGATGAATAGCGTCCGACGTCGACGTCCTCAAAACCCGTTAGGCCCGCGAAGGCGATCACATCGTCGGCGAACTGCCGGTGTTCAGTTTCAGGCACTCGCCGGTATCGCAGGTCTTGATGGATGTTCTGCAGGGCGGTACATGCCTCTTCGAGATTTTCGCCGACGTCGATGAGGCTGCTCGTACGGCCGCGAATCTCGACGCGTCCCGTCGTTGGGGGCAAACGCGCCACCCAGGATCCGCAGCAGTGTGGATTTTCCCGAGCCACTAGGTCCGGCGAGGCACGTGACCGTGCCTGCCTCTATTTCGAGGTATATTTTGCAGGACGGCCCCGCCTGTGGTGGTTGCGGTATGAATGCCGAGCCGGTTGGTCGGGGCTACCTTGAATCCCAGGATGGCGAGCGTTACCCGCCCGGCCAGCTGTGGGCTCGGGTTGCTCAGTTGAAGCGGCGGGCAGAATTCTCGCCCGAGGCCCATGGCCCGAATTGCGATCATGCCCGTGGAACCAAAGCGTACATCCGCTGCCCTCTTCGCACGCAAGCTAGCAGTCTCGTCAACGTTGGCAAAGTCGGTATACCCAAAGAAGGCCAGTGCACCCCATCTTCCCAAGATACAGGGCTTGCAATCCGGATCAGCCCAGTCCAACTCCCCCCTCATGTTATCCTCCGCCGGCGACATAAGGCTTCTCACGGCGAAGAAAATGGTAGCAATGGTCACAGAAACGAAGTCAATTGCTTGGTTCCCTTTGCGGACCACGGTGCCGAAGATTTCAAGAGTATGGCTCACGCCCAGCGACTGCGTTTTTGTATCAGGGACGCTCATAACGCAGGTGCAGCGGTCAGGAGGGACCTTGGTCTGCCAGCTTCTGGATGGCCACCCCGAACTCCACGTGCATCCAAGCGTATATTGGGCGGC
>CAWHOZ010000013.1:0-167306 GCA_963831175.1 uncultured Alphaproteobacteria bacterium | reverse complement strand
TATTGCTTGGCACCGGCTCGAGGACGGGCGCATCCAGTGCGACGTCTGCCCGCGCTTGTGCAAGCTGCACGAGGGCCAGCGCGGCCTCTGCTTCGTGCGCGGCCGGCAGGACGACCAGATCGTGCTCACCACCTACGGCCGCTCCTCGGGGTTCTGCATCGATCCGATCGAGAAGAAGCCGCTCAACCACTTCCTGCCGGGCACGCCCGTGCTGTCCTTCGGCACGGCGGGCTGCAACCTGACCTGCAAGTTCTGCCAGAACTGGGACATCTCGAAGGCGCGCGAGACTCGACCGGCTGCAGGACGAGGCCTCGCCCGAGGACATCGCGCGGCCGCGATCGCCACCGGCTGCCGATCCGTCGCCTACACCTACAACGATCCGGTCATCTTCCTCGAATACGCGGTCGATGTCGCCAAGGCGTGCCGCGCAAGCACGGCATCAAGAATGTCGCCGTGACGGCGGGCTACATCTGCGCGCGAGCCGCGCGCGAGGAGCTCTACAGCTGGATGGACGCGGCCAACGTCGACCTCAAGGCCTTCACGGAGGACGTTCTATAAGCGGCTCTGCACCGGCCAGCTCGGCGCCGTGCTCGAGACGCTCGAGTATCTGAAGCACGAGACGAAGGTCTGGTTCGAGATCACGACGCTCCTGATCCCGGGCGAGAACGACAGCCCGCAGGAGATCGACAGCGCTCAGCGCATGGGTGCTGACGAAGCTCGGGCCCGGACGTGCCGCTGCACTTCACCGCCTTCCATCCCGACTACAAGATGCTGGACGTGCCGCGCACGCCGGCGCGCACGCTGACGATGCGCGCGCGACATCGCGCGGCGAGACGGGCTTGCGCTACGTCTACACGGGCAACGTGCACGACGAGGCGGCGAGAGCACCTACTGCCCAGCGTGCGGCACCCGCGTGATCGGCCGCGACTGGTACGAGATCACCGCGTGGAACCTGACCGAGCAGTGGCCGCTGCGGCGACGTGCGGCACGACCATCCCCGGCGCGTTCGAGGCGAGCCCGGCGCCTGGGGCCAGCGGCGCATGCCGGTTCAGATTGGCCTTGGGCACAGAGCCATGGTCGGATTTTGATCCCATCTTGCGGCGACATTCGTTCTTCTCCCACGAAATGTCCGGCTCTGGCCGCCATTAGAGTTCTCAGCATTCGAACCTATCGCCCGGTGGTCGCGAACTCAGCCGTCATTTCGAATCCTGCAGAAATGTGTCCGGCAGCGAGCCATCTCCGCTCATCAGCATCGGCAGATGGCCGTTGAGGTCATGAGCGCTGGATAGAGAGATGGCGCACGCAGCTCTCGACGAGGAGGCTTTACCTACGAGTTGGAACAGCTATCGCGGAACCGTTGGACCAATCGGTGCGTTCCTTCTAGTTGGCACTAGCGCGATCCTTTAATGCACGCCGCGTACTGCGCGGCGTGCGCGAGAACGCGCAATAATTTAAACGATGTTCGGAGGAAGCACCATGAAGAATCTCGTATCGCTTCTCGTCGTGGGCCTTGCGGTGGCGTTCACCGCTCCCGCATTCGCGCAAGAAACCGCGGCTCCCGCCACCAAGGCCGATTGCGAGAAGGCCAAGGGCACGTGGGATGATGCGACGAGCAAGTGTACCATGAAGAAGTAGTGCAAGCCGGCTCGGTCACTTTGACTTAGATTTGGAGGGCGGTCTCGTGAGGCCGCCCTTTGCGTATCGTATGTACTGGCGGGACGACGAGGGTTGTCGAAGAACCTGCGCTGCGCAGAGGAAGAGCGATGGCGGACTTCGTGAAAGTCGCGACGACGGGCGAAATCGCACCCGGCCAAGGCAAGATTGTCGAGGTGCAGGGAAAGGAGATTGCGCTCTTCAACGTCGGTGGCGAGTACTTCGCGATCGACAACATGTGCACGCATGAGGAAGCTTCCTTGGCCGACGGCGAGATCTCCGGGTTTGAGGTGACGTGCCCCCTGCACGGCGCGAAGTTTGACGTGCGGTCGGGACAATCCTTGGCCCGCCGGCGTACGACGACGTCACCAGCTATCCCGTGCGCGTGTCCGGCGCTGACGTGGAGATTGACGTGGGGTAACGCCGTGCCACCGGTGTTGCCGCTGGATGAAAATGGAGACGGCTTATGCGTTACCGATTGAGCGCTGTGGCATGGGTGGCCGCACTTGTTGTCGTGCAACAAGCATGGGCTCTGCCTCCACGGCAAGAGGCAGCACCGCTATCGCGCATCCTGCAGGCGCTGGAGCAGCAGGGTGACGTTGCGTACTTCAAGGATATCGAGTGGGACGAGACCGGGTATTGGGAAATCGAATATCAAGACAAAGACGGCAGGACGGTCGAGCTCAAAATTGATCCCGTGAGCGGAGAGACCAGGAGGCGATAACTGACCGTGCGGGCGCCAGCGAGCGCTACTTGAGATACTCGATGAGGCGACACGATAGCGCCGGTCGTCCAGGTGATTGTACCATGTGGTGGCGGGCCGCAAGGAAGCGGCGAGGTCGCGCTCAGGCGGCTGATTTATGAGAGGCGCCGCGGGCAAGCCGTTCGCGAAGGGCCTCCGAGGCCTCAGCATATGTGCCATGGAAGCTGCGGGACCGCTCCAGCACGGCGGCAACCAGATCGGCGGCGTCAACCGTCAAAGGGTCGTGGTACGAGCTGACCAGTGCGCAGAGCCCGAGAGCCGCTCATCGGTCTCGATGCCTGCGATATATCCTTCAAGGAGCTCGACGAATGTCTGACGGGCATCGTAGCGGTGCATGCCGTACTCCGGTTACTTCCATTGCCGGTCTATGGTAGTCGGCCATCGGGATGCGTTACAGCGCTTGCCGTCCGCCGTGTACATAGAAATGGAAATGAGCAAAGTGCACGGTTGCGACTGTACGCGTCAGATTTCTTGGAAGGTGGGGAGGATGCGGACGGTGACGGATTTGGTCGCTCCCGTCGGTGAGTGAGCATGGAGGATGTGATGACCGAATTGCCGCAGTTCATTGGTCTGCTCGGGCAGAGGGAAATCGTCCTCATCCAGAAGATCTTGCATGAGAACAACGCGACCGAAGAGGAAATGAAGAAACTCTTCGAGGAGGATAGGATGCGTAAACGACTGACGGCGGCTCTCCAGGAAGTCAGGGCCGAGATCCTGGTTCAACATGGAGAAACAGGTCATGAGTAGCACGAAAGCGGTAAACCGACCGGTGCGTGCTCAGATTTCTTGGAAGGTTGGGATGATGCGGACTTTCGCTTGCTTCATGAGTGATGCTCCCGCCGCGTGATCAACCAAACTTAGCGGCGCGGCGCGCCGAAGACTTTGTCCTCGAGCTTGCCGAAGCGTTTTCGACGACTTCCGCTAATGGCCCATCGCTGAAGTTGGACCGTCGCTGTTCGCCGACTGCTCCAAAATGGAGAGCGGGCACTGCCGGGCGCCGATCGAAGCGGGCTGCTTCTTGACCCCAAGCAGAATCCGGCGGCGCGGCTCATGCGGCGAGCCTCAGTGACATCACGAGCCAATCCCACGCTCGCATCCGCAACAAAGTCACATCTTCATGCAGCCGAGCAGCTTGTTCGTGCCGCAGCCGAAGTAACCGAGAATTGGCGCCGAACAGCAAACTTGGCCGCTCTTGCAGTTCCACGTCTTGGTTTTGCCGGTCAGCATCGCTGTTTGGCGGCATTTGCGGCCTCGGCAGCTGACATCGTCCCTGAGGCGACAGAACTTCCAAATGCCAGAGCGAGGGCCAACGCTGCAAATGTGCAGAAGCGGATCATGACCAACCTCCATTGATACCACACTCGAGATTTGCATCATGCCCGGATGTCACCGCTGCCGCTATTGCACCGAAGCCTCAGCCCTCCGCCTTTACGCCTACTTGGCCTGCGTTACCGGCGACGAACCCACAGCCCGACTGAGCCCTTCCGCCCAACGACAACCACGCCCTATCCAATGTCAGTGAGGTCGTCTCCGTGAGCTCAACGTCCACTTCCGACTTCAGCAACGCTCCCACCCGAACCCGCCAACGACAATTCGCCGGCGACCACCTGTCAGCCGGCGCAGCCACCGGCATCTTCATCTGCGGTTCATTCGGGGGCGCAGCCCATCGCGTCAAAAAGTGTCACCAACACGCGGCCCTGAGGTCCGCTTCTGACCCAAAGCCCACCTTCTGGGCATGCCGCGATTAAGTCACACGCTCTTGTAAGCTTCTGTGTTCGGATAAATCGCTACCAAACGACCATCGGATCGGGGCGAGGGGGGAATGCCGTGCGCGCGCGCCGTCGAACCGCATCCATACCAATCTAATCATATTGCTTCTGGTGATCGCCACCGGCGGCGACGCGGCATACGACAGCCGCTCAAGGGCCGCTGCTGGCCCGTCGCTGACGTGCTCACCATCAGCTGCGTTCGTCCGCTCGTAGGGATAAACCGGTCAGAGGTGCGAGACGACCAGGACGGCGCTCATGGCCCATTGCAGACCCTGGTCCACGACGCATGAGTTTGCCGTAGAAGTGGAGGTATCGGAGGCCAACCATGAAAAGCATTCTGTGTGTATCGCTATTGGTCCTGCTGATGCCGACCGCCTACGCCGCCTCATTACCGGGCGACAGGGCTAACGGGAAGCGCTTGTATGACGCCAATTGCATGGGATGCCACGATACCAGTGTTTTGACGCGTAAGGACCGAGTCGTTCAATCATTAGACGCTTTGAAAGAGCAGTTGGCCAGCTGCACTCATACGGCCAACAAAGAATTCTCCGAGAGCGAAGCGCAGGACCTCCTAAAGTACTTGAACGATCAGTTTTATCATTTCCCCTAGCTGGGGCCGTGTGTGGTGGTCGAAAACCTCCGCCTTGAGCCAACGACCGGACTGCGTACGTCTGCAATTTGCCCATAGCTGACCTTCGGGGCAAGCCACCGATCATCGCGGGCTACAACCAGGCGTTCGAGCTGAAGCGCTCGAATAGGAAGGGAACGCGATCCTCAGTTCGTGGCGCGGGCTGCTTTGAACTTATGCCCGCCCAAGGCGTAGCTCGGCGGCTTGCTCCTGCGAGCAGCACAACCTGCGGATTGCGCCCGCGCGAGTTCGGGCGCGTGATCGAATAGTGGGTTCCGAACAAGATTTCGAGAATAAACAGCGGGGCATCGGATCGGCGTTGGACGAGCCGGTCGGTCGAGACATGCAAGTCCTGTTGCGCAGAATTTCGACAAGCGTCATTTAAGTCCTCTCCCCGCTTCACATGGCGTGGCGGCAGAGAAGCAGGAGCACATGCCAGATCCTGGTGCTGTTCCCTGCGTAACAACCCACGACTAGGGGCTACGACCGACAGCGAAGAGGTGGATCGAGGCCGCCCCTAAATTTTCGGGTCACGGGGACTTACAGATGTTACGCAGGGAACAGCACGCCCCTCTTCGCTCAGGGATCCTCCCTTCGCCAATTACCTCTCAATAGGGAGACCCTACATCGGATGATGAGCAATGAGATCCTGCTCGCGGAGCGTAGTCATCTTTTGGCCGACCTAGCCAACGTGGAGAAGGGCATGAGGGCGGTTGTCTCCATGCGCGACAGCGCTCGGATCAGAGCCGAGCTCGTGCTTGCGCATTGCGCAGACGAGGTGAGGGAGTTGACGAACCGGCTTGCGCTTCTGGAAGCGGGGTTGGCGGCGCTTCAAACCCAAACAAGCGACATGTTGATTGGTGAGTAGCTGCGCAGCGGGCGAGACTGAGCCAAGAGTGTCGACCTAGTCTCTCGATGCTTCGGCCTATTGCGGCGGGCCGGTCTGACATCAGCTCGAGATGACATCAGAGCGCGTCTGCTTCTGTGTCACCACGCGTCGCGGGATCGCGACGACCACTCATGACCCAATGCAGACACTCAAGTTCAACGAAGTGTCAGCTTTGATGCCCATCTTGGAGGCGGCGTGCGGCGCAAATGCATCAGCCGGCCAATTCGTTGTGCGCCGGCGGCGAACGTCTTGGCGCTGAGAACAGCGGTCATTCATAGTTTGCGCACAACGAATCAGAGCCCCAATGAAATCCAACTCATTCATTGCGGCGACGCTGGCTTCGCTTGTCTCGTGTATGGCCGCCTCGTCCGGCCTGGCCGAGCCGATCGGCTCCGCGGTGCGCATCGTCAACAAGGTGACGGGCGAGATCGACCAGCGCCAGCGCAATCTGAAGACCAGCGATGCGGTCAATCAGAACGAGGCCATCGCGGTGGCGGCGGACTCGCTCGGCGAGTTGAAGCTCAACGACGACACCAAGCTGGCGCTCGGCCCCGGTGCGCGCATGGTGCTCGACAAGTTCGTCTACGACCCGGCGCCGTCGGCTGGCACGGTCAGCGTCAATCTGCTGAGCGGCGCCTTCCGCTTCATCACCGGGCTGTCGCGCAAGGGCAATTATCAGCTGCGCACGCCATCGGCCTCGCTCACCGTGCGCGGCACCATCTTCGACGTCTACGTCGACGCGGCGGGCGGCACCTGGCTGTTGCTGCTGGAAGGCTCTGTGCGCGTGTGTAACGCCGCCGCCCAGTGCGCCGACGTCGCCAACCCCTGCGCTGTCGTGCACATCACGCCGACCGGCAGCCTCGAGGGCCCGCAGGGATGGCCGGCAGAGACGCGGCCGATCAGCTTCGCCACCGCGTTCCCGTTCGTCGTCACGCCGCCGAGCATCGATGCAACGCCGCTGTTCACGCGCACTGCCGTGGAGCTGAACCAGTGCGGGACCCCGCCGAAGCCCGAGACGCAGAAGGTCGAGGCGCCTCGGACCACGCCGCCAAGCACGCCGTCTCCGCCGTCGCCGAGCAAGACGCCGGCGCCGCCGCAGCAGAGCTTCACGCCGCCGCCGCCGAGCTATGAGGATAACGAGCCGTCGCAGCCGGTGACGCCCGTGGCGCCGCTGGTGATCCTGTCGCGCAGCTTCACTGGGGCTTATGTGGGCGCCAACATCGGTTACGGGTTCTCGACTTCCGACACCAACGTCGGGTGCGTGTCGCCGCCGTTCGACTTCAGCTTCTCGGCGGGCTGCGAGGCGATCGTCGGCGAGGCACTCGTCACCGGCTACCACCCATCGCCCGACGGCGTCACGGGCGGCCTGGCGGCCGGCTACGACTTCCGCTTCAGCAACGTGGTGCTGGGCTTCGTCACCGACATGTCGATCAGCAGCATGTCGGGGCGCGATTCCTCGGCGACGGCGGTGCAGTCGTTCGTGCCCGAGTTTGGCAGCGCCAAGGAGAGCGTCGAATGGCTGGGCACGCTGCGCAGCCGCCTCGGCTTCGTCGCCGACAACATGCTGCTCTACGTGACAGGCGGCTTCGCCTACGCGCAAGTGGAGACGAGCTACGACCTGGGCCTGCCGGGGCGGCTCCCGCGGTGTCGGCGTCGGCGAGCGACAACGGCTGGGAGACGGGCTGGACGGCGGGCGTGGGCGGCGAAGTGAGCTTCGGCGTCTTCACGGTCAGCGCCGAGTACCTCTTCTATGACCTCGGCACGCGCACGCTGAACCCGGTGGCCATCCGTGAGGACATTCCGCAGCCGACGACGTCTTTCCCCACGCGGTTCGACCTCGACGGGCGCCTGTTCCGCATCGGCACCAACTTCCCGCTGAACTAGTTCTTATGGCTCAATTCGGTTTGAGCACGCATCTCATTCATCACATCAGCGCGTGCATGGAAGCTCGCCCGTGAGGGCGGCAACGACCACTTGATTACATCGAGGTCCGCTTTTTACTGACCCAAAGCGGACAGTCCGCCCCATTTGCCCAGAGTAATCATTCTGTACGACGCTTGATACGTTCGCCTAAGTGGGTTCTCCCACCCGCGATGCTTGGCTAAAAGATGTCATGCGCAGCTATCGTTTCCCTGTCACTCAATATGGCTGGACTGTTGGAGGGCCGATGAAGGCGACAAAGGGCGAAACGTAAAGAGTGATGCAGCGGACGTTCAATCGGCATCCCTGGAGGGTGGCCAAAGCCCGACGCAAATAGTCGAATGCCTCGCCCCCGCAATTCCTTTGAACGCCGCGGGCGAGGCATTTAGACAGGACTAAGCTGCTAAGTCGTACGAGTCGGGCGTGTCGAAATTCGCCGTTTCAAACGGGACCCCTAAATCGAGGTGATCGCTCGCGTAATCGACGTCTCCGCAGGCCGGGAGGCAAGCCAGCGCGGCAGTCACATCACACTCAGTATCCTCCTCACAAGTTTGCTTGCAGGGCACCTCCTCTTCGCATTGGGGCTTGCAGACCGGTTCCTCGGCGCAATCGTCCCCATTCTTGGCATACGTTTCGCCCTTCTCTCCCCGCCCGTAGCTGTCGTCCTTGGAGACCACCTTATCGCCCTTGTCAAAATTACCCTCACGCTCGTACGTATCGCCCTTATCCTTCCAGCTAACTTTCTCAGGACTCGCAGTTATCTGGTTTTTCGCAGGTGGGCTTCTCACGCTCGCACGTGGGTTGTTCGCAAGTGGGCTCTACGCACGTGGGCTGTTCGCAGGTGGGCTCTTCGCAAGTGGGCTGTTCGCAGATCTTTTCGATGATGCGGATCGGCTTTTCCAAAATGGTCATGTCTTTGATCCTCGCGTTGGGTTGCGTCCGACGGACGCGGGCGCATGCGTTAAGGACCACCACGCCGTCACTTAGTACTGTCGCTGACGCGCGCCTATGGATGCAGTGGTATCAAAAAAAATTTCGCGTCTTCTAATTGCGCCCAACATTTCAATCGTTCGAGAAGCGCGACAAGCCTCTACGGATCCAAGACTTGATCGTCTATGTGGATCCTAGGGATCTCGTCAACGGGGCCTCAAGACGCCGCGAACGGCTACTGTTGATCGCAAATTGAAATCAGACTGTCGTCCCAACCGCGATGTTGACTACCGCGGCGCCGACGATCATCTCCGCTCCTGACACAAAGCGGAAGCACCATGTCGACTGACTAAGCGACCTGGGTCGATATCGCAGCCACGGCCAGTTCTCTCAAACATGGTTACTTGGGTCGAGCGAATTTTAGGAACCAATATTAATACGAAGCGTTAGCGCGCTGAAAATCCGGCCCTCTTCAAGGCCAGACCATCGTAGTGCTGGAAGAACTATAAATCGGACGGGACGGTCCGACATGAGACACGCTGTCTACGCACGTCGGGCTGAAAGCCCTCAGACGACAGCCTCTGAGGGAACGTTTGATTCCTGTGACCATGGGCTGAATTATGAAGCTGCGCTGCTAGACTGCGCGAGCGGAAGCCAATCCGCGGTCGGAAGAATCTATGTTGCCGATGGCCCGCGGCTTCGCGATGTTGCGCTCCGCATTGTCCATGATCGCGACCGCGCCGAAGACGTCATCCATGATGCATTCGCGCAAATCTTGCGAGATGCGAATTCCTTCGATCCCGCGCGCGGATCGGCGCGTGGCTGGATCTACGCAATCGTCCGGAACACCGCCCTTAAAAGCCGCCATCGCGCCGGCCGCGAGATCGCCGTCGATGACGAGATGCTGAGTTCGCTATCCAAACAACGGGAGGATACGGCGGAACTTTCCCCCCATCTCGCGGAAGGCGCTGCCTTGCGCGCCCATCTCGAAGCCCTCGAACCAAGGCGGCGCGCGAGCCTGATCCTGGCTATTGTCGACGGCCGCACGCATGCTGAGATTGCTGCGTATCTCGGTGTGCCCATCGGCACGGTTAAGTCGTGGATACGCCGCGAGCTTGTCGTCCTTCGCGAGCGATTGAAATGACACGCATCGCCCTTGAGAACGAAATTTTTTTGATTTCCCTGCATCCGCAAGGGCCCGTGCGAGACAGTATCAGTGACGGCGTGGTGGTTCTCGACAGCGCATCGGCCGCGCGCCGGAACTAACTCAAGTGCGAGGATCAGAACATGGGTTTTTTCAACGTCAAGCCACCCCAGAGCTAAGCCCATCCCGAGACTGCAAGCCGGAAAGCCCGTCTGCAAGCCAACCGAGCCTAAGCCCGTACGACTGCAAGCCGGAGCCCACGGATTGCAAGAGGAGCAACCGGACTGCAAGCCGACAAATCCCTCACGCGACGTGTGCACAACTCCTCACACCAGGATGACTGCAGCGACCTCCAGGCCGCGCTGTCTTCATTGCCGGTCGCTGAAGCGATCGATTACGCGATCGGCTACCTCGATTCCAGCGACCCGTGTGACACGTCTGGCGATTGGTGCCCCCGACCGACGATCCGCTCGCTGCTTAACGAGCACTCGCATAGATCTCTCGCCCCGGCAGCATGACCGGAATGCTGCTTGGGCGAGACCGCATATCACTCTCCGGCAGAGGAGATATCATATGCTTGAGGCAAAGCGAGACGCATCAGCGCGGTCGATGGACGGGCATCCAGCGAATGGCGTCGAACTCACGGCCCAGGACAAGCCGCGAGGGTTTTTCAGTTTCCTGACCTGGCCCTTTTTTCTAGCCCAGGCGGTTGCCGCTGAAGCGGTCGTCGGCGGGATGCTCCGACCGGTCTTGGCCGACGAGGAGAATGGCGACACCGCAAAGGCACGTCCAACGCCGACTTCAAAATGATTACGAGACCGCGCTAAGAGAGCCGGGCACGGCCTCAGGTGCCGAGGACGTCGGATCGGACGCGAGAGCTGATATACGGGCCACCGAGACTGATGCCAGCCCCGCGCCAACTAAACATGAGGTCAGCCCACCAAACGAGCTCGAGGCAGGGCCATCGAGCGGCGTTGGACAGGGCGGCGGCAATGTGAGCAGTGGCGCCGGGGGCGCGAGTGGATCCGGCGTCGCATCATCCGCAGATGCTCCGAGCGCCAGCTCGACCCACCAAGGCGGCGGTGAGGCACATCCAGCGCCCGAGGTCGTCGCAGGCGACGCAATCACATTCCCCCCCGATGTCATCGGAGGCTTGCACGAGATCGCAGCGCCCATTTTCGAGGGCATCGTCCCTGTGCTTGCGGCGACGACAAACGCGGCCAACGATGTCGTCGGCCAGGGATTCGACGCCGCCGAGGTCATTATTGAAGTCGTTCCCGGCGTGCTGAGCGCACCGGCGAACACCGTGACCGATCTTATCGGCGTGCTTGAAAGCGCGCCTTTGGTCGAAGGCGTCTCTCCCGTAATTACCGCAGCCCAAGGCTTTTCGGGCGAGCTCGTTGGCGACGCGGTAGCCACTGCGGAAAGTTTGCTCGGGATGGCGACACCTTTGGCCGTCGGCGAACATTGAAAGCCGCGCGGAAACCACCTCGGCGTCGGTCACTGCTGTGACGGACATTATCTCCATCTCCGACGACATTGGCGGCTTGCCATTGCCGGGCCTCGGCGGGGCCCTGGGATCCGGCGGGATCATCACATTTGAAGAGCCGTCCCGCGAACTCTCCGCGGATGACCTGTTTGCGGAGGGCCGCCACACTGACTACGGACTTTCACTCAGGACCGAAGCGGTCACCGAGCCCATCTCTGACGTCGTCGATCGCGCCCTTCAGAGCGACGATGGCCATGCGTCCGTCCGCTGGCCAAAATTCTGACGGCGGTCAGGACGCCGGACTTTTCCATCCCACGAAAACCTCCGATCCCGCGGCAACGTCGCTCGTTGCCGACGTGACGGGCACCTTCGAAGACATCGGATTACGCGGCAGCGACAGCCTATTCTAACCGGATCAAAAACGCGGGTTCGCAAACGAAAGCAGTCATACTCGTGCAGGTTCACATCACAGATTGGATACGGAAGCATGGGCGATGGAACGATGCTGTCCACGCGCTCTCAAAACTGTGTCGCGAACATGCTCCCTGGGACAAATTGCTAGGCGCAAGGTCCGGCGCGCCACACCTAACGAACACCTGGCATTCCTTCAAACGCCGCCCAGCATGGCCGGCCCAGCTGATACGATGGTTCCCGGAGCGAAGGCGGTGGATTGATTTCCTCTCTAAGCTCTCACCCGTACGGACTCCGACCGCAGAGATTGACAAGGTTTCCGGCCCATGCCGCGGCGATCCCATGCATGCCTGGCGTTCAGTAGCGCGGCGCAACCTGATATTCGTCGTGGTTTTCTCGGTGTTCGTGAACGTCCTCATGCTCACGCTGCCGATCTACCTGTTCCAGATTTCCGATCGCGTCCTGACAAGCCGTAGCGTCGAGACGCTCTTGATGCTCTCGGCCCTTGCGCTCGGTCTAATCGGGATTCTGTCGATGCTGGACATCCTGCGCCGGCAAATCCTGGCGCGCCTTGCAACAAAGATGGAGGCGATCCTCGGTGGCCCGGTTCTCGCGAGCATCGTGAACAATGCGCGGGCGGGAGAAGGTGGCAACGTTCAGGCGCTCCGCAACCTGCACCAGGTACGCACCTTCATCTCGAGCCCCGTCATGCTCCTGCTCATCGACGGGCCGCTCGCCCCGCTCTATCTCGCCGTCATATTCCTCATTCACCGCGACCTCGGGTTCATCGCTCTGGCGGCCTCGCTGCTGCTGCTTTTGATCGCGGTCTTGAATCAGAGAGCAACGACAGAGCCGCTGAATAGAGCCGGCCACCACGCGTCAACGGCCGATGCCGCCGCGGATTCCCTGGCGCGAAACTCGCAAGTGATCAACGCCATGGGAATGCTGGACGAGAGCATTCTCCATTGGGGCCGCCAGCAGGCTCAAGCGCTGACCGTTCAGAGCGGGGCGCTTGATCGCAATTTCTGGATTAGCGGCACGGCAAAATTCATTCGTCTCATTGCCCAGATCACCATTCTTGGCTGGGGCGCCTTTCTCGCCCTAAACGCCGAGCTGACAGGCGGCATGATGATTGCCGCCTCAATCATCGCCGGGCGTGCCCTTCAACCCCTCGAGGGCATGATCGAGGGTTGGCGAACCGTGGTCCAGACGCGTGCGTCCTATGCCCGCGTGCGAGCCACCGTCGAGGCGCTCCGGCATGATAAGCCAAAGCTGCTCTTGCCAAGGCCCGAAGGGCGCGTCGCTGTTGAACGGGTGTTGTGCATTCCTCCGGGTTCCAAGGAACCGATCCTCAATGGTGTGACATTCACGCTGGAGCCCGGTGAGTCGCTGGCTATCGTGGGGCCCTCAGGCTCGGGCAAGTCCAGCCTTGCCCGCGTCCTCGTCGGGTGTCTTGTGCCGACCGCCGGCAAAGTGCGGCTGGACGGCACGGCACTCCGCAACTGGGACCGGCGCCAGTTTGGAGAGTGCACGGGCTACCTTCCCCAGGAGGTCGAGCTGTTCCCTGGCACCATCAAACAGAACATCTGCCGCATGCGCGACGACCTTCCCGATCGTGACATTTACGAGGCCGCCATGCTCACCGGGATCCACGACATGGTCTGTCAGCTGCCGAACGGTTACGAGACCGTGCTCGAACGCGGCGGGGCACCTCTCTCTGGCGGGCAGAAACAGCGCATTGCGCTAGCTCGGGCTTTTTTTGGCGATCCGTCGCTTGTCGTGCTGGATGAGCCCAACTCCAATCTTGATGCCGAAGGCGAGCAAGCGCTGACGGAGACGCTCGCGCGCGCGAAGGAGAGACGTGTCACGGTCGCCGTCGTGACGCTGCGACCCGCGCTCCTCAACAGCGTCGACAAGGTTCTCATCTTGCGGACGGGACGCGTCGAGGCGGTCGGCCCGCCAAGCGAGGTGCTTCATCGCCTGATCCGGCCGCCGCCGGCGCGCTTGCCCGCGAGCCAGCTGGGCAACGCCGGGGATAGGCCCGCGAGCACGGGATAGTTTAACGATGACTGAGCCGCGAGAAAGCTTGGAGCAGTGGCACACCGGCGTCCCTTTGAGCGCCAGGGGACCGATCATCCTGGGCCTCGGCATTCTGTTGCTTTGCGTTGGCGGCTTTGCCGTATGGGCCGGGCTGGCCCCGCTCCAAGGCGCCGTGGTCGCGTCCGGCACGTTTGTGGCGACGGGACAGAACAAGCTCGTTCAGCACCTCGAAGGCGGCATCATTCGCGACCTCCTAATTAAGGAAGGCGATCTCGTCGATGCCAACCAGGTGCTTGTGCGCATGGATGATACGGCGGCGAACGCCAAGCTGCGCCGCCTCGTTCTGCGCAAATACCGCCTGCTTACGATGCAGGCCCGGCTCGAAGCCGAAATGAACGGCAGCGAGACATTCGCAATGCCCGCAGATCTTGCGGCGAACGGCACTGACGACGCCGAGGTCAAGGCGATTTTCGCTCGCCAGCACGCCGAGCTCGTGGCCCGCAGAGCCAGTTTGGCAGCCGAGGTGCTGGTACTGGAAAGGGAGATCGCCGGGCTGAAGGAGAGCATCCGAGGCTACGAAGCCCAGGAGAAATCCACCAATGAACGCCTGGCGCTCTTTGCCGAAGAGTTGAAGGACAAGAAGGCGCTTCTCCAGCGCCAACTCTTGCGCAAGACGGAAGTGCTGGCCTTGCAGCGCGCAGAGGCCGGGCTTGCGGGTGATCTCGGCGAGCTCGTCGGGCGCGTCGCGGATTCGAACGAGCGCATCGCGCGCGCGAACCAGAGGATCGCCTATTTACATGCGACGAATGTCCAAAAGGCGGTCGAGGAATTGCGTCAGACCGAAACGGAACTCGACGATGTCCACGAACAGATCGGGGCCGCGTTGGACGTCGTCGAGCGCGTCGAAGTTCGCGCGCCTGTGCGTGGCGTGATCGTCAAGCTCAATTTCCACACTGCGGGGGGCGTGGCTACACCGGGGGCCACCATCTTAGAGCTTCTTCCCGTCCAGGATGAGTTGCTCATTAGGGCGCACATCAAGCCGAACGACATTGCGTATGTGCGCGAGGGTCAGCCGGCGCTCGTGCGCCTCTCCGCCCTTAACCTGCGCATCACGCCCATGATCGAGGCCAAGGTGGTCTACCTCTCTGCCGACGCATTGGCCGATCAGACACCCATGGCGAAGGATAATGGGGCGAAGGATAATAAGGAGGCGGGAAGAGACTTTTACGTCGTTCGCGTCCGCCTCGATGAGGACGATGTCCGCAAGCGTCTGGAGGGCTTCCGTCCCACGCCCGGAATGCCGGCCGATGTTTACATCAAGACTGGGAAGCGCACCTTCTTCGAATACATCATGAAGCCTGTCCTTGACAGTTTCTCACGCGCGTTCCGGGAGACCTAGGTAGAGACCCCTTCTCCAGGGATTCACAAATCTGGGTCTTTCTGGATCTGTCCATCGCCCGCTGGCACGGGTTCCCGAAAATACACTGAAGTTCGCTGTCGGCGTGATGTTGGTCGCCTTCGGCGGTGCGTGGCCATCCCCAATTCGGACCTTCCCTAAATCGAAGCAGCTGCCACACGAAGCCGGAACTCTGTGTAACCGAAGTCCGACTCGCCGCCCTATTGAGCCAACCGCAGCCGCCGCGACCCCAACATCCCTGACCTCACTGACACCGAAATCCGTGAGCTCAACTTCTTGAAAAGCTGAGCTATGCCAACCTTCCGAAGAATATAATGCCCACTCCGATCACCGCGCCGAGGAGCACGCTAAGGGGCCAAATGCTGAAGCTCTTCTTATGTTGCTTAGGTGGTGCCGAACGCTCAAGCTCGCCCAGTTTGCGGCTGACGGCCTCGAAGCTGTTGTAGGCGTAGTAGTTGCCCCCGCTGCGTGCCTCGATGCGGTCGAGCCGCCCCTTAAGATTTCGACAGCTGCGCACCACTTCATCAAGCTTATTCTCTCGTGACCGCTTTTCATGCTGCTGGAGGACGTGCCAGCGGTGATCCTGCCCCACGGCCTCCTGCAACTCAGCAAGCTTGTCGGTGAGTTCTCTTACGTCGCGCGACAGGAGCCGATCGTTTGCCTGTAGCTGCTCAAGCTTCACCGCCGTGTCGGCGATGAAGCTCACTCGGGCTGGAAGCGAGACGGTGGCCGGGTAGTCAGTTTCCGGCGGATCCCTCTCAACAGGACGCAGCGGCGGTGGTCTCATCGTAGCGCTTCGCATGGGCTGTCTCCAAATCGATGGAACGATCAAGCGTAGGCTGATGGTCGCTGCCACCACGGAAGGCCGGCGCACTTCCCCCCGTTATTCACATGCGTGCGTTGCTCAATCTCGCAGCAGGCCGCCAAACGGCTGATCGAAACTGCTCGCACAAGGGTTGCTTATCGGGCGTATCACCCGTCCGCGTGGATGGAGGAGCGCTTGGGGCTTGCTCAACTCCGCGGCGAGTTCGACGCGTTGGAGCGGGCCACAATCGAAAAAAACTGTGGGATACAGGTTCGCGCGCGAACGCCGCCACCGAAACCGCCCGTGAAGCCCGTGATGAAGCGTACAACGGCGCTCGCCCCATAAACGAAGCCGCTCGGACGCACGGCGCGCGCGGGTTAACCGTAACGCAAAGTGACCACTAGCCACCACAAGTTCGGCTCATCGGAGCGCTCAACTCCCCAGTGCCGGAGTTCACGCTTCCGGCCAGAGCCGAAGGCTGCTCCCAGCGGTCCTCGCCTCCCATAGACTTGGCCGCCCCGGTCAGCCAACGAGGGCGGCCTTTTTCGCCGTCTAGTCTTCACGCCCCCTGCCCTGTCACGAAGCGCCTTCTGTGCTCGATCCAGCGCGCGGCTCATGTTGTCGGCAGTAAGTACAGCGCTTGCCCGAACTGTTGTGGGTCAACACCCCCGCTGTGTGCGGCTCCTTCCTACAGTCCATGGAGTACTGCGATGCCGCCGTGAACTTCGCGCAGCGCCTCCTCGGCCTCCGTCCAATCGATATCTTGATTCGTCTTGGCTCGTGCAGCGTCAGCTTGATTTGTCGCAGGCCGATGCCCTCCATCGATCCCTTTTGTTATGTGTGATATACATATAATGTGTATAGACGAGAGGCGTTGCCGGCAAGGTGGTTATGCACAGCATGTGGGCTTTACACAGTTCAACCCACCACGGGCGCGTGCTATTGGCGGAGCATGACCGGAGAGGGTGCGCTCGACCTGCGGATGCAGCTTGTTGTTTCGCGCGAGTTCGTTCGCGCGCTTGACGATTGGCGGCGACGGCAACCTGATCTCCCGTCGCGCTCCTCGGCGGTCCGTCAGCTCGTGGAAAAGGGTCTTAGGGCCGAAGGGGTTAAATCGGGCAGGCGAAAGTAAAAGTAAGGGAGGCGAGACAAATGAACAGGTACGACGCCCGCCAGACCTTCATCGAGTGTCTCGAGCAGTACATCTCAGGCATCGAGACCGACGAGCGGCTATCGCGCATGTGCGAGCTCGTCAGCGCCTATCATGATCCTATGGCCGGTGAAGGCTGCGAACTTGTAAAAGCGATCTTGGGGGACCGTCGCAGTTTTCACGGCAGCTACGCCGAAGCGGCGCGGGCCATTCGGGAGCGCTTTGATCAATCATCACAACGCGCAGCGTCATCGAGTGGAAGGCGCTTGGCGAATTCTAGGAAAGTTACCGGTGTCCGTTTCGGATTTTGAGTCTCCACAACCACGCGAGCCGGTCGAGAAGGCCGCCAGCGGCTAATTTAAGTCACTGGATCGGAATATTTGGTAGCCGGGCGGACAGCGGATTGAGCACTGCCGACGAGGCAAGACCAAACCTCTCGCGCCAAGCGCCGCTAATAGTGCGGGCAACGATCTCGCCGGCAATCGCTCCACACGTACTCACGAAAGCGGTAAAGGCCTCGGGGTCGCGCCCGGGAACAAAATTCTGCCCCAGCTCAAGCACGCCCGCGAGCAGAACGTAAAAGCAGGCGACATGCACGTAGCGGTAACGCGGCCGCCGCGGCGACCAGAAGACCGCTAAGCATGTAAGTCAAGGAGTGCTCTTCGGAAGGTAACAGCACCCAATGTGGCCTGCGCATGTTTTACGCCCGAAGTCGCCCGCGCAGGCGTACGAAACCAAACTTGCTTAAAATTGGATCCTTCTGGCTCGATCACGCCTCCGGATTGAACGCCGCATCGGGACAGTGGACGAGAACGTAACGGGCTTGAGCGAGGGCCGGGCGCAGCTCTGGCTTCAGTCTCGCGACCTCGCCGCGGCCGGTTCCATTTCAGACATGACCATCTGACCGTGCAGCAGGCGGTGGCGATCTACGTCGATACGAGCAAGGGCGCTGACGAGGGCTGACCGGCCTCGCCATCACGTCTTCCCGAATAGCTTGTAACGCTCGCGGTTCGCCGCACGCCGTCGCCGTCTTCACCTTGATTCAGCCAGGGTTCTTCCCGGTAGTGGCTCGGCCGCAGTGTGCATTGACCATGCGCCATTAGGGGCATGATGATGAGCCCGTATCACAGCCTTGTCAGGTGCGCCGTCATAGCCGTGAGTCCCGGAGCATGGTCGCTGACGAATTGCGCCGCCAAGCGGATCAATTCGTCGATCTGGTCGACCTCGAAGCGCAGATCGGTCTGACGCGTACTCGGCCCACTGGCCGGCGAGCTCGCCTTGCCGCTTGGCGCAGGCACTACGGCCGTCGAGACGTTCGGCCGTCTTGCCTACGTGCACGTCTCGACCGGCGGCTTCACCGAGAGCGGCGGGATTGCCGCGCTCACCGCGCCGGAGAACGACGAGAACGTCACCTATTCGATGCTCGGCGTACGCGCGGCAACGTCCATGTTCATCGACGGCATGCACGTCACCCCGCATGCTTCGGCGGCCTGGCAGCACGCCTTCGGCGACGTGACGACCGACATGGCGCTGGCCTTCGCGGGGAGCGGCGCCGGCTTCGTCATCTCGCGTGCCCATCGCGCGCGACAGTGCTTTCCTCGCAGCCGGCCTCGACTTCAAGATTGCGCCCGACGCCACCCTCGGCATTTCGTACAATGGCCAGCTCGCCAGCGACGTGCAAGACCACGGCGTAACCGGTCGCCTCGACTGGCGGTTCTAAATCGGTGGTCGGCGAACATCCCGCACAAACGACGCTGTCGGCGATGAGATCAAGCCGCGTGGCGCGTTGTTTACTTCCCCTGAGTCAGCTTGATCATCCGGCTGGCTCGCCGCTCGCGCTGCCATACAGGCGCTACGCGCCGACCTCGACCAACAGTTCGCCGACCAACAAGCGTCCGCCGCGGTCCATTTCGCGTCACGCGCGGTCCGAATGTCCGGTTTTGGCCCATAGCTGACGTGCCGGCGTTCGCACGGCCAACGTCTGCTTCTGGCCCTAAGCTGACATTCGCAGCGATACGGTCGATGTCCGCTTCTGACCCTTAGCGGAAGTCGGCACAACGTTCCGCACTCAAAGCTGGTTGATGCGACCAATGTCGAGGTTGTTGACGAAGACCGTCAGCGGCAAGCACACTGGTTATTCGAAAATCGTGCGGGGCAGGAGTCCGTGAGCGCTTCAGGAAACAGCGGAGGCGCCATCCATGGCGCCCCGCCTTGGGAAGGCGGTATCAGCCATGACATCAGAAGACGCACCCGCGGCGTCGCCCTGGCTGACGACGTGGTTCAAACCGCGCCAGTCGATCACGCACGTCATCAACACTGACCCGCGCCACCATGTTTGGCTGCTGGCAGCTCTCGGCCTGATCTTCGGGATCATACTTCAGTTACTCGTCAATGGATGGGTGACTGTACTGTTGGATTGGCGCGCAATTGCCGGCATCGTGATCGGCGGAGCGATCCTCGGTGTCATCGGGCTTTATTATTCCGGCTTCTTTTTCCGATGGGCTGGCACCCTATTCGGTGGACACGCCTCTGCCGTAGAGGTCCGTGCGGCATTGGCGTGGGGTCAACTTCCAACGGTGCTGGGCGGCGTAGTCGGCCTTGTCGTCGGTCTGCTTCTCTTGAACGCTGGCGTCTCGAACCTTGTAATCGGCATTATCGCTGGAGTGGCGTGGTTTTGGACGCTCGTCTTGACGTGGCTCATGTTCGCGCGCGTCCAAGACTTCGGGTTCTGGCGGACGATCATTAGCGCGGGCCTAGGCTGGGTATCCTCTCTATCCGTCCTCCTGTTATTTGCACTGGCCTTCAGAGCCTTGGCGTTTCAGTCGTTCAACATGCCAGCGGGCTCGATGATGCCTACCCTGCGTATTGGCGACCACTTCTTTGTCTCCAAGTGGCCGTACGGATATAGCCGCTACACCTTCTACAGCCTGATCCCGTTTTCGGGCCGCCTCTTCCCCGCCGAGCCCAAGCGCGGCGACGTCGTCGTCTTCAAGCTGCCAAGCGACAACTCGACCGACTACATCAAGCGCGTGATCGGCCTGCCCGGGGACGAGATCACCGTGCGCGGAGGCGTGCTCTTCATCAGCGGCAAAGAAGTGCCGCGGCGCCGCGTCGCCGATTTCGTGACGCATGAAGATGCCGGTCCGCCGCGGCCCATTCCTGCTTACGAGGAGACGTTGCCGAACGGCGTGAAGTACACCGTGCTCGAGGCCGAGGAGGACGGCCCCTTCGACAACGTTGGGCCCTATAAAGTCCCGGCTGGCCATTTCTTTATGATGGGCGACAACCGCGACCGCTCCACCGATAGCCGTGCGTCGTGGGGCGTCGGCTACGTGCCGTTCGAGAACCTCATCGGGCGCGCAGCGCTGCTCTTCTCGATGTCTCCTGAACGCTTCGGAACCACTGTGCGGTAACGCGGCACTAGCACCTAAGCAATCGCCCTAACCCTGCAACGCGTATCGGCGCCGGGTTTTAACGATAAAGGCGCCGCTCTGGGCCATAGAGGCCGCCCAGTTGCAAGCTACCGGGCGCCGGCCCTCGGCCTCGCGATCGTGGAAGAGATCAGGCCACCCAGGTTAAGGGGCTTTGAATTCTTTTCTCCCACACGCAGCAAGGGCGGATTCGACGCGGCTTATCTTCGTTCGATGGGAAAGGGTGATGCTCGCTAGGCCTGCTATTGGCCCTAAGGAGACCTAAGTTGTACTGGCTTGGATGTCCGCTCTGCGCTCCCAAGCGGACGTTCAAAAAGGGGGACAAAAAGGGGGACGCGAAATTCCACACCCCATCTAAGGGCTTCGCACTACATCCGCTTTCTTCAGATGTTAGGCGCCCACCCCTTCCGCCAGACAAATACATAGGGCCGGACGTAAAAAATGCCCCAGCGAATGGCTGGGGCATTTGCCGTGAGGTAGTGCCGTCGGGATTAGAATCCCAGGTAGATGCCGAAGCCGGGACGGCGACGATAGTGGCGGCGGCCGTAGCCGCCATGGCGGCGATAGTAACCGCGACGCCAGCCGCGACGCCCGTCACGTAGCCGGCCTTCTCGACGGTCGACGAATTGAGCTGTTTGGCGCCGTCCACCTTCGGCAATGCGCTGGCACCCTGCGGGGCAGCGAACAGCATGACCGCGGCAGCGGCGACGACGGCAAGTGTTGTTTTTATGTGCATAGATCTGTCCTCCTTTCGCTGGCGGGCCAACACTCACGCCGCACCGATGGTTCCAGATCGCACCGCAGCGCGAAAAACTGCCGCGCTGGAACTTCTAGCGTGCGTGCGCTCTTGCGCCGTCTGCGCATGGCTGCTTCGTTATCGATGGCACGCATGCGACAGTGCAGTTGCGGCGCTGACCCGCACGCTTAGACTGCGGCCTACGCATACGAGATGGAGACTACGCGATGACAACCGCCAACGCCGACAAGTCGGGAAGCTTCAAGATCGGCGGCGACCTCGCCGTGCATCGTCTTGGGCTTCGGCGCCATGCGCGTCACCGGCAAGGGCGTATGGGGCGAGCCGGAAGATCGCGCGGAGGCGTTGCGCACGCTGCGCCGCGTGCCCGAGCTCGGCATCAACCTCATCGACACGGCCGACAGCTACGGCCCGGAGATCAGCGAGCGGCTGATCCGCGAGGCGCTGCATCCGTACAAAGGCCTCGTCATCGCCACCAAGGGCGGCCTTCTGCGCCCCGGTCCCGGATGCATGGATCCCGTGCGGCAAGCCCGACTATCTGCGCCAGCAGGTGTTCGTCAGCATGCGACGGCTCGGCGTCGAGCGCATCGACCTCTGGCAATTGCACCGCATCGATCCGGGCGTGCCGCGCGCATGAGCAGTTCGACGCCATCGCCGCCATGCAGAAGGAAGGGCTGATCCGCCACGTCGGCCTGAGCGAGGTCAACGTCGAGGAGATCAAGGCGGCGCAGAAGCACTTCAAGGTGGCGACGGTGCAGAACCTCTTCAACCTCACCAACCGCTCGAGCAACGCCGTCGTCGACCACTGCGACGAAGCACAGGCATCGGCTTCATTCCGTGGTTCCCGCTGGCGGCTGGAAACCTGGCGCGGCCCGGCTCGGCGCTCGACACCATCGCCCACCGCCACAACGCCGGCCCCAGCCAGATCGCGCTGGCCTGGCTGCTGAAGCGCAGTCCCGGTCATGCTGCCCATCCCCGGCACCGGCAAGGTCAAGCACCTGGAAGAGAACGTCGCCGCGGTGAACATCACGCTCGGCCGACGCCGAGTTCAGCGAGCTGAGCGCCCTCGCCTGAGCCGTAATTCCCGTCTCGGAAGACGTCATCCCGGCACTTGTTGCCGGGATCCAGCAAGACGCTGGCTCGGAGCCAATGGATAACTGGATCCCGGGGACAAGCCGCGGGATGACGGTGTATAGCGTGCGGCCGACACTCGCCCTGCGGGCCAGTCGGCCAACGAGGGATAGACGATGACGGCACCGTTGGTTCGCCGCGCGCTGGCGCTCGATCGTGGTCGGACTGGCGCTCGGTCTGCCGCGGCCGAGGCGAAGGATCGCCCGTTCGACCACGACTGGCGCACCGGCGTAACCGTCGCGCCCGGCGCAATGACGTGGACCGACGACAACTACGAGCAGAAGAAGGCGCTGATCAACGGACATCGCCGCGGCGCGCGGCAAGACGTGCAGCCACTACGCCTTCCTTGGCTGGCCGCCGGGCTCGGGCGGCGGCCGCTCGTGCTCATCGACGCAGACACGCAAGAACTACGAGGCGGCCGGCTACACGGTCGAGGAAAAGCCGGGCGGCATCCCGACCGAATCCATCTGGACCGTCACCAAAGACGGCCGCGAGGCGGTCATCCTGTGGGAGCGCGTCGCCGGCTCGACGATCTACCTGTCGTGCCTCACGGCCGGCGAGCCGGCGCCCAGCGCCGAAAAGTCCCTCTACGTCGGCGTCCTCTTGGCGCTCGGGCTCGCCGGCTTGCTTGGCGGCCTTTGGCTGATCAGGCGCGTGCGCGCGCTGGGCGCCGCCAGCATGAGCTGGCCGTCGGTGCCGGGCGTCGTCGAAATCGAGCAGCGTCGAAGCCTACCGCACCCAGGGCGGCAACGCAGTACATGGCCAAGGTCGCCTACGACTACACAGTGGATGGCACGGCCTACAGCGGCGACCGCCTGCGTTTCGGCAACACGCGCGGGCGCGCTGGCGGCGGCGGAAGCCGACGCGGCGAAGTACCCGGCGGGCGCGCCGGTGGAAGTTCGCTACGATCCGGGCAAGCCGCAGACCTCGACGCTGGAAGCCGGGCAGAGCGGATTGAGCGTGTGGGGTCTGGTGCTGGCGATCATCGGCGCGACTGATGCCGGTGCTCGCCGTTGTCATCTACTTCTATCGAATAGATCGCAAGTCCCGGCACCACGTGCCGGCGCCGGGACGCGCCGATTCAGATCCCCTTTTGGAGACCGGTGGCGAACGCCGAGCCGCTCGGGCGGAATTGTCACCGGGGAACGCGGCGCCCGCCGCATGCGCGCTGACGGGCAGACTCGGCACAGCGTTGGCCGAGCTGAAGGCAACCGGCCACTGGCTGGCGAAGATGCCCGACAAGGACCGTCAGCGCAACGCCCAGCTGGCGCAGCCGCCTGAAGCGCGTTTCGCGTTCAACCGTCTCGATAATGTAGATTTTCAACGGATATTCGAAATCTACGGTTTGGGCAGACGCCTTGACCGGCACATAGGCCGACAGCGCCCCTCGGCATTCCGTCACGATGCACTCTCCTGGAAGCGATACAAACCAGTGCCCTCGATGGGAGAGATCGCGCGACATTTTGGCCGTGTCGTGACGATAAGGTTAACGACTGAACTTTATTCGCGACCCGAGCAGGCTGGCTGAACGCGCGAAATTGCCTTCGCCTCAATGTGCCGGCGCGGCGGCGCCCGGGGACGGCTTGCGCACCAGCATGGCCGCAATCGCGAGACCGCCGAAGAGGAACGTCAGCAGCAGGAACACGTCGGAGAAGGCCATCACCACGCCCTGGCGATGCGTGATTTGCATGAGCTGTTTCAATGCCATGGCCTGCGCGTCGCTGCCGAACTGACTGAGAAGCGCTGGGTGAGGTTGTTGAGCGCCTCCATGGCCGGCACGCGCGACCAGGTGACCGCCTCGTGCAGGCGGGCAAGGTGCAGGTCGGTGCGGTCGTTGAGCACCGTCGTCAGGCCGGCGAGGCCGAAGGCGCCGCCCAGGTTGCGCATCAAATTAAAGAGCCCCGAGGCGTTCTTGAGGCGCTCCGGCGGCAGCGTGCCGAGCGAGATGTCGTTGATCGGGATGCCGCGCGCACCTTCCTCGCCGCCTACATGGCCCGCTAAGCACCTGCCGAGCTAGCAACGCGAAAACTGTCATCCCGGGGCTTGTCCCCGGGATCCATCGATCCGCAACCTCGAACCCCCGCTGCAGGCTGGATCCCGGCAACAAGTGCCGGGATGACATTGTGGCGCAGCTGTACATAGAGGCGGAACGGGTGGCGAACGAGGGCCACAGGCACCACATTAGGCGCGTCCCCTGAGAGGTGTGCATGGGCGCTGCCGGCGTCGATCGATGGCTGTATCCGACCGACCGCGGGCTCTATTGCGAGCCCGGCGGCTTCTTCATCGATCCGGCGCGCGCGGTCGACCGCGCCATCATCACGCACGGCCATAGCGACCACGCGCGACCCGGGCCACGCGCGCCGTGCTGGCGACGCACGAAACCATCGAGATCATGAAGGTGCGCATGGGGCCGGAGTGCGCCGCGCGCCTTCGAGCCGCAGGCGCTCGGCGCAGCGCGCGACATCAACGGCGTCGGCGTGCGTCTCGCACCGGCCGGGCACATCCTCGGCGCGGCGCAGGTGGTGCTCGACTGGAACGGCCAGCGCGCCGTCGTCTCCGGCGACTACAAGCGCGCGCCCGATCCGACGTGCTCCGCCGTTCGAAGTCGTGCCGTGCGACGTGTTCGTCACCGAGGCGACGTTCGCGCTGCCCGTGTTCCGCCACGAGCCGGCCGAGGCCGAGGTCGGACGCCTGCTCGCCTCCATCGCGCGCCAGCCCGAGCGCGCGCATCTCGTCGGCGCCTACGGCCTCGGCAAGACGCAGCGCGTCATCAAGCTCGCCCGCCAGGCCGGCTACGACGCGCCGATCTATCTGCACGGCGCGCTGGTCGAGTTGTGCGAGCCTCTATCAGCGCCTCGGCGTCGACCTCGGCGATCTGCGTCCCGCGACGACCGACAAGTCGAGAATCGTTTGCCGGCGCGCTTGGTGTTGTGCCCGCCTTCTGCAGTCGACGATCGCTGGTCGCGCCGCTTCCCCGATCCCGTCACGGCGTTCGCCTCGGGCTGGATGCGCATCAAGGGCCGCATCCGCCAATCGGGCGTCGAGCTGCCGCTCGTCATCTCCGACCACGCCGACTGGCCCGAGCTGCTCGACACCATCGTCGAGACGGGCGCCGAGGACGTGTGGGTGACGCACGGGCGCGACGACGCGCTCGTCTACCAGCTCGGCCTCATGGGCCGCAAAGCGCGCGCGCTGTCGCTCGTCGGCTTCGAGGACGAGGGCGAGTAATGCATGCAGCAGTTCGCCAACCTGCTCGACTGCCTGACGACGACGCCGTCGCGCAACGGCAAGCTCGGGCTGCTCGTCGAGTACTTCCGCGACGGCGCCCGATCCCGACCGCGGCTTTGCGCTCGCCGCGCTTGACCGACGGCCTCTTCCCGCGCCTGCCGCTGCGCCGCGCGCTCTCCGAGCTGATGGCCGACAAGATCGATCCCGTGCTCTATCAGCTGTCGCGCGACTACGTGGGCGACACGGCGGAGACCGTCGTCGCTGCTGTGGCCGGATCGGCGCGACGAGCGCCCCTCCCCGCGCCTCGCCGAGGTGGTCGCGGCGCTCGAGCTCGCCCCGCGCAACAACGTGGCGCCGATCCTCGGCGACTTCCTCGACCGGCTCGACGTGCGCGGGCGCTGGGCGCTGTTGAAGCTCGTCGGCGGCGCGCCGCGCGTCGGCGTCTCGGCGCGGCTCGCCAAGACGGCGCTGGCGCAGATGAGCGGCCACGAGCTGTCCGACATCGAGGAGATGTGGCACGCGCTGTCGCCGCCCTACGCCGATCTGTTCGCCTGGCTCGAGGACCGCGGGCCGCGCCCCAACGCCGAAGGCAAGCCGGTGTTCCGCCCGCTGATGCTGGCGCATCCGATCGAGGAAGGCGACTGGGCCGGGCTCGATCCGCGACGAGATCGCGGCCGAATGGAAGTGGGACGGCGTGCGCGTGCAGATCGCCGCCGGGCGGCGGTGAGGTGCGCATCTTTTCGCGCTCGGGCGACGACATCTCCGCCAGCTTTCCCGGAGATCGTCGCCGCCTTCGCAGCCGTTCAACGCCGTGCTCGACGGCGAGCTGCTTGTCGTGCGCGACGGCATCGTCGCGCCGTTCAACGACTTGCAGCAGCGCCTCAACCGCAAGACCGTCACGGGGAAGATGCTGCGCGACTATCCGGCCTTCGTGCGCCTCTACGATCTGCTGATCGACGGCGACGAGGATGTGCGCCCCCTCCCCTTCGCCGAGCGGCGCGCGCGGCTCGAAGCCTGGCATGCGCAAGCATCATCCGCGCCTCACCGACGTCAGCGCGCTCGTGCCGTTCGATCGACTTCGCAGCACCTCGACGAATTGTGGAGCGGCACGCGCGAGGCCGGCATCGAAGGCCTGATGCTCAAGCGCAAGTCGAGCCCCTACCTGTCCGGGCCGGCCGAAGGGTCACTGGTGGAAGTGGAAGCGTGCGGCGCTCACCGTCGACTGCGTGCTGATGTACGCCCAGCGCGGCTCGGGCAAGCGCTCGTCCTACTATTCCGACTACACGTTCGGCGTCTGGCGCGAGGTCGACGGGCGAGGACGGCAAGCCGTTGCGCGAGCTGGTCCCCGTCGGCAAGGCGTACTCCGGCTTCACCGACGAGGAGCTGTTGCGCCTCGACCGCTTCGTGCGCAACGCACACGACGGAGCAGTTCGGGCCGGTGCGCGCCGTCGAGCCGCAGATGGTGCTGGAGATCGCCTTCGACGCGGTGTTTCCCTCGAGCCGCCACAAGTCGGGGCTCGCCATGCGCTTCCCGCGCGTGCACCGCATCCGCTGGGACAAGCCGGCCGCGGAAGCCGACACTCTCGAGACCGTGCAGAAGCTCGTGGTGCGTGCCGAGGAGCCGGTCGCGGTGACTGGCGCAACAGACCAACTCATTTAGCGGTCCCGGCGCCGCGCAGCAGCGTTGCGGCAAATACCGCCGCCAGCAGCGCGCAAACCGCCGATACCGCAGACGTCACCTCGAAGGCGTAGACGAACGCCGTGCGCGCCGTCGACAGGAGCTGCGCGCCCTGCTCGCCCGGCAGCGTGTGCGCCACCTCGATTGCAGCGCTGAGGCCATCACGCGCGCTTTCAACCGCGCTTGTCGGCAAGGTACCGAGCTCGGCGGCGGCGCGCATGCCGCGGCCGTAAACGAACGTGAACAGGCTGCCGAGCACGGCGATGCCGAGCGCGCCGCCGAACTCGAAGCTCGTCTCCGAGATGGCCGAGGCGGCACCTGCCCGTTCGGGAGGAGCGGCACCCATGACGAGATCGGTGGTGATGGCGCCGATCGGCGACAGGCCGATACAGAATGCCAGCATGCCGCCGAACAGCATCCACGGGGACTCGGCGGCGGCGATCTGCGTCAGCGATGCAAAGCCCAGCGCCGACAGCAGCAGCCCGATGGCAATGACGCTCGCATGGTGGAAGTTGCGCACCAGGATCGGCGCCGCCATGGACCCGAAGGCGAACACGACGCCGGAAGGCGCCATCCACAATCCGGCCTCGAGCGGCCCCATGCCGAGCACGAGTTGCAGATATTGGGTGATGAACAGGAACGAGCCGAGCACCATGAACAGGCCGAGCACGTTCGTCGCCAGTGCGGCGCTGAACGCCGGCGTCGAGAACAGGCGCACGTCGATCAGCGGATCGGCGAGCCGCCGCTCGCGGCGGAAGAAGATCACCCCAACCGCGAGGCCGACCAGAATCGACACGATCGGCAGCAGCGCCCATCCATCCTCGGCCAGGCGCTTGATGCCGTAGATGACGCCCAGCACGGCAACGACCGATTGCGCGGCGCTCAGCGGATCCATGTGGCCGGCATTGGGGTCGCGGAACTCGGGCAGCAGCACCGGACCCAAGATGAGCAGCATGAGCATGACCGGCACGTTGATCAGGAACACCGCGCCCCACCAGAAGTGCGCCAGGATCAGGCCGCCGAACACCGGACCGATGACGGCGCCGGCCGAGAAGCTCGCCACCCAAATGCCGATGGCGAACGCGCGCTCCTGCGGATCGAGGAACATGTTGCGGATGAGCGAGAGCGTCGACGGCGCCAGCGTCGCCGCCGGCGAGCCCCTGCAGCGCGCGGGCGACGATCAGCATCTCGGTGCTGGTCGAGTAGGCGGCGAGGACCGAGGTGACGCCGAACGCGGCGGCGCCGATGAGCAGCACCTTGCGGCGGCCGATCCGGTCGCCGAGCGTGCCCATGGTGACCAGCGCGCCGGCGACCATGAAGCCGTAGATGTCGACGATCCACAAGCAGCTCCGGCGGCGCTCGGCTTCAGATCGGCGACGATCTGCGGCACGGCGAGATAGAGGACCGTGAGGTCCATCGAATAGATGAGGCACGGGATGGCGATGACGGCGAGGCCGATCCAATCGCGCCGGCTCGCCTTGGCGCCGGCGTTGCAACTTCGTGTTGGGCCATGCGGCCGGACTCCCTGCTGCAGCGATGACGCTGCTCGGCCGCCGCTGCGTGATCGAGGCGCTTGGTTTCGTCGCCTGCATCTAGTGCGCCGGCGCGCCGCTTGTCACGCCGGGCGCCCGGCGAGCCAAGCGCCGCGCAATGCTCACTCGCGCTTGGTATTGCTCGCCGAGCGCCAGTCGGCGCTGTACATCGGCAGCGTGCGTTCATTGAAAGCGCGTGCGTCATAGTGAAGAACCGACCGGTCAAACTTGACGGTCGGCTTCTCGCTGCCCTCGGCGACATCGAATGTAAGCTCGAAATTGTACGGCCCCAGCTCGTGGATAAGCTGATCGGGTTTCTGATCGTCCCCGCGTGTATAGAACAATACGGACTCGGTGCGGCTCGAACGGCCGGCGAGCGACAGCGGCGCGAACGGCTCGTAGGCGCCCGTGCGCGTGCGCTCCATGGTCCAGCGGCCGAAGTCTGCCGCGTAGAAGCGCTTTGTCTGCTTCGTGCGCGGATCGGTGACGGCCAGCTCCATGGACAGCACCGTCGCCGTGCGCGCGCCCTCGTTGGTCAGCGTCACGGGGACGGCGATCACCTCGAAGTTCGAGTTCTGGTAGGGCGCCGCATACTGGATGACGGGCGGCACGAAGACCTGCACGTCGGCCTGCTTGAGCGAGGTCTCCCACAGGCTGTATCCCGACAGCGCCAGCGCGAACAGCGACAGGATCGCAGCCAGCTTGCCGCCTTCGAGGCCCCCTAACCCGTGCGCTGCAATCTCTGCCGGGTCACCGCCCCGTACGCGATCAGCAAATCGGCCCATGCATGTCCCCCTCTGCTGTTACGCTATCGGCGCCGTGGTTGGCAGGCGATCTGGGCTCGGCTGTGGCGACGACGGCGACGCCCTCCCCCGACTAAGCGCGCTCGAAGCGCTTGAACTTGATGCGGTGGGGCTCGACGGCGGCCTCGCCGAGGCGGCGCTTCTTGTCCTCCTCGTAGGCTTCGAAGTTGCCCTCGAACCATTCGACGTGGCTGTCGCCCTCGAAGGCGAGGATGTGCGTCGCGAGGCGGTCGAGGAAGAAGCGGTCATGCGAGATGACCACGGCGCAGCCGGGGAAATCTTCCAGCGCCGCTTCGAGCGCGCCCAGCGTCTCGGTGTCGAGGTCGTTGGTCGGCTCGTCGAGCAGCAGCAGGTTGCCGCCCTCCTTCAGCATCTTGGCAAGATGCACGCGGTTGCGCTCGCCGCCCGACAGCAGGCCGACCTTCTTCTGCTGGTCGGCGCCCTTGAAGTTGAACCAGCCGCAATAGGCGCGGCTCGGCATCTCCTTCTTGTCGCCGAACTTCATGATGTCGAGGCCGCCGGAGATCTCCTCCCAGACGGTCTTCTTGTCGTCGAGATGGTCGCGGCTCTGGTCGACGTAGGACAGCTTCACCGTCGGGCCGAGCTTGATCGCGCCGCCGTCGGGCTTCTCCTTGCCGGTGAGCATCTTGAACAGCGTCGTCTTGCCGGCGCCGTTGGGGCCGATGACGCCGACGATGCCGCCGGGCGGCAGCTTGAAGGACAGATCGTCGATCAGGAGCTGGTCGCCGAACGACTTCGACAGCCCCTCGACCTCGACCACCATCTCGCCGAGGCGCGGCCCGGGCGCGATCGAGAACGACGCCTTGCCGACGTCCTCGCGCCCGGCCTGCTCGACCAGCTTGTCGAAGGCCGTGACGCGCGCCTTGGACTTGGCCTGCCGCGCCTTGGGCGAAGCGCGGATCCATTCCAGCTCGCGGTTGATCTGCTTCTGGCGGCCCTCCTCGGCCGATTTCTCGACCTCGGCGCGCTTGGCCTTCTGCTCCAGCCAGCTCGAGTAGTTGCCCTTGTAGGGAACGCCCTGGCCGCGATCCAGTTCCAGCGTCCAGTCGGTGAGGTTGTCGAGGAAGTAGCGGTCGTGCGTCACGAGGATGACGCAGCCGGTGTACTCCTTCAGGTAGTGCTCGAGCCAGGCGACGCTTTCGGCGTCGAGGTGGTTGGTCGGCTCGTCGAGCAGCAGGATGTCGGGCTTCGACAGCAGCAGACGCGTCAGCGCCACGCGGCGCTTCTCGCCGCCCGACAGCTTGGTCACCGTCGGCGTCGCCCGGCGGGCAGCGCAGCGCGTCGAGCGCCTGCTCGACCTGGGTGTCGAGATCCCACAGGTTCTGCGCGTCGATCTGATCCTGCAGCGCCGTCATCTCGTCGGCGGTCTCTTCGGTGTAGTTGGCGGCGATCTCGTTGTAGCGGTCGAGGATCGCCTTCTTCTCCGCGACGCCCTCCATGGCGTTGCCGAGCACGTCCTTGGTCGGGATCGAGCTGCGGCTCCTGCGCCAGGTAGCCGACCTTGATGCCGTCGGCCGGCCTTCGCCTCGCCGAGGAAGTCGTCGACCGTGCCGGCCATGATCTTCAGCAGCGTCGACTTGCCCGCGCCGTTGAGGCCGACGACGCCGATCTTGGCGCCCGGCAGGAACGACAGCGAGATGTCCTTCAGGACCTGCTTGCCCCCCGGATAGGCCTTGGAGAGCTTGTGCATGTGATAGACGTACTGCGGGTTCGCCACGGAGGCGGCCTCCTCGATAATGCGACTGGGATTGGGAGCTTGCGGCCTTCTAGCGGATCAGCGCGCTGGGTCTCAACCCGGACCGCGGCAGATGCGCGCGCTGTCAGCGCCAGGTGAGGATGCCGACGCCGGTGAAGAAGTAGCGGCCGAGGCCGACGGTGAAGACGAGCGCGCCCCACAGCGTGTGCTCGATGAACACGGCCCAGAACGAGCGCGTCATCGCATAGCGCCAGGCGAACAGCACGCCCGTCGACCATCGTGCCGTAGACGGCGAGCGGCGTGCCGATGACCATGTGGCCGATGCCAAACAGCACGCCATTGAGCAGGATGGCCAGCCACCACGCGCTCCCGAACAGCACGCCGTAGCGGTGGAAGAAGAACGTGCGGTAGACGAGCTCCTGCACGGCGACCGACATCAGCGGATAGAGCAGCATGATGCGCAGGTAGGTCTCGGGCCGTTCGCGCGGAAACTCGAGGAACCACGCCGGGTGATACTCGGCGACGTAGGTGGCGACGATGCCGCCGCCGATGGCGAACACGGCGAGGATGGAGCCGAGCTGCGCCAGCGAGAAGCCGCGCGACAGCTCGCGGCGCAGCGAGAACGTGCGGTCGATGACAGGAACATGAGGATGATCGCGAGCACCGGCAGCAGCGCGATGAACACCGGGATGCCATCGCCGTGCACGGCGCGGTCGACGGCGAACGGCGCGGCGCCGTAGAGCAGCGCCATCTCGGCGATGCGCCAGGCGCGCGCCGGCGCGGAGAGCTGCGGGACCGACAGCGTGCCGCCGGCGCACAGCACGTCATCGCTTTGCGCACGCTGGCTTTCTGCATCACGACTGCGCATCCTTGCGGCTGAGCCAGCGGCGCTCGATCTCGCGCGCGATCGTGTCGGCCGAATGCAGCGGCTCGTAGCTCCAGTCGGGCAGCGCCTCGACGCGCTCGGGCAGCGGCCGCGTGGCGCCGTAGGCTTGCAGCGCCGCGTGGAAGCGGCGGAACTTGTCGGAGCCGGCCGACGGCGTGAACACGCAGCACCGGGCGCCCGGTTGCCGCACGCCTCGCCCGTCATGTTGACGCTGTCGGCGGTGACGATCAGCGCGTCGGCGTGGGCGAGAAAGTCGCCGTAGGGGTTGGCGCCCTCGCCGTCCCACAGAATGCGCGGAAAGGCTCGCGTTGCTTCGTCGGTCACCTCGAGCAAGCGCGCATGCGTGCGGCGCGACGGCGTGATCATGAAGCTCGCGCCCAGCGCGCCGAGCGACTTGAGCGCGCCGGCGAAGCGCGCGTCGTCCTCGTCGCGGAACTCGTAGACCTTGTTCTTGCCGCCGAGGATGACGGCGATGCGCGGGCGCGGCAGCGCGGCGATCGCGGCGGGCACCGTGGCACGCAGCGCGGCGAGGCGCGCCGCCGTGAAGCTGTGCGGCGCGGTCAGCGTCGTGATGACGTTCGCCCCGCGCAGGCGATCGTGCTGCGGCACCCAGATGACGTCGGCGACGCCGAGCCCGGCCCGGTTGTCGAGCATGACGACGGAGAATGTTGCGCCGGCGAGCGGCGGCGCAGCGCGCGCATGTAGGGGACGCAGCTGCGGCCGAGCGAGATGGCGACGTCGGGCCAGGGCGGCGCGAACTGCGATCCCGGCCTGACCGAAGCGCTCGGCTGGCGCCACCGGCCCCCACGGCGCCATGCAGCTTGAAGATGCCCTTGCGGCGCCACGCGCTTCATCTCGTAGTCGAGGCCCAGCGCATCGGCGACGCCCGCGCGTCTGCACGTCCATGCCGGCGATGCCCGTGGTGATGATCCACGCGCTGCGGCCCGCGAGCGGGCGCTGCTGTCTGCCGGTGGATGCCATGTCGCTGTCGGTCACTCGGCGCTTTTCGCCATTGGCGCCGCCGCTGTCCATACCTCTTTGCGACGCAACGCGGCGAGAGCTGCACAAGCGCGCGTCCGGCGCTAGCCAAATCCGGCAGCTTGGTGCAACGTCGCCCGCGCTCAGCGTCCCACATCGGCGCCGAAGTCCTCCGCGGAGAGACAGCGCAATGGCCGTGCGCCTGGACCCCGTCGATTGGCGCATCCTCAAGGAGCTGCAGGCGGACGGCAGCATGACCAACGTCGCGCTCGCTTCGCGCGTCGGGCTGTCGGCGCCGCCGTGCCTGCGCCGCGTGCGGGCGCTGGAGCAGGCCGGGCTGATCGCCGGCTACACGGTGCTGCTCGACGAGGCGGCGCTGGGCTTCGAGCTCACCGCCTTCGCCATGGTCGGGTTGCATAACCAGGCCGAGAACGAGCTGCGCGCCTTCGAGAACCTGGTGCTCGGCTGGCCGCATCGTGCGCGAGGCCTACATGCTGTCGGGCGAGAGCGACTTCATGCTGAAGTGCGTGGCCAAGGATCTGCCGGCCTTCCAGGAGTTCGTGCTGGAGGAGCTGACCGCGGCGCCCAACGTCGCCAGCGTCAAGACGTTCCTGACGATCCGGCGCGCCAAGCGCGAGCCGGGCGTGCCCATCTCAGTGCCGGGGAAGTAACGAAAGGGGCGACGCCCGCCACTCATGACTGTCATCCCGCTGAGAGCTGGATCCGCGCGAGATTCATCAAGTCCGCGCAGAACGTCAGCGGTGCAGCAGCACCGTCATCGCACTGCGATCCCGGGCAACGGAATTCGCTGCGCCGGGATGACGAAGACGTGGTCGGTCGTGGATCAACGACAGCGCTACTTCCACTCGATCTTGAGGATCTGGTAGGAGCGCGCGCCCTTGGGCGTCGTCACCTCGGCGGTGTCGTTCTTCGACTTGCCGATCAGCGCCCGCGCGATCGGCGAGGAGATCGAGATCTTGCCGTCGCGCACGCTCGCCTCGAAGTCGCCGACGATCCGGTATTTGACCTTCTCGTCGGTGTCCTCGTCGACCAGCGTCACGGTGGCGCCGAACTTCACGGTGTTGCCGGACAGCTTCGAGGTGTCGATGACGTCGGCGCGGCTGATGCGGTCCTCGAGGTCGGCGACGCGCGCCTCGTTGAGGCCCTGCGCATCCTTGGCGGCGTGGTACTCGGCGTTCTCCGAGAGATCGCCGTGCGAGCGCGCTTCGGAGATGGCCTGGATGATTCGGGGACGCTCTTCCGATTTGAGGCGCTGCAGCTCGGCTTCGAGCGTGCGATAGCCCTCAATGGTCATCGGGACCCGTTCCATAGTCATTCCCTAACGTCTCCCATAGGCCTGGCAGGGCTGCCAGGACCACCGACACTCGTTGCTGCCAACGTGTGAAATGGACCGCGCCGTCGCTCACGGACGAGCGGTCCCGATGGATTAGGATGGGTGGTTCACGAAGCTTTGCAAAGGGGCCACGCTCAATGTGCCCGCTTTCAGGGCCTGAATGGCCCTGGTGACCGCCACCGCACCTGCTAAAGTTGTATAGTACGGTATATGGTGAAGCAAGGCAGTCCGCCGGATATCCTTGCTGTCCGCCAATGCCTTGGCGCCTTCCGTCGTGTTGAAAACGAGGGCCACGTCGCCGTTCTTCATGGCGTCGACGATGTGCGGGCGCCCCTCCAGAACCTTGTTGATAGCTTCGCAGGCGATGCCGTTGGCTTCGAGGTGCCGCTTGGTGCCGCCGCGTGGCGATGATCTTGAAGCCCATGCCTTCCAGCTCGCGCACCGGCGCGACGATGCGGTCCTTGTCGGAATCCTTCACCGAGATGAACACGGTGCCCTGCATCGGCAGCACCTGCCCGGAGCCGAGCTGGCTCTTGACGAAGGCCATGGCGAAGTCGCTGTCGATGCCCATCACCTCGCCGGTCGAGCGCATCTCCGGGCCGAGGATCGGATCGACGCCGGGGAAGCGCGCGAACGGGAACACGGCTTCCTTGACGGCAACGTGCTTGAAGCGTCGGCGGCTTGAGGCCGAAGTCGGCGAGGCGCTTGCCGGCCATCACCTCGGCGGCGATGGCGGCGATCGGCTTGCCGATGACCTTGGCGACGAACGGCACGGTGCGGGAGGCGCGCGGGTTGACCTCGAGCACGTAGACGACGCCGTCCTTGATGGCGAACTGCACGTTCATCAGGCCGACGACCTTCGAGCGCGAGGGCGAGCTCGCGCGTCTGGCGATCGAGCTCGGCGAGGGTCGCGGCGCTGAGCGAGTACGGCGGCAGCGAGCAGGCGCTGTCGCCCGAGTGGATGCCCGCCTCCTCGATGTGCTCCATGATGCCCGCAGACGAACGTGTCCTTGCCGTCGGCGAGGCAGTCGACGTCGACCTCGACCGCGTCGGTCAGGTAGCGGTCGATGAGCAGCGGGCGCTTGTCGGAGACGACGAGCTCGGACGGGCGATCGAGCGTCGCCGACAGGCGCGCGACGTAGCGGTCGATCTCGGAGCCGTCGTGCACGATCTCCATGGCGCGCCCGCCCAGCACGTAGGACGGGCGGATGACGACGGGATAGCCGATGGCGTCGGCGACGGCGCGCGCCTCGCCGGGCGAGCGGGCGATGCCGCTATTGGGCTGCTGCAGCCCGAGCTTGTCGATCAGCGCCTTGAAGCGGTCGCGGTCCTCGGCGAGGTCGATGGCGTCGGGCGAGGTGCCGAGGATCGGCACGCCGGCCTCTTCCAGCGCGGCGGCGAGCTTCAGCGGCGTCTGGCCGCCGAACTGCACGATGACGCCCTTCAGCGTGCCCTTCGACTGCTCGGTGGCGACGATCTCCAGCACGTCCTCGGCGGTCAGCGGCTCGAAGTAGAGCCGGTCCGAGGTGTCGTAGTCGGTCGACACCGTCTCCGGGTTGCAGTTGATCATGATGGTCTCGAAGCCCGCCGCGGTGAGCGCGAAGCAGGCGTGGCAGCAGCAGTAGTCGAACTCGATGCCCTGGCCGATGCGGTTGGGGCCGCCGCCGAGGATGATGATCTTCTGCGCATCGCGACGGGCGTGACTCGCACGCCGGCGCGCCATCTTCTTGCCCGTCTCCGACGAACGAGCCCGCGCTCATACGTCGAGTACATGTAGGCCGTCGGCGCGGCGAACTCGGCGGCGCAGGTGTCGATGCGCTTGAAGACCGGATGCACGTCGAGCGCCGTGCGGTGCGCGCGCACGTCCTTCTCGCGTCATGCCGGCGAGCTTGGCGAGGCGCGCGTCCGAGAAGCCCATGGCCTTCAGGGCGCGCAGCTGCGCCGCCGATTTCGGCAGGCCGTGCGCTTTGACGCGCGCCTCCTCGTCGACGATCTCCTGGATCTGCGTCGAGGAACCACGGATCGATGCGGCACGAGGCTGTAGACCTGCTCGACGTCGAAGCCGAGGCGCAGCGCCTGCGCCACCTTCAGAAGCCGGTCGGGCGTCGGCTTCGAGACGGCGGCGCGGATGACGTTCTTGTCGTCGCCGGCGCCGAGGCCTTCCAGCGCGATGTCGTCGAAGCCGGAGAGCCCCGTCTCCATCGAGCGCAGCGCCTTCTGCAGGCTCTCGGCGAACGTGCGCCCGATGGCCATGACCTCGCCCACCGACTTCATGGCGGTGGTCAGCGTCGGATCGGAGCCGGGGAACTTCTCGAAGGCAAAGCGCGGAATTTTGGTGACGACGTAGTCGATGGTCGGCTCGAACGAAGCGGGCGTGGCGCCGTCGGTGATGTCGTTGGCGAGCTCATCGAGCGTGTAGCCGACGGCGAGCTTGGCGGCGACCTTGGCGATGGGGAAGCCGGTCGCCTTCGAAGCCAGCGCGGAGGAGCGCGACACGCGCGGGTTCATCTCGATGACGACGAGGCGCCCGTCCGCCGGGTTGACGGCGAACTGCACGTTCGAGCCGCCGGTCTCGACGCCGATCTCGCGCAGCACCGCGATCGAGGCGTTGCGCATGATCTGATATTCTTTGTCGGTCAGCGTCAGCGCCGGGGCGACGGTGATGCTGTCGCCGGTGTGCACGCCCATCGGGTCGACGTTCTCGATGGAGCAGATGATGATGCAGTTGTCCGCCTTGTCGCGGACGACCTCCATCTCGTACTCCTTCCAGCCGAGCAGGCTCTCGTCGATGAGGATCTGGCCGACCGGCGAAGCGTCGATGCCGGAGCGGGCGATCTGCTCGAACTCCTCGCGGTTGTAGGCGACGCCGCCGCCGGTGCCGCCGAGCGTGAAGGCCGGGCGGATGATGGCCGGCAGGCCGATGGTGTCGAGGGCGCGCATCGCCTCGGCAAAGCCGGTCGCCGTGTCGTAGCGGACGATATGGCCCTTCTCGTCGCGGATGGGCGGCGAGGAGGCGATCACGGCGCGCGGGCTTTCGAGCCCGATGCGGTCCATGGCCTCGCGAAACAGCTTGCGGTCCTCCGCCATGTCGATGGCGTCGGCGCGCGCGCCGATCATCTCGACGCCGAACTCCTCCAGCACGCCCTGCGCGCTCCAGCGCCAGCGCGGTGTTGAGCGCCGTCTGGCCGCCCATGGTCGGCAGCAGCGCGTCGGGGCGCTCCGCCTCGATGATCTTGGCGACGATCTCGGGCGTGATCGGCTCGATGTAGGTCGCATCCGCCAGCTCCGGATCGGTCATGATCGTCGCCGGATTGGAATTGACGAGGATGATCCGGTAGCCCTCGGCCTTCAAAGCCTTGCAGGCCTGGGTTCCCGAATAGTCGAACTCGCAGGCCTGGCCGATGACGATCGGTCCGGCCCCGATGATGAGGATGGACTTGATATCCGTGCGCTTGGGCATGAGGCGGCCTTTTATGCATGATCGGCGGCTTTGGCTAGAGCCCGAATTCGCGCACATGCGCTAAGGCCCGGCGATTGACCGGGCCGCGCGAAATTTGTGCTGGAAAACCACGCCGCGATAGTGGCTGCGTGGGTGACTACTTGGCCGGCCCGGGTTGCACCGTCCCCGGAGCAGGAGCAGGACCGGGACCCTTGCGGGATCGTCGATCTTGATGTCCGCCGGATAGCTGTAGGTCGCCTCGAAGATCGGCTTATCGAGCTTGTTGGCACGCGCGAAGATGCTGCGCATCGGCAGGCCAGTGGTCGGATCGACGTAGATGACGCGCACCGGGCGGTCGGGCAGCTTCGGCTTTTCCGCGACGCCAGGGCTCAGGTTCTTCGGGCCCGGCTCGACGTTCTCGCCCTGGTAGGCGAGCATATTTTTGTCGGCGACGGCCTGCTTGCCGAGGCACTCGAAGTCGCCGAGCGTGCCGGGATCATCGCCGAGCGTCTCCTGCATCTGCGCGGCGAGCGCGTCGGCGATTTGCGGATGCAGCGGACGCCACGGCTCGCCTTCCATGCGGCTCCAGGCGTCGCTGCCGACGACCACCGTCTCGACGGGCTTGGGCTCCGCGGTCGAGGTGATGACCTGGCGCATGCGGTTGGGCAGCATGTAGTCGACCGTCATGTTGACCTTGCCCTGCTCGCTGAGCATCGAGGTCTGCATGCGGAAGCCGCTGGTCTTGCGCTGGCGCTCGAGCGCCGAGGCGACCTCGTCCTTGCAAGCGGCGTGGGCGGCAGGGCCGGCCGCAATCATCAGGGCTAGGGCCGTCAGCAACCGGCGCATCGTCTGCTTCTCCATTATACTCTTCCTCGATACTCGTACTGTGGCGGGAGCCGTGAGGTCCGATACGTCTATCTCATTCTCACCAGTGGGGCGTCCGGATGGTCCTCGATGTCGAGCTACTCCGGGTAGTCGTAGACGCCCCTGAAGATCACCTCGGAGCCCGGTTGGTCGCCGGCGACGATATTGACGGCCGGCAGACCAGTCTTCGGATCGACGTAAATCGTGCGGTGAACCATCGGTGCGCCCGTGGCGGCGCCGGCGTCGGCCTGCTTCTCGACGCTGCGATAGGTCAGATACTCCTTGCCGTCGAACGAAGTCGTGCCCATGCAATCGAAATTGCCGACGTCCTTGGGCGGATCGACGACGGCGGCGCGCACCTGCGCGATGATCGTTTGCGCCACCGCCGGCATCAGCTCCTCCCACGCGGCCGGCCCTGGCGGCTGTAGGCGCGATTGCCGAAGAGCACGGTCTCGAGCGGCGCCTGATTGGGCGCGACGATGGTTTGGCGCATGCGATCGGGCGGCTGATATTCGACTTTGATCTCCACGGGCCCGATCTCGGCCTTGAGCTGGGAGGTCATGGTGAAGGCACGCGATGTGCGCTGCTTGTTAAAGGCCGTAGCGACCGCCTCCCTGCAGGCCTCGTCGGCCAGCGCCGGCCCCGCGAGCAAGCCCGCGATCGCGCAAAGAACAGCGCAACGCCGCATCAAATTCCTCCCAATCGTAGCGCCGTTGAGCCAAAAACTGGCCGTCGGCGCCGCTTCTTACTGTGCCTCGGGAATTTTTGCCACGAATTACATCCCATTCTTCCCGAAGCGACGCAACACTATAACCGCCGCCGCGCAAGGCGGCAGCCCCGGCCGAATTAATGTTTCGTAGGGTAAGTGCCGCGAAATCGGCCCGTGACCACCCTTCGTCATCCCGGCACTTGTTTGCCGGGACCCAGCGTGCGGCTTGGCGCGGAGGGCCCCGGGATGACACTTGGGGCACTGTCTACGTCAGCCGGCCTTACGGCGGCGCATCAGCTCGACGAAGCGCTCAAACAGGTAGTGGCTGTCCTGCGGGCCGGGCGAGGCCTCGGGATGGTACTGCACCGAGAACACCGGCTTGCCCTTCACCTGCAGGCCGCAGTTGGTGCCGTCGAACAGGGAGACGTGCGTTTCCTCGACGCCCGCCGGCAGCGTGGCGCGGTCGACCGTGAAGCCGTGGTTCATGGAGGTGATCTCCACCTTCTCGGTGGTGAAGTCCTTCACCGGGTGGTTCGCGCCGTGATGGCCCTGACGCATCTTGTGCGTCTTGGCGCCCAGCGCCAGCGCCAGCATCTGATGGCCGAGGCAGATGCCGAACACCGGCAGCCCCGAGGAGACGAGCTTCTGAATTTCGGGAACGGCGTACTTGCCGGTGGCGGCGGGATCGCCCGGACCGTTCGACAGGAACACGCCGTCCGGCTTGCGCTCGAGGATGTCCTCGGCCTGCGTCGTCGCCGGCACGACCGTCACCTTGCAGCCGGCGCTGGCGAGGCAGCGCAGGATGTTGCGCTTCAGGCCGTAGTCGACGGCGACGACGTGGAACGGCGCATTCTCCTGGCGTCCGTAGCCGTTGCCCCACACCCAGCGCGTCTCGTCCCAGGAATAGCTCTGGCCGCTCGTGACGTCGGGCACGAGGTCCATGCCGTCGAGACCGGGCCACGCGGCTGCCTCGGCCTTCAGCTTGTCGATGTCGAACTTGCCCGAGGGCTCGTGCGCGATGACGCCGTTGGGCGTGCCCTGCTCGCGGATGCGGGCGGTGAGCGCGCGCGTGTCGACGCCGGCGATGGCGATGATGCCGCGCTGCTTGAGCCAGCGGTCGAGGTGCTCGGCCGAGCGATAGTTCGACGGGCCGGTGATCGGCGCGCGCAGAACGCAGCCGCGCACGCCCGAACGCGCCGCGAGGTTCGAGGTTTCGGTGTCCTCGAGGTTGGCGCCGACGTTGCCGATGTGCGGGAAGGTGAAGGTGATGATCTGTCCGGCGTAGGAAGGATCGGTGAGGATCTCCTGGTAGCCGGTCATTGCCGTGTTGAAGCAGACCTCGCCGACGGCCGAGCCGGTGGCGCCCAGCCCCATCCCTGCGATCACTGTTCCGTCAGACAAAACAAGGCGGGCGGTCGACGGTGCGTCGGCCCAGGGCGGCGGCGTATGGGATGGCGTCGTCGTCAATGGCGGCTCCGGCGTTCGCGCGTGGCGCGGCGCTACGGGCGAGCGCCGGAGCGCCGTGCGGACGCGAGGCAAAGGGGCGGAATGCGGCCGGAACCTAGGAGATGCGGCGAGCCAGGTCAACCGCGAGCTAGCGCTACGCCTAGCGGCCTGAGACCACTTCGGACACGATCGCTCCGTCCATGAGCTCGATCTGCGGTCCATGCGTGCCGGCGAGGCCGAGGTCGTGGGTGACCGCGACCACCGTCTTGCCGCCGCTTGTCGACCAGGTCGCGCAGGATCTCGAACACCTGCTCGCTCGAGTTGGAGTTGAGCGAGCCGGTCGGCTCGTCGGCCAGGATGACCGGCGGATCGTTGGCCAGCGCGCGCGCCACCGCGACGCGCTGGCGCTGGCCGCCGGACAGCTGATCGGGCCGCTTGTGGCGCATGATCGGCGAGCCCCAGCGAGGCCAGCAGCGCGCGCGGCGCGCTCGCGCATGGCCTCGCGCGGCAGACGCGCCGAGCGCCTGCATCGGCAGCATGACATTGTCGAGGGCGGTGAACTCCGGCAGCAGGAAGTGGAACTGGAAGACGAAGCCGAGCGTCGGAGAGCCGGACGTCTGCGCGCGCTCGGCCTCGTTCATGTGCGCGGTGGCGCGGCCGCGGATGCGCACCTCGCCCGCCGTCGGCAGGTCGAGCAGGCCCAGCAGGTAGAGCAGCGACGACTTGCCCGAGCCCGACGGCCCGGTGATGGCGACGAACTCGTTGCGCGCCGATCGTGAGGTCGATGTCGTGCACCAGCGTCGTCGGCACGACGCCCGGCAGGATGCGCGTCACGCCGCGCGCCTCGATCAGCGGCGCCTCGACGCCGTGCTCTGCACGTCGCTCGGCGACCTGCAGCCTTCGTCATGTCGCGCCCCGGATGATGTCGACGGGATGCACGCGCGCGGCCTTGCGGGCCGGGAAGATAGCCGGCGACAAGCGACGAGCCGAGGCGCCACGACGCGCGGCAATGGCGTAGTGCCAGGAACGAATAGACCAGCGGCAGGCGCGTCGCATCGATCATCGGGTTCTTGATCTCGACCGATGCCCAGCGCCAGGTCAGCGCAGTAGCCGAGCACCCAGCCGGCGAGCGCGCCGATCAGGCCGATCATCAGCGCCTCGAGCACGAAGATGCGTGCGCACGGTGGCCTCGCGCAGGCCGAGCGACTTCATGATGGCGATGTCGCGCGTCTTCTCGTGCGTGATGGTGGAGATGATGTTGTAGGTGCCGAAGCTCGCCACCAGCAGGATGGCGCCGACCACCGTGTACATGATGATGTTGCGGACGATGAAGGCGCTGAGCAGGTCCTCGTGCGCCTCCTGCCAGGACACCGACTTGTAGCCGCGTCTCGCGCTCGATGCGCTCGAGCTACGTCGCTTGCCGCCATCGGATCGGCGACGCGCACGCGGATCTCGTTCACCAGGCCGGTCTGCTGGGCGAGGATCTGCGCCGTCTTGACCAGCACGTAGGCGGTGCTCTCGTCGACCGAGCGCACGCCGGAGTGGAACAGGCCGACCACCTGGGCGTTGATGCGCGCGCCGTCGCGTGGTCTGCACCGTGATGTTGGAGCCGATGCGGGCGCCGATCTTCTCGGCCAGCCGGTCGCCGAGGATGATGGCGTTGGTGGCGCGATAGAGCGAGGCGAGCGTGCCCTGGCGCATCTGCGTGGCCAGCATCGACACCTTGCGGCTCGCGATGCGGGATCGATGCCCTAGCACGCTCGTGCCGACGTCGCGGCTGGCATAGCGGATCAGCGCTTGCATCTTGACCGCCGGCGCGACCGCGCCCGGCACCCAGCCTTCGAGGCGACGCCATGATCGCCATCGGGTTCTTGATGCCGCGCCGGCGCGGCTCCGGCGTGAGGCCGTGGATCGCGCGCGGCCTCGAAGGCGGCCTCCGCCGGCTGCAGCGGCGGCTGGCGGCGCTCGTCGGACACGGTGATGTGCGGCAGCGCGTCGATCAGCTGGCGGATGAAATCGTCCTGCGAGCCCTCCATCAGCGACGCCATCATGATGGAGAAGCCGACGCCGGTGGCGACGCCGGCAACGGCAACCAGCGTCTGCCGGGCGCGGAAGCGGATATGCGTCAGGGCGATGTCGAGGACGAGGTTCATGGAGCATGGCGGCGGTGCGCTCGACGACGCGCACGCGTGCGCCGTCGGCGAGGCCGCCGGCGCGGCGGCAGGCGACGCGCTCGCCTTCGGAGAGCCCGGCGAGCGACCTCGACCGCCCGCGTGCCGCGAATGCCGATCTCGACCTGCGCGCTTCTCGCACGCGATTGACCGTCGATGACGAATACGCTGCGTGCCCTGGAGGGCATCGGCCGGAACGAGCAGCGCGCCCGGCTTTCTCGCGCGTGATGACGTTGGCCTCGACGCTCATGCCGACATGCAGCAGCGTGTCGTCGGGCAGCGCGACGCTGGATGCGGTAGGTCTTGGCGATCGGATCGCCCATCGGTGTGATCTCGTGCACCTTGCCCTCGAGCCGCTGGCCGAGGAACGCGTCGGTGCGCAACAGCACGGTCTGGCCGACCGCGACGCGCGGGATGTCCTCCTCGTTGACCTCGGCGACCACCTGCAGCGGCTTGGGCACGCCGACGCGGAACAGGATCTGGCCCGGCCTCGGCGATCTCGCCGACCTCGCCGTCGCGGCGCAGCACGACGCCGTCCATCGGCGCGATGATGGTGTAGTCGGCGAGCTTCTCCATCTGCACGAGGATGCAGCGCCTGGACCGTGCGCAGGTCCATGGAGACGCGCTCGTAGCGCCTGGGTGGTGGCCACGCCGCGCCCGATCAGCGTGGCGTGACGCGCTCAAGCTCCCGCTTGGCGAATTCCTCGCGCGCCCGCAGCTCGTGCAGCTGCGCGCGGTCTGCTCCTTGTCGTCGAGACGGGCCAGCACGTCGCCCTTGGTGACGGCCTTGCCCTCGCAGTCGCAGATCTCGACGATGCGATCGCGGATGAGGCTCGTCACCTTCGCCCAGCGCACCGGCTCGACGGCGCCGGTCGCATAAACGATCTCGACGGCCGTCCCCACGGCGGGCGACACAGCGGTGACTTCGGGGCCGCGCAGCGTGCGCCACGACCAGAACGCGGCGGCGACCGCCACGAGCAGAAGCGCCAACGCCAGCGTGCGATGCTGACGCGCCCTCTCACGCAGCCGCTGGAGAAAACCCGGCGCCGCTGCTGCCACGTGATCGACCACGTGATGAAGAGACTTCTGCATCGCTTATTTCTCCGCTCCGCCCCGTCTATGCGGTGCAACACGGCGGCGCTATGACTTGCCGCAAATGTGCCCGGAAAACCAGCGCAAACCATGGCGCGGAGAATTGCTTGATGCGCCTTGCCTTGGGCAGCGGCGCAAACATATTGGTGATTAGGAACGATCCCCCACCCAGCAAAGAGGATGCGCCCATGCGCTTGTTTCAATTCGCCGTGACCCTCGGCATTGTCGCGCTGGGAACTCTTCCCGGCATCGCGCAAGCCGACCCCGCCGATGCCGAGATCGTCACCATCCGCCCGGCCGCGACCACCGGCACCAAGCAGGGTCTGCCGATTTTCCAGGGCATCTCCGGCCAGAACGCCGGCGCCAAGCATATCTCCATGAACAAGGTGATCATCCCGCCCGGCGGCGCCGCCAAGGCGCACGTGCACAAGGGCTATGAGTTCGGTGATCTATCTCATCAAAGGGCGCGTTGAGACGCTCTATGGCGAGGGCCTCAAGAAGAGCGTTATCAACGAAGCGGGCGACTTCATCTATATCCCCGCCGATCTGCCGCATAAGCCGATCAACCTCAGCAAGACCGAAGCGGCCGAGGCGATCGTTGCCCGCACCGATCCCAATGAGCAGGAAAGCGTCGAGCACGTTGCCGAGCCGGACGCCGACCATGCGCACGACGCAAAGAAGTGAGCGGCAGCCTGCCGCCTAGCCTTGCGCCGCCGGGAAGCCACGCCTACACAACGCCCCTGACGATTGGAGGCCGACGATGCGCGAGAAAATCAACGATGACCTGAAGACGGCGATGAAAGCCGGCGACAAGGACCGCGTCGGCACGCTGCGCCTCGTCAACGCCGCCATCAAGTCGGCGGACATCGACGCGCGCCCCAAGGACAAGATCAGCGACGCCGACATCCTCGGCGTGCTCGCCAAGATGATCAAGCAGCGGCGGGATTCGATCGAGCAGTTCACGGCCGGCGGCCGTCCCGAGCTCGCCGACAAGGAAGCGGCCGAGATCGCCATCATCGAGGCCTACATGCCCAAGCAGATGAGCGAGGCGGAGGCCAAGGCGGCGATCGCGGCGATCATCAAGGAGACGGGCGCCGCTGGGCCCAAGGACATGGGCAAGGTGATGGCCGCGCTGAAGGCCAAATACGCCGGCCAGATGGACTTCGGCAAGGCGAGCGGCGCCGTCAAAGAGCTGCTGAAGTAACTCGACGCCGACCTATGCGTCATCCCGGCGCTTCGTCCCCGGGATCCAGCTCTCACGGCTAGACTCCGTCGCCGCCGGCGGCGCTGGATCCCGGGAACAAGTGCCGGGATGACAGTCGGATGCGCGCCTGTTCATATCCAGGAGAGGGCGCTTGCGCCACGCCTGAGCGCGGGCGAATCACGCGATACAGTCGGTATTATCCGACCGTGACCAGCGAGCCGCCCCGCGCATGCGCTATCCGCCCAATTTCCTGGACGAAATTCGCGCGCGGCTCAGCGTCAGCCAGGTCGTGGGGCGCAAGGTTTCGCTGAAGCGCGCTGGGCGCGAGTTCAAGGGCCTCTCCCCGTTCAAGATGGAGAAGACGCCGTCCTTCACGGTCAACGACCAGAAGGGCTTCTACCACTGCTTCGCCACCGGCGAGCACGGCGACATCTTCACGTTCCTCATGAAGACCGACGGGCTGTCGTTTCCCGAGGCGGTCGAGCGGCTGGCCGGCGAAGCCGGCGTGCCGATGCCGAAGCTCGGCCCGCGCGATGAAGCGCGCGAGGACGAGCGCGAGCGGCTCTACCGCATCGTCGAAATGTCGGCAGCGTTCTTCGAGGCGGCGCTGATGACCGGCCCGGGCGCCGAGGCGCGGCGCTATCTGGAAAAGCGCGGGCTCACACGCGAGACGATCGCCGCGTTTCGCTTCGGCTATGCGCCGAACGATCGCGCGGCGCTGCGCACGCACCTGGCAAGCGCGGGGTTCAAGGTCGAGGAGATGATCGCGTCGGGCATGCTGATCGGCGGCGACGACATCCCCGTCGCCTACGACCGCTTCCGCCACCGCGTCACCTTCCCGATCGCCGACCTGCGCGGCCGCGTCATCGCCTTCGGCGGGCGCGCGCTCGATGCCAACGCGCCGGCGAAGTATCTCAACTCGCCCGACACGCCGCTCTTCCACAAGGGCCAGATCCTCTTCAACGCCGCACCGCGCGCGCGGGCCGGCGCACGACAAGGGGCGCATCGTCGCCGTCGAAGGCTACATGGACGTCATCGCGCTGACCGAGGCGGGGTTCGGCGAGGCCGTCGCCCCGCTCGGCACGGCGCTCACCGAAGAGCAGGTGAAGCTCCTGTGGCGCATGTCGGAGGAACCGATCCTGTGCTTCGACGGCGACGCCGCCGGCCGCAAGGCTGCCTTCCGCGCCGTCGAGACCGCGCTGCCGCTGTTGAAGCCGGGCTTCAGCGTGCGCTTTGCCTTCCTGCCCGGCGGCCTCGATCCCGACGATCTCGTGCGCCAGCAGGGCCCGCAGGCATTCGCCGAGGAGCTCGGCAAGACGCGCGCGCTGTTCGACGTGCTGTGGGAGCGCGAGGCGCAGGAGCAGGATCTATCGACGCCGGAGCAGCGCGCCGCCTTCGAGGCGCGCCTCAAGGCGATGGTCGCCAAGATCGGCGACGCGGCCGTGCGCTCGCACTACGAAAGCGAGCTGCGCGAGACGCTGTGGGCGCTCAATCGGACCGTGGTGCGCGAGATCGCCCGCGGCCAAGGACCGCGCCAGGGCGCCGGCGGCAGCGCCCGGCGCAACAACATTGCGCCCGACTGGCGCATCCGCGAGCGCGCCCGGCTCGGGCCTACCGCCCAGGCCGCACCGCCAGCGCCGCCAGAGCGCCAGCCCCGAGCTGGCGGCCCGGACGGAACGCGCCCCAGCCCGCGAGGCACTGCTTATCAAAACGCTGCTCAATCACCCCTGGCTGCTCGACGAGCACGCCGAGGAGATTGCGGCGATGGCCTTGGCCTCCGCCCCCCTCGCCCGCCTGCGCGACGCCATGCTTGCGGAGCCAAGCTGTGGATAATAATCTTGACAGCGCCCGTTTACGCACCCAATTGAGCGTGACGGGCCTCGGCAAGGTCGTAGACCTTGTCGAGCGCTCCGTTACGCATAGAAGCGATCGTTTCGCAGAGCCTGATGCCCCGCGGGCCGAGGTGGAAGTTGGCTGGCGCCACGCCCTCGCGCTGCATGAGAGGCAGGTCGGCTTGCAGAAGTCGCTCGAAGCAGCCGTCCAGGCTTATCACCGGGACGGCTCCGAGGACGCGCTCGCGCGCATCTGCGAGATCCAAGGCCTGCTTGCTAGGGCAAGCGACCAGCCTGTATCCGCAGATTAACGCGTTTGATGTTGGCGCGGCCCTTGCGAGCGGCAGGGCAAGGTGACGGCTAGGCGGCCTGCACGTGCGGTGCGGGCCAAGATCGACGGGGGATTAAGGGTGGGGCGCCAGACGGCTTATTGCGCAACCATGGTGGATTCACCGATGCCGTGATGGCTGCGACGGATTGTCGCAACTCAATTTGGCGCTGATAGAGCGGGATACGAGCCCTTGAAAGCACAGGCCCTGAAATCGAAAGCCTCCACCGGCGGATCGCGCAGCAAAGCAGCGCCCGCCGCCAAGAACGAGGACCAGGACAAGCAGGCGGCGGAAACGCAAGAGCGCGACAGCCCGCTGCTCGATCTTTCCGACCAGGCCGTCAAGAAACTTCTGAAGACCGCCAAGGCGCGCGGCTACGTCACCTATGACGAGCTGAACTCGGTGCTGCCGTCGGAGGAAGTGTCCTCCGAGCAGATCGAAGACACGATGGCGATGCTGTCCGACATGGGCATCAACGTCGTCGACACGGAAGAGGGCGAGGAAGCCCAGGAGGCCCCCGGCGCCGACGAGCCCGACGAGGAAGAGGCGGGCGGCCGGGCGATCGCCACGCAGTCGCGCCGTCGCCACGACCACCACCCGCTCCGAGCCGACCGAGCGCACCGACGATCCCGTGCGCATGTACCTGCGCGAGATGGGCTCGGTCGAGCTCCTGTCGCGCGAGGGCGAAATCGCCATCGCCAAGCGCATCGAGGCCGGCCGCGAGGCGATGATCGCCGGCCTGTGCGAAAGCCCGCTCACCTTCCAGGCCATCATCATCTGGCGCGACGAGCTGAACGAAGGCAAGATTCTGCTGCGCGACATCATCGATCTCGAGGCGACCTACGAGGGCCCGGAGGCCAAGCAGCCGCCGCCCGTCGCTGGACGACAGCGACGCCGGCCGAGCAGGCTGCCGAGGACGGCGGCGAGACCGCCGCCCGAAGGCGAGCTCGACGATGAGGACGACTACGAGAACGCGCTGTCGCTGGCCGCCATGGAAGCCGAGCTGAAGCCGAAGGTTCTCGAAACCTTCGACCGCATCGCCGGCACCTACAAGAAGCTGCGCAAGCAGCAGGACAAGAAGCTCGAGCAGCAGGTCGCCGGCGAGACAGGGCTCCAAGCAGCAGCAGAAGGCCTACGACAAGCTGCGCGACGAGATCATCGTCGACGTGAAGAGCCTGTCGCTCAACAACAACCGTATCGAGAGCCTCGTCGAGCAGCTCTACGGCATCAACAAGAAGCTCGTCGGCCAGGAAGGCCAGCTGATGCGCCTGGCCGAATCCTACGGCGTGCCGCGCCAGGCGTTCATCGACGAGTACTTCGGCAACGAGCTCGACCAGACGTGGCTCGAGCGCGTGAGCGGACTCGGCCGCAAGTGGGCGACCTTCGTCAAGAACGAGAAGCATGCGCATCGAGCGGCTGCGCGGCGAGATCCATACGCTCGCCTCCGAGACGGGCCTCGAGATCCTCGAGTTCCGCCGCATCGTCAAGGCGGTGCAGAAGGGCGAGCGCGAAGCCCGCCAGGCCAAGAAGGAAATGGTGGAGGCCAACCTGCGCCTCGTCATCTCCATCGCCAAGAAGTACACCAACCGCGGCCTGCAGTTCCTCGACCTCATCCAGGAAGGCAACATCGGCCTGATGAAGGCGGTCGATAAGTTCGAGTACCGCCGCGGCTACAAGTTCTCGACCTACGCCACGTGGTGGATCCGCCAGGCGATCACCCGCTCGATCGCCGATCAGGCGCGCACCATCCGCATCCCCGTGCACATGATCGAGACGATCAACAAGATCGTGCGCACGTCGCCGCCAGATGCTGCACGAGATCGGCCGCGAGCCGACGCCGGAGGAGCTGGCCGAGAAGCTGGCCATGCCGCTGGAGAAGGTGCGCAAGGTTCTGAAGATCGCCAAGGAGCCGATCTCGCTCGAGACGCCGATCGGCGACGAGGAGGATTCACACCTCGGCGACTTCATCGAGGACCGCAACGCGGTGCTGCCCATCGATGCGGCGATCCAGTCGAACCTGCGCGAGACGACGACGCGCGTGCTGGCCTCGCTGACGCCGCGCGAGGAGCGCGTGCTGCGCATGCGCTTCGGCATCGGCATGAACACCGACCACACGCTGGAAGAAGTCGGCCAGCAGTTCTCGGTGACGCGCGAGCGCATCCGCCAGATCGAGGCCAAGGCGCTGCGCAAGCTCAAGCACCCGAGCCGGTCAGCCGCAAGCTGCGGAGCTTCCTGGACAACTGATCCGACGAACCCCCGAGCGATCCTCGGGGGTTTTTCACGCTCGCAGTTGTATGCGTCCTCGCAATCGCTCGGCTGAACGCCGTGTGCCCGATGCAGGAGCCGCCATGTCCTCTATCGACGAGACCGTCCAAGCCTGCAAGCGTGCCGGCCACGGGTTTCCTGCAGGCGTTGCGCCCGTGCAGAGCGACCTCAAGCGCGAGACCTCGCTCGTCGGCATGGCATACCTCAACTACATCTACGCGAACGACCTCGCCAACGACCACTTCTGCCAAGCCATGCTGCTGATGAGTGCCCAGGTTCCGGCTGGCACCGCCAATCCCTTCGTCGCTCTTTTCACGCCCGAGCACGCTGTCGCGACCATGGGTGCTCTCGCCGATGTGCAGCTGGCGCTCGACTTGGCTATCGCACGCAGCAATCCGGCCCCAGAGAAGATGGAAGCCTCGCTCGCGACGCTGCGGGCCATCGTGAGTAGGATTGGCCTGCCGCATTGCAGGCCGTGCGCGCCTGCACAAACACGATGTGCGTGATTCCGCATGTCCGTGCCGGACGGCAGCCGAATTTTCGGCACACTCGGTCCCCAGTCTGCGCCGGCTTGTAGCCTCCTGTGCGAGCATCCCTTGCACGACGACACGATGACAAACCGCAGCGGCGCGTCCGCTTGGCCGGTGCTGCGCCAGTTCATCGACGCGGAGGCGCGCATTGCCGCGCGTATGAGCCGTCGCCCCGCGACGGCCGCGCTGTACGAATTCCTCCGCTTCGGCATGAAACAGGCATGGGCCTGCCTGTTCGGCGCGCTGATGCTGTCCCTGCTGCTGGCGACGTACTTCTTCTATCCGCACGACGCGGCATTGGCGCGTTACGACTTTCTCTTCCTCGCGGCGCTCTTCCTGCAGGTGTCGCTGCTCGGTTTCGGGCTGGAGACGATCGAGGAGGCGAAGGTCATTGCCGCCTACCACGTGGTCGGGACGGTGATGGAAATCTTCAAGACCTCCGTCGGCTCCTGGGTCTATCCAGACGACGTGCTTCTTTCGCATCGCCGCCGTGCCGCTTTTTTCCGGCTTCATGTACTCGTGCATCGGCAGCTATCTGTGCCGAGCGTGGACCCTATTTCATTTTGAGTTCAAGGCGCACCCGCCGACGGCCTGGCTCGTCGCGCTGAGCGTGGCGATCTACGTCAATTTCTTCGCGCATCACTATGTGCCCGATATGCGATGGGTGCTCTTCATTGCGGCGGCCGTCCTGTTCGCGCGCACGCGGGTCTATTTCGTCAATTGGCGATCGCTACCGGTGGATGCCTCTCCTGCCAGGACTGCTGCTCGTCACGGCTTTCATCTGGGTGGCCGAGAACGTTGGCACGTTCACCAGGACCTGGCTCTATCCGAGCCAGCGTAGTGCCTGGTCGCTCGTCAGCGCCGGCAAGTTCGGTTCCTGGTTCCTGCTGCTCATCATCAGCTACACGCTCGTAGCGCTGATCAAGAAGCCGGCTGAGCACGCCTTACCGGTGCAGACGCCGGAACCCGATGAGGACGCCCTGGACGCTCCTCGCGTTGCAAATGCCTGATACGGCGGAGCCTGCCCAACCGCGCATCTATCTCACGCTCGCCGACGTCGGGCGCGCAGTGGCGGCTCTGTTCTAGGCCGCTCGTACAGTCGAGGTTAGCTGACCTTGGCAGCGTCTCCTCCAGTCGCGGCGAACTCGGCTCCAGTCACAAGTGCCGCCGCGTCCGAGGCGAGGAAAACAGCTACAGGCGAAATATCTTCAGGCTGCAGCCAGCCAACTTGGAGCGGCACGGTCGGTGCTCGCGCGTCCCAAGTCTCCTGCGCCGTTGGATATGGGGGTGATGGTCGGTTCGATTGCGCGATGGCGGCGCGGAAACGCTGCTCGTTATAGGTGAGCGCGGTACCGACCAGACCGGGCAGGATGGCGTTGACGGTAATATTGTAAGCACCGAGCTCCAACGCCGCGGACTTCATCAGGCCGAGAATGCCCCACTTCGATGCCGAGTAGGCGGCGCCGTCCTTCGTACCCATGCGTCCCTGCATGGACGCAAGCAGGATGAAGCGGCCCTTCTTGCGCGCGACCATCTTCGGACCAAAGGCGCGAACGGTGTTGGCGGTACCGTTGAGATTATTCTCGATCTGGTCGCGCCAATCGTTGTCGTCCATTTCCATCAGCGGCTTCCAGCCCTGGATGGCAGCGTTGGCAACGACGATGTCGATCTTGCCGTACGCGACGTCGACCTGATCGGCGATCCGGCGGAGGGCGGCGATGTCGCGAATATCGGCCTTGATCGCCATGGCGCGGCGGCCGTAGTGCCGGATGCCAGCGACGGTCTCGGCGAGCTCCGCTTCAGTTGCGGGGATCGCATCCGCAGTCGGGCTTACTGGTCCGGCGATGTCGAGCGCAACGACGTCAGCTCCGTTTGCCGCAAATTCGACGGCGATAGCGCGGCCAATTCCACGAGCGGCGCCGGTGACGATCGCGACCTTTCCAACAAGTGATGATCCCCGACCGGGAATGATCGGACCTGCCGACCGTTCCGGCGGCGGCACAGGGTATGGGCCGGCGACTGGCTCGGCTTGCGAATGTATGTCGACAGGCATCGTCTTCCCTTGCGTGACTGAAAGTGTGCGTGTGCCCGCGAATGTCATTCCAAGCCCGTTAAAATTCCGACTGACAACGCCACAGAGACTTGCGGGCTCGCCGCACGTGGTCTGCTTTTTGGGTTGTAGCAGACCTCCTAAGCGCGCTTTGTCGTGGCCGCTTTTGGCCCGTGGCGGCCGTGCCGAAGCGAGTTGCCGGTAGGCTGCCTGCCGACTGTCAATTAGGGTGCAAATTACTAAATGAGTTCAGCGCAATAGGGGCCTCTCCAGGAGGATTCTATGTTTTGCCGAATTTCGACCCTCGCGGCTGTGCTTTGTCTCGTACATACCGCGCACGCCGCCGAGCCACCCGCACTCACAGTGTTCGAGAACGTCCGCATCTTCGACGGCAAGAGCGAGCAGCTCAGCGCGAATATGAACGTTCTCGTCCGCGGCAACACGATCGAAAAGATCTCGAAAGACCCCATTCCGATCGATGGCGAACTCCTCGGCTAAGATCATAGCCGGTGGTGGGCGTACGCTCATGCCGGGTCTCATCGACGCGCATTGGCATGCGATGCTTGTTCGGCCCACTCCGGCAGCATTGCTCGCGGATGACGTCGGCTACCTGAACTTGGTGGCAGGCGCCGAGGCGAAGGACACGTTGATGCGCGGGTTCACCACCGTTCGCGACGTGGGCGGGCCATCGTTCGGACTGAAGCGCGCCATCGACGAGGGCATCGTCGCCGGCCCGCGCATCTATCCATCCGGCGCTATTATCACCGTCACCAGCGGTCACGGCGATTTCCGCCAGCGCACGAGCTGCCTCGCGTCGTCGGCGCCCCGCTGTCGCGCCAGGAGCAGACCGGAGCCGCCATGGTCGCCGACAGCCCGGATGAAGTCCGCGTGCGGGTGCGCGAGCAGCTCCTGCAAGGCGCTTCGCAAATCAAGCTCACGGCGGGCGGTGGCGTGGCGTCGCCCAACAGTCCCCTCGACGCGTCCACCTTCACGGAGCCCGAACTGCGCGCCGCCGTAGAAGCGGCCGAGAACTGGGGCACCTACGTCACCGTGCACGCCTACACGCCGGCTTCGATCCAGCGCGCCATCGCCGCCGGCGTGAAGTGCATCGAACACGGCCACCTTATGGACGAGCCGACGGCAAAGCTGATCGCCGAGCGAGGCATCTGGCTAAGCACGCAGGCGTTTCCGGACGAGCTGGCCGATGCGTTTCCGCCGGGGTCGCAAGAGCGGGCCAAGGCGTTCGAGGTGTTCGCCGGCACCGACAAAACCATCGCGCTGGCCAAAAAGTACAAGCTCAAGACGGCTTGGGGCACGGACATCCTGTTTTCCCCGAGGCTCGCGCAGCGCCAGGGCGAATTGCTCGTCAAGTTTGCGCGCTGGTATACCCCCGCCGAAACGCTCGCCATGGCGACCGGAACCAACGGCGAGTTGCTGGCCATGTCCGGGAAGCGCAATCCCTACCCCGGCAAGCTCGGCGTCGTCGAAGAAGGGGCGCTGGCCGATCTGCTGCTGATCGACGGCGATCCCATAGCCGACATCAAGTTGATCGAGGACCCGGCAAAAAACCTCGTCGTCATCATGAAGGACGGGAAGATCTACAAGAACATTTTATAGACGGGGCTATGACTGAACTGCCCGCTGCTGGTCCTGCGAGGAAACTAATCCCCGCCGTCCACGCCGCGCGTATGCTCTTGCGCATCCCGCCCCGCTCAAGGGGTCGATCTCGAGGCGTTCCTGTATCGAGGGCGGGTTGCAGGTCGGGTACTTCAGTCCGTCACGCGCGGCGAACTACCTGAGGCTCGCCGCGCCCACCCGGTGAGAGTCCGGGAGGGGGAAACCCCTGAAACGCCGCGGGTATGCCCATAATCCTGCGCGGGGCGGCTTGAGTGTCGCTCTAACTAAAAAAGCTTCGCGGCACTCCCCGCCCCGCAGCCCCTTGCTCTCATCCATCACTCGGGACCGCACGGCCGCGGGGCGTAACGCCTTGGTCGACAGCTGATCTCAGCCGGCAGCTGCACTCAGCGGGCGATCAGCCGGTTGTAGACTGCCCCAAAGACGCCAGCCGTGATCCATCCGAACACGACGCTGAAGATGATCCCCTCGATCCACACTCTGGACGAGTTGAGGGGCGCGGCCGAGAACAGACCGACCCAAGCGTGCGATACGCGCAGGTCCGGGAACAGCAGCGCCACGATGAGGCTTACGACGAAGAGAACGACGAGCGCCGCCGATAGCGCGTAGCCCAGGGCGACGACGTCAAGAGGCCGACCGCTTTCCACGGTATTTATGGTCATGAGGTTCCTCACTCAATTGAGAGCGAAACCCCTTTCCCACTTTCGCCACTCGCAGTTACTGATGATAAATCAATTGGGTATGCGGCTTCCTTTTTAAAGCCCTTGAGCAGGAATTTTTCATCGTAAATGCCCGTTGTGAGGCGCCCCGGCGCTAGGCATACTTGCACCGCATAGAAGAACGAGGGAATCGCCTCATGCGCCGCTCGACTTTGCCGCTTGCCCGCTGCGCCGCAACCGCGCTCGCCCTGCTGCTCGCCGCCATCGGCCGCGCACGCCGGCTCGGCCTGGGACGAGATCCGCGCCGGCGTGTTCGCCGGGCGCACCATCAGCCCGCCGGCGACGCCGTCGTCCTCACCGCCCCCAACCGCCCGCTCGACCAGCGCGCCGTGCCCATCGAGGTCGAAGCGAAGTTCGCCGACGGGCGCAGCGTGCGCGCCGTCACCCTCATCGTCGACCAGAACCCGACGCCCGTCGCCGCCCAGTTCGACATCGGCGGCAAGCGCGAGCACCTGAAGCTGTCGACGCTGCTGCGCCTCAACGCGGCGACCGACGTGCGCGCCATCGTCGAGGCGAGCGACGGCGCAGCTCTACATGGCCGAGCGCTTCGTCAAGTTCGCCGGCGGCCAGGCCGCCTGCTCGGCGCCGCCGTCGGGCAGCCCCGAGCAGATCGCCGCCACCATGGGCAACATGAGCCTCGAGCCGCTCGGCAAGCAGGCGGCGGCGACGCAGATCGAGCCGCGCGCGCGCCTCAAGGTCATGCACCCCAACCACACCGGCATGGTGCTCGACCAGCTGACGCTGCTCTATGTGCCGCTGCGCATCGATCACCGACATGGAGGTGCGCCAGGGCGATGAGCGCGTGTTCGCCATGAAGGGCTCGATCGCCATGTCGCAGAACCCGGTGGTCGAGTTCGACTACCGCAGCAACGGCGCCGAGACAGCCTGCACATCGAGGCGCGCGACAGCGCCGGCGCCGGCTGGGCGCGCGACTTCCCCATCGGCCAGGGCAGCTAGCTCAAGTGATCGCGACGATCTCGGCTTCGCCGCCGGCGACGCGGATGGTGTCGCCGACGGACTTGCCGACGAGCAGGGCGGCGAGCGGCGACACGTAGGAGATCGAGCCCTTCGACGGATCGGCCTCGTCCTCGCCGACGATGCGGAAGGTCTGCCGCCGCCCGTCCTCGCGCTCGATGGTCACCGTCGAGCCGAACTGCACGTGGTCGGCGTCGGCCGGCGGCGGCACCAGCTCGGCGCTGGCGAGGCGCGCGCTCCAGTAGCGCAGATCGCGCGCCGTAGCGGCAATCAGCGAACGGTCATCGCCCATCTGCGCCGCCGCGTGCGCGGCATTGAAGCGCTGCACCTCGGCCTCGATCTGCGCCAGCCCTTCGGCCGTCACGAGGTTGGCGTGCTCGGAGATGAGCCGGTCGGGCAGCTCCTCGACGCTCTCCTGCTCCTTGACGAAGGCGCGGCTCATTTCCTGTTCCTTGCGCGGCGATCGGCGCAGGCCGGAAGCCGGCGCACACGTCGAATATAATGGCTCCGGCGCGAATATCGGCATAACACGCCCTTGGTGCCGCGGCACCAGGTTGTAGCGCGCATTGTTGGCCCCGCCGCCCGGACCTACATTCCAGCCGTCACGCCAGCCGTCACGGAGGATGCCGCCATCGACGATCAACCTGACCGGCTTCGAGAAGCGCCAGCACAAGGTGGCGCCGCGCGTCGTGTTCGCGGAGCGCATGGCGCGCGCCATCGGCCTGTGGCTGGCGCTCACGGTGTTCGGCCTCGCCATCGGCATCGCCGGCTACTACGGCCTCGAAGGCATGTCGCTGACCGACGCCTTCATGAACGCGGCGATGATCCTTTCCGGCATGGGACCGGCGACGGAGCTGAAGACGGAGGCGGGCAAGCTGTTCGCCGGCTTCTACGCCATCTTCTCCGGCCTCATCATCGTCATCGCCACGGGCTTCGTGCTGGCGCCGATCTTCCATCGCGTGCTGCACAAGTTCCACGTCGAAGCGCGCGGCGACAACTAGTGCCTGTCACCCCCGACATCGCCGCCGCGGAAGCCGCCATCGTCGAGATGACCAACGCCTTCCGCGCCGAGCAGAAGCTGCTGCCGGTGCGCCAGAACCCCAAGCTGGCGGCGGCGGCGCGCGCCTATGCCAGGACGCTCGGCGGCTATGCGCACTCTCGCACACCGCCGACGGCACGACGCCGTCGGAGCGCATCGCCGCGGCCGGCTACCGCTATTGCCAGGTGGGCGAGAACCTCGCCTCGATCTTCGACACGCAGGGGTTCGACGCGCAGGATTATGCGAAGCGCGCGATCAAGGGCTGGGAGGAATCCCCCGGGCACCGCAAGAACATGATGCTGCCGTACGTCACCGAGACCGGCGTCGCCGTGGCGCGCGGCCTCGGCAACGGAGCCGAAGTACATCGCCGTGCAGCTGTTCGGACGGCCGGAGACGACGAAATACACCTTCAAGATCACCAACACGTCGGGGCGCGAGGTCGCCTACGCCTTCGAGGAGCAGGCGAATACCGTCTCGCCGCGCGAGATCATCACGCATTCGGCGTGCCTGCCCGGCACCATCGAGTTCGACACCGGGACCAAGACGGGCGCCGTGGCGCGCTATGAAACGCGCGGCGGCCAGGTGTTCACGGTCAAGCCGGGGGCCGGCGGCGCCGTTACGGTCGACTTGAAGGAGGCGCCCGTGCCGGGGACGCCGCCTGTACCCGCGCGCAAGTGAGTTTGTGAGGGTCCTGGGCGCCGCCCGGGCACGGAAATTCTTTACCGCCTCCAGCACAAATTGGCAGCAAGCCGCACCGATGGCAGTACCCTGTTTCGCAGGAAACTGCGCACACGCGCGCTTGTGCTGCTCATGTCGCACGCATGCCGATCACACCCGACATCCCTGCCGCCGAGATCGCCATCATCGAGATGACGAACGCCTTCCGCAAGAAGCACAAGCTTGCGGCCGTGCGGCCCAATCCGCAGCTCGAGGCGGCGGCGCGCGCCTACGCGCGCGTACTTGCTGGGGGCCGCGACCTGTCGCACACGCTGCAGGGAACGACGCCGGCGACGCGGGCGCAGAAGGCCGGCTACAGCTACTGCCAGATCGCCGAGAACCTCGCCATGGCTTCCGACAGCCGCGGCTTCACGGCGCGCGACTATGCCAACCGCGCGGTGCGCGGCTGGGAAGGCTCGCCCGGCCATCGCAAGAACCTGCTGCTGCCGTATCTCACCGACATCGGCGTCGCCGTCCTGCGCGCCGCCCCCGACGATCCGCGCTACATCGCCGTGCAGCTGTTCGGCCGCCCGCGAACAACACGCTACGAATTCAAGGTACGCAACACGGGCACGAAGACGGTCGCCTACGAGTTCGCCGGCAAGCGCTACGACCTCGAGCGCGAGCAATACATGACGCACAAGTCCTGCATGCCGCGTGACATCAACGTGTTTACGAACCCCAAGAGCAAGGCATCGGCGCGCTATGAGGCGCGCGACGGGCAGGTGTACTCGGTCGAGGCCGGGCCCGACGGCGTGACGGTTGAGGTCGGCCCCGACCCGCGGGCCGACTAGGCGGCCGCGGCACGCCGCTCGATCAACTCCTTGAAGCGTACGCGTACCGCGGGCATTTTTTCCTCGCGCGGTATTAGCACGCGCGTTTCGAGGAAGTGCCCCGTCAGGGCCAGGCCGGCGACGACGTCGTCGATGGTCGCCGCACCCTGCCGCCCCTTGGCGAGGAAGCCCGGCAGACGCAACAGCCGGTCCTTGTAGTCGGCCCCCGCCGAGGCCGAGACGGCGCGGCCCGACTTCGGCGAGACGTAGACGAGGTTGTCATTGCTGCCCGTCGCTGCACACGCGGCGAGGTCGAGGCCGAAGCCGAGCTCGTCGAGCAGTGCCAGCTCCCAGCGCACCATCAGTGCAGGCCACACCTCCGGCTCGTCGAGATAGCCGAGCACGAACAGCGCCACCTCGAACAGCGCGGGGTGCGGATCGCGCTCGGGGAGAAGGCGCGCGAGCCCGCACATCGACGACAGGCCGGCCAGCGCCAACGGATCGTCCATGGCCTGCGCCGCATAGCCCTTGCGCAGCTCGACGTTGACGTGGCCGAGGTGCTCAGCGAGGCGCGCCTTCCACGTCGCGTCGACGTGGTTGCCGGTCTGCAGCACCGGGCGCAGCTTGCGCGAGCGCCCGCCGTGCACGAGCCCGAGGTGGCGGCCGTGCGCGCGCGTGAAGATCTCCGCCACGGCGGCCGTCTCGCCGTGCGGCTTCACCGACAGGATGATGCCCTCATCGGACCACTGCATCGCGTCTCGCTCTATCGGTTGTCCCAGCGCCAGCGGCCGTAGCGCCAGGGCGCGAAGGTGTGCTGCTCGGCGGTGAGGTCGGGCACCGGGTCGTGCCCCCGCGTACCGTAAGGATGGCAGCGCGACAAGCGCGACACCGTCAGCCAGAAGCCCCGCCAGGCGCCGTTCTTGTCGATGGCCTCGAGCGCGTACTCCGAGCAGGTCGGCAGGTGCCGGCAGTTCCAGCCGACGTAGGGCTTCAGCGTCCAGCGGTAGAGGTGGATCGGCGCCTTGAGGAGCGTCGTCGCAAGGCTCATTCGTACGGCTCGCCCGATTGACGCACGAACGCGGCACGTCCCGCCGCGCTTGACGGCGAGCAGGTCGACGTCCGGATAGGTGATGTCGTCATCGTCGGCGCGCGTGCCGACCTCGAGATAGGTGCCGGCGGCGCCGCCGCGGTTGATCAGCTGATGGCCGTTGGCTTCGCCCGCGGGGAACGCGGCGGCCATGCCGGGAGTGAGCATCTCCTCGCCATCGTCGGTGACCAGCGTCACCTCGCCTTGCAGACATGTAGACGAACTCGTCCTCGCGAGCATGCCAGTGGCGCAGCGCCGACGCTGCCCCCGGCTCGAGCGTCGTCAGGTTGACGCCGAACTGCGTGAGCCCTCCGGCATCCCCCAGCGCGCGTTTGACGCGGCCGTCGACGCTCGCGGCGAACTTGGCGGGATAGATGGTCTTGCGGCGGCCGGGTAGGCCGGCTGGATCGCGTATGACCGGCATCGCATCACCCCGTGGATCGTCGCCTCAGGCGCTCGCCGCATCCGCGGTGGCGCCGGCGCGTTTTGCTTCAATCTCGTCCATCGCACGCTCGATGGCGTCGAACACCAGCATCACCGAGCCGTGCCGCGCTTTGTAGTGCCGCACCGGCTCGAGGATCGCGAGCTCGGCGAAACGCCCGGTCGGCGGCGGCCCGTTCTCCTTCAGCATGCGGCGCATGGCGGCGGCGGTTTCGCGCAGCTCGGCGGCGCTTGCCCCGATGATGTGTGGCGCCCATGATGGCAGACGCCGCCTGGCCGAGCAGGCACGCCTTCACGGTCTGGCCGTAGCCGGTCACCCTGTCGCCCTGCATGTTGAGGTCGATCGACACGGTCGAGCCGCACAGCTTGGAATGCGCCGTGATGGTCGCGTCCGGGTCCGATAAGGCGCTGCGAATGCGGGATATGCGCCGCCAGCTCCAGGAGCTTTGAGTTGTAGATCTCGTTCAAATCGGCCATGTGTCGCCCAAACTCGTGGAGGCCGCCGGTCTTCCCTTTGGACCCGCCGGTACCGATAATATAGGGCAGCCGGACGCCGCGCACATCCCGCGCGGGAGCCGGCAAGCCCGTGCCCTTGAGCCCGCCACCCCGGAGGAGCGCCCCCGTGAAGGATATCCCGGGCGTCAAGCTGAAGACCCCGCCGACGCGTCTGCCCTCCCGCGAGGAGGCCGAGGAGGCGGTGCGCACGCTGCTCGCCTGGGCGGGCGACGACCCGGCACGCTCGGGCCTGACCAACACGCCCAAGCGCGTGGTCGAGGCCTTCGAGGAGCGCTTCAGCGGCTATCGCGAGGATGCGGCCGCCGAGCTCGCCCGCACCTTCGAGGACGTGTCCGGCTACCACGACATGATCCTGTTGCGCGACGTGCGCCTCGAAAGCCATTGCGAGCACCATATCGCGCCGTTCACCGGCATCGCGCACGTCGCCTATCTGCCGGACAAGCGGGTTGTCGGGCTGTCGAAACTCGCACGCGTGGTCGACATCTTCGCCCGCCGGCTGCAGGTGCAGGAATCGCTCACGGCGCAGATCGGCGAGACCATCCAGCAGAGCCTCGCCCCGCTCGGCGTCGCCGTGATGATCCGCGCCGCCCACCAGTGCATGACGCTGCGCGCCGTCAACCAGCCCGAGGCGATCATGGAGACGACGCACTTCACCGGCGTCTTCGACAAGGACGAGAGTTGGCGCCAGCGCTTCCTCGACGCCGTGCGACTGCGCGCCGGCGCTTAACAAATTCTCACCAGCAGGTCCTCCATGGCTCTGACCAAGACACCGGTGTTCGCCCCGCGCGGCTCCAAGGCCGACATCGAGGCCGGGCTCGAATTCCAGCCGAAGTTCGACGCCGACGGCCTCATCCCGGCCATCGTCACCGACGCCGGCACGGGCGAAGCGCTGATGTTCGCCTTCATGAATGCCGAAGCGCTCGCCCTCACCATCGAGACGGGCGTCGCCCACTTCTGGAGCCGCTCGCGCGCTGCACTGTGGAAGAAGGGCGCCGAAAGCGGCAACATGTTTAACGTCGTCGAAATGCGCACCGACTGCGACCAGGACGTTCTCTGGTTGCGTGTCGCAGTCGAAGGCGACGGACACGCCTGTCACACGGGTAGACGCAGCTGCTTTTACCGGCTCGTTCCGGTGCAGGGCACGGCGGGCGCGGCGACGCGTCTGCTGCTCGCGCCGGACGCCGACGACGCCCCCTGACGCGCTGTCACATATCGATTTCGCATAGCTTGCTGCGCTGCATTTGCTTCCGCCGCAGTGCGAGACTACCTGCGTCATAGTGCAAGGTTAATCTTGGACGCTTATATCTCAAGCGTATGCTGATGGTTGAGCCGACGTTGAGTTGGCAGCGCCAGGGCACAAAATGCGCAGTTGGACGTTAAGCAAGCGCACATACCGGGGTCGGACAGACAGCATCTCCTAGCAGGTGAAGGACATGGCCAAGGCTAAGATCGGGCTGGCGTTGGGGGGCGGCGCGGCGCGCGGCTGGGCCCACATCGGCGTCCTCAAAGCGCTCGCCGAAGCCGGCATCAAGCCCGACATCATCGCCGGAACGTCCATCGGCGCCGTGGTCGGCGCCTGCCACTCGGCCGGACACCTCGACGAACTGGAGGATTTCGCCCGCGAACTGACCCGCCGCCGCATCTTCGGCTACCTCGATTTCAATTTCGCCGGCACCGCGCTCATCAACGGGCAGAGACTGTGCGACCGCCTCGAGCGCCAGCTCGGCGATCTGCAACATCGAGGATCTCGTCCCACGCTTCACCGCCGTCGCGACCGAGCTTGGCACCGGCCATGAGATCTGGCTGTCGCGCGGCCGGCTCGCCGACGCGGTGCGCGCCTCCTATGCGCTGCCCGGCATTTTCCGCCCGGTGAAGATCAACGGCCGCTGGCTGTTCGATGGCGCGCTCGTCAATCCCATCCCGGTGTCGGTGTGCCGCGCGCACGGCGCGCGCTACGTCATCGCCGTCAATCTCAACTTCGATATCTGCGGCCGCGGCACGATCGTTCCGCACCTCGAGCCGGACGTGGCCGACGAGGAGCCGGTCGAAGCAGCCACCTGTCACCGGCAAAAACGGCAGCGGCATGCGCAGCCTGTTGAAGCGGCAGGTGCTCGGCAAGGGCGAAGCTGACGCCCGGCATCTCGACCGTCATGGTCGAAGCGTTCAACATCGTGCAGGACCGCATCGCGCGCTCGCGCCTTGCCGGCGACCCGCCGGATGCGATGATCAACCTGCGGCTGTCCGATATGGGGCTGTTCGACTTCCACCGCGCCGACGAGCTGATCCGCCGCGGCGAGGAAGCCACCAAGCGGCACCTGGCGGAGATGCACCGCGAGATCGATGCGCGCCGGCATCGCGCCGGGCGCGCACACGGGCGTCCCGCAGCTCGCCTAAAGGCGGTCTCTGTCAGTGGGCTACGACGCGCCGTCTCAGCCGGTGACGAAGTAGCCGCGCATGGCGGTCACTTCCATCTCCACCTCGGCGATGTGGTTCTTCACGACGTCGCCGATGGAGATGATGCCGACGAGGGCGCCGTCCTCGATGACCGGGCAGTGACGGAAGCGGCCCTGCGTCATCACTTCCATCAGCTCGTCGATCGTCCTCGTCTCCTGGCAGGAGATGACGTTGGTGGTCATGCTCTGCGATACGGGCTCGTTCAGCACCTCCGCTCCGCGCTCGCCGAGCTTACGGATCACGTCGCGCTCCGAGATGATGCCGACGACGCCGCCGTTGTCACCGACGATGACGATGGCGCCGATCTTCTTCTGCGAAAGCTTGCTGACGATCTCCAGAAGGGTCGCATCCGGACGCGCCGTCGCCACCGCTCTTCCCTTCGCCTTCAGGATCTGTCCGATATTCATTGCATCTTCCTCCCACTGCGCTTCGACAGTCGAAGTCCGGAACGAGGCCGTCGGAGTTCAGTTCCGCGCGCGCCACCTCCGGCAGTCGACGCAAAGTCATCTGCCTTTTGGCCGGCGCGCCTTGCGGCGGGCGCGGCAATTCATCGTGCTGCAATCACGCCTATGACGCAATAGCCTCAATGCATAGTCGTGCGCGGATGAACTATCCGTTTGCGCTGCATCAAAGAAGCCGAATGTTAAAAGGCCGGCGAAATAGCCGCCGATATGCGCCTCCCAGGCGATGCCGCTTTCGCCGACGCTGCCGAGGCCGAGAACGGCCAAGAATGTTCGCCATCAGAAACACCCCGGTGACGAGCACGACGCGCTTGTCGGTGAGCGCTTGCGCGAGCGGCATCAGCGGCGCCGAGCGCGGATCCTCCCGCAGTGCGGCAAGACCGCGGCCATCGACCGCGGTGAACAGAAAGCGCATCGTCGCGCCCATCAGCCCGGAGATCGCGCCCGACGCGCCGACCATCGGCACCATCTGGCCCGGGTTGAAGACGAGGAAGGTTGCAGCTCCCGCGATCGCGCAGAAGGCGAAGAACAGCAGGAAGCGCACCGACCCGATGCGATTGGCGACAGCACCGCCGAAGGCGACGAGCCAGGCGGCGTTGAGCCCGAGATGCACCCAGTCGCCGTGCACCAGCGTGTGCGTGAGGAACGACGTCGCCGACGCGACCTGCGCCGCCCGGCAGCACGTCGGCGAAACCCGAATAGCGCGCCGGAATGAAGGCGAGCGCCAGCGTCAGCCAGGTGTCCCAATCCTGCGACAGCCCCATGCGGACGAGGTGAACGGCGACCATCAGCCCCAAGCACGGCAAGCACGCTGCCCTGCACATTGAACATCGGCTCGTGTCGGCTCACCGGTCCTCTCCTTCTGTAGCGGCATGCCTCGCACGGGCCGGCAGAGTTAACGGCACCACTCCCCGCCAGCAACCATGATCTCCCTCCGCCGCCCCGCGCGACGCCGCTGGCACGGATGCTGCTCCTATTGCCGCAGATAGGGATCGGCGCACGCATGTTGTCCCGATCCGGGACGACCGTTAACGGGCCCCTGACGGCGGGGCATGGCGATGACCGGTTCGATGATGATTTTGAAGCACAAGACCAGCCAGGCCCTTTTCTCCTACTGGGACAAGGTGCGCGGCAACCGCACCACCCCGCGGCGATTTGAGATCGAGCCCGGCAGAATCGCAGCGATCCTGCCGTCAACCTTCATTCTCGAGCGCATCGACGCGGAGGCGTATCGCTTCCGGCTCGCCGGCACGCAGGTGTGCGAGATGTTCGGCGCCGAGCTGCGCGGGACCAACTTCCTCGACGGCTGGTCGTCGGCACCGATCGGCTTTCGCTCGTTCGCCACTTGGCCGCGCTCGCCAAGCAGGGGGCGGTCGAGACCATCCATATGGAAGCGGCGCCCGCTGGCGCGGGCCTCGACACCGTTCGAGGTGCTCCTGCTGCCTCTACGGCATACCGGCGACGATCATCGACCGCGTGCTCGGCTCCTTCTCGCCCCTCGACCCGCCGCACTGGCTCGGCGAGCTGCCGCTCACCACCAAGCGCATCATCGCCCACGAACTGGTATGGCCGGCGGGCGCCCCGAAATTCGAGGACGATCGCGTACGCGGCGACGTGCCCCGTGATGCTGCCCGCGCGCCACGCGCGCATCGTGCGCTCCGAGCGCCGCCAGTTCCGCGTCTTCGATGGCGGCCGCAGCGGCGGCGACTCCGACAAGGCCTGAAGCGAGCTTTCGCGCGGCTATCCTCAGCGCGCGCGCGCCCAGCTTCGGCCGGCGCCTGCTCCCGCGATGCATACAGAAATGACGCGGCAATTAGCCGTTCGTTAAGCCGGCATCCCTGCATAGTCGACCACGGAACAGAGCCTCTAGCGTACGCGTTCTGGCCTGGCTCGCGGAAAGCGGACCGCCCTTCGGCGGCCCAATCGCAGGAACGGCTATGTCGACGGGTGCGGATGCATATCGGCCAATTGAGCCGGCCGGTGCGGGCTTCGAGGGTCGCCAAAAACGCCGCTATCCGCGCTACGCGCTGAGCCTGCCCGGCCGCTTCATGCGCGCCGACAAGCTCGATCATCCCTGCCGCCTCATCGATATCTCGGTCGAAAGCGCCGCCATGACGACGCCGGTGCCGCTGCACGTCGGCGAGAAGCTGATCGTCTATCTGCTGCATCTCGGCGGCCTCGAAGGCACCGTCGTGCGTCTGTTTCCGGACAGCTTCGCCATGATGATCAGCGGCACGCAGCGCAAGCGCGACAAGCTCGCGGCGCAGATCCCGCGGCTCGCCGCGCAATCGGAAATCCCTGAAAGCGAGGAGCGCGAGTTCCCGCGCGTGACGGCCGACGCGGCGGCGCTGCTCGTGCTGCCCGACGGCAGCACCATGGTCTGCCCGCTACATGATCTATCGATCTCGGGCGCTTCGATCGTCACACCGGCGCGGCCGCCGCTCGGCGCCGAGGTCATGCTCGACAAGCGTCGCGCAACCGTCGTGCGCCACCACGAGCGCGGCATCGGCGTCGAGTTCTGTTAGCGATCAGTTCACACCGCGTAGCGCATCGCCGCGGCCTTAAGACCTGGGCCACAAAGGTGAACGAACGGCGAGTTTTTACTTCAAATCCGGGGACGTTGTTTCAGCGTAATTCGAGTTCTGTCGGGTAGCTTGAGAGGAAGAGTAACGGGGTTTCCGGTCATGCAGCGGGTCCACTTCAGCGCCATCGTCCTTATCGGCGGCATGCTTGCCTCAACGGCGGTTTGCGCCCAGGGCGTCTCGAACATTCGAGAAGCCCGACAAGGCGGACCGCACGTCGGCGCGCGGCTCCGCCTTCATGCGCATCTTCGGACCGGCGCAGCCTCCCGCATGGCTTTGTGCGCTTCTGCGAGGCGACTCCCGCCGAGTGCACCTCCGATCATGGCCAGGAGAGCCGCTTTGACGCTTCCGCCGAGCGCCTCAAGGAGCTCGACGAGGTCAACCGCGCGGTGAACAAGGAAATCGCCCCGGCGACCGACCTCGAGGTCTACGGCGTCAACGAGTACTGGACGCTGCCGCGCACGCGCGGCGACTGCGAGGACTACGCGCTGCTGAAGCGCCACAACCTCGTCGCCAAGGGCTGGCCGGTCAGCGCGCTGCTGATGACCGTCGTGCGCGATGAGAAGGGCGAAGGTCACGCCGTGCTGACGGCGCGCACCGGTGCAGGGCGACTACGTCCTCGACAACAAGATCGAGGACGTGCGCGTGTGGAACAAGACGCCCTACCAGTTCGTGATGCGCCAGTCGTACCTCAACCCGAAAGTTTGGGTTGCGCTCGACACCCGCCAGAGCCCGCTGGCGACCGCGCTATCGGGTCTCGAGAACCAGAGCGCCGAATAAGCGAGGACGCCGCAGGCGGATCACGCCTGCGGTTTCATGCCCGCAGCGAACCGCTTCCAATTCTTCACGTAGCGCCCGGCGGCGCCGCCGAAGCGCTGCCGCATCCTCATCCGACAGCTGGCGGATGATCTTGCCCGGCGAGCCCAGCACCATCGAGCGCGGCGGGATTTCCTTGCCCTCGGGGATCAGCGTATTGGCGCCGATCAGGCACTCCTCGCCGATCTTCGCCCCGTTGAGGATGATCGAGCCGATGCCGATGAGGCTGCCGCGGCCGATGGTGCAGCCGTGCAGCATGACCATGTGGCCGATGGTGCAGTCGGCGCCGACCGTCGAGCGGATAGCCCGGGTCGGTGTGCAGCACGCAGCCTTCCTGCACGTTGGAGCGCGCGCCGATGCGGATCGGCTCGTTGTCGCCGCGCAGGACGCTGCCGAACCAGACGCTCGCGTCCTCCTCGAGGATCACCTTGCCGATCAGGACGGCGGTGGGCGCCACCCAATAGCGGCCCTCGCCCGGAGTTTCGACGCGGACGCCGTCGAGCTCATAGAGCGGCATGGACGATCACGCCTGCTCGAGATCGAGGTCGAGGATCGCCATCTGGAACTGGTAGGAGACCTCGCCATCCTCCTCCTCGCGGAACAGCACGGCGATGAACTCGCCGTTGACGAAGACTTCGGCGCTGTCCTTCTTCTTCGGCCGCAGGCGCACCTCGAGCGAGCGGCGTGCCGAAGGTCTTGCGCAGATAGGCCTGCAGGCGGGCGACTTCTTCCTGGTTCACGTGCGTGATCTCCCTAGGGCGGCGCATGCGATGCGCGCCGCCGTATGCAAGTTTACAGGCTAACTCACAGGCCGCCGAAATCGTCGACCCAGGTCTGCTCCATTTCGAGGGCGGGCTCGGCGCTGCCCGCCGACCCGACGATCTTGGCCGGCACGCCCGCCACCGTGACGTGCGCAGGCACGGCGGTCGAGCACGACGCTGCCCGCCGCGACGCGCGAGCCGTCGCCGACGGTGATGTTGCCGAGCACCTTGGCGCCGGCGCCGATCAGCACGCTCTCGCCGATCTTCGGGTGACGGTCGCCCGTCTCCTTGCCGCTGCCGCCGAGCGTCACGCCGTGCAGGAACGAGCAGTTGTTGCCGACCTGCGCCGTCTCGCCGATGACGATGCCGGTGGCGTGGTCGAGCATGATGCCCTGGCCGAAGCGTGGCGGCGGGATGGATGTCGACGCCGAAGGTGCGCGAGGACTGGCTCTGCAGGAACAGCGCGAAGTCGCGCCGCCCGTCGTGCCACAGCGCGTGCGCGAAGCGGTGCGTCGCCAGCGCGTGGAAGCCTTTGAAGTAGAGCAGCGGGTCGATGTAGCGGTTGCACGCCGGATCGCGATCGAACACGGCGGCGAGATCGGCGCGGAAGATGCCGCCGAGCTCGGGGCGCTTCTCGAGCACCGCCTGGAACGTCTGATTGATGAGGACGGCGTCGACCTCGGAATGATCGAGGCGCTGCGCCAGCCGGTGGCAGATGGCGTCCTCGAGCCGGTCGTGGCTGAGCACCGTCGCATAGATGAAGCTGCCGAGCGCCGGCTCGGCCGCCATCGCGCTCGTCGCCTCGCGGCGGATCTCCGACCAGATCGGATCGTAGGCCTGGACCTTGCCGTCGGCCGCCGAAAGCGTTTTGGCTGCCATGTCGAACTCCTCGCGCGCTATCGCGCGTGCCGCTGCAGCCGGGCCGCATCCCGGCTCCGACCGGGGTACAAATATGCCGTGGCGCCGTCAACGCCTTCCAGCGGCATAAGCTTTTTAGTTTCCGCCGCCGCGGGCGTTCGCCGCGCCCGTTGAGACGACGCTGCCCGATTGCGGCTGAGCGCCGTTCGCTGTCTATAAGGGCCCAGCGCCAGAGAAGGAATTTCCATGCAGGCTCACGCCCTCCGAGACGCCCGAGCTGCGCTTGGAGCGCGACGGCGACATCGGCTTCGTCATCGCCAGCAACCCTGCCCGCATGAACGCCTTCACCGCCGGCATGTGGAAGGCGGTGCCCGAAGTCATCGCGGCCGCCGAGGCCGATCCGGCGATCCGCGTCATCGTGCTGCGGGGCGCGGGAACGCGCGCCTTCTCGGCCGGCGCCGACATCTCCGAATTCGACAGCGCCCGCGCCGGCGACGCCGCGGCGCGCCTATGACGCCCTGAACGACGCGGCGTTCCGGGCGCTCAGCGGCTGCGCCAAGCCGACCATCGCCATGATCCACGGCTTCTGCCTCGGCGGCGGCCTTGCCATCGCGCTGTGCGCCGACATCCGCCTCGCCGACGACGTCGCCGAGTTCGCCATCCCCGCCGCCAAGCTCGGGCTCGGCTACAACGCGCGCTGGGTGCGCCCCCTGCTCGCCGCCGTGCCGCCGGCGCGCGCCAAGGAGATGCTGTTCACCGGACGGCGCTTCAAAGCTGCAGAGGCGCTGGCGATGGGCCTCGTCAACACGCGCGGTGCCGGCCGCAGAGCTCGAAGCGAAGACGCGCGCGCTCGCCGACGACATCGCCGCCAACGCGCCGCTTACCGTGCGCGCCGCCAAGCGCACCATCGACGAGCTGTCGCGCAATCCGCAGACGCCCGACCTCGCGGCGCTCGATGCGGCGGTCGCCGCCTGTTTCGCCAGCGAGGACTACGCCGAAGGGCGCCTCGCCTTCAAAGAAAAGCGCAAGCCGCGCTTCCAGGGCCGCTGAGCCTTGGACCGCTGATCAGTCGACCTCCAACACAACGCGGCCGCGCACCTTGCCGGCGAGGATTTCCGGCGCCAGCGCGACGACATCCGCCAGTGGTCGCGTCACCGTCATCTCGGCGAGCTTGCCCCGATCGAGATCGGCCGCCAGACGCGCCCAGGCACGCACGCGCTTCTCCCTCGGCGCCATGACGCTATCGATGCCGGCGAGCGTGATGCCGCGCAGGATGAACGGCGCCACCGACATCGGCAGGTCGAGACCTTGGGCAAGACCGGTCGCGGCGACGCACCCGCCGTACTGCGTCATCGCCAGGACATTGGCCAGCGTGTGCGAGCCGGCGACGTCGATGGCGCCCGCCCAGCGCTCCTTGCCAAGCGGCCGCCCCGCCGACGACAGCTCCTCGCGCGCGATGATCTCGGAGGCGCCAAGCCCACGCAGATAGTCCGCCTCCTGCAGGCGGCCCGTCGAGGCGATGACGCGATAGCCGAGCTTATGCGAGCAGCGCGACGGCGACGCTGCCGACACCGCCAGCAGCGCCGGTGACGAGCACCGACCCCTTGTCGGGCGTCACGCCGTGCGCCTCCAACGCCAGCACCGACAGCATCGCCGTGTAGCCGGCGGTGCCGATGGCCATCGTCTCGGCGCTGGTGAAGGTGATTGGACGCTTTACAAGCCAATCGCCGGGGACGCGCGCCCGCTCGGCGTAGCCGCCGGGCCGGCGCTCACCGCAACCCCAGCCATTGAGGATGACCTCGTCGCCGACTGCGAAATCCGCGTGCGATGACGCGATGACCGTCCCGGCGAAATCGACGCCCGGAACGAGCGGCAGGCGCATGCCCGGCAGGCGGCCGGTCAGCGCCAGCCCGTCCTTGTAGTTGATGGTCGAATGCGTGACGCGCACCGTGACGTCGCCGTCGCCGAGTTCGGCGTCCGGACGCTGCTGCCATGCCGCGCTCAATCCGCCCTCGGCGCGAGTCAAAAGCAACGCGTTGTAGCCGCTCATCGACAATCCTCCGCAAAGGCCAACAATTAGTCTCGCAGTGCAGCACGCGGGCGCGACCGTCGAACAACTCGACGCGCCGCCACGCCCGCGATGGCGGGTGATGCATTTCTGCGCATTCTGGTCGGCCGCAGATGCGCGCGAATGCAGTCGCAGGGGCGCAGCGGGCACACGTGTGTGTCCCGGCCGCCCGCCCTTGCGCGACCGGTGGCATTCGCCTCGAAGACGATCGGTTCCCCGCGCCGCAAAAAATAATTCGCTTGGCAAGAGCTTCAGCCGCCACATACGCTTTGAACTTCAGCACGGCTCTGGGTGTTTCCCCGTGCTGCAATCGAGCTGCCAGCATAAGGCGGCCGCATACTGGAGGCGACGATGGAACTGGTGGTACGACTGAACGTGCTGGCTGCGCTTCTGTCTTTCGGCTTCATCGCTGCGATCGTATTCGGCGTCGTCTAAGACACGAGCGCAGACGCATATCGAGCAACCGTCCCCGACATCCTTCCGTCCCGGGACGAGCTCTAGAGATCAATAAGGCGCGGAGAGCCCTCCGCGCCTTTGCTGTTTCTTAAGCCAAGGAGAATGCTCAGGCGGCCGCCTCGCGCAGCGAGCGCGCATCGTAGTTGAGCACCGGCGCCAGCCAGCGCTCCGTCTCCTCGATCGTCCAGCCCTTGCGCCCGGCGTAGTCCTCGACCTGGTCGCGCTCGACCTTGCCGACGCCGAAGTAGTGGCTCTCGGGATGCGCAAGATAGATGCCCGACACGGCCGCGCCCGGCCACATGGCGTAGCTCTCGGTCAGCTCGATGCCGGCGGCCTTCTGCACGTCCATCAGCTTCCAGAGCGTCGCCTTCTCGGTGTGGTCGGGCTGCGCCGGATAGCCCGGCGCCGGGCGGATGCCGCGGTACTTCTCGAGGATGAGATCGTCGTTGGAGAGCGTCTCCGCCGCGGCATAGCCCCAGAACTCGCGGCGCACGCGCGCGTGCAGGCGCTCGGCGAAGGCTTCGGCGAGACGATCGCACAGCGCCTTGAAGAGGATGCGGCTGTAATCGTCCGTCACCTTGATGCGCGTGCGTATCGCTTCTTCCTCGCCGATCCCGGAGGTGACGGCGAAGCCGCCGACGTAGTCGGCGAGCCCCGTCTCCTTCGGCGCGACGAAGTCGGCGAGCGCGGTGTGGGCGCGGTCGCGCGAGGGATCGCGCGCGATCTGCTGGCGCAGCGTGAACAGCGTCGCGAGGTGCTTCGTTGCGCGTGTCGTCGGTGTAGAGCTCGATGTCGTCGCCGACGCTGTTCGCCGGCCAGAAGCCGATGACGCCCGACGCCGCTCACCCACTTCTCGGCGACCATGCGCTTCAGCATGTCCTGCGCGTCGTTGAACAGCTTCTGCGCTTCGGCGCCGACCTTGTTGTCCTTGAGGATCGCCGGATAGCGGCCCGTCAGCTCCCAGGTCTGGAAGAAGGGCGTCCAGTCGATGTACGGCACCAGCTCGGCGAGCGGATAATCGGCGAAGGCCTTGGTGCCGAGGAAGCTCGGCTTGGGCGGCGTGTAGCCGGACCAGTCGGTCGTGAACTTGTTGGCGCGCGCGGCGGCGAGCGTGATGCGCCGCTTGCGTCGCCTCGTTGCGCACGTGCGCCTCGCGCACCTTGACGTACTCGGCGCGGATCTCGCCGACGTAGTTCGGCCGCTCGGTATCCGACAGCAGCTTGGAGACGACGCCGACGGCGCGGCTCGCGTCGAGCACGTAGATCGCCTGGCCCTTCTCGTAGTTGGGGCTGATCTTGACCGCGGTGTGCACGCGGCTCGTCGTGGCGCCGCCGATGAGCAGCGGGCAATCGAAGCCCTCGCGCTCCATCTCCACGGCGACGAAGCACATCTCGTCGAGCGACGGCGTGATGAGGCCCGACAGACCGATGATGTCCGCCTTCTCGCGCTTGGCCGTCTCGAGGATCTTCGCCGCCGGCACCATGACGCCGAGGTCGATCACCTCGTAGTTGTTGCACTGGAGCACGACGCCGACGATGTTCTTGCCGATGTCGTGCACGTCGCCCTTGACCGTCGCCATGACGACCTTGCCGGCGGCCGGCTTGGCCTCGAGCCCCGAGGCCTTCTTCTCCGCCTCGAGGAAGGGTTGCAGATAGGCGACCGCCTGCTTCATCACGCGCGCCGACTTGACGACCTGCGGCAGGAACATCTTGCCGGCGCCGAACAGGTCGCCGACGACGTTCATGCCGGCCATCAGCGGGCCCTCGATGACGTGCAGGGGCTTGTCGGCCTGTTGGCGCGCCTCCTCGGTATCGTGCTCGATGAAGTCGGTGATGCCGTGCACGAGCGAATGCGTCAGGCGCTGCTGCGACGGGAGCCTCGCGCCAGGACAGATCCTTCTCCTTGCTTCTTGGCGCCGCTACCGTCGCCCTTGAATTTGGCCGCCGCATCCAGCAGCCGGTCGGTCGCGTCGGGGCGGCGATCGAGGACGACGTCCTCGCACAGCTCGCGCAGCTCCGCGGGGATGTCGTCGTAGAGCGCCAGCTGCCCGGCGTTGACGATGCCCATGTCCATGCCGGCCTGGATGGCGTGGTAGAGGAACACCGAGTGCATCGCTTCGCGCACCGGCTCGTTGCCGCGGAAGGCGAACGACAGGTTCGACACGCCGCCCGAGATGTGCACGAGCGGCATCTTTTCCTTGATGCGCCGCGCCGCCTCGATGAAGGCGAGGCCGTAGCCGTTGTGCTCCTCGATGCCGGTGGCGACGGCGAAGATGTTGGGATCGAAGATGATGTCTTCCGGCGGGAAGCCGACCGTCTCGGTCAGCAGCTTGTAGGCGCGCTCGCAGATGGCGACCTTGCGGTCGGCGGTGTCGGCCTGCCCCTGCTCGTCGAAGGCCATGACGACGACGGCGGCGCCGTAGCGCAGCACCTTCTTGGCGTGCTCGAGGAACGGCGCCTCGCCTTCCTTCATGCTGATCGAATTGACGATGGCCTTGCCCTGCACGCACTTGAGGCCGGCCTCGATGACGCTCCACTTGGAGCTGTCGATCATCAGCGGCACGCGCGAGATGTCGGGCTCGGAGGCGATGAGGTTGAGGAACGTCTCCATCGCCTTCTCGGAGTCGAGCAGGCCCTCGTCCATGTTGATGTCGAGGATCTGCGCGCCGTTCTCGACCTGGCTGCGCGCGACAGCGAGCGCGGCCGGATAGTCGTTGGCCTCGATCAGCTTGCGGAATTTGGCCGAGCCCGTGACGTTGGTGCGCTCGCCGACGTTGATGAAGGCTTGCGCCGCATTGGCTGTTGGCTCAGTTTCGCTAGTCGGTCGTGCATTCGCAGCGGACTGGGCGTGTCACCCATGGACGAAGGGTTCGAGGCCGGACAGACGCATCTTCGGCGCGATGCTGCGGGATCTTGCGCGGCGGATGCGCCTCGACGTGCTCGGCGATGTGGCGGATGTGATCGGGCGTCGAGCCGCAGCAGCCGCCGACGATATTGACGATACCGTCCTTGGCCCACGGCTCCATGTCGCAGGCCATGTCGTGCGGGGTCTCGTCGTACTCGCCCATGGCGTTGGGCAGGCCGGCGTTGGGATAGGCCGAGATGCGCGCGTCCGCGACGGCTGCGAGCTCGGCGAGGTAGGGCCGCATCAGTTCGGCGCCGAGCGCGCAGTTGAGCCCGATCGAGAACGGCTTCAGGTGGCGCATCGAGTACCAGAAGGCTTCCGGCGTCTGGCCCGACAGCGTGCGCCCGGAGCGGATCGGTGATGGTGCCGGAGATCATGATCGGCAGCTCGATGCCCTTCTCCTCGAACACCTCGAGCGTGGCGACGCCCGCCGCCTTGGCGTTGAGCGTGTCGAAGATCGTCTCGATCAGGATGATGTCGGACGCCGCCGTCCATCAGCCCGCGAACCTGCTCCTTGTAGGCTTCGCGCAGCTCGTCGAAGTCGACGTTGCGAAAGCCGGGATCGCTGACCTTCGGCGAGATCGACGCGGTGCGGTTGGTCGGCCCGACGGCGCCGGCGACGAAGCGCGGCTTGTCCGGCGTCTTCTTGTTCCACTTGTCGGCGGCCGCGCGCGCGATCTTCGCCGCCGCCACGTTGATCTCGTACGCCAGCTCCTCCATGCCGTAGTCGGCCATCGAGATGCGCTGGGCGTTGAACGTGTTGGTCTCGAGGATGTCGGCGCCGGCTTCCAGATACTCCTCGTGGATCTTGCCGATGATCTGCGGCTGCGTCAGCACGAGCAGATCGTTGTTGCCCTTGACGTCGCGCTGCCAGTCCTTGAAGCGCACGCCGCGATAGCCGTCCTCGTCCAGCTTGTAGCGCTGGATCATGGTGCCCATGGCGCCGTCGATGATGAGGATGCGCTTGTCGGCGGCGGCCTGCAGCGCGGCGAATGTCGGCTTTCTTCTGCATTGCGTACTCCTTACCCTGCCGCGCGGGCTTTGGCCGGCTCGCGCACGCATGCCGGCGCGTGCGGGCGAAGCCCCAGCAAGTGGCAGATGGCGTAGACGAGGTCGGCGCGGTTGAGGGTGTAGAAATGGAACTTCTTCACGCCTTCATCGACGAGGTCCATGACCTGCTCGGTGGCGACGGCGGCGGCGACGAGATGGCTGGTCGCCGGGTCATCTTCAAGCCCGTCGAAGCGGCGCGCCAGCCATGACGGCATGCTGGCGCCGGCGCGCGCGGCAAAGGCCGCGACCTGCTTGAAGTTGTGAATCGGCACGATGCCGGGCGTGATCGGCACCCAGATGCCGGCGGCGCGGGCGCGCTCCAGGAAGCGCAGGTAGTGGGCGTTGTCGAAGCCGAACTGGGTGATGATGCGGTCGGCGCCGGCGTCGACCTTGGCCTTGAGGTTGTCCATGTCGGCGGCGGCCGAGGGGCTATCGGGATGCTTCTCCGGATAGCCGGCGACCGACACCTCGAACGGGGCGATCCGCTTCAGGCCGGCGACGAGATCGGCGGCATTGATGTAGCCGCCGGGATGCGGCTCATACGTCGCCCCCGGCCCGCCCGCGGGATCGCCGCGCAGCGCCACGATGTGGCGCACGCCCTCGTCCCAATAGTCGCTGCGCAACGGCGTCGACCTCCTCCTTCGATGCGGCAACGCAAGTCAGATGCGCGGCGGGCTTCAGCGCTGTCTCGCGGACGATGCGCGAGACGGTGTTGTGCGTGCGCTCGCGCGTCGAGCCGCCCGCGCCGTAGGTGACGGAGACGAACTCCGGACGCAGCGGCGCCAGGCGCTCGACCGCGCTCCACAGCGCCTCCTCCATCTTCTCCGTCTTGGGCGGGAAGAACTCGAACGAGACGTCGATCTCGCCGGCGCCGAGCAGCCGGCTCTTGCGTTCCGATGCCATCGGCCATCACGGAGCCTCCTGCAAGGCGCGGGTACGCGCCGGTTTTTCCTGTGCCGCGACCGCCGGCGGCGCGCTCGCCGAGCCACAGCGACACGGTGAGCGCCTGCGGGCCGGCGCCGGCGCCCGGCGCCAGATCGCGTTGCAGCCCCGGCTCGAGCCCAGCGTCCTTCATCCAATGCGCCACCTGCGCAGGCGTGAAGCCGAGCCGGTCGTGGGCGTGCTCCTCGCGCAGGAACTCGAGATCGTGCGGGGCGAAGTCGACGATCAGCAGCCGGCCGCCGGGCGCCAGCACGCGGGCCGCCTCCCTGATGGCGAGCGCCGGATCAGACAAGAAGTGCAGCACCTGATGCATGACGACGGCGTCGGCGACACCGTCCGGCAGGCTGAGGGCGTAGATATCGCCGTGGCGCACCTGCGCGCGCGCGAGCTTGGCCTTCGACAGGTTGCTGCGGGCGTAGGCGAGCATGGCGTTGTTGAGGTCGAAGCCGAGGCCGCGATCGTAGCGGTCGGCGAGCAGCTCCAGGATGCGCCCGGTGCCGGTGCCGAGATCGATCAGCAGCTTGAACGGCCCGCGCCCCAGCGCCTCGACGATGGCCTGCTCGACGTCATGCTCGGCGATATGCAGGGCGCGAATGCGATCCCAATCGGCGGCGTGGGATTGGAAATAGGCCTGCGCCGCGGCTTCGCGCTCGCGCTTCAGGGCATCGGCGCGCTCGCGGTCGCGAGCGATGACGCGGTCGGCGCCGTCGACGAGGCCGAGGATGTCGAGCGCCAGCCGGCCGCCGGCCGAGCGATCGGACACGTGGAAATAGGCCCAGCTCCCCTCGCGGAAGCGCTCGACCAGCCCGGCCTCGGCCAGCAGCTTCAGATGCCGGCTGATGCGCGGCTGGCTCTGCCCGAGGATCAGCGTCAGATCCTTGACGCTCAGCTCGCCGGCGGCGAGCAGCAGCAGGATGCGCAGGCGCGTCGGCTCAGCCGCCGCCTTCAGCGCCGTGACGATGTCGTCGCTGGCGAATGTTCCTGCCACGTGGCTCTCCATGCGGCGGATCATATAAAGATATGTTTATGTGTCAAGCGTCGCGCACGAGCAACATGTGGGTTCTTTTCGGCACGCCGATTAACCCGAAAGTAAGCAACGCGCGTTTACCTTCCGCAACACCGACTTCTCGAGCCGCGGACACCCTAAATGCGCGTCGCCATCTACGACCGGGTCGAGCCCCCGGTGCCTGCCGAGCTTCCCCTCCGCCTCACCCAAACCTGCTCTCAGCGCGCTGCCACCGCGTTCCTCGTACTCGTCATCCCTGCCGCCCTCGGCGCCACGTTCACCGCTCTTGCTGTCGTCTTCCAAGCGATGCTGGTCCCGGCCGCCCGCGCCGTCATCGAGCAGCACCCGACGCTTGGCCTCGAGATTCTCGCCGCCATCGGCTTCCTCATCTACCTCGTCGCGCTACCGACCAAACGCCTCGTCGATCGCCTCGCCACGACACGCACCGTCGAGATCGCGCACGGTCTCGTAAGTGTAACGGAGGGCGGACATTTTCGCTCCTGGGCATGGTCGGCGCCGCTCGCCTCGTTTTCGGGCGTCGCACACCACGTGCGCGCCTCATTGTCGGGCACGCGCCACGAGCTGATCCTCGTCCATCCCGAGCGCGAAAAATCTGTGCTCTTGAGTGTGGCGCCGCGGACAACACAAGGCGAAGTCGACCGTGTTGCGACACTCCTCGGCCACAAAGAGATCCCGCCCAGTGAACTCTATCGCTTCAAGGCCCTATGGCCGCGTATGACACCTGCGCCTTTGCCGGATGCCGCCCATGCCTGACGCCATCGCCGTCCAAAAATTCGACGTTATCTGCCGCCACCCTTTGACTGACAGAGGCCTCGCATGGCTAATAAAGCTGCTGAGGCAAGGGCCGGCCGGGGTAGTAGCGGCCGCCGTTGAGAGTTCGTACCCCCTCAGGAGGGAGCCCGACCGAATGATGAGCCCCGAGACCTTGCGTGCGCCCCGGCCGAGCCTGCCGGCGGGCTTCGCGCGCACGCTGGCGTTGTCCGGCCTGGCGCTATTTGCGATGTCTGCGGCCGCGTCAGCACAAGCTCCCGCCGCGAACGCGCCGGCTCCTGCCGTAAGTGTGCAGGCTCCGGCTGTGAAGGCGGCATCTCCGGCCGTGAAGGCGGCGTCTCCGGCCGTAGGCGACGCAGCTCCGGTGGCACGCGCCGAGAGCCCCGCCGGCTATATGAAGCGCGTCGGCAACGAATTGCTCGCCGCCTCGCGTTCTGGCTCAGCCGGGCAATTCGCCATGGTGCTGAACTCCAACGCCGACATTCCCTCGATCGGCCTCAGTGCGCTGGGCGATTATGCCCGCAGCCTGCCGAAGAACGACCGCCCCATCTATTACAACGGCATGATCAACTTCATCGCGCGCTATGCCTCGAAAGAGGCGTCGAAGTATCCGGTCGCGCGCTTCATCGTCACCGCTCAGTCGAAGAATGATTCACGCGGCACCTACGTCGACAGCCGCGTTACGCTGGCCGACGGCAGCGGCTATGACGTGCGCTGGCTCGTCGTCAAACGCGGCCAGACCTACAAGGTGCGCGACGCGCAGGTGATCGGCTTCTGGATGACGTCGTTCCTCGACAACCTGTTCCAGAGCTTCATCAGCGACAACGGCGGCAACCCGAAAGCACTCGTCGTCGCCCTGAACCGCTAGCTTCACCAGACGTAAGTGTTGCAGCGCACCCGGCTATCCGCTCGGCGGAGCGCTTGCGGGCGGCACTCCGATGTGGCCAACTCGCGGGCGCCGGACAAACTCAACGTTCCGGCAGGAGCCCACCATGGACGCCAAAACCATTCTCATTGCCGTGCTGGCCGTCGCCGTCGTCGTGTTCGGCTACCTCTACTACGAGAACTCCAAGCATGGCCTCGTCGTCGACACCCCGGCCGTGAAGATCGAGGCGAAGTAGAGCGCCCAACGGGTCCCTGCCAACGCCAGCGCTCGCGCACCCGCGCGGGCGCTATGTCGTGGGCTCGATGCGCTGCTCGAGTGCGCGGCCGATGCCGACCAGCGCCACCTCGAGGGCGAGGAAGGCCAGCACCAATCCGGCGATGTTCGCCAGCGCGCGCGGGTAGCCGAGCTCGGCCACGTCAACGAACGGATACGGGTACCAGCCGGTCACTGCGCCGTGCGCCAGCGTCCACACGAGGTAGGCGAGCGGAAAGCCCATGGCGCCGAAGCCCACGCGCCAATTCAGATCCCGCTTGGGTACGAACAGCAGCCAGTCGAGCACGAACAGCGGCGGCGTCACGTAGTGCAGCATGCGCTCGTAGAACATCGGCCAGCCCTGCCGCTGGCTGAGATCGCTCAGCAGCAGGTAATACACCACGCCGACGATGATGATGTAGCCGGTGATCGCCGTGCGCACCGATGGGCGCGCGAGGAACTGCCCGATTGACGATTGCGGAGCGACGAGCGGCACGAGCAGCGTCGCCGCCGCCAGCAGGTTGGTAAGGATCGTAAAGAAGCTGAAGAATTTGAGCGACGATGCCGCCATCGCCCCCGCGCTTTCGTCGCGCACCAGCAGCCAGTACTGCATGCCGACGGCGAAAGCGATGAATGCTCCGGCGGCGGCACGGTAGGTCCATCTCAGCATCTCGGCTCCGGCTCGCTAGTCCCTCGTGGAGACGCGAGTATAGATCACCCGATACATTGCGGGTGATGCGGAGCTGCATTTGCCGCGGGTCTAGAGCCCTTCCGGATTGTGGGCGTCGCGCTTGCGCTCGATCATGTGGCCGTCGGCGCGCTCATTGCCGCGCTCCGGCTCGGCGAGCTCTTCCGCCGTCACCGTGCTCTCGTTGCGCTTGCGCTTGGGCGCACCCTCGCCTTGCGTCTCGCGGGCGCGTGGGCTTTTTGGGGGTTCTTTGGGATCGGCCATGAGCGGTCTCCTTGCCTATCTCCTTGGCATCTGAGGTCACAGAACGTATGGAGACGCCCTCCAGTTCATCCCCAGCCCCTCGCTTGTTGCCGAGTCCACCCGCCTGATGACCCGCCACTTGCCCCATCCTCCCATACTGGCGCACGCCGGCGAGCTGCTGTCCGGCTACGACGTTATGTTCTGCGATGTGTGGGGCGTGCTGCACGATGGCCACCGCGCCTTCGCGCCGGCGTGCGAAGCCCTGCTCAAGTTTCGCGCCCGTGGCGGCACGGTGATCCTCGTCTCCAACGCGCCGGTGCCGGGGGAGCGCGTCGCCGCCATGCTCGATGCGCGCTTGGTGCCGCGCCAAGCCTACGACGGCATCGTCGCTTCGGGCGAGATCGCGCTGCGCCACATCGCCGAAAAGGGCTACCGGCGCATCTACTGCATCGGCCCGGGCGAGCGGGATGCCGCCACCTTCTCGCGCCTCGAAGCCAAACGCGTCGGCATCGACGAAGCGGACGCCATTTTGTGCACGGGCCTCAACGACGACGTCAACGAGACGGCCGACGATTATCGTCCGCTGCTCGAGAGGGCCCGCGCGCGCGATCTGCCGTTCGTGTGTGCCAACCCGGATCTCGTCGTCGACGTGGGCGGCAAACAGTTCCTCTGCGCGGGCGCCATCGCCGACCTCTACGAACGCATGGACGGGGCGGTGTTCTGGGCGGGCAAGCCGCACATCAACGCCTACGAAGCGGCGCGCGCCGCGGCCGAACGTGTGCGTGGCCACCCCGTGCCGCGCGCACGCATCATTGCCGTCGGCGATAGCCTGCGCACCGACCTAAAAGGCGCTGAAGCGGCTGGAATTGATGCAGTATTCGTCGCCTCCGGCATTCACCGCGACGAGACGATGGGCTCCGGCAAGCTGCTCGCGGAGAACCTCGGGCGCTTGTTTGCGCCGCCGGCGCCCACGGCGATTGCCGTGATGGAGCGGCTCGTCTGGTAGAGACGCGCCCGTTGCGGAGGGCATGGCCTGCGTCTAGACTTTCCCCGCGGTCACGATTGGGGGAGACGGTCATGCGCTGCGCTTTTGCTTCAGCAATTCTTGCCGCCGGCACACTGGCGGCTTCGACGGGTGCTTTCGCCGACGACACGGGCTTCGCCTACTCGCACAACCTGCGCAAGGAAGGCGGCCGGCTGTGCATGTCGGACCACTACCATTCGGGCTCCGGCTCCGGCCGCAGCAAGGGTTCGGCACAAGCCGCCGCCGCGCGCTCGTGGGCCGACTTCACCAACTTCGAGTACGGCTCGGCATGGGCCCGTTGGTCGGTCGCCCGCAGTAAGTCGGTGCGCTACACCAAGGACGCCTCCGGCTGGAGCGCCGACGTCGACGCGCGTCCCTGCCGCGGCTAAGCGGTTGCCGACGCCGGTCAAATTCCGGCGCGTTTACGATGCGGTTACCTTAACGGTCCATCCTCTCTGGCAGGACGCCTAACCCCCGTCTGTCGTCACCAACACCCGTCAAGACGCTCCTCGCGCCCGCGTATCTGCGGGAACAGCCTCGTGCGCGCCCACCGGATACGTTTCGCGGTTAGGACGCTAGGACCGTCGAACAGGAAAACAGAAGGCAGTGATCGCAATGTCTCTCGGATTTAAGTCTCTCGCGTGCCGTGCTGCGCTCATCACCGCAGCCGGTCTCGGCGCGGCATCTCTCTTCGTTTCGCAGGCCGGCGCCGTGAGCCCGAAAGTGCGCAACGCCTGCGCCGGCGACTACCTCAGCCACTGCAGCGCCTACCAGCCGGAAAGCGCTCAGACCCGCAAGTGCATGCGCGCCGTCGGCTACAAGCTGTCGAAGGGTTGCATCTCCGCCCTCGTCGCCGCCGGCGAGGTTTCCAAGGCCGAGGTCGCCCGCCGCTCCGCCAGCAACCGCCGCTGATTTTTTGGCATGGATCTGGAAGGCCGCGGGCCAGCGAGGCGCGCGGCCTTTCTCTTTTGGCAACCAGCGCTCCCGCGGAAATTAACCAGCCGTAAAGCGACTCAGCGCTGCCTGACATGTCGACATGTCGGTAGGTGCAAACGCACATGCCAGCCGACATGAGGGGATGGAGGGTCGGCATGACCAGACTGCTCTACGATATCGAGGACTACCTCGAGGACGCTGCGCACACCGACAGGGTCCCCAGCTGGATGCGCCGGATCATGCGCTCGATCGGCCGTACCGTGGGCGAGACGGGCGACCTTATCGCCTGGCGCCGCGCCGGGTTCTAATCCGACGGCGGACCCGGGCCGATAACCAGCACTGTTTGTCGCTGTTTCAGGCGGTAGCAGTCCGCCCCCTGACCTGCTAATGAGCGCTCCAAACCGCTAGCATTTGGAGCAACCATGAGCGACGCCGAAAGCAAAGCGCGGAGCGAAACCGCCGCTCTCATCCGCCGCTACTACGATGCCTTCAACTCGGGAGACAGCGCCGGCATGATCGCCTGCCTCACCGATGACGTCATTCACGACGTCAATCAGGGCGAGCGGCGCACCGGCCTCGACAAGTTCAAGGCCTTCAATGCGCGCATGGACCACCACTACAAAGAGAAGCTCGAGAACATCGCGGTGATGGTGAGCAAGGACGGCGCGCGCGCCGCTGCCGAGTTCAACGTCAATGGTGTTTACAAGGCCACCGACAGCGGCCTTCCCGAGGCCAAGGGCCAGAAGTACGTGCTGCCCGCCGGCACTTTTTTCGCCATCCGCGACGGCAAGATCGCCCGCGTCACCACATATTACAACCTGACCGACTGGATCGCGCAGGTTACCGGCTAGTGCCAATCATCGCACTTGGCCGGACGTAACAGGATCAAAGCGCAATGCTCGTCACCATGCTGAGGTGCAAGTTGCACCGGGCCACCGTTACCGAATGCGACCTGCACTATCAGGGCTCGCTGAAGATCGACGGCGACCTCATCAAGGCCGCCGGCTTCCTGCCGAACGAGCACATCGAGGTCTACAACATCGATAACGGCGAGCGCTTCACGACCTACGTCATCGAGGGCCGCGCCGGCAGCGGCGTCATCGGCCTCAACGGTGCGGCGGCGCGCAAGGCCTGCCTCGGCGACCGCATCATCATCTGCTCGTACGCAGCTGTGGATTTGGAAGAAGCCAAGACGCACAAGCCGCGCATCGTCGTGCTGGGTGCTTCCAACAAGATCGACCGCATCACCGACAAGCCGACCGTCGAATAGCCGGCCCCGAGGTTCGTCATGGCGCTGGACGTTAAATCTCTGGCGGGTGAGGAGATCCGCTCGGTGCTGCCGGCACTGGCGCGGCTACGCATCGTCGTGTTCCGCGACTGGCCATATCTCTACGACGGCACCCTTGCCTACGAGGAGACGTACCTCGCCAAGCTCGCCGCGGCACCGGGCGCCGTTTGCATCGTCGCGCGCGACGGCGATGACATCGTCGGCGCCTCGACCGCCGCGCCGATGATCGAGCACGCCGACGAGTTCGCCGAGCCGTTCGAGAAGGTGGGCTTCGCATCTTGAACAAGATTTTCTACTGCGGCGAATCCGTGCTGCTGAAGTCGCACCGCGGACATGGCCTCGGCCACGCCTTTTTCGATGGCCGCGAAACACACGCCAGGAAGCTCGGCGGCTTCACGCATTCGACCTTCTGCCGCGTCGTGCGCCCCGACGATCATCCGCTGAAGCCGGCCGATTACGTACCGCTTGACGGCTTTTGGAAGAAACGCGGCTACGCGCCCGTCGATGGGCTCGTCGCCAACTATGCGTGGAAGGACATCGACCGGGACGTCGAGACCGACCACGCGATGCAGTTCTGGATGAAGCCGCTGTGAGCGGCCCGAAAGCGCCATCATGAGCCACCGCCAGACCCTCAAGGTCGCTTCCGCGCAGTACCCGATCGATCAGCCGGCCACGCTCGACGCGTGGCGGGACAAGATCGCGCGTTGGGTCGCCGAAGGTGCCGAGACGGGCGCCGAGGTACTCGTGTTCCCCGAATACGCAGCAATCGAGCAGGCAGCGGCGCTTGGCGAGAAGGTCTACGGCAACCTCGACGCGACGCTGCAGGCAGTGGCTGAGCTCGAGGGCGAGCGCGTCGGGCTGCACCAGGAGCTGGCGGCGCGCCACCGCGTGCACATCCTCGTTGGCAGCGGGCCGACGCGCAAAGGTGAGGGCCGCTATGTCAACGCCGCCCAGCTTGTCACGCCGAAGGGCAGCGTCGGCGTGCAGGAAAAGCTGATCATGACGCCGTTCGAAACCGACTGGGGCATCTCGGCCGGCACGCAGGCGCGCGTGTTCGACACTGTGCACGGCCTGATTGGCATCAACATTTGCTACGACAGCGAATTCCCGCTGCTTGCTCGCGCCATGGCGGAAGCCGGCGCCGAGCTGTTGCTCGTCCCTTCGTGCACCGAGCGCGTCTCCGGCTATCATCGCGTGCGCACCGGCTCGCGTGCGCGCGCGCTCGAAAACCAGATCGCCGCCGTCGTCAGCCCGACTGTGGGCGACGCGCTATGGTCGCCGGCTGTCGATCGCAACATCGGCGCCGCCGGCATCTACGTGCCGTCGGAGCAGACGGTGTCGGATACCGGCATTCTGGCGCAGGGAACACTGAATGCTGCGGAGTGGGTGACGGCGGACGTCGACCTCGCCCGCCTGCGCCACCTGCGCTCATCCGGCGAGATGCGCAACTATATCGACTGGCCCAACCAGCCGGGCGCCGTGAAGCTCGCCGACAAGGTCGAGATCGTCACGCTGGAGTGATGTCGACCGCAACTTCTCCCTCCCCCTTGAGGGGGAGGGTCGGGGTGGGGTGGTATACCACCGCCTATGTTGTCGGACACCCCCTCCCTAACCCTCCCCCACGTCCAAGCGGAGCTCGGCTTCGCCAAGACCGGGGGAGGAAGGTAGAGCAGTCGCGAACTTCCTACTTCAGCGCCCAGGTGATGGTGACGTTGGCTTCCAGCGTTTCGGTCCCGCGCTCGATCGGCACGGCTTCCGCCTTCATGGCGCGCGCCATGTACACCGGCCGCGGGCCCTCGCCGCCGCCTTCCACGATCGTCAGCACCTCGCCGACCTCGGCACCGGCAGCCGTCGCGTAGAGCTTGGCGCGGCGCAGCGCATTGGCGACCGCCTGCTTGCGTGCCTCATCGAGCAGCGTCTCGGCCTGGCTGACTTCGAAATTGAGACCCGCCGTCTGATTGGCGCCGGCGGTGACGAGCCGGTCGAGGATGTCGCCGAGCTTGTCCAGATCGCGCACCAGCACCTGCACCTCGTTAGTGACGCTGTAGCCGTCGATCTTCGGGGCCTGCCCCTCGATGGGCCGCGTATAGCGCGGCTCGACGCGGAACGACGCGGTCTGGATGTCCTTGGCGTCGATGCCAGCCTCTTTGAGCGCGGCGATCACCTTCTGCGTCGCCGCAGTGTTGGCGGTCAGCGCCTCGCGCGCGCTTGCGCCGTCAGCGGTAACGCCGGAGGTGATGCGCGCCTGATCGGGTTCGACGCTCACCGTGCCGGACGCCGAGACGGTGATGGCGCGCCTCGGCTTGTCGTCTTCGGCGTAGGCGGGAAGTGCGCACTGACGAGCGCCAAGCCGACGACGGCGGGCAGGAGGTGGGAAGCGAAAGAGCGCATTTTTTTTGCCTTGGGGGTTGTGTAGGGGCTGGCCGGACCTTAGGCGCCCTTCGCGGAGGTTTCACGGCGAAATCGGTGGGTTTCGGCGGCGGCAGTAAGTCTGGTATGAGGGGCCGCCCTGCCCGATCCTCGGTTGAGTCTCCGCGGCGGCCGGGCCCGTAGCTCAATGGTTAGAGCTGGCGGCTCATAACCGTCTGGTTCCAGGTTCGAATCCTGGCGGGCCCACCATCATTACTAACAGTACGAGCGCCACAACCCACGTGGAACTCCCCGCGGGGCGGAACGTTTGGTCAGCACTCTTGGGCAAGTCATAAGCCCCAATAAACAACAACAGCCCTAGATCTGCTGACGCTGCCGTAGCTGTGCTACGGCAGCCTTCTTTTGTGTGCGATGCGGTATGCGCTTGCAAAGCTCAAGCGGCAGGCTGCTGCCGCGGTGAGGTCGCGTTAGCCGCGCTTAACGCGAAGGCCCGCAGCGGTTGTCGGAGCAGCGCACTTCGTAGCCCGACGGATGGCTTTGCTGCGGAGCTGGATCGGGGACGATCCAGGCAGCGCCGACGCCGACGACAATGCGTATGAGCAATTCCATCGCATCATCTCCTTCCCGGGTCCATCATGTCCTTCCCGGAAAGGAGCTTCAACGTGACTTAACGGCCTTCGGTTCATGGGGCGGACAAAATTCCCCCACGTCCCGACGGATGCCGGATGCGCACCGCAGTCAGGCGTCGTGGCCGTGTGCCGAGACGATGGAAATACCTTCGCCCGCGTGCACCGATTTCAGCCGGCTGACATCGTCGAGTGCCATCGCCCAGATGTTGCACGGACTTGCCATGCGGATCTCGCCGCGGCGGGAAACCGGGGTCGGCCCGAAACCGATGGCGATGGCGTCGCCGTCGGGCCAGAAGGCGATCTCGCCGGCGTTGACGATCTCGCGGGCGCCGGGCTCGGGATCGGAACTCACCGGCGCGTTGAAGTAGACCTCGCGCCCCCACATCTTCGCCTCGGCGTGGATGGGAAGCGCCGCCCAGATCCGTTCCGCGGTCGGGGTCTCTAAGAGCCGCGCGCGAATAGCGACCTTCCCCGCACGGATCACAATCTCCCGCATCCTGGGCCTCCCAAGCCGGTCAGTCTCATGCTGCCGTTGCCGACACTCTCTCATTGAGACGCGCCGCCAGCAATACCTAGCGAGGGGCCAGCGGCGTGCACCCGCAGGTTGCAGGCGCACGGAACGCCCCGCCGACAACGCTAGTGCGAGTTCTATCTCGTTCCACAGCCTCACAAATGTTGGCTGAAGACGGCGCGGGGCAATTGGAGCACATGCGTGTTGGTTTGTAAGCAAACGCGCCACGCCGATGACGGCGCAGCGCATGTTGGCGCGGCGGATCGGGCCGATTGCGACGGCGTCAGGCCGGCGGCGGCCCGAAAACCAGCACCGCGTTGAGGCCGCCGAAGGCGAAGGAGTTCGACATCGCGTAAGTGACGTCGAGGTTGCGGCCGACGTTGGGCACGTAGTCGAGATCGCACTCGGGATCGGGGTCGTCGAGGCCGATCGTCGGCGGCACCCAGTTCTCGGCCATGGCATTGATGCAGGCGACCGCCTCGATGCCGCCTCCGGCGCCGAGCGGATGGCCGTGCATCGACTTGGTCGAGGAGATGGCGAGGTTCTTGGCGTGGTTGCCGAACACCGCCTTGATGGCCCGCGTCTCGTTGGCGTCGTTGATAGTCGTCGCCGTGCCGTGGGCGTTGAGATACTGGATGTCCGATCGGTGCCAGCTCCGCGTCTTTCAAGCGCGTCGCGCATCGCCACGTTGGGGCCCTCGATGTCGGGGTTGACCATGTCCTTGGCGTCGGACGACATGCCATAGCCGACGATCTCGGCAAGGATCTTGGCGCCGCGCGCCTGCGCGTGCTCGAGCGACTCCATGACGAGGATGCCGGCACCCTCGCCGAGCACGGTGCCGTTGCGCTTCTTGGCGAACGGGAAGCAGCCTTCGGGCGACAGCACGTGCAGCGCCTGCCAAGCCTTCATGGTGCCGTAGTTGATGACGGATTCGGACGCGCCGGCGATGGCGACGTCGACGACGTTGTTGCGGATGAAGTCGCGCGCGATGCCGATGGCGTGCGTCGCCGTAGAGCAGGCGCTGCAGGTGGCGAAGGTCGGCCCCTTGACGCCGAACTCGATGCCGACGTGGGCGCTGGCCGAGGAACCGATAATGCGCAGCAGCGTCAGCGGGTGCGTGGCGCGCTTACCTTCGATGAACAGCGCGCGATAGGAATTTTCGAACGTCACGAGGCCGCCGGCGCCGGAGCCGACGATGCACGCTGAGCGGTAGGGGTCGGCCATCGGAACGGTGAGACCGGACTGCTTGATCGCCTCGTCGGCCGCCGCGGCGGCGAACCACGAATAGCGGTCGGCATGCATGACGAGCTTGTCGCGCTGGAAGTGCTTCAGCCGCACCTTGGGATCGAAATTCTTGATCTGCGCGGCGATGAGGATCTTGAGGTCCTCGAGCGGAAAGCCGCCGAGTTCGCTGACGCCGCACTTGCCGACCTTCATCGAGGCCCAGAAATCGGGGACGTTGAGACCGATGGGCGTGACCACGCCCGTCCCGGTCACCACGACGCGGCGTGCGCCGTTCGCGTTTGCCATCTCATACCTGCCGGTTGTGAGCGACGCTAGGCGCCGCGACATTCTAAACTGCGAGCCGGCAAATGCCTTTGCGGGGGGAGCTCGCGAGATCGGCCCAGGGAACACCCGGGCCGTTCGTCATCAAGCCTTGGCGCCAGCCGCTGCGGGCCCCTTCGCCATCAAATCCTTCACGCGGTCAACGACGGAGCCGACGGTCTTGAAGTCCTCGACGTCCTCGTTCGCGTTGTAGGGGATCTCGATGCCGAACGTGTCTTCGATATCAAAAACGATCATTGCAAGATCGAGGGACTCGATCTTGAGATCCGTGAGCGGCGTCGACAGCGAGATGTCGTCGCGCGGCTCCTTCATGTGCTTCTTCAGGATCTCGACGATCTTGGTGCCAACTTCGTCCATATCAGTCTCCCACCCCCGCTCAATAGAAGCCTGGGGCCCGTTACTTCGTTCCTAAGTAGTGCAAGCCCACTAGCACAACAAGCTGAGGCGTCACATATCCTTAAACGCCCAGCAAGTCTAGCCGCGAGGGCCCTAGCCGACCGTTGTGGCCGACCGGGCAACACGCATAGCGAGGTTGCCATGCGCCTGCTGTCTTGTACGGTACAGCAAAACCTCTTCACAAGCGTTGCGCCCCCCAGTTGTCCTTGGTCGGGATGGCCAGCGCCCTGGAAACGTGTTCAATAACAAGGCGTATTTCAAGGTCCTATTATCTGATTTGCGCAAAGGGCCCGCAACGGTCCGGCAAGAGGCTCGGCGTATATTGCGAGCCCCGCCTGGGAGACGCTGAAGGATGACGACGACAGGCCGCCAACCGGCTCCGGCCAACGCGTCGCAGCCAGGTATGCCTTGGCTCAATCACTACCCGCGCGACGTCGATTGGCACATGCCGCTCAAGGTTGCGCCGCTCTACCGGCTGCTCGATGACGCGGTCGCCCGCTTCCCCGATCTGCCCTGCACCACCTTCCTCGGCAAGACCCTCACCTACCGCGAGATCGGCGAGCAGGTGACGCGCGCCACGCTAGGATTGCAGCGACTAGGAGTACGCAAGGGTACGAAGGTCGGGCTGTTCCTGCCCAACTCGCCGACCTTCGTCGTCTTCTTCTTTGCCGTGCTGAAGGCCGGGGGCACGGTCGTCAACTTCAACCCTCTCTATACCGTGGCCGAGCTCACCCAGCAGGTGAAGGACAGCGACACCGAACTGATGGTGACGCTCGACTTGCAGGCACTGTTCGGCAAGGTCGAAGCGCTGCTCGAGACGGGCTGCTTGAAGCGCGCGATCGTCTGCTCGTTCCCGGCGCTGCTTCCCGTCGCCAAGGCGGCGCTGTTCCGGCTGTTCAGGTCCAAGGAGATGGCACGGCCCCTCGCCTCGCCGGCGCGCGAGAAGATCGTGCTCGAGGCCGAGGTTATGGCCGGCGACGGGCGTCCCGAGAAGGTCACCATCGACCCCAACACCGACGTCGCCGTGCTGCAGTACACGGGCGGCACCACGGGCACGCCCAAGGGCGCCATGCTCACGCACGCCAACTGCTACGTGAACGCGCAGCAGATCGCCGCGTGGAGCCCCGATATGGAGCATGGCCGCGAGCGCGTATTCGGCGTGCTGCCGTTCTTCCACGTGTTTGCGCTGACCGTGGTCATGAACGTCGCCATCCTCAGGGCAGCCGAGATCATCATCATGCCGCGCTTCTCGCTCGATGAGGCGCTGAAGCTGATCGACCGGACCAAACCGACGGTCATGCCGTGCGTGCCGACGCTGCTCAACGCCATCATGAACCACCCGAAGATCAAGAGCTACGATCTATCGTCCCTGAAGTTCTGCCTGTCAGGCGGCGCCGCGCTGCCGATCGAAGTGAAGCAGCGGTTTGAGGCGATCACCGGCTGCAAGGTCGTCGAGGGCTACGGGCTGTCGGAGACATCGCCCGTCGCCGTCGTCAATCCGATCGATGGGCCGGTGAAGCTGGGATCGATCGGCATACCGCTCGCCGGCACGGTGATCTCCCTGCGCGATCTCGCCGATCCCACCAAAGAGGTTCCCATCGGGCGAGAAGGGTGAGATCTGCATCAAGGGCCCGCAGGTCATGCTTGGCTATTACAAGCGCCCGGGCGACACAGCCGAGCAGATGGTCGGCGACTTCCTGCGCACGGGCGACGTGGCGCGCATGGACGCTGAGGGCTTCTTCTTCATCGAGGACCGCATCAAGGACCTCATCATCTCGTCCGGGTTCAACGTCTATCCGCGGCGCATCGAGGAGGCGATCTACGAGCATCCGGCCGTAGCCGAGGTGACGGTGATCGGCATCAAGGACAAGAAGCGCGGCGAGGCGCCGAAAGCGTTCGTCAGGCTGAAGCCCGGCGCCAGCACGACGGTGGCGGAACTGTGCGAGCACCTCACCGCACGCATTTCCAAGATCGAGATGCCGGCCGAGATCGAGTTCCGCGCCGAGCTGCCCAAGACGATGATCGGCAAGCTGTCGAAGAAAGAGCTGAAGGCCGAGGAAGACGCCAAGCGCACGGCTTGAGCTCGATTTCAAGCGTCGTCTCCCCCTCACCCGCTCGCTTGGCTGGCGCCAGTGCTCGCGACCTCTCCCCACTGGGGAGAGGTGATAGTGGAGCGACCCACCGCGGACCCACCTCTCCCATGGGGAGAGGTCGGAAGCGAACGCAAGTTCGCTTCCGGGTGAGGGGTTGCAGCGCTTAGCGGTAGAGGTCGGCGCGGGTGGGCGGAATGGCCGGCGGGCGCTTCGCCGTTTTCGATACGAGCGTCTGGAAGATGCGCAGCGTGCCGCGCGAGAAGGCCAGCGACACGCCGGCGAGATACGCGACCCAGATGCGGTACTTCTCCTCGCCGACGTGACGGATCGCTGCCTCGCGATTGGCCGTCAGGCGCTCGCACCACAGCTTGCATGTGCGCGCGTAGTGCAGACGCCAGGCTTCGACGTCCTGGATCTCGAAGCCGGCGCGCTCCATGGCGAAGATGGAGTGGCCGATATCGTCGAGCTCGCCACCCGGGAAGATATACTTGGCGATAGCGCGCTGCTCGGGGCGCATGCGCCGCCGGAACCAACCCTGCTTTGGCGCGCGCCGCGCGATGGCGTGGTTGAGGAACAAGCCGTCGGCGGAGAGCAGCTGCTGCATCTTCTGCATGTAGCCGGGGATGTTCTTCAGCCCGATGTGCTCGTACATGCCGATGGAGGCGATCTTGTCGAACTCGCCGGTCATCATCGAATAGTCTTTCAGCTCCACCGTCACGAGATCCTCGAGCCCGAGGCGCTTGATCTTCTCGCGCGCGAAGGCGAGCTGCTCCTCCGACAACGTGATGCCGTGTGCCCTAACGCCGTAGGCCTTCGCCGCATGGCAGATGAGGCCGCCCCAGCCGCAGCCGATGTCGAGCATGCGCTCGCCGGGCTTTAAGCGCAGCTTGCGGCAGATCATCTCCAGCTTGTCGGCCTGCGCCTGGGCGATGCCGTTGCTCCAGTCGGTGTAGTAGGCGCAGGAGTAGACCATCTCCGGGTCGAGGAAGAGCGCGTAGAAGTCGTTCGACAGGTCGTAGTGGAACTGGATGTAGTCCTTGTTGTCGGCGGTCTTGCGCCGGCGCCCGGTGATCTCGCCTGCAAAGCCCTGGTCGTCGTCGGCGGCGTCGCTGCGCGCCGTGAGGAACGGGTAGAGCTGACGCGCGAGCTTCAGTGCGTCAGCGGCCCTTCAGCTTGACGGAGCGGCCCCCGCGGTTGAGCTGCGCGCCGATGTCGATCAGCGTGCCACCGGAGAAATCGATGCCCTTGTCGACGTATTGGCGAATGAAGTTGTCGAGCGTCGGCCAGCGCAGCAGCGAGCCGATGACGCCGGCGTCGGCGATGGATATCTCGAACGGACCGGTGACGTTGTTGCCGAGCGGCGTGAGCGAGCCGTCCCACAAGCGCAGCGAGGCGTTGAGGTCGAGCTTGCCGGCGAGGTCTCGCGCGAGCGAGCGCGCCGCCTCGAGCTGCCGCTCCGCCTTGCCGCCCTTGTCCTTACCCATGGCAGACCCGCGCCCCGCGTTGCTGATCGGTCGCGGGCTGGGTCGCATACCTCGCCGCCCCTGTCGAGAGGGGCAATTGACGGGGCGCGACCTCCTCACCCCTCATCCCGGCCAGTCGGTGTCTGACCCTCCGGGTCTGACACCGTTCTCGCACAGGAATTCGCGATACCGCTCCCTGTTGCGAGTCGGGCCGAACATCGCGAGTAAATCGCGTGTCACCAACCAACCCGGCAGATCGCCCGTGGCGAGGTACGCTCGCGCGCTAGAGAAGCCCCACTCTTCAGCCGTTCCTACAAGACTGGCGCGGACTGGGTTGAGGTGAATGTAACGAAGGCATTCGATTAGGTGCGCGTCGCAGTCGATGTGCTTCGAAGTGAAGCGACCGCGAAATAGTGGGCCATCACCACCGCGCCGGAGGTTGCGCATCCGGGTGAAACGGCCCACGACAAATCGCATGAAGTCTGAGAGCTTGCCCTCGTTGCTGCGGACCAGCAGATGGAAGTGATTGCTCATCACGCAGTACGAGTGGATCTCCACGGCGTAGCGCGAAGACGCCTCACCCAGGCCATCCAGGAAAAGATTGCAGTCCGCCGATGTCGAGAAGATATCGGCCCCCGCGGCAGCACGATTCATGACGTGATGCCAAGCACCGGGGAAGTCAGTTCTGGGCAGTCGCGGCATGGCGGTGTCAGACCCGGAGGGTCAGACACCGTAGCGTTCGCGAGGCCAGCTGAACAGCGGTTACGCGGCTTGGTGGAGCTCGGCGGCGTCCTTGGATTCGAGGATGGCGGCGACGCCCATGCCGCCCGCGGTGCAGATGGAGATGAGCCCGCGCCCGTGGTGCTCGGACAGCAGCTTGGCGAGGTTGCCCATGATGCGCGCGCCGGTCGCCGCGAACGGATGCCCCATGGCGATCGACGAACCCTTGCACGTTGAGCTTGGCGCGATCGATGGAGCCGAGCGGCTCGGCGCGGCCGAGCACGCTCCTTGCAGTACTCGGGGTCCTCCCACGCTTTCAGCGTCGCCAGCACCTGCGCGGCGAACGCCTCGTGGATCTCGTAGAAGTCGAAGTCCTGCAGCCGCAGCCCGGCGCGTTCCAGCATCTTGGAGACGGCGATGGTCGGCGCCATCAACAGCCCGTCGCCGCCGACGAAGTCGTTGGCGGCCGCCTGCGAGTAGGTGAGATACGCCTGCACCGGCAGCCCGTGCTTGGTCGCCCACTCTTCCGAGGCGAGCAGCACCGCGGCGGCGCCGTCGGTGAGCGGCGTCGAGTTGGCGGCGGTGAGCGTGCCGCGCTCGGTCTTGTCGAACGCGGTCTTCAGCGTCGCCAGCTTCTCGAGCCGTCGCGTCGTCGCGGATGTTGTTGTCGCGGAAGCACGCCGGCGAACGGCACGACCAGATCGTCCATGTAGCCGGAGCGATAGGCCTCGGCCGCCTTGCGGTGGCTTTCGAGCGCGAAGGCGTCCTGCTCGGCGCGCGATGATGCCCCACTCCTGCGCCATCAGCTCGGCGTGCTCGCCCATCGACAGGCCGGTGCGCGGCTCGGCGTTGGCGGGCGGCCGTCGGCGCCAGCTCGGCGGGCGAGAAGCCCTTGAACACCTTCAGCTTGTCCATGAACGTCTTCTGCCTGCGCCGCCTTGGTCAGGCGCTGCGCGAACTTCTTCGAGACGACGATGGGCGCGTCCGACGTCGTGTCGGAGCCGACGGCGATGGCGCACTCGATCTCGCCGGTGGCGATCTTCGCGCGCGCTGCCGATGGCCGCCCTGCAGGCTGGTGCCGCACGCCTGCATCATGGTGATGCCCGGCGTCGAGGCTTCGAGGCGCGTGCCGAGCACGGCTTCGCGCGTCGAGATTGAAGTCCTTCGAGTGCGTGACGACGGCGCCGCCGACGACCTCGTCGATGTGCTGGCCCTTCAGGTTGTAGCGGTCGACCAGCGCGTTGAGCGCGCCGGTCATCATGTCGAGGTTCGACAGGTCGGCATAGAAGCGTCCCCGAGCGGCAGAAGGGAATGCGCACTCCGCCGATCACCGCGCACGCGTCTGCAGGAAACGTTGCATCTCGTCCTGCCTCTTGGCTTGCGAGTGTTACTCTGCGGCGGCGGCTCGCGAAGGTGCGGCGCGGCATCTGCGCCGCCTTGTAGTGCAGCGGGCCGCCGCGGAACGGCGCAAAACCGGTGCCGAAGATCACGCCGGCATCGACGAGGTCGGCGTTCTCGACGACGCGCTCGTCGAGCGCTCTTCTGCGCCTCGGCGATCAGCGGCTCGACCAGCTCGCGGCCGAGCCGCTCCATTTCCGCCTTGTCGAAGGTGCGGCTCGCGCCTTCTCCGGCTTGCCGTCCTTCCACACGTAGAAGCCTTCGCCCGTCTTCTTGCCGAGCCTGCCGGCGGCGACCAGGCGCGTCGAGCTTGCGAGCCTTCCGGGCGAATACTCGAGGATCTGGCCGACGTGCGCGCAGACATCGAGGCCGACGGTGTCGGCGAGCTCGATCGGGCCCATCGGCATGCCGAAGGTGCGCGCCGCCTCGTCGATGCGCTCCTTGTCCTCGCCCTGCTCCAGGCGCTGCCATGGCGCCGAACATGTAGGGCGTCAGCACGCGGTTGACGAGGAAGCCCGGCACGCTCTTGGTGATCAGCGGGAACTTGTCGATGGCGGCGACGAAGGCCGCGCCGCGCTTCACCTCGTCCTCGCGCGTCTGCGGCGCCGCGCACCACCTCGACCAGCGGCATCTGCGCGACGGGATTGAAGAAGTGCAGGCCGATGAGGCGGCCCGGATCGGGCAGGCCGGCGGCGATGTCCTCGATCAGCAGCGAGGAGGTGTTGGTCGCCAGCACGGCGCCGGACTTGAGCTTCGCCCTCGACCTCGCCGAACACCTTCTGCTTGATCTCGAGGTTCTCGACGATCGCCTCGATGACGACGTCGGCGCGCGCGATGCCCTCGCCCTTGGGGTCGGCGATGAGGCGCGCCTTGGCGCGCGTCGCGCTGCGGCTTGGTCTTGAACTTGCGCGCGAACAGCTTGCCCTGCGCGGCGATGCCCTTGCGCGATCTGCTCTGCCGAGACGTCCTGCAGCGTCACCTCCATGCCGCAGGCGACGCACCAGCCGGCGATGTCGGCGCCCATGGTGCCGGCGCCGATGACGTGCACGCGGCTGCGGCTTCCAGTCGAGCTTCTTCGGCGCCTGCGCCCTTGAGCAGCTCGGACAGCCAGAACACGCGGCGCAGGTTGCGCGACTGGTCCGACACCATCAGCGGCGCGAAGGCGCGCGTCTCGGCGGCCTTCATGCGCCTCGTCGTCGCCGCCGTAGCGCTCGAAAAGATCGATGAGCCGGAACGGCGCGGGATAGTGATCCTCGCGCGCCTTCTTGCCCGTCTCCTCGCGCATGCTTGCTTGGCGAGCAGCTCGCGCGCCGGCCACTTGGAGAGCGAGCTGCTGGACGAAGCCGGCCGGCTTCGACTTGCGCTTGCGCAGCACCGCCTTGCGCGCCGCCCAGTGCAGCGCGCCGCGGCTGTCGACGAGCTCGATCGACGAAGCCCATCGCCGCGCGCCGCCGAAGCCGATACATCGATCCCGTCAGCATCGCCTGCATGGCGGCAGGGGCGCCGGCCTGGCGGATCGACCGCGCCGTGCCGTTGAAGCCGGGGAAGATGCCGAGCTTCACCTCGGGGAAGCCGAGCGTGGTGCCGTCGATCGCGCGTCGCGATGCGGTAGTGGCAGGCGAGCGCCAGCTCGAGCCCGCCGCCGACGCAGAAGCCGTTGATGGCGGCAGACGACCGGCACCGGCAGGCGCTCGATGCGGTCGAGCAGCGCGTTGACCGGGCGCAGCTTCTCGATGACCTCCGCTTCGGTCGTCGAGATCGGTCGAACTCGCGGATGTCGGCGCCGACGATGAAGCCGCGCTCCTTGCCCGAGATGATGACGAGGCCGCGGATCGTCTTGTCGCGCGCGCCCTCCTCGACCTTGCGCGACGATCTGCGCCAGCTCCTCGAGCGGGCGGCGGCCGAGCGAGTTCGGCGCTCTCGCCCTCGCGATCGAACTCGGCCCAGGCGATGCCCCACTGATCGACGGAGAAACGCCAGTCCTTGCAGGTCGGGCAGCGGACGCGACAACGCCTTGAACATCGCAACTCCTCTCACGCAGCTCGCGGCCTAGGGAGCCGTGCCGCCGGGCGATCTAGTCTACTCTGCGGCGGCGTTCGACGCCGCGCGAATTGTGCCCCAGGCCACGTTGCTTGTAGTTGCGGCTTGAGTTCGTCGGGATCGAAATGGTCGACGGCGATGACGCGCGCCGTCAGCGCCTCGATCTCGCGCAACTGCTGCGCCTTCGCTCTCGGTCACGATGCCCTTGCGCCATGGCCTCGCCGATCCAGTCGATGCCGTGATAGCGGCGCAGCGTGCCGGCGCGGATGGCGCGCTCGAGCTTCTTTTCCGCTTCCTCGGCGGCGACGACCTTTTTCAGCGTCACTTCGAGCAGGCCGGTCGGATCGTCGGGATCCTTCGAGACGTAGATGTAGCGCGTCAGGCGATCGCGCACTTCGCCGGGCTCGAGCACCAGCTCGCACGGCGCGGTGGCCGAGACGGTCGGACGCCGGTCGATAGGCGCTTGCCGAGCGGGAACACGACGATGCGCATCAGCCCAGCGCGCCGGCGCGATCGGGGAAGTTGTCGACGACGCCGCGCAGCGCTTCCTGGAAGCGATAGAGCCCGTTCATGCGCCGCGAGATCGACGATCGGTGCGGTCGCTCGACAGGCCGCCCGTCGTCCTCGAAGCGCTTCAACGACGCAGGCGAGCATGTAGAGCTCCGACAGCGCGTCGGCGAGCCGGCCCGTGAGCTTCTGCTTCATCTTGAGCCCGCCGCCGAGCGAGGCGACGGTCAAGATCGGCGACGAAGCGCGAAGCTGCGCGACGCGCGCCAGAGCTGGCGATACCAGTGCGCCGTGTCGACGGATCTCTCCGGCGCCGGCGCGAACAGCCCGCCGGTCACGTTGTGGAAGAAGGCGCCGCAGACGTTCGATACCGAGAAGGCGATGTGGTCGCGGAAGGCGGCCTCGAAGGCGTCGAGGCCGCGCTCGGTGTCGGGGTTCTGCGCCGCCTGGATCTCCTTGATAGAGATAGGGATGCGAGCGCAGCGCGCCTTGCGCGAACGTGATCAGCGTGCGCGTCAGGATGTTGGCACCCTCGACGGTGATGCCGACCGGGACCATCTGATAGGCGGACTGCAGGTAGTTGCCGGGCCCGTCGCAGATGGCGCGGCCGCCGTGAATGTCCATGGCGTCGTTGACGGCGCGGCGCATGCGCTCGGTCGTCTGGTACTTCATGAGCGCGGAGATGACCGACGGGCGCTCGCCGCGCGACACCATGGCGGCGGTGACGGCGCGCGCCGCCTCGCACGCGTAGGCCGACTCGATCATGCCGCGCGAGCGGCTCCTCGACGCCCTCCATGCGCGCCACCGGCAGGCCGAACTGCTTGCGGATGCGCCCGTAGGCGCGTCGACAAGCGCAGCATCGCCTTGGCGCCGGCGGTGGCGCGACGACGGCAGCGAGATGGCGCGGCCGGCGGCGAGGCACTCCATCAGCATGCGCCAGCCTTGGCCGGCCATGGCTTCTGCCGCCGATCACCCAATCCATCGGAATGAAGACGTCGCGTGCCCCAGTTGGGACCGTTGGGAAACGCGGCGCCCGACGGCAGATGCCGGCGGCCGATGTTGCACGCCCGGTGGTCCGCCGGGATCATGCGCAACGGTGATGCCGACGTCTCTCGCCCTTGCCGAGCATGTTGTCGGGATCGAACAGGCGGAAGGCGAGGCCGACCAGCGTCGCCTTGGGCCCGAGCGTGATGTAGCGCTTGTCCCACGACAGGCGGATCGCCGAGCCTCCTGCCGTCTGCGTGCCCGCGCGATGACCGTGCCGATGTCGCGCATGGTGGCGGCGTCCGAGCCCGAGGTCGGCCCGGTGAGCGCAGAAGCACGGGATCTCCTCGCCCTTGGCGAGGCGCGGCAGGTAGTAGTGCTTCTGCTGCTCGGTGCCGTACTTCTCGATCAGCTCGCCCGGGCCCAGCGAGTTCGGCACCATGACGATGGTCACGACGTCGGGCGAGCGCGAGGCGATCTTGCCGATGATCAGCGACTGCGCCTGCGCCGAGAAGCCGAGGCCGCCATGCTCCTTGGAAATGAGCATGCCGAGGAAGCCGTGCGCTTTGACGAAGTCCCAGATCTTGCTCGGGGATCTCCCGCTGCGCATGACGCACCTGCCAGTCGTCGATCATGCCGGCACAGCTCATCGGTCGGGCCGTCGAGGAAGGCCTGCTCCTCAGGCGTGAGCACGATCGGCGGCGATGGAGCGCAGCTTGTCCCAGTCGGGCGTGCCGGAGAACAGCTCGGCGTCGAAGCCGACGGTGCCGGCTTCCAGCGCCTGCGCCTCGGTGTCGGAAACCTTCGGCAGCGTGCCTTTGACGAACTTGAAGACGGGCGCCGTCAGCGCCGCGCGGCGGACGGCGGGGATGGCCATGGCGGCAAAGGCGATGACGAACAGCCAGAGCAGGAAGCCGAACAGGCCGGCGTGTCCGTGCACGGTCTCGCTGCTCCAGATGAGCGCCGCGACGGCGAGCGCACCGGCCCATGCCCAGAGCGGCGCCTTGTACATACCGAGGGCGAGAAGGCCGGCCAGCAGCGCGACGCAAAACAGGAGCTCGACCATGCCTTTATGCCTCCGCGGTCGTATTTTGGGCGCGCTTCAGACGGGCGACAACCTAGCGTGCGGCGTATTGCGTTGGCGTTAAGCTCAACACGAGCTTTCAGAGCGTGCCAATTGCACCGAAGGAACGGCGCCAGGCACCGGTTCCGGCAATCGAAAGCGGGGGCAGTATAGCCCGTTTCCCACCGGAGCAAGACCCCCTCCGCGGTGCCGTTCCCACCGCGCTATGGCTTAGGGTTGAGTGTCCCTCCGGAACAAAGATGGTCGGCGAGCCGACTATGGCGCGTGCCAGTCGCAGGGCACTTCACGCTCGACATCCCGGGCGAAGGTTTCCTTCGTCGTGTGGCGTTGCATTTCTTGATCCCAGGCTGGAAAAGCCAGCTTACCGCGGGCCACATACGTGAGCTTCTGCCCATCGAGCTCCAGCACTTTCCGCACCTCTCGGTTGGCCGTCACGTAGCACCGACCGACGCTTATCGAGTTGGCATCCACCATCCGCAGCACCCCGATGAGTTGAGTAACGGCATACTAGCGCGTGCGCAGCTATTGCGTTGCAAAAACGCCTGCGCGTCACGTTGCGGCGCATCTGACGGAAACCTTCTTGCCGCCGGCGCCGGCTCTGCCCTACTTTCCGCAGTTGCCATGTAGGGGCAGACTGGGTTGGACGCGTGCATTCGCCCTCCCGGCACCAATCGGAGGATTCAATGAAAGTCTATCCAACCCTGGAAATCCCTGAGACTCTCGCCGCCGGTCCCGGCCCAGGGAACACCGACCCGCGCGTGCTCGAGCGCTTCGCCAAGACGGGCGTCGCCGACCACATGCAGAAAGACGTCGTGCGCGGCATGCTCGAAGCCAAGGACATGCTGCGCGAGCTGTGGGGCACCAAGAACGTCTACACCTACGGCGTCGCCGGTACCGGCTTCTCCGGCCTCGACTGCGTGCTGTCCCTGATCCTGCCGGGCGACAAGGTCGTCGCTTTCCCCAACGGCACGTTCTCCGGCATCGACAGCCTGACGATCCGCATGAAGGCGTCCACTGCCGAGGAGCTCGCCGCCGATTCGCTCAACCCGAAACCGGCGAGCGTGACCATCGTCGAGACGCCGCACGGCCAGTCGGTGACGGGTGCCACAGTGGACAAGGCGCTCGCCGAGAAGAAGCCGATGTGGGCATTCATGGCCCATTGGGAGACGGGATCGGGCCGCGTCAACGACCTGAAAGGCTTTTCCGATGCCTGCCTCAAGCACGGGGTGATGGGCATCGTCGATGCCGTGTCGAGCCTCGGCGTCGCCGACTTCAGTATCGACGACTACCCGGGCGTCGTCGCTTGGGCCTCGTGCCCGCAGAAGGGTGTGCTGTCGCTGCCGCTCACCTATGCGCCGGTCAGCTTCACCGACAAGGCCATCGAGATGGTCAAGAAGCGGGGCTGCCGCACCTACGTCCACCACCCGATCCTCGACGCGCGCCATTGGGGCATCGTCGACGGCAAGGACGTGCCGAACGCGGTCTACCACCAGACGCATTCGTGCTACGCGGTCGCCGCGTTCCACGAGGCGCTGCGCATCATCCTCGGCTACGGACGCCGCCGCAAAGCCTCCGACTACGCCTATCACGAGAAGGCGCTGCGGCAGGCGGTCGAGGCGATGGGCTGCGACGTCACTTCCAACATGACGAGCCTCGTCGTGCTCAACCTGCCGGGTGCGCTCAAGGGCAAGGAGAAGGACCTCGTTGCCGGCGCCCGCGCACAGGGTTTTGGCATCTGGCCGACCCTGTCCGAGCCCGTGCAAATCCGCATCGGCATCCTCAACCAGCTGTCGCCGGAGCAGATTTCCGAGATCGTCAGCCGCTTCGCTGACGCCATGCTCGGCATGGGCGCCGAGTTCGACAAGCAGAAGGTGATGGGCGGTCTCAAGAACTACTATGCGCAGGCCGCCTAGTCGCGGCAGGAGGAGCCGCGTCGCGGCTCCTCCAAGCACGCAGGCGCCTAGGGCCAGGCCAGCGTCAATCCTTCTTCAGACGCTTCAGATTTTCGAACGTCTTCTTCACGTCCTTCAGCCTGTTGTTCGGCGTGTTCAAGGTCACCTTCGTGCACTTGGGCGGGCGGCCGATGTAGCCTTTCGGGCAGCTCTTCTCCACCAGCTTCGTGCAGTTGGGCGGCTTGCCGACGTAGCCCTTGGGGCAGCTCGTCGACGGCAGCTTCCTACAATTGGGCGGCGTCCCGATGTAGCCCTTAGGGCAGCTCGTCGACGGCAGCTTCAGGCAGTTCGGCGGATTGCCGATATAACCCTTCGGGCAGTGGCCGTTCGGATCGACGCAGCCCTTGCGCGTCCACTTCCATCCCTTCTTCAGGCAGTCCTTTTTCGGGTCCGATTGCGGCTCGCCGCCCGGAGAGCCCTTGCACGCATATGAATGCTTGCCAGTCTGCTGGCGCGTCGTGCCTGCTGGGCAGACGCATCTCCAGCGCGGCGGCATGGTTTTCAGCATCACGAGCTTGCCGCCGGCGCACTCCGGCTTCGACGGGAGGTCAGGGTCGTTCGAGGGCGGCGCCACCGGGTGCGCGCAGTATATGACGCGATCGCCACGTCGGCGCTGCTTCACCCGCCAGCCCTTCTCGCTCCAGCCCTCCGGAACCTGCTTCCAGCCGACCCAGCAATGAAGCGGTCGCGGCGGTGTGGACGGTGGCGTTGAAGTCGGAGGCGTCGTGGGAGGCGCGGTCCCGGCGCCCTCGTTGGCTTCCTCGATGTCGTCACTGCCGCCGTCGCGCACGTCCGGAACGTCGCCCCCGACGATGTCCTCGGGCGTGAACACGGGGTCGGCTTCGAATGACGGCGGGCTTACGACGAACGGGAACGCCGCCTCGAACGGCTGGCCATCCTTCTGCAGACTGGCCCACTTGACGGGATTGCCCACGTCCCCGTCGGGCGTGATGCGAATGAGTTTGCCCGGCTCGTCATGCAGTCCGCAGTCACCCCTCTCGTTGCAAACTTCGATGGCGCCGTCGATGAGCAGCATCCACGACATACCGCTGGGCTGGACATAAACATCGAAAATGGTGCCGCGCACCGTAATCGATGCGGTCGGCGTGCGAATGACATATGCCGGCTTGGCGGCGATGCCAGTGACGAAACGGAAAGCGCCCTTCACGAGATTGAGGACGATGGCGCCGCCGGAGATGTCGGGGTTGTAGACGAATTGGTCGAGCAGCAGACGCGAGCCAGGCCCGAGTGCCAACTGCGTATTGTCGCGTAGCTTGATCTCGCCCGTGCCGTCCGCGCTGACCTCGATCAACTCGTCTTGGCGGACGTTGTCGCCCGTCGCCAGACGGCGCTGGTCGGCCTCGTATTCAGCCGTAACGAGGTTGACGATCCTGACGGCGGCACCAATTTCATCGCCCGGCGCGGCAATGGCCTGCGTCCCGCCCCACAATAGCGTGGCGCCGATGAGTGCTAGTCGTAGAAGGCGCATGACGAATGAACCGTCCGCTGTCACCCCCATTCACTGCCGGGTCGCCAATTTAGCCAGGCGCCAAGTCGAAAGATGTTCCCTAGGGAACAGGCCCTTGGCCTTCTAAGCGGTCAATCGGGGACGCACGACCAGTTAATACGCCGATCCCATTAAGTCGGCGTATTGATCGGCGCGAGGATTGTAGTTTCCAATGAGTGAACGTCACGACGCGTCTGCGCCGTGCTGAGACTTGCGGGTCGCGGCGTCGTTGCGGCCTAGCCTGCGACAGTCTCTTCTCAGACCATCTTGTCGATGACTTGCTTCATTTCGTCGAACGAGAAGGCACGCAGCGTCTCCGAACGGACGTAGCCGCGGGACGCAACGCTCAACATGAGTGCGGTTGAACTCTCGTCGTCTGCCGCCTCGCAGATGGCGACGACGTCGTGGCGGCCAAGTGTCCAGTACATATCTTTGACGGCTACACCGCTCTTTTTGGCCAATTCCCTGAAGGCTTCCGCTCGCGAAATCGTCTCTTTGACATTGCGGATGCCCTGATCGGTGAAGCTGGCGAGCACAACGAACGTAGCCATGGGATCCTCCTTAGCAGGCTCCCTCGTGACGTGCCCCACTTCCAAGTGATCTTCGGGCCGCCGTCTGGCGGAGTGGTCATTATGGCCGCAATGAACTTTCCCGCAACGCCTTCCCAGTGCCCCTTAGCCCTTGTGCGTCAGCGCCGTGCCGTCGTTAAACGCGTCGGCGATGATGGCGTGGTACCAGGCAAGGCCCTCGGCGTAGTTCTTGTGGCGCACCTCGGCGCTCTCGCCCTTCTGCGAGACGAACGGCCCGCTTGGCGCCAGCATCGGCTTGCCGTCCTTTTCGCCCGGGGTGTAGTCGGCGCCGATCTTGATGCTGTCGTCGGCGGCGAGCAGCGACCAGCAGGTGTTGCGGTAGCGCGCGGCGACGCGCTCTCCCCCGGCGAGGTCGGCGAGGATGTCGGCGGCGACCATCTTGCCCTGGCTGTTGGCCGAGTACGCCGACTTCGGCATGTCGGCGGCAATCGCCGCATCGCCCAGCACGTAGACGCCAGCGACCTTGGCGGAGGAGAAGTTCTCCGGCTTGATGGGGCACCAGGCGCCTTCGGCGCAGCCGGTCTTGATGGCGATGTCGCCCGCGGTCTGCGGCGGTATGATGTTGACCACGGCACCCTTCAGTTTGATGCCCGACTTCGTCTCGACCTCCATGGCCTTGGGGTCGACGCGCACGACGTGGAAATCGTCGATCTCGTTCGTCAGATTGAGATCGATGATGCCAGCGTAGTATTTCTCGAACGCCTCCTCGAAGGCGCCCTGCTTGGAGAACGTCGGCTTGGCATCAAAGATGACGAGCTTCGACTTGGGCTTCTTGGTTTTCAGGAAGTGCGCGATCATGCAGGCGCGCTCGTATGGGCCCGGCGGGCAGCGATACGGGTTGCCCGGCACCGTCATGACCACAACGCCGCCGTCGTCCATGGCTTCGAGCTGCTTCATCAGGAGCAGCGTCTGCGGGCCCGCCTTCCAGGCGTGCGGCATGATCTCGGCCGCCGCGGCCGAATAGCCTTCGATGGCGCCGTAGTTGAAGTCGATACCAGGGGACAGCACAAGCCGGTCGTACGGGAGCGCCGTGCCGCCGGCGAGCGTGACACTCTTCTTTACCGCGTCGATCGCCGTCGCCGTGTCGTTGACGACCGTGATGCCGAGCTTCTTCAGGCCGTCGTAGCTGTGCTGCAGCGAGGCGAAGGTGCGGAAGCCGCCGAAGTAGTGGTTGGAGTTGAAGCAGGACGTGTAGATCGGGTGCGTTTCGATGACGGTGACGTCGAGATCAGGGGCTTCGGTCTTGAGGATGCGGGCGACGGTACCGCCCCCTGCCCCGCCGCCGACGATGACGACCCTGGCTCCCCCTTTGGCGAGGGCCGGTCGCCCGATCAGCGCCGGACTTGCCGCGGCGAGCGCCGCTCCCCCGAGAAGCCGCCCGAATTCCCTACGATCGATCATGTCGTGGCGCCTTGTTGCCGGCCCGTCGTTGCCGATATCGTACGCGAGGCCGGGAATGGCCGGCAACTTACCCTTTGTTGAGGCGCATGGCGGTGCAGCGGACGACAGGCATAAGGCGCTCGACCGGCGGACGTTTCTGCTTCGCGCTGGCGCCGCGGCGGCGCTTCTGGCGCTGCTCGGCCGCGTGCACGGCGCCTATGCGGAGCCGAGCGCGCCCGAGAGCGCCGAGTTCAAGGCGGCGCTGGAGGCGCTGATCGGCAAGGCGAGCCCGCGCGATGGCGGTCTGACGCTCGACCTGCCCGAGAACGTCGAGAACGGCGACTACGTGCCGGTGGCGCTCAGCGTCGATAGCCCGATGACGGCGGAGAACCACGTCAAGGCGATCCACATCCTATCGACGGCCAATCCGCGCGCCGCGGTGGCGACGTTCCGCTTTACGCTTTTGTCGGGCAAGGCGCGCGTGACGAGCCGCATGCGCCTCGCGAAGACGCAGGACGTCGTGGCGATCGCCGAGCTGAGCGACGGCAGCATCCTGCTCACGCGGCGCAAGGTCGACGTTAAGGTCGGCGGCTGCGGGATTTGAGGGACATAGCCATGATGAAAAAACCGCCGCGCATCAAGGTCCCCGAGGCCATCAACGCCGGCGAGGTGATCGAGATCAAGACGCTCGCGACGCACGTCATGGAGACGGGCAACCGCAAGGATCCGTCGGGCAACGTCGTGCCGCGCGACATCATCCATACGTTCACGGCGAGCTTCGCGGGGCAGGAGGTGTTCTCGGCAACGCTCGGCTCGGGCATCGCCGCCAACCCGTACATCGCGTTCTACATGCGGGTTCCGGGGCCCGGCGCGCTGACGCTGACGTGGGCCGACGACGGCGGCACGACCACCGTCGAGACGGTGCCGCTCAACATCGCCTAGCGGCGTGCGTCGGGCGGCGGCAGTTGGCGCGGTGGGCTGCGCCGCGCGGGCGAGACGCGGGTGAGAAGATCGCGGGTTGCCGCCCGCATGCGAAACCAGACGCCCCGCAGCCTGGGCCGGATTTCGCGCCACCCTGCTTCCAGCTGCGGGCGCACCGAATACCAGATACCGCGCGCGTATGCTGCTCGGCGCGCCATTTGAGGATGCGCCCATAGCGCCACACCCACGATGCGCGGACGCGCGCGAACAATGCTTCCTGCCAGGGCACGAAGACGTCGTAGGCGTACGCGAACCAGGGCATCTGCATCAATGCCGGCTTGGTCAGTAGGAAGATGCGGGCGATGAGCGCCGTCGAGGCGAACTTGGCGGCGACGATGACGGCGGCGGCGGTGATGAAGTGGCCGGTGGCGAGCAGGTAGACGCCGAGCAGCTTGGCTGGGATGAGAATGGCGCTCGGGACGCCCAGCGCCAGCAAAGCGCCGTACGGGGGGAGCCCGGCGATCCACAGCTCGGTCATCGCCCACAGCCGGAAGCGCGCGAGGCGCGCGACGAGCGCCGATAACGGCCGCCAGCCCCACTCCTCGAAGATCAGGACAAGCGCGACTAGGACGTTGAGCGCCAGCACGACGGCCGGGCGCACGACCTCCCAGGCGATGAACAGCGCGCGGCCGATCATGGTCGCCGCCTCGCCCACAAGGTTGCCGGCTACGCGCGCGATCGCCTCGAGCCAGGACTTCATTTGCTCCCACATTGCGATGGCCATTCGGCGGAGCCGCCCCGAACGGGCACCCCTTCAACAAGCCTACCTTAGCGCAGCAGGTGAGCGGCGTGAACGCCGAGCGCGAGCTGCCGGTGGTGTGGGCGGTGGCCAAGGGCTCCCTCGTCAACAAGGCGATCCTGGTGCCGGCCGCGCTGCTCATCAGCACCTGGCTGCCCTGGGTGGTGACGCCGCTGCTGATGATCGGCGGCGCCTTCCTGTGCTTCGAGGGCTTCGAGAAGCTGGCGCACAAGTTCCTGCACAAGGACGAGCACGCGGCCGACGCTCGCAGCTCGAGCAGGCGCTGGCCGATCCCGCGGTCGACCTGGTCGCGGTCGAGAAGGACAAGATCAAGGGCGCGGTGCGCACCGACTTCATCCTGTCGGCGGAAATCATCGCCATCACGCTGGGCACGGTGCAGGGCCAGCCCTTCAGCACGCAGCTGTCGGTGCTGGTCGGCATCGCGCTGATCATGACCGTCGGCGTCTACGGCCTGGTCGCCGGCATCGTGAAGCTCGACGACGCCGGGCTCTACCTGAGCCGGCGCGAAGGCGCCGCCTCGCAGGCGCTCGGCCGCGGCATCCTGGCGGCGGCGCCCTGGCTGATGAAGGCGCTCTCCATCGCCGGCACCGCCGCCATGTTCCTGGTGGGCGGCGGCATCCTGGTGCACGGCGTGCCGGCCCTCGGCCATGCGGTCGAGGCCTGGGCCGTCAACGCGGGCAGCCTGCTGGGCGGCCTGGGCTCGATGGGCGTCAACGCCGGCGTCGGCATCGTGGCCGGCGCGATCGTGCTGGCGGCGGTCGAGCTCGCGAAGAAGGCGTTCGGCAAGAAAGAAAAGCCTAGCCTAGCGTCCGCCACGCGGCGCGCCAGCGCGTCGATGGCCGCATCGGAAAGATCGTCGGCCGTCACGGTCTGCCGTTCGGCCCAGCGCTCGAAATGGCTGGCCTGCGAGCGCTTGTAGGCCGGGTCGTAGTGCAGCGCCATCAGCTCGGCGAACAGCGGCGGGCAGCTCGCCCGCGGCGGCCCATTGCTGCCAGCGCGCCGATCACGGCCTTGCCGTGCAGTTCCTTCAGCAGCCCGAGCTGGCGCGACAGCGCCTCGGGGTCGTCGCCCAGGTAGGCGTAGTCGCGCAGCAGGTAGGCCAGGCGCGCCTCGGGCGTGGCCTCGATCTCGATGCAGCGGCTGGCGCGCATGTGCGCCACCAGCGGCAGCGGCACGTCGAGGCGGCCGATGCGCCGGCTCTCGCCCTCCACGTAGAGCGGCCGCGCCGGATCGATGCGCTCCAGCAGCTCGGCGATGCGCGTCTCGAAGGCGATCTGCGACGGCTGCGGCGTGCCGGGCAGGGCGCCCAGCAGCGAGCCCTTGTGGGCCGCGAAGCCTTCGAGGTCCAGCACCTGCCGGCCCTGCAGCGCCATCGCCTGCAGCACGCGCGTCTTGGCGCTGCCGGTGGCGCCGCACAGCACGCGCAGGTCGAGCTGCGGGCAGAGCGGGCCGAGCTGCGTGATCACGTGGCGGCGCCAGCTCTTGTAGCCGCCGGCCAGCTGCTGCGCGTCCCATCCCACCAGGCGCAGCCAGGTGACCATCGAGCCGCTGCGCAGGCCGCCGCGCCAGCAGTAGACCAGCGGCTTCCAGCCGGCCGGCTGGTCGGCGAAGCGCTCGCTTGCAGGTGCCGCGCGAGGTTGGCCGCCACCATCGCGCCGCCCACGCGGCGCGCCTCGAAGGCGCCCTGCTGCTTGTAGAGCGTGCCGACGATGCGGCGCTCTTCGTCGTCGAGCACCGGGCAGTTGATGGCGCCGGGGATGTGGTCGATGGCGTACTCGGCCGGCGAGCGCGCGTCGATCAGCGTGTCGAAGCGATCGCGGTCCTCCACGCGCACGGGTGCGGGAGCGCGCATCAGCGGGCCTTGCCCCTTGCGCGCTGGACCAGGTCCACCACGACCAGGGCGATGCCGAGCACCAGCGCGAACCAGCCCACCACGTGGGCGCCGGCGATCATGTCGCGCCAGTGCGGCGATGTCAGGAAATGGGGCGCGATCAGGACGGCCGCGCCGATGAGGATGCACAACAGGCCGCGCTCGAACATTCGAGGGGCCCTGGAGGTTCTGGAAGCCATGCCCGAGTTTACGGGGCGGGGTAGCACAGCTTGCCGCCGGAGGTGCACCAAGCTTCGGGCATCCGTCATCGGTTCTGTGAAGTACTTCCTTAGAAAATGTGAACCTAAGAACTACATTCTTAAGTATTCAATGTAGTACGAAAGAATTGTATGAATCGCGTTTTCCGGGTGGTCTGGAACCCGACGCAAGGGCTCTGGACAGTGGCCTCCGAGCTGGCACGCGGACTGGGCAAATCGAGCACCCAGGCGCCGGTCGTGGCCCTGGCGCTGCTGGGCCTGGCCGCAAGCGCGGCCGCCGACTGCAGCGGCCCCAGCGGCGGCACCATCACCTGCACGCCGGGAACGCCGCAGACGTTCGTCGTCATCGGCGGCTACGACGCCACGCCCGGCGGCACGGTGGATGTGCAGCCCACCGCCGTGATCAGCACCACGGACCTGCCCGCCATCAGCATGGGCGACAACGGGACGATCCGGGTCCAGCGCGATGCGACCGTGCAGAACAATGCCGCGGGCAGCGCCAACGGCCACTACGGCACCGGCGCCAACACCATCGAGTTCCGTTCGAACACCACGCTGACCATCGAGGAGGGCGCCAAGGTGCTCTCCAACGGCACGGCGCACAACGCGGAAGCCATCAACCCGCATGGCACGCGGCAACCTCATCGTCAACCACGGCGAGGTGCGCTCGCAGGCCGGCGGCGCCGCCATCTGGCTGGAGGCTTCGAGCGGCTCGAACACGGTGGTCAATGGCGCCACCGGCGTCATCGAGTACAAGGGCGGCGCGGGCAACATCCTGGGCGTGTCGGGCACGATGGCCGTGGACTTCACGAACCAGGGCAGCCTGATCGGCGTGCTGAACTTCGCCAACGGCGACGACGCGCTGCACGTGCATACCGGCTCGTCCATCACCGGCGCCATCGACGGCGGCGGCGGCAACAACCTGCTGACGCTGACGGCACGGGCACCGCCACCTTCGCGCAGACCCTCGTCGAACTTCCAGACCCTGGTGAAGAGGGACAGCGGCACCTGGACCTTCGGCAACGCGCTGCCGGGCTCCGGCATCACCAGCACCCGCGTGGCCGCGGGCACGCTGATCCTCGGCGCCGATGCCAGCAGCTACACCGGCAGCATGACGGTGGATGCGGCGGGTACGCTGCAGACTTCCGCGCAGTTCGCGCCGCTGGCGATCACGGACAACGGCCTGGTGCGCTTCGCGCAGCCGAACGACGCGAGCTACACCGGCCTGCTCTCCGGCACGGGCGGCATCGAGAAGACCGGCGCCGGCCGGCTGACCCTGACGCGCGACCAGGCGATCACCGGCGCGACCACGGTCGCGGCCGGCACCCTGAAGGCGGGCGCCGCCAACACCTTCAGCGCCGCTTCCGCGCACACCGTGGCCGCCGGCGCGACGCTCGACACGGCCGGCTTCGACCAGCGCGTGGCCTCGCTGAACAACGCCGGCACCGTCAACCTGCTGAGCAGCCGGCCGGCAGCACGCTCACCGTCACCGGCGCCTACGTGGGCCAGGGCGGCGTGCTGAAGCTGGGCACGGTGCTCGGCGGCAGCAACAGCCTGAGCGATCGCCTGGTGCTCAGCGGCCCCGGCGCCAGCGCCAGCGGCAACACCACGCTGCGCATCACCAACCTCGGCGGCCTCGGCGCCCTGACCACCGGCAACGGCATCGAGGTGGTGAGCGCGCGCAACGGCGCCACCACCACCGCCCAGACCACGCGCGATGCCTTCACGCTGGCCAACGGCCATGTGGATGCGGGCGCCTATGAATACCGCCTCTACGCGGCCGATGCGCAGGGCGCGGGCGAGAACTGGTACCTGCGCTCCGAAACCGCAGCCGCCGGTCACACCGGACCCGCCACGCCACGCCGGCCACGCCGCACGCCGCCGATCCCATCGACCCGGCCCGTCCCGCGGAACCTGCCAGCCCCACGGAGCCGCGAACCCGCCGACCCCTTCACCACCGTCAAGCTGCCCGTGCTGCCGCATCGCGGTGCCGACCTACCGGGCCGAAGTCCCGCTGTTCGCCGCGCTGCCGGCGCAGCTGCGCCAGGCCGACCTCGCCATGCTCGGCAACCTGCACCGCCGCATCGGCGACGAGGACGCGCGCGGTGGCCGGCAGCGACCCGGCGCCGCGCCGCGCCTGGGCGCGCGCCGTCTACAGCGACCTGAACATCCGCCAGGACGGCATCGCCGATGCGCACAGCCGCGGCCATGTGAGCGGCCTGCAAGCCGGCACCGACCTGCTGGCCAGCGGCAACTGGCGCGCCGGCCTCTACGTCGGCTTCCTGGACGGCAGCGCCGACGTGAGCGGCAATGCGCGCGGCACCTTCGGCCGCGTCGGCTCCAACGACCTGCGCTCGCGCTACCTCGGCGGCTACGCCACCTGGATGGACGCCAGCGGCCTGTACGCCGACGCCGTGATCCAGGGCGGCAGCCACCGCTACACCGTGCGGCCCGACGGCAATCCCAGCGCCGTCGGCAAGGGCGACAGCTTCACGGCCTCGATCGAGACCGGCAAGTCCTTCGCACTGTCCGAGCGCTGGACCGTCGAGCCGCAGGCGCAGCTGATCTACCAGCGCGCGCACTTCGATGCCGTGCTCCATCGCCGGCGCCGTCGTGCGCCAGGACGCCGACGCCGGCTGGATCGGCCGCCTGGGCGTGCGCATCAAGGGCGACTTCGCCACCGGCGCGGGCCGGCTCCAGCCCTATGCGCGGGTGAACCTCTACCGCGCCGGTGCCGGCGCCGACGTCGCCGAGTTCGTCGGCCCGGCGGCCCGACCCGCTTCGCCAGCGCCAGCGGCTACAGCGCGGCGGAAGTGGCGGGCGGCTTCACGCTGGCGCTGACGCCGGCCGCCAGCCTGTACGGCGAACTGGGTCGCGTGTTCGCGATCGGCGGCGATGCGCGGGTCAAGTCCTCGGTGCAGGGCTCGGTCGGCGTGAAGCTGCGCTGGTAGGCCTCGCCGGAGTCCCGGCCGTCTTGGGTTCCAATAGCGCTTTCGCGCCCGCCGCCCGGCGGGCCACCCTCGAAGCCATTGCAGACCTTGAGACCATGGGACTTCCACGCCATTGCCTTCTCGCCGCCTTGTGCCTCGCCGCCTCCGTGGCCGGCGCCCAGCAACAGCCCGCCGACCGCTTCCCCGCCGCCGCCATGAGCTTCCTCGGCACCGAGCTGCCAGCGATGGAGGCGGCCATCGCGGCGCGCGACCGCGACTACTTCGAGGAGGCGATGGGCCGCATGCTCGACTTCTCCGGCAGCTGGGGCTTCAAGTCGCAGGACAACCCGGCCCTCGGCCGCTATCCGATGTGCACCGAGGCGGTGTCCGATTTCCTGGTGGTCGGCATGTGCCGCATCATGACCACGGCCGATGCCTGCGAGCCTGGGCTGCCGGCCCGCTTCAACGCCAACCTGCAGAAGTGCCGCGAGCTGGCGGCGCGGCAGTGAGAGGCACGGGGCTGCCGTTCAGTCGTTGAAGCGGAAGGAAAATCCCGCGCGCACCACGGCGTCTCTGCCGGTCGTGCCCACCCCGACGCTGTAGCGCGTGCGGGCATCGGATGCCACGTGGACCACGCCGACCGCAATGGCGCCATAGCCGCGATAGCCGCCGATGCCGGCAAAGCCCGCCGTCTCCCCGGGCTTGAGGTCTGGCACGCCTTCCGCGAGCGCCGCCGTCATGGCAACGCCGCGGTAGGCATTGGCGGCGACCATTTGCAGCTCGCGTTGGGCGTTGGCGGCAACAGTTTGCAGGTCGCGCTGGGTGTTGGCGGCAAGCGTCTGCAAGTCCCGGCTGGCGTCGGTGACCACCGCCTGCAGCTGGTTCACGTTCACTGCATCGGTGCCGGCCGAGCCCGGCGCCACGTTGCTGATCTGCCGCTCGCCGCCCGGCCTGCCGACGGAAACCGTGTTGGCACGCGCTGCCACCGACGAATCGCCCAGGGCCACGCTGTTGACAGCCAGCGCCGCGGCGTTGGCGCCGATGGCGACGCCGCCGGAAGCGCCCGGCGCGATGCGCGACTGGGCGCCGATCGCGACGGCTGCCGGCGCGGACTCGGCAACCGCTGCGTTGAAGCCGATGGCCACGCCGCCCGGTGAAGCAACCTCCGCACGGGTGCCGCCCACGAATGCGCCATCGGCAGTGGCCCGCGCCTGATAACCGATCACCGTGTCGAGCGCGCGCGCCTCGCTGCCGGCACCGATGGCGGTGCTGCCTGTTCCGAGCGCGGAAGCGGTGTGGCCGAGGGCCGCGGAGTCCGTCGCTGCTGCATGGCTGGCCACGCCCACGGCGGTGGAGCGCAAGCCGGTGGCCAAGGCGGACGCCCCGGCTGCGGTGCTGTCGTCCTTCACGGCCTGGGAGCCCGCACCCACCGCGCTCGCCTGGCTGCCCGACGCCAGCGCGTCGGCACCGTAGGCGCTCGCCCGCTCGGCGGCAGCCTGCGCACCGCGGCCGGTTGCGGTGGTCCGGCTCATGCTGGCGACGCTGCCCTGGCCCGATGCGGTGGCCCCGTCGCCCGATGCACGCGCGCCCTGTCCCACGGCCGAGGCGTTGTCGCCGTCGGCCAGGCTCGATTGGCCGATCGCAGTCGCATTCGTGCCTGCCGCACGGGCGCCCTGGCCGTTGGCGGTTGCATTCGCCTGCGCCGCCACGCTCGACTGTCCACTCGCGGTGGTGTTGGCGCCCGTGGCTTGTGCGCCCTGGCCTGCGGCCGTGGCGCCCACCGCGGACGTCCGACGCAACGCTCGCCTGGCCGCTGGCAGTCGCGTTCTGCGCGCTCGCCCGGCTGCCCTGACCGGTCGCGGTTGCATTCGTGTCCGTGGCCTGGGCGTCCTGGCCGCCGGCCGTGGCGTTCTCCCCGGTGGCACGGCTGCCTGCGCCGGTTGCGGTGGTGCCGGTGGCGATGGCTTGGGCGTCCTGGCCAGCAGCGGTCGCGCCCTTCGCCGTCGCGCGGCTTCCTTGGCCGACGGCCGTTGCACCGGTGGCCGTGGCGCGTGCGTCCTGGCCTGCGGCGGTGGTGCCGTCCGCGGTGGCGCGGCTGGCCTGGCCTACGGTGGTCGAGCTGGCGCCGGTGGCCTGTGCATCCTGGCCCAGCGCGGTGGCATCGGCCTGGGTCGCGGTGGCGCCGGCGCCCACGGCTGTTGCGCGGGCAGCGGTTGCCTGGCTTCCCGCCCCGAGCGCGGTCGTGTCGCTTCCTGTTGCCTGCGCATCGGTGCCCAGGGCCGTGGACGTCCCCGTGCGGGCGGTGCTGCCGTTGCCGACGGCGATCGCGTCCGGATTCGCCGTCTGCGCGGCCCGGCCGTTGCTGCCGCCCAGGCCGGAGACGGCGCCGCCGCCCATCGTGATGCCGGGCGCATAAGTCTGGCCATCGGCGTTGCCGAGGCGAAGCGCGCCGCCCATGGCGGAGACGCCTTGCGAGGCATCCAGTGAATTGGCAGACACGGCGCCTTTCACGTCGAGCCGACCAGCCACGGCAAGGTTGTTGTTGAAGATGGAATCGCCCGACACATGGGTGCCGCCCGCCTGGACCGTCACGGTACCCGTGAAATCCTGATCGCAGTTGGGGAGGCCGCGGGCCTCTTCATCGAGATCGGTCAACTCCTTGTTGTTGATCTGGCCCGCGATGGCGACGCCCAGGCCGGCCAGATTGGCAGCCGCGGCGGCGCCCTGTGCCACGATGCCCGGGATTTCGGCAACGACGATGGCCGCCCCGACGGCTTCCGCAGCCAGGCCCGCGATGTCGGCGACTGCCGCCGCCGATTGGGTGGCCAGCAGTCCGGAATTCAGCTCGTTGATCCTTTTCTGGACCTTGATGGTCCGGTCATCCAGCTGTTGCGCGCAGCTGGCTTGGCCCAGGCCTACCTGGGTCGTGCTGGTCGTGACCTTGGGAGGCGTTGCGGGCGCCGCCTTCGGCCCTGCGAAAATTTGCGTTTGCGCATGCGCCGCGCCGATGCCGAGGCAGCACTGAAGCCAAGCAGCACCACCAGTGATCGAAGCTGTCCGGGCCGTGCCTGGCCCTTCTCGCGCGTCCAAGCTTTGTTAACCATTGTTTGCAACAACCAAAAGCTCGGAATGGTGCCGAACCATCGAGCCGTCGCGGCGTCGTTGTCACAATTGATCAGGCTCCGCAGCCCGCGCGTCGGCGGCTTGGAGGGCCCTGCGGCGGGCCCCGGCGCAGGTGTCCGAAGGAGTAGCGAGGGCGGCGCTGCTATGCGCGCGCTGTCCTCGCAGAGGGTTCGGCCTCCGGCTGGTGGGCCGCGGCGTCGTCGATGTCGCGCCCCGTGAAGTCCTTGAGCCAGAGCAGGCCCAGCAGCGACACCAGCGTCATGCCCAGCAGGTACCAGGCCGGCGCCAGCTTGTTGCCGCTGGCGCCCACCAGCCAGGTGCTGACGAAGGGCGAGAAGCCGCCGAACAGCGCCACGCCCACGCTGTAGACCAGCGACATGCCGCTGGCGCGCACGTGCTTGGGAAACATTTCGGGCAGCATGGTGATGGTGGGCACGGTCTGCACCACCAGCGCCGTGCTCAGCAGCCCGACCACGATGAACAGCACCGCCGGCGAGGGCGCGGCGTTGAGCCACCAGAACCCGGGATAGATGAGCAGCGCCATCGCGATGCGGCCCCACACGATCAGCGGCTTGCGCCCGACGCGGTCGGAGGCCAGGCCCACCAGCGGCGACAGCACGAAGGACAGCAGGCCCGTGAGCACGGCGCCGAACAGCGCCACCGTCGGCGGCAGGCCCAGCTCGCGCACCGCGTAGGTCGGCATGTAGAAGGTCACCACATAGGCCGCGGCCGTGCCGCCGAGCACGCTGAGGATGGCCGCCAGCACCGTCCTGCCGTGCTCGCCGCAGACCTCGGCCAAGCTGCTGCGCCGCGCGGCCGAGGCGGCGGGCGTGCCCGCGGTTTCCAGCGACTCGTGCAGGTGGCGGCGGATGTACATGCCCACCGGCGCGATCAGCATGCCGATGAAGAAGGGCACGCGCCAGCCCCAGGCTTCCATGCCCTGCGGGCCGAGCGCCGCGGTCAGGCCGCCGGCCACCGCCGCACCGAGCAGGATGCCCAGGCCCTGGCTGGCGAACTGCCAGCTCGCCATGTAGCCGCGGTTGGCCGGCGTCGCGTGCTCGACCAGCAGGGTGGTGGAGGCGCCGACCTCGCCGCCGGCGGAGAAGCCCTGGATCAGCCGCGCCAGCACGATCAGGATCGGCGCCGCGACGCCGATCTGCGCGTAGGTGGGCGCGAAGCCGATCATGGCGCAGCCCAGCGCCATCAGGAAGATGGTCAGCGTCATCGCCTTCTTGCGCCCCGCGCGGTCGGCGTAGGCGCCGATCACGATGCCGCCCAGCGGCCGCATGATGAAGCCGACCCCGAAAGTGCCCACCGTCAGCAGCAGCTGGCCGTAGCCGTCGAGCGTGGGGAAGAAGAGCTTGCCGATCACCAGCGCGAGAAAGCCGTAAATGGTGAAGTCGAAGAACTCCAGGCCGTTGCCGATGGTGGTGGCGATGATGGTCTTGCGCCGGCTCATGGGCGAGAGTTGCGAGGTCATCAGGTTCCTGTTGTTGTGATGGCGGCGTGTCGCGCCGGGATGCTAGGCACTGGCCGTGCCCATGCAAAGACAATAATTCAACGAAGTCGGTAACTATATGTTTTTGTGAAGCCCGACGTGCTCCTGAGCGGGCCCGGCGCGCCGGCCTGCGCTGAGGCCGAATGCGGCACACTCCCGGCATCATCCAGGCAACGTCACCCACCCATGTCCCTCGCCCCCATCGAAATCGAAACCGGCCCGAACCCCACCGCCACCATCCTGCTGATGCACGGCCTGGGCGCCGACGGCAATGACTTCGTGCCCATCGCCAACGAGCTCGACCTGTCGGCCGTCGGCGCGGTGCGCTTCGTGTTCCCCAATGCGCCGGTGATCCCGGTCACCATCAACGGCGGCTACCGCATGCCGGCCTGGTACGACATCGCCGCGGCCGACCTGGTCAAGCGCGAGGACGAGGCCGGCCTGCGCCGCTCGCAGGCCGCGATCGAGGCGCTGATCGCCAACGAGAAGCAGCGCGGCATCGCCGCCGATCGCATCGTGATCGCCGGCTTTTCCCAGGGCTGCGCGATGGCGCTGCTGACCGGGCTGCGCCATGCCGAGCGGCTGGGCGGGATCGTCGGGCTCTCCGGCTACCTGCCGCTGGCCGCGACCACGGCCGCCGAGCGCCATGCCGCCAATCACGGGACGCCGATCTTCCTCGGCCACGGCACGCGCGACGGCGTGGTCCAGATCGAACGCGCCCGCGCCTCGCGCGATGCGCTGGCCGCGCTGGGCTACGCCGTCGAATGGCACGAGTACCCGATGGAGCACTCGGTGTGCATGGAAGAGATCGCCGACCTCAACCGCTTTTTGCTTCGGGTTCTGGCCACAGCCTGAAGACGCCGTCGTCGTAGGCCTCGCGGTAGGTCTTCCAATCGGTCTCGACCTCCGCCGCGCAGGCGCGCGAGGCATCGAGCAGGGGCTGGCGCCAGCGCCGGTCGTGGGCATGGGCGATGAGCTCGTCGGCAATGGCCGAGCCCTGGCGGCCCGCGCTGCGCAGCTGACCCCAGGCCACCATGCGGCCCATGGTGCGCAGCACCTGCTCCATCGACTTCAGCGACTGCGCCGAGCGGTCCAGCGTCACCCGGTCCTCGGAGGGCTGCAGGTGGCGCAGCACCAGGCTGTGCCCGTTCATGTGCAGCGGCTGCAGCAGGCCGGCCGACACCGCCTGCACGCGCTGCTGCAGCGCGATCGCACGCTCGGCCTCGCTGGGCCAGGCCGGCTGGGCCGTCGCCACGTGCGGCAGCAGCGAGGAGGCGCTCGTGCGCTTCAGGTCGAGCAGCGCATGGCTGCCGCCCGAGCCCTTGCCCTCGACCAGGATCACGTAGCGCTCCATGCCCAGGCTGCCGGTGCCGGCGACGCGGCGCGCCACGTCCAGCACCCGGTAGTAGCGAGGGTCCGGCTGGGTCTTGGCAAAGGCGCGCAGCAGCTGCTTCACCTGCTCGCGCTGCTCGTCGCTGACGGGCATGGGCGTCTTGTTCTTGCCCTTGTCGTCGGTGACAAGGCGGCGGACCTGCTTGCCGTCGATGCGCTTGAGCCGCGTGCGCTCGGCGAGAAAGCGCGCGGGCTTGCGTTCGCGCAGCCCCTTCAGCAGCGTGCCGACCAGGCCCTTGGCCGTGTCGCGCTCGACCCAGCGCACCTCGCCCAGCGCCAGGGCGTCGGCGTAGGCGTCGACGAAGCTCCGGCAAAGATGCTGCGCCTCGGGCTTGCGCAGCGAGATGCTGGCCGCGCCGACGCGCACGCTGGCGAGCAAGCGCACCAGGTCCCACGCGGTGGGCGCGAGCGCGGCCTCGTCGAAGTCGTTGATGTCGAAGTAGACCAGCCCGTTGTCGCCCTTGAAGCTGCCGAAGTTCTCGAAATGCAGGTCGCCGCAGACCCAGCCGAGCGGCGAGGCGGGCAGGGCGCCCGGAGCCAGGCCCTCGTAGAAGCGGTGGCAGCTGCCGCGCAGGAAGACGAAGGCGTCCTTGCGCATGGCCTTGTACTTCTTCTGGAGGCGATCGGGGTCGCGCCCCGCATTGAACGACAGGACGCTCTGCACCACATCGACCATGGCTCTCTCCTCCTGGCCGGCGGCATGCCGGCGCCGGCGCATGCTAGCAGGGGGCGCGCAGCAGGAAGCATTGGGTGTTCCCGGCTATAGCAGAAAGGTCGTTCCGGCGTTTAATACCGGGTGTCAGCAGGCTGTCCGCGGCCGTGCTACCTTCCGCCCCACAAAGATTCACGGGTCATAACGACATGAGCAAACTGCAGGAGCGCCTGGGAGCGCTCACACCCGCGCGCCTGAAGGGAGTCCGCCGAGGCATCGAGAAGGAGAGCCTGCGCGCCCAGCCCGACGGCAAGCTCGCGCTGACGCCGCATCCGGCCGCCCTCGGGTCGGCCCTGACCCACCCCCACATCACCACCGACTTCAGCGAATCGCAGCTGGAGCTCATCACCGGCGTGCACGCCGACGTCGAGGCCTGCCTGGCCGAGCTCACGCAGGTCCACCAGTTCACCTACCGCGTGCTGGCCGAGGCCGGCGACGAGCGGCTGTGGGTGTCGAGCATGCCCTGCGGCCTGCCGCCGGACGAGACCATCCCGATCGGCCGCTACGGCTCCTCGAACGTGGGCCGCGCCAAGAGCGTCTACCGCATGGGCCTGAGCCACCGCTACGGGCGGCGCATGCAGACCATCTCGGGCATCCACTACAACTGGTCGCTGCCGGAGGTGTCGAGCGAGCAGTACTTCGCGCTGATCCGCAACTTCCGCCGCCATGCCTTCCTGCTGCTCTACCTGTTCGGCGCCTCGCCGGCCGTGTGCTCGAGCTTCGTGGCCGGCCGTGCGCACGAGCTGAAGCCGCTGGGCGAGGGCAGCATGCACATGCCCCACGGCACCTCGCTGCGCATGGGACGGCTGGGCTACCAGAGCGAGGCCCAGGCCTCGCTGGCGGTGAGCTACAACAGCCTCGACGGCTACGCCGCATCGCTGCAGGACGCGCTGACGCGGCCCTAGCCGGCCTACGAGACGATCGGCATCCGGAACCTGGGCGGCGAGTACAACCAGCTCGCCACCAGCCTGCTGCAGATCGAGAACGAGTTCTACGGCACGATCCGGCCCAAGCGCGTGATCTTCCCGGGCGAGCGGCCGCTGCATGCGCTGCGCGAGCGCGGCGTCGAGTACGTGGAGGTGCGGCTGATGGACCTCGACCCCTTCGAGCCGCATCGGCATCAACGCCTCCACCATGCGCTTCCTGGACGTGTTCCTGCTGCACTGCCTGCTGGCCGACAGCCCGCCCGATACGCGCGACGAGATCGCCGAGCTGGCCCACAACCAGCACCTCACGGCCGCGCGCGGGCGCGAGCCGGGCCTGAAGCTGCTGCGCGGCGGCCGCGAGCAGCGGCTGACCGAATGGGGCGCCGAGCTGCTGGAGGCCTGCGGGCCGATCGCCGACGCGCTCGACGCGGCCCACGGCGGCAGCCGCCACGCCGAGGCGGTGCGCGCCGCCGCAAGCGCGCTGGCCGAGCCGGCCAGGCTGCCCTCGGCGCGCGTGCTCGAGGCGATGGCGCGATCGCACGACGATTCCTTCGTCGGCTTCGTGCGTGCGCGCTCGCGAGGAGACGCGTGCCGCGCTGCTGGCCCTGCCGCTTCAGCGCCGAGCAGCAGGCGCTGTTCGAGCGCGCGTCGCGGGACTCCGTCGAGGCGCAGAAGCAGATCGAGGCCGCCGACACCATGCCCTTCGAGCTCTACCGCGAGCAGTACGTCTCGCCGGCGCGCCTGGGCTTCCGCAAGCACTGGATCGACGCGCCGCACATGGCCAGCCAGCCGGCGGCGCTATAGGAGGCGCAGCAGGTCCTTGGGGTCGCCGTCCGGCGGCGCCAGCGCGACGTCCTGCCCCAGGCCGTGCTCCATTGCGAGGCGGTGGACCAGGCGCAGCGCCGAATAGTCCTCCAGCGCGAAGCCCACCGAGTCGAAGACCGTGACCTCGGCGTCGTCCTGCCGGCCCGGCTCCGCGCCCGCGAGCACGCGCCACAGCTCGACCACCGGGAAGTCGGCCGGCAGCTGCTGGATCTCGCCCTCGATGCGCGTCTGCGGCGCGTACTCGACGAACACGCGCGAGGCCTTCAGCACGTCCACGTGCAGCTCGGTCTTGCCGGGGCAGTCGCCGCCGACCGCGTTGATGTGCATGCCCGGCTCGATCATGTCGGGCGTGAGGATGGTCGCGCGCGCCTTGCGGGCGGTCAGCGTGCTCACGATGTCGGCGCCGCGCACGGCCTCGGCGATGCCGGCGGCGCGCTGCACGCGCAGCGCCGGATAGGCCGGCGAGGTTGCGCTCCAGCTTGTCGGTGGCGGCCGGATCGAGGTCGTAGACCCGCAGTTCGTCGACGCCCAGCAACGCGTGGAAGGCCAGGGCCTGGAACTCGGCCTGGGCGCCGTTGCCGATCAGCGCCATGCTGCGCGACGCCCGGGCGGGCCACCGCCTGCGCCGCCAGCGCCGACATGGCGGCGGTGCGCAGCGCGGTGGTCAGCGTGAGCTCGGCCAGCAGCAGCGGGAAGCCGGTCTCCACCTCGGCCAGCACGCCGAAGGCCATCACCGTGGGCAGGCCGCGGGCCGTGTTGGCGGGGTGGCCGTTGACGTACTTGAAGGCATAGTGCGTGGCGTCCGACACCGGCATCAGCTCGATCACGCCCAGCGGCGAATGGCTGGCCAGGCGGGCCGACTTGTCGAATTCGGGCCAGCGCAGGAAATCTTCGCGCGAGCGTGTCTGGGCCAGCGTCTCGAGGAAGCGGGGCACTCCCAGCGTTCGAACCAGGGCCGATAACGCCTGGATATCGACGAAACGTGTTGTTGCCATGCCTGAGCAAAACCTTCGTATTAGTCAGGTAGGCCTTTACCTACCCGCGTTGACCCCGATGACCCACCGGCCGCAGCCGGATGCGGTTGATCATGACATCAAGCCAGAAAAAGCTGACGACAACCCTTTCGCTTCTCCGCCCGCCATGACTTTCAAGACCTACCTGGTTGAAGACAACCCCGTGATCCGGGAGAACCTCGTGGGCTTCCTGGAAGACATCGCGGACGCCACCGTGGTGGCGCATGCGGCCGGCGAGCGCGAGGCCGTGGACTGGCTGGCCCATCATCGCGATGGCTGGGACATGGCCATCGTCGACCTGTTCCTCGAGGAGGGCAACGGACTCGGCGTGGTCGATGCCGTGCGCCGGCGGGCCGCGCACCAGAAGGTGGTGGTGCTGAGCAACTACGCCACGCCCGACATGCGGGCGCGCTCCAAGGCGCTGGGCGCGGATGCCTTCTTCGACAAGTCGGCCGAGATCGAGTTGCTGCTCGACTACTGCGAGCGGCTGAGCCGCAGGAACTGAGCAGGCGTTGAGTTCGCGGCGCGCTTGACCTAGAGTGCGCTCCAGCATTTCCAATGAATGAACCGGGTCGTCCGGTCCATCCAAAGGAACCATGCCATGAACGCCAACGCCAACAGCAACAAGCAGATCGTCCAGCACATCCACGCCGAACTCGCCCAGGGCAACGGCAGGCCTTTCATCGAGAGCCTGGCGGAGGACTTCCGCTGGATCATGAAGGGGCGCACCGCCTGGTCGGGCACCTACGAGGGCCGGCAGGTGGTGCAGGACCGGCTGCTCGCGACCTCTGTACGCCCAGTTCGAGGGCCGCTACCGCAACACCGCCGAGTCCTTCATCGCCGAGGACGACCAGGTCGTCGTGCAGTGCCGCGGCGAGGTGAGCACGAAGTCCGGGCAGCGCTATGACAACGAGTACTGCTTTATCTACCGCCTGGCCGGCGGCAAGCTCGTGTCGCTGACGGAGTACCTCGACACCGCCCTGGTCGACGCCGTGCTGGAGGCGCCTGCGCGTGCCGGCTAGCCCAGCTGCGCATCGGCGAGCTGGCCGCGCGCACCGGCCGCAGCGTGCACGCCATCCGCTGGTACGAAGCCCAGGGCCTCGTGCCCGGCGTGGCGCGCGACGAGGGCGGCCGGCGCGTCTACGGCGAGCTGCACGTCGGCTGGCTGGACCTGATGGAGCGCCTGCGCGCCACCGGCATGTCGATCGCCGAGATGCGCGAGTACACCGCGCTGGTGATGCAGGGCAGCCGCAGCCTGCGCCAGCGCCGCGACCTGCTCGCCGCCCACCGGGAGCGCGTGAACGCGACCATCGCCGAGTGGAAGCGCGCGCTGACGCTGGTCGAGAAGAAGATCGACTTCTACGATGCCTGGATGCACACCGGGCAGCGGCCGCCGCTCATTCCCGCGCAGACGCCGCGCGCGGTGCGCAAGCCCGCGCTGCCCGCGCCTTCGTCCGCCCGCAAGGCGGCGAAGCGCGCATGAAACCGAAGGAGCTCCAAGACGTGCCTGCCGATCCCCATCCACTGGCCGACGGCGTCGCCTACGTGCGCGGCGCCTATGTCCCGATCGCCGAGGCCGCGATCCCGATCACCGACTGGGGCTTCCTGCGCTCCGACGCCACCTACGACGTGGTCACGGTGTGGGAGGGCGCCTTCTTCCGGGACGCCTTCCGGCTCGATGCGCACCTGGAGCGCTTCATGCCGCAGCTGCGAGCGCTTCCGCCTCGACCCCGGCCTTGCGCCGGGCAGATCGCCGAGGTGCTGGCCGAATGCGTGCGGCGCAGCGGCCTGCGCCGTTCTTATGTGGAGATGATCGTCACGCGCGGCCAGCCGCCCTGGGGCTCGCGCGACCCGCGCCAGGCGGTGAACCGCTTCTACGCCTTCGCGGTGCCCTTCGTCTGGATCGCCAACGAGGCGCAGCGCGAGCGCGGCCTGCACCTGAAGGTGAGCGCGGTGCAGCGCATTCCCGCGAGCTCGGTCGACCCGAAGGCCAAGAACTACCACTGGAACGACCTCACGATGGGCCTGCTCGGCGCCCTCGACGCCGGCGCCGACACGGTGGTGCTGAGCGATGCCGCAGGCCACGTGGTCGAAGGGCCCGGCTTCAACATCTTCTGTGTCAAGGACGGCGGGCTCGTGACGCCGGAGGAAGGCGTGCTCGAGGGCATCTCGCGCCGCACCGTGATCGAGATCGCCCGCTCGCTGGGCCTGCGGGTCGAACTGCGCGCGCTGCCGGCCGAGGAACTGCGCGGCGCCGACGAGGCCTTCCTCACCAGCTCGGGCGGCGGCGTGCTGCCGGTGACGCGGGTGGACGACCAGGTGCTCGGCACCGGCCGGCCCGGGCCGGTCACGCAGCGGCTGCTCGCCACCTACTGGGACTGGCACCGCGACCCCGCGTACAGCCAGCCCATCGACTACGGCAGCCGCTGAGCCGTCAGGGCAGCGAGACGCGGGTCAGCACCGGCCGGGTCGGCCACCGACCTTGTCGACCACGCCGGTGGTGCCGAACACCACCTGGTACTTCCGCCCAGGTGTCGAGCCAGTAGCGCCACACGGGCGCATCCAGCTTCGGGTTTTCGCTGCTGATGGGGTAGCCCAGTGCCATCAGCACCTGCTCGCGCGTCATGCCGGGCGTCACTTTCATGGCGGCGATGGCTGCGCGCGTCTTTTCGGGGTAGCCGGCCAGCTTGACCTTCGGGTCCTCGGCCACGACGTAGCGCTGTCCGAACGGAATGCTGCGGGAGGTCGCGGCTGTAGTCGTTCTTGAGCCGCTGCGGGCGGCCGCCGACGTCCAGGTCGACCCAGCGGAAGTCGTAGCCGGTGATGCGCGCGCGCGTGCCCGCGGCCAAGATGCTCGTGCCCTGCTCGTCGTAGTTGATATCGCTGATCTGCTTGCCGTAGCTGCGCATGTTGCAGCAACAGGTAGCCGTCGGTCATCGGGCCTTGCGGCGGCGCAGGGCGCTGGGCATGGGCGGCGGACAGGGGAAGGGTGGCTGCCAGGACGGCGGCCAGGGCGAAGCGCTGGAACATCGGCACTTTCTCTTTGGTTGTTGTCGGGCGCTGCGGGCCGGGCGGCGCGCAGCGCGGGGATTCTAGGGGGCTTGTTACATGTTCAGCGCGCTACAAAGTCTCGAAATCGGCGCGGATCTTCAGCTGCCGGTAGGCGCCGCGGCTTGAGCCCGAACAGGGGGCGCAGCCAGCCGATGCGGCGGATCAGCCCATCGGTCAGGACCCAGCAGCCTCCCACGGTGAAGGCGACCAGCAGCACGGGCTCCAGCACCGGCCCCAGCCGCCAGGGCGCGAGCAGCACGGCGCCGGCCACGATCAGGGTCTGGTGCAGCATGTACCAGGGGTAGACCGACTCGTTGGCCCAGTGCAGCCAGGGCCAGGGGCGGTCCAGGTAGCGGCGGGCGAAGCCCAGGATGGCGGCGATCGCCGTCCACAGGTAGAAGGCGCGCAGACCGCGCAGCAGCCAGGCCTCGGCGCCCGCTGCCGCGCAGCGCCAGGTAGGCGGCCACGAAGCCGACCGCCAGCGCCAGCGCCCAGCCGCGCAGGCGCTCCAGCTCGCGCCACAGGCCGGCATCGATGCCCATCCAGTAGCCGTAGAGGAAGACCGTGAAATAGAGCGGGTGCAGGTAGCCGTCGTGGAGCAGATCGTGGGTGGCCGGGAAGCGCGGCGCCAGCGTCAGCGCGTACAGCAGCAGCGGCAGGGCCGGCAGCACCAGCAGCCGCCAGCGCCGCAGGCCGGTGAAGGCGGCGCGCAGCCGCTGCCCGGCGGCCGAGCCCAGCAAGGGCTGCAGCAGCGCCACCAGCGCGGTGTAGACGAAGAGGTAGGGCAGGTACCACAGGTGGTTCCAGGTCATGCCGAAGTCGGAGCCGGCGAAGGCGCCCTTCGGCCAGGGGCCCATCGCCAGGTAGCGCAGCATGAAGCCGCCGAAGCCCGGCGCCACCAGGCCGCGGGCCAGCGCCTCGGCATAGGCCTGGTAGGGCACCACCACCGTCATGCCGAAGACCAGCGGCAGCATCAGGCGCAGCGCGCGCTGCCGGATCAGCGCCAGCGGGTCCCGGCCGCGGAACAGGAAGCCCAGCGCCACGCCCGAGACCAGGAACACCAGGTCCATGCGCCAGATGTTCACCACCTGCATGGGCGCCTGCAGCCAGGCCGCCGCTTGCGGGCTCTTGAGATGCCAGGGCCAGGCGGCCACGTAGTACATGCCCACGTGGTAGAGGATCAGCAGGCCGAAGGCCAGCGCGCGCAGCGCGTCGATGTCGTGGCGTCGGGATTCGGGGGTCATGGCGGCTCCAGATGTTCGAAGGCAGCCATGCTGGGCGCGGCCCGTGCCTGGTGGGGCTCCGAAGTGACGATCCGCCGGGCTCTTGGGACGAACGGCGGCCCGCAGGGACGAAATCCGGGCCCGGATTCAGGAGAATGCCGCCATGCCCGAGACCCCCGGCCCAACCCCGAAGAACCTGTTCGAGCGCTACCAGCCCTACCGCCGGCGCGCCGAGGTCGCCTTCTGGGTGCTGTTGATGGCGTTGCAGGCCGCCTTCAACTGCGTGGTCGCGGTGATCGACGCCGACCGCGCCGGGCGGGCGCTGCCGACCTGGCAGCCGGTGACCTGGGAGCTGTCCAGCCACCTGGTGCTGCTGGCGCTGGTGCCGGCCGTGGTCGCCTTCGAGCGGCGCTTTCCGCTCGGCTTCGCCGGCTTCGCCCGCAACCTGCCCTGGCACCTGGCGGGCAGCGTGGTCTTCAGCCTGCTGCACGTGGCGGGCATGGTGGCGTTGCGCAAGGCCGCCTATGCCTGGGCCGGCGGCCGCTACGACTTCGGCGGCGGCCGAGCAGTGGGTGTACGAATACCTCAAGGACGTGCGCGTCTACGCGCTGTTCCTGATCTCGATCCTGAGCTACCGCCTCTTCATGCTGCGGCTGCAGGGCGAGGCGCGCGTGCTCGATCCGCCGGAGGAGCCCGCCGGGCACGGCGCCGCCCGCGCCGGAGCAGCCGCCGCCGGCGCGGCCCGAGCGCTTCCTGGTGCGCAAGCTGCGGCGCGAATTCCTGATTGCCGCCAGCGACATCGACTGGCTGCAGGCCCAGGGCAACTACGTCGGCCTGCGGGTGAAGGGCCACGATTACCTGCTGCGCGCCACCCTGACCGACTTCCTCGCGCAGCTCGACCCGGCGCGCTATGCCCGCGTGCATCGCAGCTATGCGGCCAACCTGGACCGCGTGGCCGAGATCGAGCCGCTGGACGGCGGCGATGCGCGCCTGCTGATGCAGGACGGCACCCGCATCCCCTGCAGCCGGCGCTACCGCGACGCGCTGCGCGCCTGAGAGGAGGCGAGCGGCGACAATCGCCGGCTCCCCCGATCCCCGAGCAAGAAAGAAGTCCCCGATGGCCATCCAGTGGTTCCCCGGCCACATGCACCTGACCCGGAAGGCCATCGCCGAGCGCATCGCCGAGATCGACGTCGTCATCGAGCTGCTCGATGCGCGCCTGCCCGGCTCCAGCGCCAACCCGATGCTGGCCGAGCTGACCGGCCACAAGCCGGGGCTCAAGGTGCTCAACAAGCAGGACCTGGCCGACCCCGAGCGCACCGCGCTCTGGCTGGCCCACTACAACGCGCAGCCGGCCACGCGCGCCATCGGCCTCGATGCCAGCCAGACGGCGCCGGCGCGCCAGCTGATCGAGGCCTGCCGCCAGCTGGCGCCGCAGCGCGGCGGCAGCATGGCCAAGCCGATGCGGGTGCTGATCTGCGGCATCCCCAACGTGGGCAAGTCCACGCTGATCAACACCCTGGTCGGCACCCGCAAGGCCAAGACCGGCGACGAGGCCGGCGTCACCAAGCTGGAGCAGCGCATCGTGCTGGCCGACGACTTCTACCTCTGGGACACGCCCGGCATGCTGTGGCCGCGCATCATCGTGGCGCAGAGCGGCTACAACCTGGCGGCCAGCGGCGCCATCGGCCGCAACGCCTTCGACGAGGAACTGGTGGCGCTGGAGCTGCTGGGCTATCTCAAGCGGCACTACGCGGGGCTGCTCGAGGCCCGCTTCAAGCTCGATGCGGTCGCCGGCCTCGGCGATGAGGAAGCTGCTCGAGGCCATCGGCCGCCAGCGCGGCGCCCTGCTGGGCAAGGGCCGCGTGAACCTGCAGAAGGCCGCCGAGATCGTGATGAACGAGTTCCGCAGCGGCAGCCTGGGGCGCATCACGCTGGAGACGCCGGAGGAGTTCGGGCAGTGGCTGGCGGCGGGGCAGTTGCTGGATGCGGAGCGGCAGGCGAAGAAGGAGGCGCGGGCGCGAGGGAAGAAGCGCGCACCGGGTCGCGAGGAGGCGCCGCCCGACGCGGCCTAGGCGAGGCGGGCGCTTTCTTCGCGCCCGTGCGTCCATCCCGGCACGGACAGGTAGTAGCGCAGGGCCTTGCCTTGCCCGGAGGTGTGCAGCAGGCCGCGCTGCACCAGGTCGGACAGGTCCCGCGTCGCGGTGGCCTTCGAGGTCTTGGTCATCTTCAGGTACTTGTCGACATTGAGGCCGCCCAGGAAACCGCCGTCGCCCGCATCCAGCAAGCGCCGCACCAGCTGACGTTGCCGCTCGTTGAGCGCCTGCTGCGCATGGGTCGCCCAGAAGCGCGATTTGTCGAGCGTGTCCTGGATCAGGTCCATCGACCGGTTGCATGCCTGGCCGAAGGCGTCGGCGAACCACTGGACGAAGCCGGTCACGTCCGTGCTGCCGACCTGCGCGGCCGCCAGTGCGTCGTAGTAGCCGCGACGATCCGCAAGCAATTGCCGCGAGAGGCTGTAGAGCCGCGTCGGCGCGCCGAGATCCTGCGCCAGGGCCATGTCGGCGATGGCGCGGCCGATCCGGCCGTTGCCGTCCTCGAAAGGATGGATGGTCTCGAACCACAGGTGGGCGATGGCTGCGCGCGCGATGCCGTCGAGCGCCGGCAGCGCGTCCCGTCGCGGGGTCGTGGCCGCGAACCAGTCCAGGAAGGCCGTCCATCTCGCGTGGCACGCTGGAGGAGGGCGGCGCCGTGTAGTGCACCACCTCCTTGCCGGGTAGCCCGCTCACGATCTGCATGGGATCCTCGTGGTCGCGGAAGCGGCCTACCGCGATGCGCCGGATGCCCATGGTTCCGCCCGGAAAGAGCGCCGACTGCCAGCGGCAGAGCCGATCGGCGTCCAGGGGCTGCTCGAAGCCGGCGCTGGCGTCCTGCATGATCTCCACCAATCCGTCGACATGGCGGCTGTAGGGGCCCGAGTCGGCCTGGCCCAGGTGGCGCAAGACCGACGAGCGCACCGCTGCCAGCTCGAGCCTCTCGCCCTCGATTGCCGCGGTGGCGAGGGCCTCGTGGGTCCACACCTCCCGCTCGATGTTCTGCATTTCGTCCAGCCCGATGGCGCGCGCCATGCCGCGCACCTGGCCCTGGCGTTCGCGGGCGCGCAGCAAGACCGGGCTGGCTGCTGCGACGTCGAAGTGCAGCTTTGGCCAGTCGGGCAATTGCCAGATGTACCGGGGTTGGGGCATGCGCCGCATTCTAGCGTTTACGGCTCAAATGATGAGCCGAATCCATTTGCTTGCGGCTCAGACGCCCTTCAGGTCAAGATGCGCCCAAGAACAATTCCGGGTGGAGCCTCCCATGCACTACGTCCTCGCACGCATCACCGTCAAACCCGAGGTCGCCGAGCTCGCGAAAGGCATCCTCGTCGAACTGGCGTCCAAGTCGCGGCAAGATGCCGGCTGCATGGGCTACGAGCTGTTCCAGCAGACCGGGGCCCCGCACATCTTCCAGACCGTGGAGCAGTGGAAGGACAAGGCCGATGCCGAGGCGCACATGCAGAGCCTGCATGTCGGCGCGGCGATCGCCGCGGCAAGCCCGCTCCTGGCGGGCGCGCCGGAAATCGTGGCGTACAGCCGGCTTCTCTAGATCGAGAGGGCGGCGGCTACGATTCGTAGGCGCGCGCCAGCAGCGCCTCGAAGATGGCTTTCGCACGGCTCAGCGCGGCGTCCTGCTGCTGCGCGACCACATGCAGCCCAGCCACCCGCTGCGCAAAAGTCTCCTGAAGGTCCGCCGGCGGCACCATCACCCGCAGCGTGCGCAGCCGCTCCTTGGAAATGTTGGGCATCGAGGCAGCGGTCCCGCTGGCCAGCAACTGCAATCCCCTTCGCATGGCCGGCGCCCGCAGCATCGCCCACAGGTAGAGCGGATGCACCCCCGCGTCGGGACGCAGGCGCAGCCGGAAGATCAGGTCGGGCAGCAGGATCCGGCCGCGGGTCTCCCACACGTAGGCCGGCGTGCCGACCAGTTCCATCGTGTTCTTGCGGCTGATCAGCAGGTCGCCGGCCCGCACCTCGTTGCGCGTGTCCGGCCGTTCGGTCTCGGGCAGGGTCTTGTGGTCGGATTCGTCGTAGAGCGCGTTCTTCAGCGCGCTCAAGCGCAGCACGCCCCATTCGTTCTCGGTCTTCGGCCGGTCGTGGCAGCGCGGGCTCTTGCCGCTGTCGATGCCGTCGAGCAGCTCGCCCAGCTTCACCACCGGCCAACCCATCGGATTGCTCGCCGGGTCGCCGAACAAGTCGGCCAGCAGGCCCGGGGCCACCAGCTCGGTGAGCGCGCGCGCCCGGCGCTGAAGGCGCACCATGCCGTCGGAACAGCCGAGCATCTCGACCACGCGGCGCTGATGGGCCAGCTCGGGCACCGGAATGGCAGCGCCGGCCATGTGCGCGGCCGGCACGCGCTGCTGGCCGGCGGTGCCGGTGAAGCTGCGCCGCGCCGCGTTGCGGAAGCGCTTCTGGCGCAGGAAGTAGTAGATCCACTCGGGCAGCACGGCCTCGCGGGCGCGCAGCACGTGGAACTCGGTGGAGCCGAAGCCGCGGCCGCCGGCCAGGTCGCGCGCGAGGGCCACCTTGCCGTTCTCCATGCAGGGCGAGATCTTCGCGAACAGCACGTCGCCCTCGGCGAAGGGGGTGTAGCCCCTTCTCACCTCGGCGAAGGGCCGCGTCAGGCGCTGGGCGATGTCGGCGTTGATCTCGCTCACCGCGGCCATCGGGACGAAGGCGACCTCGCTGTCCTCCTGCAGGCCGTGGTCCTTCGGCAGCCTGGGATTGATCTCGCAGACTTCGCCCAGCGTGGCCTTGCGGGCTGGAGGGTTCGCCGGAAAAGGCTCCAAATTGCGCGCTGAAGTGCGAGCGTCTTCGGGCGGCCGTGCGGTGCTCGCGGGAGCACCTTCGCCTTCGGCTGCGGCGAGCGCATCTTCGGGGGGCAAGGCATCACTCATGGGTCCAGCTCCGCAAGCAGCGCGCGCAGCGTCTCGATTTCCTTCTCGATTTCCGACTCGATCGCAGCCAGCTCGTCCAGCAGTTCGCGCGGGTCCTGGTGCTGGATCTGCGAGGCACTCATCGGCCGGTAGCGGCTGGCCGAGAGGCTGAAGTCGTTCGCGCGCAGCGCCGCGGCGTCGGCGAACCACCATTTCTCGTGCCACTCGGCCTCCGGGTCGCGCGCCTGCCAGCGGGCCCAGGCCGCCTCGCGGCCGATGAAGGCCTGCGCCAGCGCGGGCAGGTCGTCGGACTCGATGGGCGTGTCGTGGTTGGCGTCCAGCCGGTAGCCGTCGTCCTCGACGTGCAGGAACTGCACGCGCTCGGTGCGGCCGCCGCGGCGGAAGAAGCAGCACCGAGGTCTTCACGCCCGAGTAGGGCTGGAACACGCCGCCCGGGCAGGCTCATCACGGCCTCGACGCAATGCTGGTTCGATCAGCTGGCTGCGCAGCTCGCGGTGCGCCAGCGTGGAGCCGAACAGCACGCCCTCGGGCACGACCACCGCGGCGCGGCCGTCGGGACGCAGGCTGTCGAGCATGTACTTGAGGAACAGCAGCTCGGTGGCGCTGGTGCTGCCGAGCTTCACCTCGTCGACGATGCGATCCTTGTCGACGCGGCCGGAGAAGGGCGGGTTCGCGAGCACGACGTGGAAGCCTTCGCCGGGCAGGCCCAGCCGCGCCTTGACCTTCTCGTCGAGGAGGGTCGTGAGCACGTTGCGCTGCAGGATGCGCACGTTGGCCAGGCCGCGCAGCGTGAGGTTCATGGTGGCCAGCCGCACCATCTTCGGGTCGACGTCGTTGCCGAAGAAGGTGCCGCGCTGCAGGGTGGCGAGCTGCGCTTGCGTGAGCCGGTCGCCCAGGCCGCGGCGGTGCGTCTTGCCGTCGAGCTCGGCTTCCACGATGCTTTCCGGCGAGGAGTGCGCGAGCCGGATGTGGTTGTAGGCCGCCACCAGGAAGCCCGCGGTGCCGGCGGCCGGGTCGTAGACGGTCTCGCCCACCTTCGGATCGATCATCTCGACGATGGCGCGGATCACGTGGCGCGGCGTGCGGAACTGGCCCAGCTCGCCGGCCTGCTTCATCTGGCGCAGCACGTGCTCGAACAGGTCGCCCTTGGTGTCGGCATCGGCCTGGTCCAGGCCGCAGGCCGCCGACCAGGCGGACGACCTGCGTCAGCACCGTCGGCTCGTCGATGCCCAGGCGCGCGCCGCGCATGAAGTCGTGGGCCGAGGCCTCGCCGATCTCGGCGAAGAAGGGGAACACCTCGTCGCGCACGAAGCGCACCAGCGCCTCGCCCGACAGCGCCTCGGCCCACCACGACCAGCGGAAGCGGTCGCGCGGGATGCAAGGCTGGCCGGTGTGCAGCACGGTCATCGGCAGCGCCCCTTCGCGCACGGCCGGCGCTTGGGCGTTGGCGGGATTGCGCAGCTCCCATTCGCCGTCGAACAGGCTGCGGAACGGGACGTCGAGTGCCCGGCGCGCGCCCCGGCTTCGGCGTCGATGCCCTGGACCAGGTAGAAGAAGAACAGGAAGCAGAGCTGTTCGGCGTTGCCGACGGGATCCGGGTAGCCGCCGCCAAAGAGATAGTCGCGAATCTGGTCGATCGACCGTCGCATGTCGGCAGTCAGGGGCATGAGGGGAGGGGGCTCGAAATAATTTTGGTTGTGGGTCGCGAGTCTACGAGGCAAACGGGAGGTCCCCGTTGCCGCAGCTGTAGCAAACTAAAGGCCTCGCACCCACAGGCCGCAGCGTCACTTTGCCATGCCCCCGATCCTCCCGCGCCTCGAAGTCGTCCAGGGCGATCTCTCCGCCTACCGCCAAGGCAACACCGGCGTCGACTACGTCCACCGCTTCGAATCCGGCAAGCCGGGCCCGCATGTGCTGATCAACGCGTTGACCCATGGCAACGAGATCTGCGGGATGGTGGCCGCCACCCGGCTGCTCGACGAGGGCGTGCGACCGAGGATCGGCACGCTCACGGTGAGCTTTGCCCATGTGGAGGCCTACAACGCCTTCGACGCCGGAGAAGCCCTTCGAGAACCGGCAGCTGGTGCACAACCTCAACCGCATCTGGTCCGACGAATGGCTGGAGGGGGCCGAGGACAGTCCCGAGCTGCGCCGGGCCCGCGAACTGCGGCCGGTGGTGGCCGCGGCCGACCACATCCTCGACCTGCACTCCACCAGCCAGGACGTGGTGCCCTTCTGGGTCTACCCGGCCTTCGCGCGCAACGCGGCGGTGGCGCTGGCGATCGGGCGCCCGTCGGTGCACCTGGTGATGCCCAAGGGCCTGGGCTCGGGCACGCCGCTGATCCAGCACGGCCGCCACGGCGAGGACGAAGGACCGGCCGGCGCGGCGCTGGTGGCCGAGTGCGGGCAGCATTTCCTGCAGGCCACGGCGGATACTGGCGGTGGAGGTGACGCTTCGATTTCCTGGCTCATTTCGGCCTGGTCGAGCGCGAGGCCGACGCCCCGGCGCCCGGGCCGCAGCGGCGCTTCGAGCTGCTGGAGACGCGCATGGTCAAGACGCCGGAATTCCGCTTCGTGCGGCCGCTCGTCGGCTTCGAGGTGTTCGCCAAGGACGAGCTGATCGCGATCGACGGCGACGAGGAGATCCGCGCGCCGTGCGAGGACTGCACGGTGCTGATGCCGGCGCAGGGTGCCGATCGTGGGGCGGGAAGGGGTGTATCTGACGCGGCCGCTGTAGCCGCCGCGGATCGATCACTTGCCCCAGCTGTCCTTCATGCCGGCCGCGCGGTTGAACACCAGTCCGGCGCCTGCGCCCTGGCGGCTGTCCGGCACGAAGTACCCGTGCCGCTCGAACTGGAAGGCCTGGCGCCGGCCGTGGCCTTGGCCAGTGACGGCTCGACATAGGCCTGCGTCACCACCAGGCTGCTCGGGTTCAGCTCGTCCAGCACTTCGCCGGCACCGGGCTGCGCCGCCGCGAACAGCCGCTCGTACAGCCGCACTTCGGCCTGCACGCGCATCGGCCGCCGCCACCCAGGTGATGTTGCCCTTGACCTTGATCGCGTCCGCCCCCGGCGTGCCGCTCTTGGTGTCGGGCACCAGCTTGGCCTGCACCTCGACCAGCTTGCCGTCCGCATCGCGCGTGCCGCCGGTGCATTCGATGACGTGGCCGTACTTCAGGCGCACCTTGTTGCCCGGGAACAGGCGGAAGAAGCCCTTGGGCTGCACGTCCTCGTAGTCGGTGCGCTCGATCCAGACCTCGCGGCCGAGCTTGAAGCTGCGCTGGCCCATCTCGGGATGGTGCGGATGCACGGGCGCCGTGCAGTCGTCGAGGACATCGCCGCCGCCCATCAGTTCGTCCCAGTTGGTGATGACCAGCTTCACCGGGTCGAGCACGGCCATGGCGCGCGGCGCCATCGGGTCCAGCGTGTCGCGCAGCGCGGCTTCCAGGCTGGCGTAGTCGATCCAGCCGCCGCGACTTGGTGACGCCGGATGCGCTCGCAGAACAGCTTCAGCGCCTCGGGCGTGTAGCCGCGCCGGCGCAGGCCGGCCAGGGTGGGCATGCGCGGGTCGTCCCAGCCGTCGACGTGGCCTTCCTCGACCAGCTGGCGCAGCTTGCGCTTGCTGGTGATCACGTGGGTCACGTTGAGCCGCGCGAACTCGTACTGGCGCGGGTGCGGCGCTGGCGATCAGGCCGCCTTCGGCCAGGCGGTCCAGCAGCCAGTCGTAGAACGGGCGCTGGTCCTCGAACTCCAGCGTGCAGATGCTGTGGGTGATCTGCTCCAGCGCGTCCTCGATCGGGTGCGCGAAGGTGTACATCGGGTAGATGCACCACTTGTCGCCGGTGTTGTGGTGCGTCGCGCGGCGGATGCGGTAGAGCGCCGGGTCGCGCATGTTGATGTTGGGGCTGGCCATGTCGATCTTCGCGCGCAGCACGGCGGCGCCGTCGGCCAGCTGGCCGTCGCGCATGGCGCGAAAGCGCGCGAGGTTCTCGTCGGGCGTGCGGCTGCGGAAGGGGCTGTCGGTGCCGGGCGTGTTGAAGTCGCCGCGGTTGGCGCGCATCTCGCTCGGCGCTCTGCTCGTCGACGTAGGCCAGGCCGGCGCCGATCAGGTACTCGGCCGCGCGGTACATGAAGTCGAAGTAGTTGCTGGCGAAGTAGACGTGCTCGTTGGGCTGGCCGGGCCGGGCCGGGTCGTCGGCCAGGCTGCAGTCGTAGCCCAGCCACTTCACCGCGTCGCGGATGGCGTCGACGTATTCCTGCTCTTCCTTCTCGGGGTTGGTGTCGTCGAAGCGCAGGTGGCACACGCCGCCGTATTCGCGCGCCAGCTCGAAGTTGAGCCAGATGCTCTTGGCGTGGCCGATGTGCAGGTAGCCGTTGGGCTCGGGCGGAAAGCGCAGTGCGCACGCGGGCCGGGTCCTGCATGCCCTGCGGCGTGGTGCGCGGCGTCGCCGGGGGAGCCGCCCCAGCGGCGGCCGGCGTAGTTGCCCTGTTGCGAGGTCGTTTTCGATGACGTGGCGCAGGAAATTGCTGGGTTTGGCGGTATCGTGGTCGGCAGCGGAAGTCATCTCTTCATTCTAGGTGGCGCTCCTGGGGAGTTACGTTTGGAAACGTTCTTCACTGTGCAGTGTGAACCGGGTTGACATTTGATGCGTTCAATACGGACATGGACGCATGCGTCCCCCTCAACAAGGAGTCCACACCATGAGCCTCACCCGTTCCACCTTCTTCAAATGGGCTGCCGCCGGCGCTGTCGCAGCGGGCGCCCTGTTCACTGCCGCTTCGGCCAATGCTCGCGGCGACGTGAGCTGGTCGGTCGGCGTCAGCGCTCCCGGCGTGGCCGTCGGCGTCGCTGCTCCCCCGGTGTATTACGCGCCGCCGCCGCCTGTGTACTACCGTCCGGCCGCCCCGGTCTACTACGCCCCGCCGCCGCCGGTCTACTACCGTCCGGCCCCGGTGTACTACGCCGCCGCCGCCCGCTTACTACGGCCCGCCGCGCGGCTACTACCGTCACCACGGTCACGGCCATGGCCACGGCCACGGTCACTGGCGTTGAGCGCAGACAGCCACGATTGCCTGCTGTCACATGAAAAAACCGGCCCTCGGGGCCGGTTTTTTCATGGGCGCTTGCTACATGGCCCTGAAGAGGTGGGCGTAGAGCCGGCTGACGGGGATCTTCTCCGCGCGCCCGCGCAGCGCCAGGTGCAGCTTGCCCGCCTCGTCGCGGTGCACCGACTCGATGGCGTCGCTGCGCACCACCGTGGCGCGATGCACCTGCCAGAACACGCCCGGCGTCGAGCTGCGGCAGCAGCTGCTTGAGCGGCGTGCGGATCAGGTATTCGCGGGTCGGCGGTGAGCACGCGCACGTACTTGTCGGCGGCCTCGAAGTACAGCACCTCGTCGATCGGCACCATGCGCACGGTGCTGCCGCGCTGCCGGCCTCGCTGGCGGCGATCAGCTTGAGCGGCGCCGTGCCGCCCGCACCGGGAACGCGCCCCGCGCCGCCGGCCGCGGCCAGCAGCTGGCGCCACTGCGCGAGCGTGCCCGCCAGCGCATCCTCGGCGCTGGGCGCGGCGCCGTTGCGCTGCGGCTGCCAGCGCCTGCTGCAGCCGCGCGACGGTCGCCGCAGCCGCTCGGGCTGCACCGGCTTGAGCACATAGTCGATGGCCTGGGCATCGAAGGCCCGGGCCGCGTATTCGTCGTAGGCCGTCACGAAGACCAGCTGCGGCATCGGCGCCTCGTCGGCCGGCCAGGCGTCGGCCAGCTCGGCGGCGGCGGCCAGGCCGTCCTGGCCCGGCATGCGGATGTCGAAGAACAGCACCTGCGGCAGCAGCTGCAGCGCCTCGCGCACCGCACTGCGGCCGTCGGCCGACCGTGGCGAGCACTTCGAGCTCGGGCCAGGCGGCGGCGAGCTCGGCGCGCAGGGCCTGGGCCAGCAGGGGTTCGTCTTCGGCGATGAGGGCGGTGGTCTTCATGCGGACAGGGGGAGGTTGATGGTGGCGCAGGTGCCGCCGGCCGGGCCTGCTGCCAGCTGCAGGCCGTCCTGCTCGCCGTAGGCGGTGGCGAGGCGCTCGCGCACCTGCGAGAGGCCGAAGCCGCCGTCGGGCCGCGGCGTGCTGTCGTGCGGATCGATGGCGATGCCGACGCCGGTGTCGCGCACCTCGAGCACCAGGCGCCGGCCTTCGCGCCGCGCGCCGACCGCGATCTCGCCGCCCTCGACCTTCGGCTCCAGTCCGTGGCGGATCGCGTTCTCCACCAGCGGCTGCAGCAGCAGCGGCGGCACCGGCACGCTCGCGCAGTTCGTCGGGCAGCTCGAGCCGGTAGGCGAGCCGCGGCGCCCATGCGCACCGACATCAGTTCCAGGTAGTCGCCCAGCCGCTGGAACTCGGCCGCGAGCGGATGCGCGAGCGCGCGCGAGCCGCTCAGGGTCACGCGCAGGTAGCTGTTGAGGCGGTCGAGCATGGCCACGGCGCGCGGCGGGTCGGTGGCGATCAGCACGCGCAGGTTGGCCAGCGTGTTGAAGAGCATGTGCGGCTCGAGCTGGGTCTCCAGCAGCTTGAGGCGCGCATCGGCGGCGTCGCGCTGGGCCAGCGCGATCTCGCCTTCGAGGTACTTGCTCTTGCCGAGGCTGTAATAGAAGTAGCAGATGACGACGCCGGCCACCACCGTGATCAGCACCGTGGAGGCGAGCTTGTCCCGCGAGAAGCTCAAGAATTCCAGCAGGGGCTTGCCGGTCCAGGCGTCGCCGATCACGTTGCCGCCGAGGAAGCCGACCGCGATGCCCACGATGACCAGCACCACGCCGCGCCAGCCCTTGCGGCCAGGGCTTGGCCGTGCGGCCCGCGAGCACCAGCCGGCCGATGTCGATCACCAGCCAGCTGATGAGCCCGATCGAGAGCGAATAGACGAACTGCGGCGCCCAGGCGCCGCGGCCCGAGACCGCCAGCCCCACCGCGATGACGCAGCAGAAGCCGGCGGTCGAGATGCCGTGGCGCAGCACGTGCCGGAGGTTGGCGGCGAGAAGTTGCGCGACAGGGTGCCGCTCACCCGCGGTCTCCGCCGCGCAGCGCCTTGCGCTCGCGTTCGAGCAGCCGGTCGTAGAAGTTGCCGCCCGGCGCGACGAAGAACACCACCGCGCCGTGGATCAGCAGCCCCAGGCCCCAGCCGAGCAGCGGGTACATGGCCCAGTTCTGCCCGCGGGAGCTCGCCAGGATGACGAGGAACAGGTTGACCAGCACGTAGACGGTGGCGTGGATGTACCAGCCCATCTTGGCGCCGGCACGGCGGCGGGCGAGGCGTTCGGTGCGGTCGTTGGAGGAAGAGGGTCGTCGTTCATGGTGAGACCTCTTGAAGCGATGATGGATTCTTGCGGAAGAACAGGGCCGCGTCGCGTTTCCTGCTCAGACACCGGCCGCCGGCAGGGCTTCGCGGTCGCTCGCGGATGGCCAGCTTCCACAGGCGCAGCGCCCGGGCCGCGAAGATGCCGCTGAAGGCGCCGTAGAGCGTGCCGATGCCCAGGGCGAAGCCTGCGTGGCGCGCCAGCTCCGGATGCATCGCCAGCAGCACGCCGACCGCGTACTTGGTGAAGAAGATGCCCATGATCAGCGCCAGCGGCACCGCGCTGCCCGGCAGGTGGAAGGTGCGGGTCGCCGCGTCGAAGCGCGCGGCGGCAGGCAGCGGCCAGCGCTGCACCGTCAGCAGCAGCAGGGTGGCCGCGCCGGCCCAGCCGAGCAGGGCGAGCGGCGAGTCGCCGAAGGCCGAGAGCATGCCGTAGAAGGACAGCCCGGTCATCGCGATCGGCAGCAGCGTCACGCGGGTCAGGCTCACGCTGCCGGCGAGCAGCTGCTTGGCGCCCATCCACACGAGCAGGGCGAAGAGCGCGAACACCCAGCGCGGGGTGTGGGTCAGGATCTGGGTCAGCATCAGCATGTTGTTTCTCCTTGAAGGGTGGTAGAAGCGTCGATGGGCGGACTGTGCCGGCGGGCCCGCGGCCCCGCCACGCGCTTGCGACGAGCTGCAGCCGGCCGGCGCGAGTTGCAATCCGCTGTCGCCGGACGCAAGCGTCAACGCCGGCTTTACCGGGGCTTTACGGTCCGTAAGAACGGGGCGCTACGATTCGGCGCTCCACTACGGGCTGCCTGCGAACTGCCCTGTTGCCGATGTCTTCCCCCACCCCCGAGCCCGCTGCCACCGCCTCCCTCGCCGAACCGCCCGCGCCGCGGCCGCCGTCGCGCCGGCGGCGCTGGCTGGGCAGCCTGGCCGCGCTGCTGCTCGTGCTGGCCCTGGGCGGCGGGGCGTGGTACCTGATCAAGCGCTCGGGCGAGCCGGCGGCCGGCCGCGGCGGCTTCGGCGCCCCCGGCTCCACCGTCGGCCATGCGGTCGGCGCGGCGGGCCGAGCTGCCGGTGACGCATCGATGCGCTGGGCACCGTGACGCCGCTGGCCACCATCACGCTCAAGCCGCAGGTCGGCGGCGTGCTCACCGAGGTGCTCTACACCGAGGGCCAGACGGTCACCAAGGGCCAGCTGCTGGCCCGCATCGACCCGCGCCCCTACGAGCAGGCGCTGATGCAGGCCCAGGGCACGCGCGTGCGCGACGAGGCGCAGCTCGAGGCCGCGCGCGTCACGCTGGCGCGCTACCGCACGCTGCTGCAGCCAGGACTCCATCGCGCGCCAGGACGTCGACACCCAGGCCGCGCTGGTCAAGCAGCTCGAAGGCACGGTGATCACCGACCGCGCCGCCGAGGCCGCGGCCAGGCTCAACCTCGACTACACGCGCATCACCGCGCCGGTGGCCGGGCGCATCGGCCTGCGCACGGTCGACCCCGGCAACACGGTGACGGCCAACGCGAGCCACCGGCATCGCCGTGATCACGCAGATGAACCCGATCGACGTGCAGTTCGCGGTGCCGCAGGACCGCGTGCCCGACATCCAGGCCCAGCTCGCCAAGGGCGCGGCGCTGCCGGTCAAGGCGCTCGACCGCACGCGCAGCGCCACGCTGGACACCGGCAGCTTCTCCACGCTCGACAACGTGGTCGACACCAGCACCGGCACCGTGCAAGGGCCAAGGCGCGCTTCGCCAACGCCAGCACGCACGCTGTTCCCCAGCCAGTTCGTCAACGTGCAGACTGCTGCTGCGCACCGTCGAGCGCGATCGTGGTGCCGGTGACCGCGGTGCGCACCGGGCCCAACGGCGACTTCGTGTACGTGATCAACGAGGACCGCACGGTAGCTGCGCACGTCAAGCGCGGCCACGGTCGACGTGGTGGCGATCGCCACGGCCTGAGGCCGGCGAGCGTGGTCACCGAGGGCGCCGACCGCCTGAGGACGGCGCCGCGTGATGCTGCAGGGCGGCCGACCGCCTGCAAGGCACGGGCGCGCAGCGGTGCGTGCTGCAGCGGCGAGCAAGCCGGCGGCCGGCGCCGCGCCGCGGGCGCCTCGGGCCCGCGCGCGCCGCGCGGCGACGGCCGCGCCAGCGCAGCGGCCGCCGCAGTCGAGCGAGCGCCGGTGAGCGCCGGGCCGCCCGCGAAGTGCGCAGGCGCGAGCGTCACGCAGGCGCGCATGGAGCCGCGCATGAGCCCTCGCGTCCCTTCATCGAGCGGCCGGTCGCGACCGCGCTGCTGATGCTCGCGATCGTGCTCGCGGGCCTGGTGGGCTTCCGCTTCCTGCCGCTGGCGGCGCTGCCGCAGGTGGACTACCCGACCATCCAGGTGCAGACGCTCTACCCCGGCGCCAGCCCCGAGGTGATGAGCCGCACCGTCACCGCGCCGCTGGAGCGCCAGTTCGGCCAGATGGCGGGGCTGGACCGCATGAGTTCGACCAGCGCGGCCGGCGTGTCCATCGTCACGCTGCAGTTCGCGCTCGACCAGACGCTCGACGTGGCCGAGCAGCAGGTGCAGGCCGCGATCAACGCCGGCGGCTCGCTGCTGCCGGCCGACCTGCCGGCGCCGCCGGTCTACGCCAAGGTCAACCCGGCCGACGCGCCGATCCTCACGCTGGCCGTCAGCTCCGACACGCATGCCGCTGACCGAGGTGCAGAACCTGGTCAACACGCGGCTGGCGCAGAAGATCAGCCAGGTCGCCGGCGTCGGCCTGGTGTCGCTGTCGGGCGGCCAGCGGCCGGCGGTGCGCATCCAGGCCGACACCAACGCGCTGGCCTCGGTCGGGCATCGGCGCTCGACACGCTGCGCACGCGCCATCGCCGCGGCCAACGCCAACAGCGCCAAGGGCAGCTTCGACGGCCCGAAGCGCGCCTACACCATCAACGCCAACGACCAGCTGGTGACCGCGGCCGACTACCAGAACCTGATCGTCGCCTGGAAGAACGGCGCGCCGGTGCGCATGAGCGACGTCGCGCGCGTGGTCGACAGCGCCGAGAACACGCAGCTCGGCGCCTGGGCCGGCGCTGCAGTCGAGGCGACGACGGCGAGCGACGGCCAGCTGACCCGCGATCATCCTCAACGTGCAGCGCCAGCCCGGCGCCAACGTGATCGGCACGGTCGACGCCATCAAGAAGCAGCTGCCCGAGCTGCAGGCCTCGCTGCCGGCGCGCTGCAAGGTCGACGTGCTGAGCGACCGCACCACCGGCATCCGCGCCTCGGTGCAGCACGTGCAGCTCGAGCTGGTGCTGGCGGTGGTGCTGGTGGTGCTGGTGATCTTCTTCTTCCTGCACAGCCTGCGCGCCACCGTGATCGCCAGCATCGCGGTGCCGATCTCGCTGATCGGCACCTGCGGCGCTGATGTACCTGCTGGGCTACAGCCTCAACAACCTGAGCCTGATGGCGCTGACCATCGCCACCGGCTTCGTGGTGGACGACGCGATCGTGATGATCGAGAACATCGCGCGCTACCTGGAGGAGGGCGAGCCGCCGTTCCAGGCCGCGCTGAAGGGCGCGACGCAGATCGGCTTCACCATCATCTCGCTGACGGTGTCGCTGATCGCGGTGCTGATCCCGCTGCTGTTCATGGGCGACGTGGTGGGCCGGCTGTTCCGCGAGTTCGCGGTCACGCTGGCGATCACCATCCTGATCTCGGCCGTGGTCTCGCTCACGCTGGTGCCGATGATGTCGGCGCGCTGGCTCAAGCCGCCAGGCCGAGGAGGGCGGGCGCTTCGGCGCGCGCGTGCAGCGCTTCTTCGACCGCGTGATCGCGCGCTACGACCGCTGGCTGCAATGGGTGCTGCGCGCACCAGCCGCTGACGCTGCTGGTGGCGCTGGCCACGCTGGTGCTGACGGTGCTGCTCTACGTCTGCGATTCCCAAGGGCCTGTTCCCGACGCAGGACACCGGCCAGCTGCAGGCGCGCATCGAGGCGGCGCAGGACGTGTCGTATCGCGCGCATGGCCGAGCTGCAGCAGGCCGCGGCCGAGGCGATCCTGGCCGACCCGGACGTGCGCAGCCTAGCTCGGTGGTGGGCGTCGACGCGGCCAACAACACCGCGCTCAACACCGGCCGCATGCTGATCAACCTGCGCGCGCGACCGCGACGCAGCAGGCAGACGTGATGCAGCGCCTGCGCGAGCGCGTGCGCAGCAGGTGGCCGGCGTCACGCTCTACCTGCAGCCGACGCAGGACCTGACCATCGACGCCGAGACCGGCCCGACCGAGTTCCGCGTCTCGCTCGAAGGCGTCGGACACCGCCGACCGTGAACGACGTGGGCGCAGCAAGCTGGTCGAGCGGCTGCGCAGCGTGCCGCAGGTGCGCAACGCCGACCACCGATGCCGGCGCGCAGGGCCTGGCCGCCTACGTCGACATCGACCGCAACACCGCGTCGCGCCTGTCGGTCACGGCCAGCTCGGTCGACGATGCGCTCTACAGCGCCTTCGGCCAGCGCATCGTCTCGACCATCTTCACCGAGACCAACCAGTACCGCGTGATCCTGGAGGCGCAGCGCGAGGCGCTGGCCTCGCCGCAGGGCGCTGGGCAACCTGCAGCTGCGCACCGGCGCCGGCACGCCGACGCCGCTGTCGGCGCTGGCCACCGTGCGCGAGCAGCTCGCGCCGCTGCAGGTCACGCGCGTGGCGCAGTACCCGGCCGCGACCGTGGGCTTCGACACCGCGCCCGGCGTGGCGCTGGGCAAGTCGGTCGCGGCGATCCGCGCAGCGGCCAAGGACATCGGCGCTGCCGCGCGAGCGTGACGCATGAACTTCCTGGGCGCGGCCGGGGCCTACGAGAAGTCGCTGACCAACCAGCTGTGGCTGATCCTGGCGGCCGTGGTGTGCGTCTACATCGTGCTGGGCGTGCTCTACGAGAGCTACATCCATCCGCTGACGATCCTGTCGACGCTGCCCTCGGCCGGCGTCGGCGCGCTGCTGGCGCTGATGGTGACGGGCAACGACCTGGGCGTGATCGGCATCATCGGCATCATCCTGCTGATCGGCATCGTGAAGAAGAACGCGATCATGATGATCGACTTCGCGATCGACGCCGAGCGGCATCGAGGGCAAGTCGCCGCAGGAGGCGATCCACCAGGCGGCGCTGCTGCGCTTCCGGCCGATCCTGATGACCACGCTGGCGGCGCTGTTCGCGGCGCTGCCGCTGATGTTCGGCTGGGGCGAGGGCGCGGAGCTGCGGCGGCCGCTGGGCCTGGCGATCTTCGGTGGGCTGGTCGTGAGCCAGGTGCTGACGCTGTTCACCACGCCGGTGATCTACCTGGCCTTCGATCGGATGGGGCGCAGGTTCCGGCGGGAAGCGCGATGCCGCGCGCGCCGCCGGGCTCCGGGAGGAGGCGCGTGAACCTCTCCCGCCCTTCGTCGAGCGCCCGATCGCCACGGTCCTGCTGACCATCGGCATCGCGCTGGCCGGCATCGTCGCCTTCTTCGTGCTGCCGGTCTCGCCGCTGCCGCAGGTCGACTATCCCGACCATCTCGGTGCAGGCCAGCCTCGCCGGCGCCAGCCCGAGCACCATGGCCTCCAGCGTGGCCACGCCGCTGGAGCGGCGGCTGGGCATCATCCCGGGCGTCAACGAGCTGACCTCGACCAGCTCCAACGGCTCGGCGCGCATCACGCTGCAGTTCGACCTCAAGCCGCAACATCGACAGCGCCGCGCGCGAGGTGCAGGCCGCCATCAACGCCGCGCGCGCCGACCTGCCGGCCACGCTGCGCAGCAACCCGACCTACCGCAAGCGCAACCCGGCCGCCGCGCCGGTCATGATCCTGGCGCTGACCTCCAAGACGCGCACGCCGGGCCAGATCTACGAGGCGGTGTCCAACATCGTGAGCCAGCGCCTGTCGCAGGTCGAAGGCGTGGGCGAGGTCGAGATCGGCGGCGGCTCGCTGCCGGCGGTGCGGGTGGAGCTGGAGCCCTTCGCGCTCAACCGCATGGGCATCAGCACGCGAGGACGTGCGTGCCGCCATCCAGGCCAACAACGCCAACCGGCCCAAGGGCGCGATCGAGAGCGGCGACCGCCGGCTGCAGATCTACACGCCCGCGCCGGGCCGCCGCGCCGCGCGACTACCGCGACCTGGTGATCGCCTGGCGCAACGACGCGGCCGTGCGCCTGGGCGACGTGGCGCGCGTGATCGACAGCGTCGAGAACACGCGCACGCTGGGCCTGTTCAACGGCGAGCCCGCGGTGGTCGTGCTGGTCACGCAGGCAGCCCGGCGCCAACATCATCGAGACGGTGGACGGCGTGCGCGACCTGATGCCCGAGCTGCGCGCGCAGCTGCCGCAGGACATCGACATCCAGGTCGCCTCGGACCGCACCAACTCCATCCGCGCCTCGCTGCGCGAGATCGAGTTCACGCTGATGATCTCGATCGTGCTGGTGGTGCTGGTGGTGGGCCTGTTCCTGCGCAAGGCGCGCGCCACCATCATCCCGGCGGTGGCGACCGTGGTCTCGCTGCTCGGCACCTTCGGCGTGATGCACCTGCTGGGCTTCAGCCTCAACAACCTGAGCCTGATGGCGCTGACGGTGGCCACCGGCTTCGTGGTCGACGACGCGATCGTGGTGCTGGAGAACACCGCGCGCCATGTCGAGGCCGGCATGAACCGCATCGAGGCGGCGCTGCGCGGCGCGCGCGAGGTGGGCTTCACGGTGCTGTCGATCAGCCTGTCGCTGGTGGCGGTGTTCATCCCGCTGCTGTTCATGGGCGGGCAGGTGGGCCGGCTGTTCCGCGAGTTCGCGGTCACGCTGTCGGCCTCGGTGCTGATCTCGCTGGTGATCTCGCTCACCACCACGCCGATGCTGTGCGCCATGCTGCTGCGCAGCGAGGCGGAGGAGGGGCCGGGCAAGAAGCCCGGGCGCGTGCGGACCTGGCTCGGCCGCCGCTTCGAGCGCGCCTGGCAGTGGACGCTGCGCATCTACGCCCACAGCCTGGACTGGGCGCTCGCGAGCAAGGGCGTGGTGATGGTGGTGCTGCTGGCGGTGATCGGCCTCAACGTCTACCTCTTCAACGCCATCCCCAAGGGCTACTTTCCGCAGCAGGACAACGGCCAGCTCAACGCCGGCCTGCGCGCCGACCAGAGCATCTCCTCGGCCGCGGTCGCCGACAAGCTGCGCCAGGCGGTGGACATCATCCGCAAGGACCCGGCGGTCGACACGGTGGTCGGCTTCTCGGGCGGCGGCCGCGCGGGCGGCGGCTTCATGTTCGTCAACCTCAAGCCGGTCGCGCAGCGCACCGAGAAGACGCAGGCCGTCATCGACCGCCTGCGCCCGCAGCTCAACCAGCTCACCGGCCTGCGCGTGTTCCTGAGCCCGGTGCAGGACCTGCGCATGGGCGGGCGCTCCAGCAACTCCAGCTACCAGTACACGCTCAAGAGCGACAACCTCGCCGACCTGCGCACGTGGACCGACCAAGCTCGCCGATCGCCTGCGCCAGGAGACCGCGCTGACCGACATCGACAGCGACGATGCGGACAACGGCGTCGAGACCTTCGTCGAGGTCGACCGCGACGCCGCGGCGCGCCTCGGCGTCACCTCGAGCGCGGTCGACAACGCGCTCTACAACGCCTACGGCCAGCGCTCGGTCGCCACCATCTACGACGAGCTCAACCAGTACTCGGTGATCATGGAGTGGGCGCCGCGCTTCCAGCGCGCGCCGATCGCGCTGAAGGACCTCTACGTGCCCTCGACGCTCAACACCGTCACCAGCGCGAGCGGCGCGACCACCATCAGCTCGCTGGAGGCCAACACCGACGCGACGCACCGGCACCTCGACCACCACCTCGGCCAACCCGGCCTCGCGCACCTCGTCCGCCGGCCAGCAGATCGCGACCACCGCCACGCCCATGGTGCCGCTGTCGCCTTCTCCAAGCTCAGCGAGCGCGCGGTGCCGACGCTCGATCGACCACCAGGACACCGAGCTCGCGAGCACCGTCTCCTTCAGCCTGGCCGACGGCGTGAGCCTCGCAGACGCGCGGCGCATCGTCGCCCAGGCCGAGGCCGACATCGCGATGCCGATCAACGTGCGCGGCAGCTTCCAGGGCACGGCGCTGGCGGCGCAGCAGTCGCAGGCGCAGCAGCTGTTCCTGATCTTCGCGGCGCTGATCGTGATCTACATCGTGCTGGGCGTGCTCTACGAGAGCCTGGTGCATCCGATCACCGTGCTGACCACGCTGCCCTCGGCCGGCGTCGGGCGCGGTGCTGGCGCTGCTGCTGTTCCGCATGGAGTTCTCGATCATTGCGCTGATCGGCGTGTTCCTGCTGATCGGCATCGTCAAGAAGAACGCGATCCTGATCATCGACTTCGCGCTCGAGGCCGAGCGCGCGCGCGGCCTGAGCGCCGTGGAGGCGGTGCGCGAGGCCTGCCTGCTGCGCTTCCGCCCGATCCTGATGACCACGCTGGCGGCCGCGCTGGGCGCGCTGCCGCTGGCCATCGGCTTCGGCCAGGGCGCCGAGCTGCGCCAGCCGCTGGGCGTGGCCATCATCGGCGGCCTGATCGCGAGCCAGCTGCTGACCCTGCTGACCACGCCGGTCGTCTACGTGCTGCTCGACAAGCTGCGCCGCCGCCCGGCCAACGAGAAATACCTGAGCCGCGCGGCGACCGACCCCTCGCTTGACCCCGACCCCTCTCTGCTCCCTCTCCCTCCGGGAGAGGGCTGGGGTGAGGGCACCGACCCTCGATGACCTCGCAACGCCCATGACCGCACCGAACTTTTCGCTCGACCGACGCACACGCTGCGCTGCCGTCGTGCCTTGGCCCTGGCGCTCGCAGGCTGCGCCATCGGCCCGGCCTACGAGCAACCCTCCACCGCCATGCCCGCCGCGTGGAAGGAAGCCCCCGCCGCCGAAGGCTGGCTCCCCGCCGCCCCCGCCGACGCGCTGGACCGCGGCGAATGGTGGAAGCTCTTCGGCGACCCCGTGCTCGACGAACTGGCCGCGCGCGTGCAGGTCTCCAACCAGAACATCGCCGCCGCCGTGGCCAACTATGCGCAGGCCCAGGCGCTGGTGCGCGAGCAGCGCGCGGCGCTGTTCCCGACCGGTCTCGGCCAGCGGCAGCGCGACGCCGTTCCGGCGCGCGCAACACCTCGCCCACGCACCGCCACCGGCGCCTGCGCTGCAGCGCCGACTGGGCGCCCGACGTCTGGGGCCGGCTGCGCCAGGCGGTCGGCGGCGCGCAGGCCAGCGCCCAGGCCAGCGAGGCCGACCTGGCCTCGGCGCGCCTGTCGGCAGTGGGCGAGCTCGCGACCAACTACTTCTCGCTGCGCGAGGCCGATGCCGAGCTGCGGCTGCTGGCGGTCACGCTGGAGGGCTACCAGCGCAGCCTGGAGATCGCGCGCAACCGCTACGACGCCGGCATCGCGGCCCAGACCGACGTGCTGCAGGCGCAGACGCTCTACGTCAACACCCAGGCCGAGCGCGTGGCGCTGAAGCGCACCCGCGACACGCTGGAGCATGCGATCGCGGTGCTGGTCGGCGCGGCGCCGGCCGAGTTCAGCCTGCCCGCGGCCGACTGGAAGCCCACCGTGCCCGGCATTCCCGCCGGCGTGCCCTCGACGCTGCTGCAGCGCCGGCCCGACATCGCCGCGTCCGAGCGCGCGGTGGCGGCGGCCAATGCGCAGATCGGCATCGCGCGCTCGGCCTACTTCCCGAGCTTCAGCTTGAGCGGCGCGCTCAGCAGCAGCGCGAGCCGGGTCGGCGATCTGTTCAACGCCTCGAACACGCTGTGGTCGCTGGGCCTGTCGGTGGCGCAGACGGTGTTCGATGCCGGCGCCATCGGCGCGCGCGTCGACGCGGCCAAGGCGGCGCACGAGGCGGCCGTGGCGCGCTATCGCCAGACCGTGCTCACCGCCTTCCAGGATGTCGAAGACCAGCTCACCGCGGGCGCGAGCCTGGCGCAGCAGGAAGGACTGCGGCGCGAGGCCTCGGCGGCGGCCGATCTGCAGCGAGCAGCAGTTCCTCAACCGCTACCGGCAGGGGCAGGTGAGCTACACCGACGTGGTGACGGCGCAGGTGTCGGCGCTGAATGCGCGGCGCACGCTGCTGCAGTTGCAGGTGAGCCGGCAGAACGCGGCGGTGGCGTTGATCCAGGGCTTGGGTGGGGGGTGGCAGGCGGAGTGGATGGCAGACCGCGACGCCGCGCACCGGCTCCTGATTTCGTCGCCCGGCCCCCTCCGGTGTCTGGGCCGACCTCTGTCATATTCGAGTAAAACCGCATTCTGTTGTGGAAGAACCTATGAAACCCTCTGAAGCCCTAGCCTCGAGCCGTGCCGCGATCCGGCATGTGGTGGAGTCTCACCGCGCTCGCAACGCGCGGGTGTTCGGCTCTGTGCTACACGGGCAGGACACGGACAGCAGTGACCTCGACATCCTCATTGACCCAACGCCCGAAACGACGCTGCTAGACATTGGCGCAATACGTCATGAGCTGCGAAATTTGCTGGGCGTGCCGGTGGACGTGCTCACGCCCAACGCACTGCCTGACAACTTCCGGGCCAGGGTGCTCGCCGAGGCTCGCCCGGTATGACCCGCGATCAGAACGCCTGACGGACCATCCTGGCGCATATCCTTGAGGCCATCGAGCGCATCGACCGCTACACAGGGGATTTGGATGAAGTGGCGCTCTTGAACAACCAACTGGTGCAGGACGCCGTTGTCCGAAACTTCGAGATCATCGGCGAGGCGAGTAACAACATCGTAATGCACTATCCCGAGTTCGCGGCCGCCCACCCTGAGTTGCCGCTGTCGTTTGCCTACCAGATGCGCAACGCTGTCGCTCACGGCTACTTCAAGGTGGACTTTGAAATCGTCTGGAAGACAATCCACCGCGATCTTCCCGGCGGCATGAACAGATTCAGAAGCCTCGACGAGCAGTCCATTGCCTCGCTGACATGACACCCGCCATATCCACTCAGGCCTTCTGAAGCATCCGCGTCACCATGGCCTCGCGGCGCCAGCCGCAGCAGGTGCGGCAGCCAGCCCAACGCCTGGTCGCGCCGCCCGGCCTGCAGCAGGCCGTTGGCGCACAGCGACACGGTGTCGGCCAGCTCCGGATGATCCGGCGCCGTCTTCATCAGCGCCTGGCACAGCCGCTCCGCATCGGCGAACTGCTGCGCGCGCGTGAAGCGGCGCGCCAGCCGCGCCATGTCCTCGGGCTTGCAGGCGCGCGCCGGGCTTGGCGTGATCGAGGTAGGTCTTGTAGCTCGCATGCTGCAGTTCCAGCGTGGCGGGGTCCTGCGGCCGGAGCCTGGAAGATGCGGTGCGCCGCGCGATGGAAGTCCTCGCCGGCGGGCCAGAGCTTGGCGGTGTTGAACCAGGCGCGCAGCGTGTCGGCGTCGTCGGGCCGCAGCTTCGCGGCGGCGCGCCATTCGGCGCAGGCCTGCTCGAACTTCATCTCGCCGGCCAGGCGCCGCGCCGACGGCCACGTGCTGCTCGAACGGGTCCGGCGCCTGCTTCGGCCGGCGCTGCGGGCAGGCTGCACCCGCCGCCACCGCATCGCGCCCGCCATCAGCAGCGCGCCCGTCAGCAGCCCGCCCAGGTGCGCCATGTAGGCGATGCCCTTGCCGCCGACGAGGTGCTGCAGCAGCTCGTTGGCGATCCAGGCCGGCAGCAGGATCAGCGCCGGCGCGGTGACGTAGTTGAAGTAGAAGAAGAGCTGGTAGAAGAAGCGGATGCGCCGCAGCCGATACATCACCGCGTACATGCCCATCAGCGCCGACACCGCGCCCGAGGCGCCCAGCCCGTAGCCGCCCTTGCCCGCATAGGCCCAGGCCGCCAGCGCCGAGGCGCCCACCGCGCCCAGCAGGTAGAAGCCCAGGTAGAGGCCGCGGCCCAGCGCCAGCTCGACCGAGAAGCCGAACAGGAAGAGGAAGAGCATGTTGCCCAGCAGGTGGCCGGTGCTGCCATGCAGGAAGGCCGAGGTGACCCAGGTCCAGGGCTTGAATTCGGCGTCCGGGTTGTGGTCCTGCGCCCAGCGCGTGGTGAAGGGCGGCGGCAGCATGCGCCTCGTAGCGCTGCCGCTCGCGCTTCCACTCGGCGTAGCTGCGGGTGGGCGGGCGTCGATGACCTGGTCGGCATGCAGCTTGCGCAGGAAGGCCTTCTCCTGCTGCAGGCCTTCGAGCAGGTCTCGCCGTAGCGCTCGCGCGCCAGCAGCCGCCGGGCCGCGGGCGCGTGCGGCGAGCCGGTCTCCTGCAGCCAGGCGACGAAGGGCGGCAGCTCCAGCTTCGGCAGGCTCGCTCTGCAGGTAGAACTGCGCGGCCCGCGCCTGCTCCGCCTTCTTCTCGGCGCGCTGCGGTCCCCAGAAGACCAGCATGTTCACGAGGATGAGCAGCACGGTCACCCAGGGCGGGTTGCGCCAGGTCGGCCGGCTCTCGAGCGGGATCGCGTAGAACACGCCGCGTCGCACGGCAGCGTGCTCAGCGGCTGTTGCGCCCGATGCCCTGGTAGATGACGCCGGCTTCCTTCATCACGCCGGGCTCGTAGAGATTGCGGCCGTCGAAGATCACCGGCGACTTCATCAGCGCCTTGAGCCGCTCGAGGTTGGGGCTGCGGTAGGCCTTCCACTCGGTGACGATGATCAGCGCGTCGGCGTCGGCCAGCACCTCCATCGGGTCCTTGGCCGAGGAGAAGCTGATGCGCTCCAGCAGCGCCGGCGCATCGGCGAAGTCCAGCTGCAGCACGCGCCGGGTCTCGTCGACCGCGATCGGGTCGTGCGCCACCACGCGCGCGCCGGCGCGCAGCAGCGCATCGAGCACCACGCGGCTCGGGCGCCTCGCGCATGTCGTCGGTGTTGGGCTTGAAGGCCAGGCCCCACAGCGCGAAGCTGCGGTCGCTGAGGTCGGGGCCGAAGCGGTCCAGCACCTTCTGCGTCAGCACGCGCTTCTGCTCGTCGTTGACCGCCTCGACCGACTCCAGCACCCGCAGCGCCTGCCCGTTGTCGCGCGCGATGCGCGTGAGCGCCTGGATGTCCTTCGGGAAGCAGCTGCCGCCGTAGCCCGTGCCCGCGTAGAGAAAGCTGTAGCCGATGCGCGGGTCGGAGCCGATGCCCTGGCGCACCGCCTCGATGTCGGCGCCCACGCGGTCGGCCAGGTTGGCCAGCTCGTTCATGAAGCTGATGCGGGTGGCCAGCATCGCGTTGGCCGCGTACTTGGTGAACTCGGCGGAGCGCACGTCCATCACGCGGGTGCGCTCGTGGTTGCGGTTGAAGGGCGCGTAGAGCTTGCGCATCGCGGCCAGCGCCTCGCGGCCGTCCTCGTCGTCGCTGTAGCCGATGACGATGCGGTCGGGCCGCATGAAGTCCTCGACCGCCGCGCCTTCCTTGAGGAACTCGGGGTTGCTCACCACCGAGAAGCGCAGGTCGGAGCGGCCGCGCTTGTCGAGCTCTTCCTGGATCACGGCCGCGACCTTGTCGGCCGTGCCCACCGGCACCGTCGACTTGTCGACCACGACCTTGAAGCCGTTCATGTACTTGCCGATGTTGCGCGCCGCCGCCAGCACGTACTGCAGGTCGGCGCTGCCGTCCTCGTCGGGCGGCGTGCCGACGGCGATGAACTGCACGTCGCCGTGCGCCACCGAGGCCTCGATGTCGGTCGAGAAGGCGAGGCGCTTCGCCGCCACGTTCGATTCGACCAGGTCGCCCAGGCCGGGCTCGTAGATCGGGATGCCGCCCGCGTTGAGGGTGTCGATCTTGCGCGCATCGACGTCCACGCACAGCACGTTGTTGCCGATGTCGGCGAGGCAGGCGCCGGTGACGAGTCCGACGTAGCCGGTACCGATGATGGTGACGTTCATGCGTTGTTCAGTCTGCGGTGGTTTCGGAGAGCGCCTTGTCGAAGTAGGCGATGGTCTTCTTCAGGCCTTCCTCGAGCTGGGTCTTCGGCGCCCAGCCGTCGAGCTCCTTCTGGGCCAGGGTGATGTCGGGGCGGCGCTGCTTGGGGTCGTCCGCCGGCAGCGGCATGCGCATCAGCTTGCTCTTGGAGCCGGTGAGCTCGATCACCTTGTTGGCCAGCTCCAGCATCGAGAACTCGCCCGGGTTGCCGATGTTGATCGGGCCGGGCACCTCGTCGCCGGTGCCCATCATGCGCAGCATCGCCTCCACCAGGTCGTCCACGTAGCAGAAGCTGCGCGTCTGCTGGCCGTCGCCGTAGATGGTGATGTCCTCGCCCTTGAGCGCCTGCACGATGAAGTTGGACACCACGCGCCCGTCGTTCAGGTGCATGCGCGGACCGTAGGTGTTGAAGATGCGCACGACCTTGATGCGCAGCTTGTGCTGGCGGTGGTAGTCGAAGAACAGCGTCTCGGCGCAGCGCTTGCCCTCGTCGTAGCAGCTGCGGATGCCGATCGGGTTGACGCGGCCCCAGTAGGCCTCGACCTGCGGATGGATCTCGGGGTCGCCGTAGACCTCGCTGGTGGAGGCCTGCAGGATCTTGGCGCGCACCCGCTTGGCCAGGCCCAGCATGTTGATGGCGCCATGCACGCTGGTCTTGGTGGTCTGCACCGGGTCGTGCTGGTAGTGGATCGGCGAGGCCGGGCAGGCCAGGTTGAAGATCTCGTCCACCTCCACGTAGAGCGGGAAGGTCACGTCGTGCCGCATCAGCTCGAAGCGCGGATGGCCCAGCAGGTGCTCGATGTTGCGCTTGGTGCCGGTGAAGAAGTTGTCCACGCACAGGACGTCGTGGCCCTGCTCGATGAGCCGGTCGCACAGATGGCTGCCGAGGAAGCCGGCGCCGCCGGTGACCAGGACCTTCTTGGAAGCGTTGTATTGCCGCATGTTGCGAGATCACTCCATAGGGGGAATCGGGTGGATGGCGGCCTTCAGTTCGGCCGCCGGGCGCTGCGCTGATCGCTGCTCGTACATCTTCGCGTCGACCAGCATGCGGAACCACAGTGCCTGGAAGAAGGCGAAGTAGAAGCCGGTGGTGCCGTCCAGGAAGCCGAGCCGGAAGACGTAGCGGTAGACGAAATAGCTGAGCGAGCGCAGGCCGGTCGGAAGCCTGTAGTAGAGCTCCTTGATGAAGCGCGTGCGCTCGCGCGCGTCGCCCATCAGCCGCGGCTGCAGCACGTTGTCGGCGGCCATGCGCGGGCCCAGCTTCTCCTTGGCCTCGGCGTCGCTCCAGCGGTTGTGGCTGGCGATCCAGTCGGTGAGCCGCGCCGAATTCTTGTCGTGCATGAAGCCGCTGCAGGCGGCCCGGCGTGGCGCTGCTGATGAAGTGCTGGTCGTAGAGCCGCGACTCGCAGCGCCCGGCGCCCGAGCGGAACAGCCGCAGGTGCCAGGGGTTGACGCCGCGAGAAGCGCAGCATCTTGCCCATGAAGTAGTCGCGCCGGCGCAGCATGTAGGCGTCGAAGCGCGGCGTGCCGGCGAGCAGGGCGCGGATCTCGCCGACCGCCTGTTCGTCCAGCACCTCGTCGGCATCCAGGTGCAGCTGCCAGCCGTAGGCGCCCTCGACCTGCGAGATCGCCCAGTTGCGCTGGTCGCTGTAGTTGGAGAAGGGCCGCTGCACCACGGTGCAGCCCAGTTCCTCGAGGATGGCGACGGTGCCGTCCGACGAATGCGAGTCGACCACGAAGACGTGCGGGCTCACCTTCTTCGCCTGCGACACGGTCTCCCGGATGATCGAGGCGGAATTGAAGGTCAGGATGACGACGACGCAGGGGGGTTGTTCCATGGATTCGGTCGGCTGGCGTGCTTCGGCGACACAGGTTGCCGGGCACTTTGCTGCAATGCAATGCCAAACTTTAGCACTACAGTTTTACAACTGGCCACAAAACTGACGGCGTAGAGGCCCGCCATAGGTCGTACTTGCTCGGGAAAGCGCTATTCAATCGATAGCGCCTGAGCAAGTACCAGCAAGGCTTTCAGCAGCTATTCGGGGTAAACCCCAAATAATTCTCAACCGAGCCGGGCGCGATGCCGCGCGATCTGCTTGCGCACCTGCGCCGGCGCCGTGCCGCCCAGGATGTTGCGCGCATTCAGCGAGCCGCGCAGGCTCAGCACGTCGTAGACGTCCTTCTCGATCTTCGGATTGAAGCTCTGCAGCACCGCCAGCGGCAGCTCCGACAGGTCGACCTTGTGCGAGATCGCGGCCTTGACCGCGTGCGCCACGGTTTCGTGCGCGTCGCGGAAGGGCAGGCCCTTCTTCACCAGGTAGTCGGCCAGGTCGGTGGCGGTGGCGTAGCCGCGCAGCGCGGCGTTCTCCATCGCCTCGGGCTTGACCGTGATGCCGCCGACCATCTCGGCAAAGATGCGCAGCGTGTCCTTGAGCGTGTCGACGGTGTCGAACAGCGGCTCCTTGTCTTCCTGGTTGTCCTTGTTGTAGGCCAGCGGCTGGCCCTTCATCAGCGTGATCAGGCCCATCAGGTGGCCGACCACGCGGCCGGTCTTGCCGCGCGCGAGTTCGGGCACGTCCGGGTTTTTCTTCTGCGGCATGATCGACGAGCCGGTGCAGAAGCGGTCGGCGATGTCGATGAAGCCGAAGGTCTGGCTCATCCACAGCACCAGCTCCTCGCTGCAGGCGGCTGATGTGCACCATCGCCAGCGAGGCGGCGGCGGTGAATTCGATCGCGAAGTCGCGGTCGCTCACGGCGTCCAGGCTGTTCTGGCACACGCCGTCCATGCCCAGCGTGCGTGGCCACCAGCTCGCGGTCGAGCGGGTAGCTGGTGCCGGCCAGCGCGGCGGCGCCCAGCGGCAGGCGGTTGACGCGCTTGCGCACGTCGGCCATGCGCTCGGCGTCGCGCGCGAACATCTCGACGTAGGCCAGCATGTGGTGGCCGAAGCTCACCGGCTGCGCCACCTGCAGGTGCGTGAAGCCGGGCAGGATCACCTCGGCGTTCTTCTCGGCGATGGCCACCAGCGACTTCTGCAGGTCGACCAGCAGCCCGCCGATCAGGTCGATCTCGCCGCGCAGCCACAGCCGCACGTCGGTGGCGACCTGGTCGTTGCGGCTGCGGCCGGTGTGCAGGCGCTTGCCGGCATCGCCGACCAGCTGGGTCAGGCGGGCCTCGATGTTCAGGTGCACGTCTTCGAGGTCGAGCTTCCAGTCGAAGGCGCCGGACTCGATCTCGCCGCGGATCTGCGCCATGCCGCGCTCGATGGCGGCGTGGTCCTGCGGCGCCGATGATGCCCTGCGCGGCCAGCATGCCGGCATGCGCCAGCGAGCCCTCGATGTCGGCCTGCCACAGCCGCTTGTCGAAGAAGACGCTGGCGGTGTAGCGCTTCACCAGGTCGCTCATCGGTTCGGAGAACAGGGCGGACCAGGCTTCGGATTTCTTGTCGAGTTGGTTGTGGGTCATGGGGTGAACCGGTTGGGAGGCAATAATGGGTTTGTCACCCGATGTTCGCTTGATGCGCAACCCATCGATTTTATCGACCACCCCCCACGGCGCCGTCCCCGGCACGGCGCCCGCGCGCCGGCGCGCGCCGCGTGCCGCGCTCGTTCGACGCCTGCCAGATCGGCGTGGTGCTGCGCACCGTGCTGTTCGTCGAGGCGGTGGTGGCGGTCGCCACGCTGTTCCAGGCGCCCACGCCGGCCGAGTGGCTGATGCTGCTGGCCACCGTGACCGGCGGCGCCTTGCCGGCCACGCTGCTGTGGCTGCTGGCGGCCTGCTGCGCTCAAGAAGCTGCTGGGCCGCCTGCCGCGCGCCGGCGCAGTACGGCGCCGGCGTCGTCGCTGGGCGCGCTGGCCGGCGCTCTACGGCTGCGGCCTGCTGCGGCTGACGGGCGTGCTCGGCCAGCGCGCCCTGGATCGCCAGCGCCCTGGCCGGCGCGATGTTCGCGGCGCTGGTGATGGCCGCGCTGGTGCTGCGCGCGCGCGGGCAGACGCCGGCGGCCACGACGGCGCGGCTGGAAGAGCTGCAGTCGCGCATCCGCCCGCACTTCCTGTTCAACACGCTCAACAGCGCGATCGCGCTGGTGCGCGAGGAGCCGGCCAAGGCCGAGGCCATGCTGGAAGACCTGAGCGAGCTGTTCCGCCACGCGCTGGCCGACCCGGGCGAATCGGTCACCCTGGCCGACGAGATCGCGCTGGCCGAGCGCTACCTGGCGATCGAGCAGGTGCGCTTCGGCGACCGGCTGCGCATCCGCTGGGACATCGACCCCGCGGCCAACGGCGCGCGCCTGCCGCCGCTGCTGCTGCAGCCGCTGGTCGAGAACGCGGTCAAGCATGGCGTCGAGCCCAGCCCGGAGGGCGCGAAGATCCGCATCCGCACCGAGCGCCGCGGCAGCATGGCGGTGATCGAGGTGGTCAACAGCCTGCCGCCGCTGCGCTGGGCCGACGAGCCCCTGCCGCGCGGCCACGGCATCGCGCTGGCCAACGTGCGCGACCGGCTGCGGCTGCTGCACGACGTGCAGGCGCAGTTCAGCGCCGGCATGGACCAGAAGGCCTACCGCGTGCGCATCGCCATTCCTGTCGGAGACTATGAGGAGTCCATGAATCTTCTGCGCACCCTGATCGTCGACGACGAACCGCTGGCCCGGTCGCGGCTGCGCACGCTGCTGGCCGAGTGCCACGCGCCGGGGGCCGAGGTGGTGGCCGAGGCCGCCAACGGCGCCGACGCCCAGGCGCAGCTGCTCACGGCCGACCTCGACCTGGTGCTGCTCGACATCCACATGCCCGGCATCGACGGCATCGAGCTGGCGCGCAGCCTGCGCCAGCGCGCCGGCGCGCCGGCGGTGGTGTTCGTCACCGCCCATGCGGCCCATGCCGTGACGGCCTTCGAGCTCGAGGCGGTCGACTACCTGACCAAGCCGGTGCGGGCCGAGCGCCTGCAGCAGGCGCTGCAGAAGGCGGAGCGCTCGCTGCAGGAGCGGCGCGGCCCGCTGGCCGACGTGCCGCAGGAGGTGCTGCTGATCCAGGACCGCGGCCGCACCGAGCGGGTGCCGCTGTCCGAGGTGCTCTACCTCAAGTCCGAGTTCAAGTACCTCACGGTGCGCACCGCCGCGCGCAGCCATATCCTACGATGGCTCGCTGGCCGAGTTCGAGGAGCGCTATCCGGCGCGCTTCGTGCGCGTGCACCGCAATGCGCTGGTGGCGCGCCAGGCGATCCGCGCGCTCGAGAAGTACGACGACGGCGAGGACGCCGAGGGCTGGGCGCTGCGGCTCGACGGCATTCCGGAGCCGGTGGTGGTGTCGCGGCGCCAGCTGGCGGCGGTGCGCGAGGTGCTGAAGGATCCGCGATGAACGACGACGCCGAGCAGAACAAGGTCGAGCGGCCCAGGCTCCCCGGAGCCGGAGCCGCGAGCCGGAGCCCGAGCCGAAGCCGAGGCAGGAGCCGACGCTGGAGCCGGAGCCGTCCGAGCCGAGCCCGAGGCCGAGCCGGAGCGCGTGCTGCTGCACATGCCGGTCGACGTGCGCAGCGCCGCGCTGGTCGTGCTCGGCGTGCTCGCCGTGGTGTTCACGCTGCACTGGGCCAAGGCCGTGTTCGTTCCGCTGATGCTGAGCCTGCTGCTGACCTACGCGCTCGCGCCGCTGGTCGACCTGCTCGAGCGCTGGAAGATCTCCCGCTGGATCGGCGCCGCCGTGATCCTGCTCGGGCTCGGCGGCGGGCTGGGCTGGACCGGCTATTCGCTCTCCGGCAGCGCCTCCGAGCTGCTCGATACGCTGCCTGTCGCTGCCCAGAAGCTGCGCACGGCCATGCGCGGCGGCAGAAGCACCGACCGCCAGCGCGCTCGACACGGTGCAGAAGGCAGCCGCCCAACTCGAACAGGCGGCCGAGGAGAACTCGGCCAAGGTCGCGGCGCGCAAGGGCGTGGCGCGCGTGGTCATCGAGCGGCCGGCCTTCAACGTGCGCGACTACCTCTGGAGCGGCACGGTGGGGCTGATCGCCGCCATCGGGCAGCTCACGCTGGTCGCCTTCCTCACCTATTTCGCGCTTGGCTCGGGCGACACCTTCCGCCGCAAGCTGGTGAAGATCACCGGACCCAGCTTGCAGAAGAAAAAAATCACCGTGAACGTGCTCGACGACATCACGCAGCACATCGAGCGCTACCTGCTGGTGCAGATTCTCACCAGCGCCATGGTGGGCGTCGCCACCGGCCTCGCGTTCTGGGCCCTCGGCGTCGACAACGCCGCGGTCTGGGGCATCGTGGCGGGGGTGACCAATCTCATCCCCTACCTCGGCTCGGTGATCGTGATGGCGGCGGCCGGCCTGGTGGCTTTTCTCCAGTTCAACAGCATCCAGATGGCGCTCCTGGTCGGCGGCGTTTCGCTGGTGATCCACACCCTCGTGGGCAACCTGCTGGTGCCCTGGCTCACCAGCCGCACCAGCCGCATGAACCCGGTGGCGGTGTTCGTGGGCGTGATCTTCTGGGGCTGGCTCTGGGGCATCTGGGGGCTGCTGCTTGGGCATCCCGATCATGATGGTCGTGAAGGCCATCTGCGATCGGGTGGAGGATCTGCAGCCGATTGGGGAGTTGCTGGGGGACTAGGAGTCGAATCCCGATTCAATGGTCGTGATGCAAATAGCTGGCCTGCCTCGGCAGCCGCCAGCTCACGACGAAGGCGATCGCCATCATCGCCGTGACGTACCAGAAGAAGGCCGACTCGTGCCCCAGCGCCTTGAGCCCCAGCGCAACGTATTCGGCCGAGCCGCCGAAGATCGCGTTGGCCACCGCATAGGCCAGGCCCACGCCGAGGGCGCGCACCTCGGCCGGGAACATCTCGGCCTTCACGATGCCGCTGATCGAGGTGTAGAAGCTCACGATCGCCAGCGCCAGGATGATGAGCGCGAAGGCCGCCACCGGGTTCGTCACGTGCTGCAGCGCCGTGAGGATCGGCACCGTCGAAAGAGCACCCAGCGCGCCGAACAGCAGCATGTTGTTGCGCCGGCCGATGCGGTCCGACAGCGCGCCGAAGACGGGCTGCAGGCACATGTAGACGAACAGGGCGCAGGTCATCACATAGCTGGTGGTCTTGATCGGCAGCCCCACCGTGTTGACCAGGTACTTCTGCATGTAGGTCGTGAAGGTGTAGAAGATCAGCGAGCCGCCGGCGGTGAAGCCCAGCACCGTGAAGAAGGCCGCCTTGTGGTGGCGGAACAGCCCCGCGAGGGTGCCGGCCTCCTGGTTGCCGCGGCTCTCGGAGCTCGAGGTCTCGTGCAGCTGGCGGCGCAGCTGCATCGCCACCACGGCGGTGAGGGCGCCGATCACGAAGGGGATGCGCCAGCCCCAGGCCTTGAGCTCGGCCTCGCTCAGCAGCTGCTCGAGGACCACGATCACCAGCACGGCGAGCAGCTGGCCGCCGATCAGCGTGACGTACTGGAAGGAAGAGAAGAAGCCGCGCTGCCCCTTGAGCGCCACCTCGCTCATGTAGGTGGCGGTGGTGCCGTACTCGCCGCCCACCGAGAGGCCCTGGAACAGCCGCGCGACCAGCAGCAGCGCCGGCGCCCAGAACCCGATGCTGTCGTAGGTCGGCAGGCAGGCGATGGCCAGCGACCCGGCGCACATCATCGTGACCGAGATCACCATCGAGGTCTTGCGGCCCTTGCGGTCGGCGATGCGGCCGAACAGCCAGCCACCGATCGGCCGCATCAGGAAGCCGGCCGCGAACACGCCGGCGGTGTTCAGCAGCTGAGCGGTGGGATCGGACTTGGGGAAGAAGGAGGAGGCGAAGTAGATCGCCGAGAAGGCGTAGACGTAGAAGTCGAACCACTCGACCAGGTTGCCGGAGGAGGCGCCGACGATGGCGAAGATCCTGCGGCGTTTTTCTTCGGAGGTGTAGTGGGGTGTGGGCTGCTGGGGTAGGCTGGGAACGGGCGTGACTGCACTCATGATGATCGGGTCTTGGAATGTTGTTATGGCCCGATCGATTCTGTGCCGCAGCGCTCAATCACGCTGTCGGATGAGGACTTACCCGCGCCTCGACCCGGGTCACACGCCACTGGCGCAATGGCGGGACCAACCGCGCGCTAGAAGGTGCCCGGCAACAGGATGCTCGAATCCACCTCGTCGATCTGCGTGCGCCCGCAGAAGGCCATCGTGATGTCGAGTTCCTTCTGGATGATCTGCAGCGCCCGCGTCACCCCGGCCTCGCCGAAGGCGCCCAGCGCGTAGAGGAAGCTGCGCCCGATCAGCGTGCCGCGCGCCCCGAGCGCACGCGCCTTCAGCACGTCCTGGCCGCTGCGGATGCCGCCGTCCATCCAGACCTCGATCTCCGTGCCCACCGCCTCGGCGATCGCCGGCAGCGCCTCGATGGAGGAGGGCGCGCCGTCGAGCTGGCGCCCGCCGTGGTTCGACACGATCAGCGCATCGGCGCCGCTGGAGGCCGCCAGGCGCGCGTCTTCCACGTCCATGATGCCCTTGAGGATCAGCGGCCCGCCCCAGAGCTTCTTGATCCATTCCACATCGGCCCAGCTCAGCGCCGGATCGAACTGCTCGGCCGTCCAGGAGGACAGCGACGACAGGTCCCCCACCCCCTTGGCATGGCCCACGATGTTGCCGAAGCTGCGCCGCTTCGTGCCCAGCATGCCCAGGCACCAGCGCGGCTTGGTCGCGAGGTTGATCAGGTTCTTCAGCGTGGGCTTGGGCGGCGCCGTCAGCCCGTTCTTGATGTCCTTGTGCCGCTGGCCCAGGATCTGCAGGTCCAGCGTGAGCTGCAGCGCCGAGACGTTGGCGGCCTTGGCGCGCTCGATCAGCCGCTCGATGAAGTCGCGGTCGCGCATCACGTAGAGCTGGAACCAGAAGGGATGGCGGTCGGTGCTCTCGGCGATGTCTTCCAGCGAGCAGATGCTCATGGTCGACAGCGTGAACGGGACGCCGAAGGCCTTGGCCGCGCGCGCGCCCAGGATCTCGCCGTCGGCGTGCTGCATGCCCGTCATGCCGGTGGGCGCGATGGCCACCGGCATCGCGACTTCCTGGCCGATCATGGTGCTCCTCGTCGAGCGGCCTTCCATGTTGACGGCCACGCGCTGGCGCAGCTTGATCTTGTGGAAGTCGGCCTCGTTCGCGCGGTAGGTGCCCTCGGTCCAGGCGCCGGAGTCGGCGTAGTCGTAGAACATGCGCGGCACGCGCGACTGGGCGATCACTCGCAGGTCTTCGATGCAGGTGATCTGGGAAAGGTCGGGCACTCGGGGTCTCCTTCTTTGGGGTGCGCTGGGTGCCCGATTATCGCGGCGCACCAAGCCGGCACGCCTGTTGCTTGCCTCTGGCACATGGACTGCGCGACGCGTCCATCCCCATTTCCAACAGGAGCATCCGCATGAATCGCAACGACGTCACCGAGAAGATCGTCACCGCCAAGGTGGCCAAGGGCATCCAGTGGGCCGAGGTCGCCGAGCAGGTCGGCCTCTCGAAGGAGTGGACCACGGCCGCCTGCCTCGGCCAGATGACGCTCGACGAGAAGCAGGCCGCCATCGTCGGCGGGATCTTCGGCCTCACGGCCGAGGAGCAGAAGTGGCTGCAGGTGGTGCCCTACAAGGGCTCGCTGCCCTCGGCGGTGCCCACCGATCCGCTGATCTACCGCTGGTACGAGATCGTGAACGTCTACGGCACCACCATCAAGGAGCTGATCCACGAGGAATTCGGCGACGGGATCATGAGCGCGATCGACTTCAGCATGGACATCCAGCGGCAGGCCGATCCGAAGGGCGATCGGGTGAACGTGGTGCTGTCCGGGAAGTTCCTGCCCTACAAGACCTACTGAACCGGGCAGAGCGCGGCGCATAGGGTGCTCCCCGGTTTGACTCGGCGCAAGTCTTGCTATCCTGCCCCGGGGCTCCTTGGGGGCCTGCGGCGGGCCTCGAACGGCGGAGGTGCAACGCAGCAGAAATTCTTGACAGCCGGATTGCTGGGGATGCGCACCATGAAACTCGACAAGGCCCTCGTCCTCGCTCTCGCGGCCTGCGCCGCCGCTGTCGCAGGCGCCGAGCCCGCCATCGTCTACGACATGGGCGGCAAGTTCGACAAGTCCTTCAACGAGGCGGCCTACCGCGGCGCCGAGATGTGGAAGAAGGAAAGCGGCAAGCCCTATCTCGACTTCGAGATCGCCAACGAGGCACAGCGCGAGCAGGCCATGCGGCGCATGGCGGGACGCGGCGCCAACCCGGTGATCGGCATCGGCTTCTCGCAGGGCAGCAGCCTGGAGAAAGTGGCCAGGGAATTCCCCAAGCTCAACTTCGCGATCATCGATTCGGTGGTCAAGCTGCCCAATGTCGAATCGATCGTGTTCAAGGAGCACGAGGGCAGCTTCCTCGTCGGCATGATGGCGGCACTGGCCAGCAAGAGCGGCAAGGTCGGCTTCGTGGGCGGCATGGACATCCCGCTGATCCGCAAGTTCCAGTGCGGCTACGAGCAGGGCGCGAAGTACGCCAACCCGAAGGTCGAGGTGAGCTCGGTCATGACCGGCACCACGCCGGCCGCCTGGAGCGACCCGACGCGGGCAGCGAGCTGGCCAAGGCGCAGTTCGCCAAGGGCGTCGACGTGGTCTTCGCCGCGGCCGGCGGCACGGGCTCGGCGTCTACCAGGCCGCCAAGGATGCGGGCAAGCTGGCCATCGGCGTCGACAGCAACCAGAACCACATGCAGCCCGGCACGATGCTGACCTCGATGGTCAAGCGCGTCGACGTGGCGGTTACAACGCCGCGAAGAAGCCGACGCCGGGCGTCACCGCGCTGGGCCTGAAGGAAGGCGGCGTCGACTACGCGCTGGACGAGCACAACGCCAAGCTTGTGAGCGCCGACATGAAAGCCAAGGTCGACGCCGCCAAGGCCGACATCATCGCCGGCAAGTCAAGGTGGTCGACTACATGGCCGACAACAACTGCAAGCTCTCTGAGCGACGCCGCGCCAGCGCCGCGCCGCGCCGTCGCGCGGTGCGCATGACGCGCATCGACAAGCGCTTCGGTGCGGTCCACGCGAACCGCGATGGTCGACGCTCACCGTGCGCGGCCGGCACCGTGCACGGCATGGTCGGCGAGAACGGCGCCGGCAAGAGCACGCTGATGTCGATCCTCTACGGCTTCTACCAGGCCGACAGCGGCGAGATCGAGATCGAAGGCAAGCCCGTGCAGCATCCGCGGCTCGCACGACGCCATTGCGCTGGGCATCGGCATGGTGCACCAGCACTTCATGCTGGTCGACTCGCTTCACCGCGCTCGACAACATCCTGCTCGGCGCCGAGCCGCACTGGCGGCTGCCGAGCGCGCGCGCGCAGGTGCGCGCGCGAGCTGCAGGCGCTGATGCGCGACACCGGCCTGCGGTGCGGCTGGACCTGCCGGTCGAGCGAGCTGCCGGTGGGCGAGCGCCAGCGGCTGGAGATCCTGAAGACGCTCTACCGCGGCGCGCGCATCCTGATCCTCGACGAGCCGACCGCGGTGCTCACGCCGCAGGAGACCGAGCAGCTGTTCGACACGCTGCGCGCCCTGCGCGCGCGCGGCACGACGGTGCTGCTGATCACCCACAAGCTCAAGGAGATCATGGCGATCTGCGACGCCGTGACGGTGATGCGCGCGCGGCGCGGTGGTGCTCGACTGCGCGATCGCCGACACCAGCGTCGACGCGCTCGCGCAGGCGATGGTCGGGCGGCGCGTGCAGATCGGGGCGCGCGGCCGGTGCCGCGCGCGCGGCAGACCGGGCGCGCCGCTGCTCGACGCGCAGAACCTGTGCTGGCGCGATGCGCTCGGCGTGCCGCGCCTGGCCGATGTATCGCTGAGCTGCGTGGCGGCGAGATCGTCGGCATCGCCGGCGTCACGGGCAACGGCCAGAGCGAGCTGCTCGACGTGCTGTCGGGCCTGCTGGCGCCGCAGGCCGGCACGCTGCGGCTGCAGCACGCAATCGTTCACGCCGCGCATTGGCTCGACCCCGAAGCGCGCGCGCGGGCTGGCCTCGCCCATGTGCCCGAAGACCGCCACCGGCGCGGCCTGGTGCTGCCCTTCTCGGCCTGGGAATCGGCCGTGCTCGGCTACCAGCGCAGCCCGCGCTACGGCCGCGCGGCTGGATGCGGCCATGCGGCGATGCGCGCCGACACCGCGCAGATGATGGAGCGATACGACGTGCGCCCGCCGAGCCGCGCCTGCGCAGCGCCAAGTTCTCCGGCGGCAACCAGCAGAAGCTCGTGCTCGCGCGCGAGGCCGTGCCCAGCCGCGCGTGCTGCTGGTCGGCCAGCCGACGCGCGGCGTCGACATCGGCGCGATCGAGTTCATCCATGGCCGCCTGCGGGCGATGCGCGACGCCGGTGACGCGGTGCTGGTCGTGTCGTCCGAGCTCGACGAGATCCTGGCGCTCGCCGATCGCGTGCTGGTGATGGCCGGCGGCCGCATCGTCGGCGAGCGGCGATCGCGCAGTGCAACGAAGCCACGCTCGGCTGCATGATGGGCGAGGCGGCGCGGACGAGGTCGTCGTGAGCGGGAGAGCGCCGGGCCGCTCCCGGTCCGATCGCACTGCAGCGCATCGCGCGGAGTGCCTGGTGAGCTCGTCCTGCCGACTGCCGCGCTGGCTCGACCTTGTCGTCCTGCCGCTTCAACCTTGCGCTCGCGCTGCTCGTCTCCGGCTTCGTCGTGCTGCTCGTCGGCCAGGACCCGGGGCAGGCGCTGGCGCTGCTGGTCAAGGGCGCCCTCGGCAGCCGCATCGGCCTGAGCTACACGCTGTACTACGCGACGACCTTCGTCTTCACCGGCCTGGCGGTCGCGGTGGCATTTCATGCGGGGCTGTTCAACATCGGCGGCGAAGGCCAGGCGATGCTGGGCGGCATCGGCACCGCGCTGGCGGCGCTGGCGCTCGGCGACCACTTGCCGGCGCTGGACCGTGCTGCCGCCGATGGTGCTGGCCGCCGCGATGCTGTTCGGCGCCGCCTGGGCGGCGGTGCCGGCGGTGCTGCAGGCCTGGCGCGGCAGCCATGTCGTCATCACGACGATCATGTTCAACTTCATCGCATCGGCGCTCCTGTCCTGGCTGCTGGTCGACGTGCTGAAGGAGCCGGGCAACATGACGGTCGAAAGCCGCAGCTTCGGCCCGGCGCGAAGTGCCGGGCGTGCACGAGCTGCTCGGCGCCGCCGGTATCGACTGGCCGCGCTCGCCGCTGAACCTGAGCGTGCTGCTCGCGGTGCTCGCGCGTGGCGGTGCACCTGCTGCTCTGGCTCTCGCAGGCTCGGCTACACGCTCCGCGCCGTCGGCCACGCGCCGGAGGCGGCGCGCTACGCCGGCATCCGGCCGCGCGCGCAGATCGTCGCGGCGATGGCCTTGTCGGGCGCGCTCGCCGGCACTGGTCGGCATCAACGAAGTCGCCGGCGTGCATGGCCGGCTGCTGCTCGACTACGTCGTCGGCGCCGGCTTCGCGGGCATCGCGGTGTCGCTGATCGGGCGCAACCACCCGGTGGGCATCGTGCTGGCGTCGCTGCTGTTCGGCGCGCTCTACCAGGGCGGCGCGGAGCTCGCGTTCGAGATCCCCGGCTTCAGCCGCGACATGGTGTTCACCCTGCAGGGGCTGATCGTGCTGTTCTCCGGCGCGATGGCACAGGTGGCTGCGCCGTCGCTGGCGCGGCTGTGGCTGCGCGTCGCGCCGGCGCCGCGCGCGGCCGCAGCGCAGGGACCCGCGATGGATGAAATCGCCGCTCGGCACGCTGCTCGCCTCGACGCTGCGCGTCTCGGTGCCGCTGATCCTGTGCGCGCTGGCCGGCACGCTGGCCGAGCGCTCGGGCGTCATCGACCTCGGCCTCGAAGGCAAGATGCTGTCGCTGCGCGTTCGCCGCCGGCGCGGCCGCGCGTCAGCGGCTCGCTGGCGCTGGCGCTGCTCGGCGCGCTCGCCGTCGGCCTCGCGCTGTCGATGCTGCACGGCTTCGGCTGCGTGACCCACCGCGGCGACCAGGTCGTGATGGGCATGGCGATCACGATGACCGCGGCCGGGCCTCACCGTCGTGCTCGGCATCGCCTGGTTCAAGCAGGGCGGCCACACGCCGCCGCTGCCCGACGCGGTGAGGCTCGCACCGCTGTTTCGCCGACGCGGCGACAGCGCTCGCGAAGCTGCCGCTCGTCGGGCCGCCGCTCGCGCTCGGCCTGCTCGGCCACAACGTGATGGTCTACCTGGCGCGTCGCCGCTGGTGGCGGCCGTCTGGTGGCTGCTCTTTCGCACCCGCTTCGGCCTGCGGCTGCGCGCGGCCGGCGAGAACCCGGCGATGGTCGATGCGGCCGGCGTCTCGGTCAGCGGGCTGCGCTACGCGGCGCTGGCTGCTCAACGGCGTGCTGTGCTCGCTGGCCGGCGCCTACCTGGTGCTCGCGCAGAATCCCTCCTTCATGCCGCAACATGACGGCCGGGCGCGGCTACATGGCACTGGCGGCAATGATCTTCGGCAAATGGCATCCGGTCGGCGCGTTGTGGGCCTGCCTGCTGTTCGGCTTTCTCGATGCCGTGCGATCCGGCTCCAGGGCGTCGAGTTGCCGCTGGTCGGCCCGTGCCGGTGCAGGCGATCCAGGCGCTGCCGTATGTGATGACGGTCGTGCTGCTGGCCGGCTTCGTCGGCCGGGCGCGCATGCCCAAGGCGCTGGGTGTGCCGTACGTGAAGGAACGCTGACTGGACATCTCGCCGGCTCAATGCGCAGTGCTCGTCACGGCCGCGCGCGCGGCGCGCGAGCACGCCTATGCGCCCTATTCGAAGTTCGCGGTCGGCGCGGCGCTGCTCGACGAAGCAGGGCCGGTCCATGCGGGCTGCAACGTCGAGAACGCGGCCTACCCGCAAGGCCTGTGCGCCGAAGCGTCGGCGCTCGCGCACCTGGTGCTCGCCGGCGGCCGCGAGTGCTGCGCGGTGGTGGTCGCCGGCGACGCGACGCAGCCCGTCACGCCGTGCGGCGGCTGCCGCCAGAAGCTGCGCGAATTCGCCGCTGACGACACGCCGGTCTGGTCGGCCGACGGGCATGCGGTGCGCGGGCGCTATCACGCTCGGTCGAGCTGCTGCCGGCGAGCTTCGGCCCGATGCATCTTCCGACACCATGAGCCCGCAAGACATGACGCGCGACGCCCGCCTCGCCCTGGCCTGCCTGGACCTGACCAGCCTCAACGACAACGACGATGCGGCCGCCATCGATGCCCTGTGCGCCAAGGCGCAAGGCCCGGCGGGCCCGCCGGCCGCGCTGTGCGTGTGGCCGCGCTTCGTGGCGCAGGCCAGGGCCGCGCTGCCGGCATCGATCCGGGTCGCGGCCGTGGCCAACTTTCCGGACGGCGCACTGGACACCGGGCGCGCCTTGCGCGAGACGCAGGCCATCCTCGAGGCCGGCGGCGACGAGGTGGACCTGGTGCTGCCCTGGCGCGCGCTCGCCGCGGGCGATGCGGCCGGCCCTGCGGCGCTGGTCGCGGCCGTGCGCGCGGCATGCGCGGGCAAGACGCTCAAGCTCATCATCGAATCCGGCGAGCTGCCTTCGCCCGAGCTGATCCGCCGGGCCTGCAGCATCGGGCTCGACGCCGGCGTCGACTTCCTCAAGACCAGCACCGGCAAGACGGGCACGGGCGCCACGCCCGAGCCCGCGCGCCTGATGCTCGAAGCCATCGCCGGCCATGCGCGGCGGGACGCGGTGGGCTTCAAGGCCTCGGGCGGCGTGCGCACGGTGGCCGATGCGGCGGTCTACATCGCGCTGGTGCGCGAGCTGTTCGGCGAGCCCGCCCTCACGCCGACGCGCCTGCGCTTCGGCGCCAGCGGCCTGCTGGCCGACATCGAAGCGGTGCTGTTGCGGCAGGGCAGCGCCGGCAAGCCAGCCGCGCCAGGGGACTATTGAGATGCTGCTGCCGGCCGAGGTCATCCGCGCCAAGCGCGACCGCCATGCGCTCGCGCCGGCGCAGATCGAGGCCTTCGTGCGCGGCCTGGCCGACGGCAGCTGGAGCGAGGGCCAGGTTGCGGCGCTGGCGATGGCGATCCTGCTCAACGGCATGGACCCCGGCGAATGCGTGGCCCTGACCCGCGCCATGACGCATTCCGGCGAAGTGCTGCGCTGGCCCGACATGCCGGGCCCGGTGCTCGACAAGCATTCCACCGGCGGCGTGGGCGACAAGGTGAGCCTGATGCTGGCGCCGATCGTCGCGGCCTGCGGCGGCGTGGTGCCGATGATTTCCGGCCGCGGCCTGGGCCATACCGGCGGCACGCTGGACAAGCTCGAATCGCTGCCCGGCTACGGCGTCGAGCCGTCGCGCGAAACGCTGCTCGCGGTGCTGCGCGATGCCGGCTGCGCCATCGTCGGCGCCGGCCCCACGCTGGCGCCGGCCGACAAGCGGCTCTACGCCATTCGCGACGTGACGGCCACGGTCGAATCGGTGCCCTTGATCACCGCCAGCATCCTCTCCAAGAAGCTCGCGGCCGGCCTGCAGGCGCTGGTGCTCGACGTCAAGGTCGGCAACGGCGCGTTCATGCCGGGCCTCGACGACGCACGCGCGCTGGCCGGCAGCCTGGTCGCGGTGGCGGCCGGCGCGGGCCTGACGGCGCAGGCGCTGATCACCGACATGAACCAGGTGCTGGGCCAC
>CAWHOZ010000012.1:0-150575 GCA_963831175.1 uncultured Alphaproteobacteria bacterium | reverse complement strand
GGCTGGCGCCTGCAGTCAGGCCGGCAGCGATTGTCGCCGCGAGACACGCCGTGAAGAAACGCATCCTCATTGCGGGCCCTCCAATCCGGTGACGCCGGCAAGCGTAATGCGCTCGGTCAGCTTCAGCGTCGCCGGCGGGTAGCGGTTGTGATACGTGGCGAGGAGATCGATGATCTCGCCCGGCACCTGGTCGCTGACGACGAGGTCGTATTTGGCGCCTTCCCAGCCCTGCATCTTCGATTCGAATTTGTCGCCGACGTAGGGCGTCATCGAGATGCGATAGGCGTCGATCTTCTTGCCGTTGTAGTCGACCTTGATCGGCTCGACCTTGGCCTTCGTCCAGCCGTCGGAAAAAACGCGCTGCAGATAGTTCAACTGGCCGCCGGCGAGCTGGCTGAAGGTGTTCACAGCCTGCGCGAAGTAAACGGCGAACACCGGATTGATCGAGTACTTCTCGAGCTTCTGCAGGTCGCGCGCGCGGTCGCCGGTGTAGATCTGCAGGTCGACATCTTTCTTGCCGTCCTCTTTATCGGCGACGACCTTCAGCGTGATGTCGTCGGAGAACGCCTGGCCGAGAACTCTTCGGATCGCTCACGGTCCGGTTGAACTTGTAGTCGACCTGCTTGCCGGGCTCGACCTTCACGATGTGCTTGTGCTCGAAGATCAGGTCGGTCGCCTTCGGCTGACTCGTGCAGCTTTACTCTCGGCGCGCCCACGACATGGGACCCCAATACCAGGGTGAGGCCACGACGACGCCACCCAAACCATAGAACCGCATAGCTACGCTTCCTTCCTAAGTGGTGGTTGCCACGCTATGTAATGTTGTTGCCATTGTTCGCGCCCGTTCTACCTCCGGAACTGCGCGCCCGTAAACAGGCTGCACCTTAACGATTGGTCATGCGGTTTACGCGCTCGTGAACGCTGCAGCGCAAGAAACGTCAGCGGACGGATATCATTTCAGCGCAAAAACAGCCCGAATGCCCGCGGGCCATCGCCGACGGCGGCCTCGCCGGTGACGGCCATCTTGGCCGTATCGATGCGCATGAGGACGTTGTCGAACCAGCAGGCGACATAGACATTCGCTCCCGCCGGGTCAGCGGCGATCCCCTCGGGGTGATCGCCGACGGGAATGGTCTGCACCACCTTTAGGCTGCCGATGTCGATGACGCTTAGCGTGCTGGCGTACTGGTTGGTCACGTACGCGTGCTGCCCGGCCAGTGCCACGGCGTAGGGGCGGTGGCCGACCGGCACGGTGCCGATCAGCTTGCCGGATGCGATGTCGATGATGCTGACGTCGTCGCTGGCGACGTTCGCCGTGTAGGCGCGCTTGCCTGCGGCGTCGATGGTAATGCCGAAGGGCCGCTTGCCGACGGAGACGGTGCCGGTCCGCACATTCCTCGCCACGTCGATGATCGATACCGCGTCGCTGTCGCGGTCGGCGCTGAGCAGCAGGTTGCCATCGGGCGTTACGGCGAGACCCGACGGCGATTGACCGACCGCGATCTCGGCGACGACCTTGCCGGCGGAGGGATCGACGACGGAGACCTTGTGCGTGAACCAGTCGGCGACGTAGACGCGCCCGTTGGTCGGATGCGCGGCGATGCCGAGCGGCGCCTCTCCCACCTTGAAGCGGCGGGCGACCTGACGCGCCGCCGCATCGACCACCACCAGCTCTTTACTTTCGGGAGACGTGAGGTAGGCGAGCTTACCGTCGCTCGACATGGCGATGCCCGCCGGCTTGCCGCCGATGGCGATCTCCGCCACCGGCTTCATGTCGGCGAGCGAAACGATGGTCAGCGAGTCGCCGGTCTGGTTGGTGACGAAGGCCTCGGTGACCGTCGCCGGCTCAGACGTCGCCGATACGGAAACGGCGATGCTTGCCAGCATCGCCGCCGTCAATGACAACATCAGCCGCTTGCCGACACCCTCTTGCCGGTGCCCGGCCGGCATCAGCCGCCTGCCTCGACCTTCGCCTTCAGCGCGTCGAGGCCGCCGCGGTAAACGCCCTTCACGGCCTTCACCGCCGCCTCGTCGCTCAGCTCCGGCGGCGGATCGTTGTTCATGAAGCCGCGATAGAAGGCGCCCTTCCACTCGACGGTCGATTTGTCGCCCTCGCCTTTGACGCTGAGGGTCGAGGAGTAGTTGTTCACCGGCAGCACCTTCGGGTCGACCTTGGTGATCTCGTACTTGTAGGTCTTCTTGGCCGGATCGTTCTGCAGCAGCTTCTCTTCGATGGTGCCGCCCGACGTCAGGGTGAGCGTGCGGGTTGCATTGGCGTCGTTGCCGCCGCTGCCCTCGAGCTTGGCGACGGCAGGGTGCCAGCTCATGTCCTGGAAGTTGCCGATGACGGCCCAAACCTTGTCGGCCGGCGCGTTGATTTCAACGGTCTCCGTCGCCTTCTGGCGCGTCGGGCCGTGCGCGGACGCAAGGGTCGGGAACAGGGCCAGCGCAGCCAGCCCCAGCGCAAGAGCTCTCACCATTAGGCTTCCTCCGGTATCGGTTTTTTAGCGCCCCTCGGCCGTGACAATAGTGTCGCGCAATAGGCTTCGCAATCGGCGCCCTCCCCGGCAAACCGCCGCATTCGCGCCGCTGTTGTTTTGCCTGGGCGTCCGTGCTTACTTGCGGCCCGCGCGAAGGAGACAGCACCGCAATGACCGCACACGCCGAGGGTGATCGTCCGGGTGAGCAAGGCGCTTCCCACACCTACGACAATGTCACCTGTCCCTTCTGCGGACTGCTGTGCGACGACCTGCAAGTCACCCGCACTGGATCTACCTTAAAGGTCAAGAACGGCTGCCCGCGGGCCACCGCCGGCTTCCAGCGCCCGCTGCCCCCCGCCACGCCGCTGGTGCGCGAGCGCGAGGTCAGCTTCGAGGAAGCGGTGAAGGCCGCCGCCGGTCTCATCCGCGCGGCCAAGCTGCCGCTCTATGGCGGCATGGCCAGCGACGTCGCCGGCGCCCGCGCCGTCCTGTCGATCGCCGACCGCACCTGCGGCGTCCTCGATCATGCGCTCAGCGAAGGCCAGTACCGCAACTTCCGCGTCGTGCAGACGAGCGGCTGGATCATGTCCACGCTCACCGAGGTGCGCAACCGCGCCGACCTTTTCCTCATCGTTGGCACCGACGTGCACAAGCTGCACGGCCGCTTCTTCGATCGCATCGTGACGAACCCGCACACGATGTTCGAAGGCGTCGCCGACAAGCGCACCGTCGTCTTCATCGGCGAAGGCCTCGACATCTCCGCGGCGACCGGCCCGCGCATCGAGGAGGTGATCACCCTCCCCGTCGCCAAGGACCGCATCCCGGAGGTGCTCGCCGCCATTTCGGCGCGCGTGCGCGGCTTCCCCGTTCCGCCGCCCGAGGCTCCCGAGGCGCCGGCCGCCAAGCGCGGGGGTCTATTCTCCGCGCTCATGCCAAAGAGCAGCGCTGCTGGCGCGACCACGCACGAGATCGCCGGCGTTCCGTTTGCCGCCATCGATGCCGTCGCCGAGAAGTGCAAGAAGGCGAAGTACGGCGTCATGGTCTGGGCGCCGCCGGCGCTGAGCATGCCGCAGGCAGATCTTACCGTGCATCTGATGACTGAGATCGTGCGCGAGCTGAACCTCCACACGCGCTTTGCCGGCCTGTCGCTCGGCGGCAACGAGGGCGCGCCCAGCGCCGCGTCGACCTGCACCTGGCAGACCGGCTTCCCGCTGCGCGTCAGCTTCGCCAACGGCAAGCCCGAGTACGATTCCTATCGCTACTCGGTCAGCCGCATGATCAACGACGGCGAAGGCGACCTTCTGCTCTGGGTCGCGTCAATCGGCACCGACATCGGACTGCCGCAGACGAAAGTGCCGACCATCGTGCTCGGCACCCCCGGCGTGCGGCTCGCTCAACCGCCCACTGTCTATATTCCTGTCGGCACGCCCGGCATCGACCACGCGGGCCAGATGGTCCGCTGCGATAACGTCGTTTCCCTGCCCTTGAAGAATCTCGGCCGCTCGCAACTGCCGAGTGCCGCCGCCGTCCTGGCCGCCATAGAAGCCGCCCTGTGAACGTGAGCCCCGCGCGATGATGATCAAGCTGACCGGCGGCAAGGTCTACGACCCTGCCAACAACATCAACGGCGAGGTGCGCGACATCTATGTCGCCGACGGCCGCATCGTCGCGCCGGCGCCCGAGGCGCGGGTCGACAAGGAATATGACGTCCGCGGACGCGTCGTCATGGCCGGCGGCATCGACCCGCACACCCACATCGGCGGCGGCAAGGTGACGATCGCGCGCACGCTGATGCCGGAGGATCACGAGAAGGATGAGGTCGCGCACACGGCGCTGACGCGCGCCGGCACCGGCCACGCCGCTGCCTTCGACGATGATCACCGGCTACCGCTACGCGGAGATGGGCTACACGGCCTGCTTCGAGCCGGCGATGCTGCCCGCCAACGCGCGCCAGGCGCACATGGAGATCGCCGACACGCCGATGCTCGACAAGGGCGCCTTCGTCATGCTCGGCAGCGACGATCTGATGCTGCGAATGATCTCGGGGAAGACCAGCTTCGAGGAGATCAAGGACTACATCGCCTGGACCATGCACGCCGCACAGGCGATCGCGGTCAAGGTGGTGAACCCGGGCGGCATCAGCGCCTTCAAGTTCAACCAGCGCAAGCTCGATCTCGACGAGAAGCACGTCTACTACGGCATCACGCCGCGCGACATCATCCTGACGCTGGCGCGCGGGCTCTTAGAGCTCGGCGTCACGCATCCGCTGCACGTGCACGGCTGCAACCTCGGCATTCCCGGCAACGTCGAGACGACGCTCGCCACCATCCGCGCGACGGAAGGGCTGCCGCTGCACCTGACGCACATCCAGTTCCACAGCTACGGCACCGAGGGCGACCGTCACTTCTCGTCGGGCGCCGTGCAAATCGCCGAGCTGCTCGCCAAGTACCCGCACATCTCGATCGACGTCGGCCAGGTCATGTTCGGCCAGACGTGCACGGCCTCCGGCGACAGCATGCGCCAGTACAACGGTTCCAAGAACGCCGATCCGAAGCGTTGGGTCGTCATGGACATCGAGTGCGACGCCGGCTGCGGCGTCGTCCCGTTCCGCTATCGCGACAAGAGCTACGTGAACGCGCTGCAGTGGGCGATCGGCCTTGAGACGTTCCTGCTGTGCGAGGATCCCTGGCGCATCTTCCTGACGACCGACCATCCGAACGGCGCGCCGTTCTATACCTATCCGCATCTCATCCGGCTGCTCATGGACCGCGGCTTCCGCCGGGAGACGATGCAGAGGGTCAACCAGGACGCCCTCAAGTACAGCACGCTGCCGATGCTCGAGCGCGAGTATTCGCTCTACGAGATCGCCATCCTGACCCGCGCCGGCCCGGCGCGCAGCCTCGGCCTCAAGGATCGCGGCCACATCGGCCCCGGCGCCGCGGCGACATCACCGTCTACAAGGACGATGCCGACCGCGAGGCGATGTTCACGACGCCCGAGCTCGTGTTCAAGAACGGCGAGCTCATCGTGCGCGACGGCAAGGTGATCAAAGTCGTCAACGGCGCCACGCACGTCGCGCGCCCGAGTACGACCGCTCCATCGAGAAGCGGCTGAAGGACTACTTCGATCGCTACCACACGGTGCGGATGGAGAACTTCCGGCTCAGCGACGACGAGATCATCGACGGCGGCCGCGGCGAGATCATCGTACAACCGACGCGGGCCAGGACGTCGTCATGAAGGTCAACGGGATAGCAGATCGACGACACCTTCGCCGAAGCCTTCGGCATGAGCGCGACGGGCGTCATCATCACCGCCGACACGCCCGCGCTGGGCGCGGCAGGCGGCCGTCACCATGACCGGCTTCGGCACCTCGGTCATCGGCTGCGGCGCCGAGGTCGGCATCGACCGCGAGCTGAAGCCGGACGGAAACGCCCGACGGGCGCCCCGGCGTGCGCGTTCTGCTGTTCGGCTTCTCGCCCGAGGCGCTCGGACCGCAGCTCAAGAACCGCGTCGGCCAGTGCGTGCTGACGAGCCCCGGCTCGGCCTGCTACGCCGGCGTCGCAATCCGAAAGGCGCATCGGCCTCGGCCAGGGCGCCGCGCTTTTTCGGCGACGGCTTCCAGACGGCCAAGCGCCTCGGCGAGCGACCGCTACTGGCGCGTGCCGGTGATGGACGGCGAGTTCGTCATCGAGGAAACCACCGGCGTCGTCACCGACGCGGTCGGCGGCGGCAACGTGCTCATCCTCGGCAACGACCGCGCCGGCCTCCTCGACCGTCGCCGAAGGCGCCGTCGATGCCATCGGCGACGTGCCCGACGTCATCACGCCCTTTCCCGGCGGCATCGTGCGCTCCGGCTCCAAGGTCGGCTCGAAATACAAGGGCATGGTCGCCTCGACCAACGACGCCTTCTGCCCGACGTTGCGCGGCCGCGTCAAAAGCGAGCTCGGCCCCGACACCGTCGCCGTGCTCGAGATCGTCATCGACGGCTTGACCTCGAAGTCGGTCGCCGACGCCATGCGCGCCGGGCTTGAAGTCGATCATCGACAATCGGCGCCGCCAAGGGCGTGACGCGCGTCACGCGCCGGCAACTACGGCGGCAAACTCGGCCAACACCACTACAAGCTCCGGGAGCTGCTGCCATGAGCGGTCTTACGTTCCGCCTCAACGCGGCTCCGCAAGAGCGGCTCGACCTCTCGCAGCTCACGCCCAAGCGGCTGTCGTCGATCCCGCTCGCCGAGGTGCTGAAGCTCGTCATCGGCTCGACGAAAAGCGGCCTCACGGTCGGCGAAGTATTCGCCGTTTCCGGCAAGCCCGGTGACACGGTGAAGATCGAAGGCTCCACGGACCGTCTCGATTTCGTCGGCGCCGATCTCGATCATGGCACCATGATCGTGGAAGGCGACGTCGGCGTCGGCGCCGGCCGCAACATGCGCGGCGGACGGCTGGACATCCGCGGCGATGCCGGGGCCCTGCTCGCCTCCGGCATCAGCGGCGGCCAGGTGTTCATCAAAGGCTCGGCCGGCAGTCAGGTCGGCGGTCTCACCCCGGGCGACAAGTTCGGCATGACCGGCGGTCTCATCGTCATCGAGGGCCACGCCGGCGACCGGGCCGGGGATCGCATGCGCCGCGGCACCATCTTCATTCGCGGGCAAGTGCGGCGCCTTCGCCGGCTCGCGCATGGTCGGCGGCACGATCTGGGCCGAGCTCGGCTTTGGCGCCGATCCGGGCCTGCTCCTGCGCCGCGGCACGCTCATCGGCCCGTCGGTCGAGCAGATGCTGCCGACCTTCGCCGATTCCGGAAAGCACGACCTCGTCATCCTGCGCATCCTGTCGCGCTATATGAGCGCCAGCCTCGGGTCGCAGGCACCGCGCCCACTGTCCGGCGTCGTGCGCAAGTACGCCGGCGACCTGGCCACCGTCGGCAAGGGCGAAATCCTGATCACGGCCTGATCGCGGCTTGATCGAAGGTATGGCCGTTACCTTGTAACTAACGGCCCCCGCGGCTCGTATTAGCTCGATAGCGGCGGGCACTCATGCCCGCTCGTAACAGTCCTGGAGCGCCGAATTGCCGGCCAAACCGGGGCGAGGAGCGCGCATGATCTCAATTGTCATCTCCGCCTGCCTCATCGGCAACCCGAACGTGTGCAAGGACTACCGCGTCCCGCTGGCGGTCGAGGTCGACCCCAGACGCTGCATGTTCGAGGCTCAGCCGCACTTCGCCAAGTGGGCGGCGCAGCACCCGAATTGGGAAATCAAGCGCTGGCGCTGCACCGCTGCCGACGTTCAAGACCTCTAAGGAGGATGGCATGCGCCAAGACTTCATATACGCGGTAACACTCGCAGCGGCGCTCACAATTTTCCCGCTGCAGGCGCCCTTCGCCCAGGATCTGGTCGAGCACCTCGACCTCAATTCGGATGAGTTCACCAAGGCCGACGTCACGCGTGACGATGTCTTGGCAGCGATTGCCAAGGCGGGCACCGACGGCGTTGCGGATTTCTCGGGTCGCCGGCTTAACGGTCTCGATCTTTCAGGTCTGGATCTGCGACGCCTCAATCTTCAGGCGACGCGCATCAACGGTGCCAATCTCGCCGGAGCCAACCTGGAGGGCGTGGTGCTCGATCAGGCGTGGGCGCTCAAGTCCGACTTCACCAAAGCGAACTTGCAGAAGTCGAGCATGTTCGCCACGCAGTTGATGGACGCCAAGATGGATGGCGCCGATTTCAAAGGCGCCCGGATTGCCGCCGACTTCTCGCGCGCCAGCCTGCAGGGTGCCGACTTCACCGGGGCCAATCTCTCGGCCGACATGAAGAACCAGTCGATGGGGCTGATGCGCGGCGTCTTTCGCTCCAGCAACTTGCAAGGTGCATCGTTCAAGGATGCAAACCTCGCCCGCGTGCTGATGGAGTACGCCTCGTTGCGCGACGCCAACTTGCGCGGTGCCAACCTTATGGGTTCGCGAGCTGGCCGGCGCTGATCTCACTGGTGCCGATGTGGCGGGTGCCAACTTTAATGCGGCCGACGTCAACTCCGCCCGTCTCCTGTCCCTGCGTGGCAAGGAGGAGGCACTGCATCTCGACGCCGTGAAGAACCTGGACCGCGCATACGTCGAATAAGCGGCGGCAACTCCGGATAGCGAGCTCGCGACGCTAAGGCGAGAAGTTCTGAAGGGCGGCGGCAAAGGCGCGGCGTGCGCGGCTGCCGAGTTCGCTCACCTCGAGCACGAACTTCTGCCGGATGGCGCGGCCGAAATCGGCATAGCCGTTGGCCGGCAGCACGAACGAGCCCGGGCCGCCCTTGACGCTCTCGCGGAACCACTCTTCCAGCGGATCGGCCTTTTGTTTTTCCGGCAGATACGATTGCGCCGACGGCGCCCCCGGCGTCACCACCTCCGGACCCGCCCCCTCGAGGATCGGCAGCCCGTTCACCGTCACGCCGTACTTCACCAGCTCGTCGCGCACCTGCTCGATCGGCTCTTGGCCATTGCAGTTGTCGCGCCCGTCGCCAGAAATATCGAGCACCACCTTCACCGCCTTGGACGGGATCTGCGTCACGATCTTGTCGGACACATTGCGCATCATTTTCGCCATGCAGGTGAACTCGCCGGTCTGGCGCGGCAGCGTGCGCACCTTCTTGGCAGCTGCCTTGGCGTCGGCCTCGCTCGCAATGTGCGTCCACGGCAGGTTGACCGTCGTCTGATCGGCCCAGGTGACGAGCGAGAACAGGATGCCACCCTTGGCACCGCCGACGATCGCCTGGATGACGCCCGGGTCCTCGAGCGCCTGGGCGATGCCTTCCATCTGCAGCTTGTAGCGCTGCTCGTCGACCGAGTTCGATACGTCGATGGCGACGATGAGCGCGGTGTCGACCTCGTCGCTGGAGACCGCGGCAGCGATGGTCACTGCCACCAGCGATGCCGAAAGCGCCATCAGCGCCAATAGCACCGCACGCGGTGCCGCCCGCAGCCATGTCCCCGCCGTCCCGCCACGTCCCACCGTTCGCTGCATGCCGCTCCTGATCCTTGTTGGATCTTCATTGGTCGATAGTTGTGGGGGTTCCCACGCGAATGGGCAAGCGCACGCTTGCGCAGCATGGCACACACGCGCCGATGCGGTAGAAATGCACGTAGCGCAACGCATGCGGGAGGCTGCTCATGTACGATCACATTCTCATCGCCACGGACGGCTCGGACCTCGCCCAGCGCGCCGTCGAGCAGGGATTGGCCCTCGCCAAGACGCTGGGATCGAAGGTGACGGCGGTAACCGTGACCGAGCCGTGGACGGCTGCCGTCTCCGGCGAATGGGCCGTCGCCTTTCCGGTCGAGGACTACGAGAAGGCCGCTGCCGCCAACGCCGAGAAGGTGCTCGACGCCGTGCAGGAGGCCGCCGTGCGCCTCGGCGTCACCTGCGACGCGGTGCACGTCAAGGACCAGTACGCCGCCGAGGGCATCGTCGAGGAGGCTAAGGCCCGCAGCTGCGACTTGATCGTTATGGCCTCGCACGGGCGCCGCGGCATCGCCAGGTTCGTGCTCGGCAGCCAGGCGACGCGCGTCCTCGCCCACAGCTCCGTCCCGCTCCTCATCTGCCGCTGAAGTTGGGCCACCGCATCGTTTGTTCGTCATGGCCGCGCAGGCGGCCATCCACGCCAACTTCAGCAGTCTCTTCGCGGATTTCCAGGGGCAGGATAGCGGCTCGGAGTCAGCCCTTTCGCCGCAGTGTGAACGGAGACTTGCGTGGATGGCCGCCTGCGCGGCCATGACGAGCGTCTAACGTCTAGTGGTCCATGTGCATGTGCTCGTGGCCGCCGGCGTCGCCGCCAGTGGCCTTGACGGCAAACTCGACGTCGACCTTGCCGGCCTTCTTGAAGTTCAGCGTCGCCTTCAGGGCACCGCCTTCCTTCAGCGGCTCCTTGAGGCCAATGAGCATGAGGTGCATGCCGGCCGGCTTCAGCTCGATGCTCTGGCCCGACTTGAGCTCGACCGTGTCGAGCTTGTGCATGCTGGCAACGCCCTCCTCGCCGATCGTCGTCTCGTGCACCTCGACGCGCTCCGCCGCATCCGATGAGCCGCCCATCAGCACGTCGGCGTCGGTGCCGTTGTTGGTGATCTTCATGTAGCCGGCGCCGTTGCCGCCAGCGCTCGCCGCGGGACGCGTCCACGGGGTATCAATCTTGATGCTTCCGGCCGGAGCCGCGGCCTTCGCCGCGTGGTCGTGTTTCTCTTCGCCCGCGACCAGCATGAGCTGCGGCGCCGGATGCTCGAGACTGTGCGCGTCCTGCCCATCGGCCGGCACCTCGCTCCAGCGCTGCTCGCCGTTGGCGCACTTCTGCGTCACCGGAAAGTACAATTTCGCGCCCGGCTCCAGCTCGCCCGCAATGAAGGTCGAAAGCACGAACTGATCGAAATATTCGTCGGGGAGCGAGCCGCCGCTCCACGTCACTTGCTTGACGCCTTCGCTCTTCGCCTCGCCGTGATAGAAGGCGTAGCTGCGCGCGTACGGCCCTTTGCTCAGCGACAGCGTCCAGCCGGGCTTCGGCATCGGCTTCACGCCGATGACGCCCTCGGGGATGTCGACGATGACCTCGGTCGTGGGCTGGCCGTCACAGCCATGCGGCACACCGAGCACCGCCTTGTAGCCGGCGCCCACCTTCGCCTGTTTGGCCTCCAGCGCGACGTGCGCCCCGGCATCGGCGCAGGCTGACACGAAGACCAGTGCTGCTACGCCGGCGGCCGCGAATTGACCGTTCATTGAATGTCTCCTTACTAACTGATCTGCTGTCAGTGGGCCTTGCCGTGCTCCTGCGCGTCGTTCATGCGCATGACGCCTTCGAAGGTCGCGAACAGCGCGACCTGCTCAGGCGGCATGCGGCGCTCTGCGTTGTTGAGCTCGCGGGCGAGACGGTCGGCCGCTCCGGCAGGAACGCCAGCTTCGATGAGCACCGATGCGTGCTTCAGCGGGTCACCGCTGCATAACACGACGGCCCACGCGTCGCCTTGTTTGCGCAACAGCGCGCGGCCGCCGCGCTCACCCTGGGTCCAACCGGCGATGGCATAGTGGGCCTCGACCACAATCGGATCGACGACCAACCGGGTGCCCGGCTTGTCCCAGGTGTGAAGCATCAGGGAGCGGATGGCACCGTCATCGCCTCCAGCGAAAGCCGACTGGATGGCGCCCGCGAGCGCCATCCACACGAGCAACGTCAGAGCCTTCGACGGGAGTGGCACGGCCTGGTGCAACATGCTCCTCACCACTTGTATTGCACGCCTCCATAAACGGCGCGGCCGTTCCCGGGTTCGAACACGGCCGTGTCAATGCCGCGGAGATCGCCGGCGATGCTGGTGGAGGCGATGTACGCCTCGTCCGACAGGTTGCGGCCTTCGATGTAGGCCGTCACCGGACCGCCGTCGTCGAAGCCGAGCTTCATACCCCAGATGGCATACGCTTCCGTCTTCAACGTGTTGGCGTTGTCAACGAAGTATGCCTGCGGCACCCATTCGATGTTCGGCCCCGCATAGACGCCCGAGGGGTGCTTGTAGAGCAGCTCGGCGCGCACGTAGTGGCGCGGTGCTCCGGGCAGCTCGTTGTCGCCCCACAGCGCATCGTCGGCGAAGTGGAAGTCGTTGAAGGTGTAGGCGGTGTTCAGCCACAGCTTGTCGGGCGTGCGGCCGGTGACGAACAGCGACTTGAGCACCGCAGCGCCGAAGCCCGCCTCGACACCCTGATGCACCGTGCTGTCGGCGTTGGTCACCGAGCAGGTGTTGGTGAAGAACGGCGTGACGATGGTGATGCACTGCAGCTCATCGTCGATCTCGGCGCGATAGAGCGATAGATCCCACGTGTAGTCGGTGCGGTTGCCGCGCGTGCCGATCTCGTACGTCGTTGCCCGTTGCGCCCGCGCGAGGAACGGTGCGCCGACCGTGTTCTCGCCGAAGCTCGGGACTTCCGCGCTGCGCGAGATGTTGGCGAATGCCTGCCAGGAGCGATCGATGTCCCACAGCAGGCCCACCTTGGGGCTCCACAGGTCGAAATCGCTCTCGCCCGTCAGGATCACCCACGCTCGTGAAGCTCACGCTCTGCTCGCGCGTTGCATGCAGGAACTGCGTGCCGGCGACCAGCGCGACGTCGCGCAGGAAGTAGAACGAATTTTCCGCGTAGAACGAAACGTTCTCCGAGTCATCCTCGACTGCCGACAGCAGGTTCAGCTTCTGCGCGTTGGGACCGATATTGTACTGCTTCGCATCGACCGTGCCGTTGTGCACGTTGGCGCCGACGATCAGGCGATTGCGGAAGCCGGCGATCGTCTGCTCGTCGGTGAGCCGCGCAAAGCCGCCGTAGTCGTCGTACTTGTAGTCCAGCCAACGGAAGATCGGATGCATCAGGTGGCGGTCGACGCCGAAGGCGCCGAACTCGAGCAGCGTGCCGGGCGCCAGCCGCACCGCCGTCTTGTTGGCAACGCGGATCGTGTCGATGTTGCGTTGCCAGTCGTTGGTGACGTTGATCGCCGCCGCTGTCTCCGGGATCGGTCAGCGCGCTCACCTTCGTCACGCTGCCGGGGATGCGTTGGCGCACCCAGTTGGCGTTGACGTAGAAGCGCGTCTCGGCGTCCTCCGACAGACGGTAGCCGACGTTCATGGCGCCGCGCATGCTCTCGCCCCAGCTGTGGTCGCGAAAGCCGTCTGCCTCCTGCCAGGTGCCGGTAATGAAGTAGTCGGCCGGACCGGCGACGCCGCCCGAGCTACGCCGCCAGCTTATGGAAGCCGAAGCTGCCCATGTCGACGCGCGCGCCGAAGGCGTCGGCGTCATAGCCGGTCGGCATCACGAAGTTGATGGCGCCGCCGAGCGAGTTGGCGCCGAAGCGCAGCGCGTTGGCGCCCTTGTAGACCTCGATGTAGCGGTAGGCGGTCGGGTCGATCTCCTGGAAATCGCCGTAGCCGTCGGCCGTGTTGATCGGGATGCCGTCCATGTAGAGCTGCAGGCCGCGCAGGTGGAAATTGCGCGACAGGCCCGAGCCGCGGATCGACAGGCGCGTGTCATCGCCCCACTTCGGCTGCACGAACACGCCCGGCACGTAGTCGAGCGCATCCTTGATGGTCGCCGACGGGGTCGAGGTCTTGTAGGCCGAGGCCGGAACCAGCTCGACGCCGCCCGGTGTCTGGTCGATCTCGGCGCGCGCTTCGGCCGTGTTGGGAACCGTGAGGCTGCCCGAGCGCTGCGGCGGCGACGCCCGTCGCCGCTGCGGTTGTCGCCTTGGCTGGGCGGCGGCGGTGCAGCCGCGACCGGCGCGGCGGCGATGACTTCTTCGCCGTGCTCTTCTTCTTGGCCGGCTTGGCAGGCGCCGGCACGGCGCTCTGCTCGACGACGACGGGCGGAAGCGGAACGGTATCGCTCTTGGTTTGAGCCGAGGCGTCAGCCGCCCATCAGGGCGACGCTCGCAACGATCGGCGCCGCACAGGCGAGCGGCCGCCAGGTAATCCGGAACATGTACGCAAACTCCACGAGAACGCTTTTCTGCACGCGCCCGCGCAAGGCGGCCGGCGTGCGGCGACGCAAGCGATACGAGCGGCAGGGCGCGTGCGCGGAGCCGCAAGCGGCCCGTCACGACGCGACTGTCACGCTCAGGCGTGGGAGAGGTGGACCGCGGCTGCGCGGAGCGGGAACGACGGCGCCGGCGACGTCGTCCTGCGCGCTGGCAAGGACGGGCGCGGCGTGCGGCATCGCCGGCAGCACCGCCAGCTCCGGCGGCGTCATGGCCAGCTGGAAGGCAGCGACGCCCTTGCAGATCGGGCAGCTCGGCGCCGGCATGCCGGGCTTGGAGCCCTGGTCGCCGCTAAGGCACATCGCGTCGGCGAACATGCCGACGTCGGCCTTGTAGAGCTGCGCGTTGAACTGCGAGGTGAGGTGCCCGGGGAGCAGCAGCGCATAGAACGCTACGCCGAGCAGCGCCAAGGCCGCGGCAATGCGTCGATGCTTACGCTGAACTCCCCACACCATGGGCGCGACCGTAGCGGCGAACGTGCCGCGCGCTCAAGTGCCACCCCGCCACACCGCGCCGCAAGATGTCTCAAGTGTCATCCCGGCACTCGTTGCCGGGATCCAGCCAACAGCTGGGCGAGAAGCCCTCGGATGAATTGGATCCCGGGGACAAGCCCCGGGATGACTTTGGGGCGCGTCAGATCGGCCATGACGGCGCCGAGGTGGCTCGGCAGCTCCGCCGTCGGCGTCTTGACGAGGTCCTTGTCGAGCTCGGCGTAGACGGCGTGCTTCACCGGCTCGGACAGCGACGCGCGCAGGTCGCCCAGCGCCTTCGGCGGCGCGACGATGACGAGGCGGTCATACGACTTGTTGGCCAGCCCTTGGGCGAGAACCTTGCCGAGGTGCTTGGCGAAGTCGCGCTTCAGCTCGCGATGCGGATCGGTGCGCGGCTCGATGGCGTGGCGCATGTCGCCGGCCGAGCCGGAAGACTCGAACGAGCGCCCGAGCCCGTCGCGCACCAGCTCGCTGTCCGGCCGGTGGTCACCGTTGATCGCCTCGAGCGCCTCGATGCCCTTGCCGGGGCCGCGGTTGGCGAACAGGCGCGCATGCGCGCCGTCGGCGATCAGGATCCACGTCGTCGTCGGCTTCATGACGTCACCTCCCTCTGGAATGTTAGGGCGGCGAGTGTCGGCGGCAAACCTCACCAGGGCATTGACGCGGCTACTGCAACCGGCGCCCGAAGGCGAAGATCGCCGCCAACGGCACGACGAATCCGAGAATGCAGACGACGCACCGACGATGTACGGCAGGTTGTCGTAGGAGCCGCGCTCGACCACGAAAATTTCATTCAAATACTTGGTTTGTAGCTGCCCGGCGACAAGCGCCAGGTTCATGAACGACGCCATCAGCGCGAACCACGTGGCGCGATGCCCGGCCGGCGCGTAGATGGCAATCAGGGTGAGCAGCGGGATCATGCTGAGCTGCGCGAACGGCGAGGTCGTTGCCGTGTCGATGATGGCGATGGTGCGCGCGCCGAAGCCGAACATCTGCTCGGTCCAGTTGGCAAGGCCAAGCGTCAGGCCGAAGGCCGGCAGCGACAGGACCGTCGTGATCACCGTCAGCCACAGCAGCACCTGCGCCACCGGGCGGCGCGTGATGGCGTCAGAGAAGAACCACATGCCAAGCAGCGCGAGCCCGGCGCCGATCTGCGCCAGCATGCCCTGGAAGGCCTCGTCGAAGCCGAGCACGTCGATGGTGAACCAGGTGTAGCCGGCCCCCGCCAACGGCATGGCGCGGATAGATGAAGATGATCAGCGCCGCATAGAAGATTGTCCGCTGCGTCTTCGCGTCGAGGACGCCGACGACGCGCCACAGCATGGCGCACACGACCGCCATCGACACGACGAACACGATTTCCTGGTTGTACGGCACGCTGGCGCCGGCGAGCGCCAGCACGAAGGCGCCGAAGGCGATGCCGCCGCCGAGGATGCGCCAGTCGATCGGCCGCCGCTCCACCGGCTTCAGGGTGATCAGCAGCGCGCCGCTGATCGACACCAGCGGAATGATGAGGCCCATGAGGAACACGGTCTCGTAGCTGTAGATGCTGGCGATCCATCCGGCGAGGCCGGCGACGACGAAGATGCCGAGCGACAGCGCCAGCCGTCCCAGCACCTGCACCATGCCGAGCTCGCGATCGACCTCCTCCTTGGCGCGCGGCGTGCCGTCGGGGTTCTCGCGCTCGACCACCTCGGTGCTCATGGCGTCGGCCACCACGTCCTGGATGACCACGCCGAGCACGATCGAGAAGGCGCCGAGACGGTAGAGGTTCTCCGGGCTGGCGAAATCGAGCCAGCCGCCGGCCGCTCCCGCCAGCAGCAGCATGCCGCCGGCAATGAAGCTCGCGCCGATGAACACATACGAGCGGCGCTGCGAGCCGAGGATCGGCACGCTGTCGACCAGCTCGCCGAACACCATCTTCACGGTCCACGGCAGCGTCGTCCACACGGCGAGCGCGGCGAGCTGGGCCGGCGACAGCGTCAGCGCCTTCTTGACCCAGAAGCTTTCCGCGACGGCGATGAGGCCCGTGCGCGCCGTAGGCGAAGTAGACCATCAGCAGCGGCAGGTAGCGCGGCCGGAAGGCGCGGATGGGGTTGAGCAGCGCGGCTTCGAACTGCCGCCAGAGGTAGTCGCCGCTCCAAACCTCGGTGGCCGCCATGTGCGCGCGCTCCGTCGTTTCGCCGGAGCGATATAGGCCCGGGCGCGGTGCCCGGCGTCTAGCGGTTAGACGCGAAGCTCAGTCGCGGCCCGGACGCGAGCGCGGCGCCACCCACGGGCTCTCGTCGTAGCCCATCGAGGTCGGGTTCATGGGGAACCGCCGACACTACCCGAGACACCGAACTGCAGGCCTGACTTGGTGGCAGCCGCCGCCTTGTCGTCGGCGAGGCCAAGCTGCGCGCGCAGGTCGTGGTCGAGACTAACGCCGGGGACCTCGGAAGCCTCGGGCGCCAGATTGGCCGAACCGGCCGCCTGGCCGCCGCCATTCTGCACGTCGAACGCCAGCGCGGGCGGCGCTAGCATCAAAAATGCCAGCAGCGCAGCAGCGGGGGTCGGCGCAAATCGCATCAGTCGGTCCTCCGGGCAAATCAGCGAGGATTTTGCCTCGAATATTGGGCACGTCCATGGCCACTCAAGCCGGCAGCTCACCATTAATACGCCCCTGTGACACCGGTGCCACGCCCTATGCTAGAGGATGCCGCCAGACGTGCCGCCATAGCGGCAGCGGATTTACGCACGATTGCAGGGAACTACGATGCTCGCCTTGGTCCGCTTCGTCCTCGTTGCATTCACTTTCTCAGCACTTGCCGGCGCGGCGTTCGCCGCACCCTACATGATCGACCAGAACGTGCGGAAGTCCGCTTCTCCTACAGTATCGCCCTGTCGAGCGGGATCGGACGCTTCACCAGCGTCAAAGGCACCGCCGACATCGACGATGCGGCCCTCGACAAGACGACGGTCGAGGCGCTCATCGATACGCGCACGCTGCGCACCTCTGACCAGATGTGGCAGGGAGAGTTGCGCGGCGCCGACTTCTTCGACGTCGCCAAATACCCGCAGATGCGCTTCAAGAGCACCAGCGTCCGCCCGAAGAACGCGACCACCGGCGAGATGACCGGCAATATGACCATAAAGAGCGTTACGCGGCCCATCGTTCTGCACGTGACGCTGCAGCCGCCGGGCCCCGGAGGGCGCGCGCATTCCGCGCCACGACGCGCATCAACCGCAACGACTTCAATATGACGGCTTACGCGTTCATCGTCGGCGATACCGTCGACATCGAGATCCGCGCCGTCCTCGTCCCGGCGCCTTAGGGCCGGCGCATTAGGGATTGGTATCGCGGTCAAGGGAGGGATGCGTGATCACCGCCGAAGGGACGGCGAGACTGGTGTCCGTCGCCACTGCGGTGCCGCTGTCATGGCGCGGTGTCCAAAGCGCAGTCGCGAGAATGGCAAAGGCGCAGGTGAGCACAAGGGTGGTCACGAACCCCGTCGTAGCGTGCGAAGTCTGGTTCATGCGGGCCACGGCATCTCTCCTCTACGCTCCAGGACGAGTTGCAACGGCACAGCCGCGCGAAGGTTCCGGCCAAGCGGCACGGCGCCTGGGGGCGATTGGCACCTTGGGCGGCGACTGACCGACTTCGGGTGTTGGAGCGGCGGCGTGCGTCGGCTAAGATGCATGCCCTTTCTGTGGAGATTGCCATGGCTGTGGCGCAGCTTCGCAAGCGCTGGATCGCGGCGACGGCGCTGGCCATCGCCGCCCTGCCGCTGGCCGCTATCCCGTGCACGCCGAATCCGGCGCCGAGATCGGCGACGCGCGCACCATCGTCAGCATCGTCAAGGCCGACTTCGACAAGCAGGAACGCGAGCTCACCATCGGCGACGTCGTGCGCCAGGACGAGGTCATCGAAGTCAGCAACGACGGCAAGGGCGAGTTCCGGCTGAACGACGACACCAAGCTGGCGCTCGGGCCCGGCGCGCGCATGGTGCTCGACAAGTTCGTCTACGACAGCGACAAAAAGGCTGGAACCATCGTCCTCGATCTGACCAAGGGCGCCTTCCGCTTCATCACCGGCGTCGCCATCGAAGCCGACGTATCTCATCCGCACGCCGAACGCCTCGATCACCGTGCGCGGCACCATCTTCGACACGTACATTCTGCCCGACAACAGCGCGTGGTTCCTCCTGCACGAAGGGGGCATCGAGGTGACCGCCGCCAAGAACGTCTGCCACGTGCTTGATCGGCCGGGCCAGCTCATCCGCGTCACCAGCGACGGCACGGTCGGCACGCCGGTCAACTGGCGGGATATGCCGGACCGCGATGCGACGTCCTTCGACACGGCCTTTCCGTTCGTCGGCAATACGCCGCAGATCGAGCCCGTTCCGTCGATGACCCGCGACGAGATCGAGCAAGCATCTCTCCCCGACGCCGAGCCGAAGAAGTGCTCGAACCCCGGCCTGCCGAAGACGCAGAAGGCCGAGGATAACGACGACAAGCCGAAGAAGAAGAAAAAGCGTCAGGCGTCGAACGACGACAACAACTCTCCGCCGCCGCCCAAGATCGTGCGGCGCAGCAAGCCGAAGTATGAGAAGGAAGACGACGACTACGGCAGCGGCGGCGCGCGCGCCATGGACATCATCATCCGCGGCGGCGGCGGCATCGGCGGCTTCGGTGGCGGTCGCGGAGGCATGGCGGCGGCGGCGGTGGCGACGGCGGCAACTACGGCAAACACTAGACCCGCCGGCTGCGGCCAAGCGATCGCTAGCGTCGCGGCTGCACGCTATTTTTTCTCCAGCAGCAGCTTGGCGCGGCCGAGCAGCACCGTCTTCAGCGGCTCCCACAGCTTGAGCAGCAGCCCGGGCAGCACGACCTCGAGCCGCACGGAATCGTCCTGCACCTCGAGCGAGCCCGGCACCGACTGGCCGAGCGCACGCACCATGAAGTTCATGCGGTTGTCGATCCATCCCTGCTGCTCGAGTGTCAGCAGGCCCGCTTGCGGCAGGCCTTCAAGGCCCGACTTCAAACGCCGCAGTGCTTCCGCGCGTCCGAGCGAATGCGGGATCGATACGACCAACGGAGCGGACATGCGGCACCTTCAGTGAAGTCCATGAGGGATGCCCTCGTTATAGGCGTCTGCCTGCCTTCGTCCTGTGTCAAATGATGTTGACGGTTGCCCAGGCGCCTCGCCACCGCTAGTCGGCGACTTCCGGCTCGCCCTTGGGCGCGATGCTCGAGCGCACGACGAACTCGGTGAGATCGGCCGAGCACAGCTCGATGAAGCGGTAGGCGTAGCCGCGCAGATAGCGGCCCTGCCGCACGGCGATGCGCGAGGTGTTGCGCGCAAAGAGGCCCTTCGCCGGCAGCAGCTTGAGGCCGGTGTCGCGCTTCGGCGTCGAAGGCGACCGAGGCGATGATGCCGATGCCGAGCCCCGCCTCGACGTAGGTCTTGATCACGTCGGCATCGAGCGCCGTCATGACGATGTCGGGCACCAGCGAGGCCTTGGCGAAGGCCTGGTCGATGCGCGAGCGGCCGGTGAAGCCCGGGTCATAGGTGATGATCGGGTATTCGGCGATGGCCTCGAGCGTCAGCGGGCTTGACGTTTTCCAGCTCGTGGCCCGGCCGGGACGACGACGGCGTGATCCCACGAGTAATACGGGAACGCGACGACGTCCGGGTTCTCCTCCAGCGCCTCGGTGGCGACGCCGATGTCGGCGCTGCCGTCGAGCAGCATGGCGACGATCTCCTTCGGGCTCGCCTGGTGCAGCACGAGGCGCACCTTCGGGAACAGCTTCTTGAACTTGACCACGACCTGCGGGCAGCGCATAGCGCGCCTGCGTGTGCGTCGTCGCGACCGTCAGCTCGCCCTGGTCGCTCAAGGCGAACTGCTCGGCGAGCTGCTTGATGTTCTTGGCATCGAGCAGCATGCGCTCGACGATGCCGACCAGCTCCTTGCCGGGCTCGGTCAGACCAAGCAGCCGCTTGCCGCGGCGCACGAACAGCTCGATGCCGAGCTCGTCCTCGAGATCCTTGATGTGCTTGCTGACGCCCGACTGCGAGGTGTAGAGCGCGTTGGCGACCTCGGTCAGGTTGAAGTTGCGCCGTACGGTTTCGCGAATGATGCGAAGCTGCTGGAAGTTCACGTCTGGGCCCCTCGCTCGAAGACCCGCAGCCGCGAACTGACGAGGCGGACTGGCTGGCCGGCGGCGAGATTAAGCTCGGACAGTTTCTCGGCGCGATAACTCCACCTCGAAGTACTGCGGCTCGGCGGTCTTCCCGGAGCCATTGGTGGCGTGCGGCGGGGCGCTCAGCTCGACGCGGGCGACGGCGCCGACGTCGAGGATGCGGCTGACCGTGGCCGGCACGCCGACGGTGCTGGTCTCGTCGGCGATGATGTCGAGCTCGTGCGGGCGGGCGAAGGCAACGGCGTCCAGCCTTCCGTGCCGCCGCCGCCGGCGATGGGCATGACGTTGCCGCCGACGCGCAGGTAGTCGCCCTCGACGTGCCCGGTGAACTTGTTGACGGCGCCGAGGAACGAATAGACGAACGGCGTCGCCGGCTTGGCGTAGACCTCGCGCACGGTCCCGGTCTGCTCGACCTTGCCGCGGTTCATCAGCACCAGGCGGTCGGCGAGCTCGAGCGCCTCGTCCTGGTCGTGGGTGACGAACAGCGAGGTGATGTGCAGCTCGTCGTGCAGGCGGCGCAGCCAGCGGCGCAGCTCCTTGCGCACCTTGGCGTCGAGCGCGCCGAACGGCTCGTCGAGCAGCAGCACGCGCGGGCGCACGGCGAGCGCGCGGGCGAGCGCGATGCGCTGGCGCTGGCCGCCGGAAAGCTGCGAGGGATAGCGGTCGGCCAGCCAGTCGAGCTGCACCAGCTCGAGCAGCTCCTTCACGTTGCGCTTGATCTCCGCGCTCGGGCAGGCGCAGGTGGCGCGGCTTCACGCGCAGGCCGAAGGCGACGTTGTCGAACACCGTCATGTGCCGGAACAGCGCGTAGTGCTGGAACACGAAGCCGACCTGGCGCTCGCGCACGTGCGTGTCCGAGGCATCCTCGCCGTCGAGAATGATGTTGCCCTGGTCGGCGTACTCGAGGCCGGCGATGATGCGCAGCAGCGTGGTCTTGCCGCAGCCCGACGGGCCCGAGCAGCGCGACGAGCTGGCCCGTCGGGAAATCGAGGCTGACGTTGTCCAGCGCGACGAAGCTGCCGAACGTTTTGCGGATGTCGCGGACTTCGATGCTCATGCTGCCTCAGGTTCATGAAGCTCGCGGCCGGCCCGCCATTCGATGATGGTCTTGATGACCAGCGTCACCAAGGCGAGCAGCGCCAGCAGCGACGCCACGGCGAAGGCCGCGGCGAACTGGTACTCATTGTAAAGAATTTCGACGTGCAAGGGCATGGTGTTGGTCTGCCCGCGGATGTGGCCGGACACCACCGACACGGCGCCGAACTCGCCCATCGCGCGCGCGTTGCAGAGGATGACGCCGTAGAGCAGGCCCCATTTGATGTTGGGCAACGTCACGTTCGCGAACATCTGCCAGCCGGAGGCGCCGAGCACGAGCGCCGCCTCTTCCTCCTCGCGCCCCTGCGCCTGCATCAGCGGGATCAGCTCGCGGGCGACGAACGGCACGGTGACGAAGATCGTCGCCAGCACGATGCCGGGCACGGCGAAGATGATCTTGATGTCGTGCTCGTACAGCCAGGGCCCGAACCAGCCCTGCGCGCCGAACACCAGCACATAGATCGAGGCCGGCGATGACCGGCGAGACGGAGAACGGCAGGTCGATCAGCGTGATCAGGAACTGCTTGCCGCGGAAGTCGTGCTTGGCGATCGGCCCAGGCGGCGGCGATGCCGAACACGACGTTCAGCGGCACGGCGATGGCGGCGGCGAGCAGCGTCAGCCGGATGGCCGACAGCGCGTCGGGCTCGATGATCGCTGCCAGATAGGCCTCCCAGCCCTTCTTGAACGCTTCGACGAACACCGCGATCAGCGGCAGCAGCAGGAAGGTGGCGAAGAACGTCAGCGAGATCGCGATGATGAGCCACTTGACGAGCGGGGCATCGGACGCGGCCGGGCTCGCCTCGAAGCGCGCCGCGCGGCCGAAGGGCGCGGCGTGGGAGTGCGTGATCACGGCCATCAGCGCGACCTTCCGCTCGAGCGCGCGGTCCAGGCCTGCAGCGCGTTGATGATGAGCAGCAGGACGAACGAGACGACGAGCATCACGGCGGCGACCGCGGTGGCGCCGGCGTAGTCGTATTGCTCGAGCTTGGTGATGATGATGAGCGGCGTGATCTCCGAGACCATCGGCAGGTTGCCGGCGATGAAGATCACCGAGCCGTACTCGCCGACGGCGCGCGCGAACGCCAGCGCAAAGCCCGTCAGCAGCGCCGGCCCCAGCATCGGCAGCACGACGCGGCGGATCGTCTGCAGCCGCGTCGCGCCGAGGCTGGCGGCGGCCTCCTCGAACTCGACGTCGAGATCCTCGAGCACCGGCTGCACCGTGCGCACGACGAACGGCACGCCGATGAAGACGAGCGCGACGAGCACGCCGAGCGGCGTGAAGGCGACCTTGATGCCGAGCGGCTCGAGGTATTGGCCGAGCCAGCCGTTGGGCGCGTAGAGCGCCGTCAGCGCGATGCCGGCGACGGCCGTCGGCAGCGCGAACGGCAGATCGATCAGCGCGTCGACGATGCGGCGTCCCGGAAAGTTGTAGCGCACCAGGCTCCAGGCCAGCATCAAGCCGAACACGACGTTGATGGCTGCCGCCAGCAGCGAGGCGCCGAAGCTCAGGCGGTAGGAGGCGACCACGCGCGGCGTCGTCGCCACGTGCCAGAATTCGGTCCAACCCAGCGTGGCGCTCTTGATGAAGACCGCCGCCAGCGGAATGAGCACGATCAGCGACAGATACGAGATCGTGACGCCCATCGACAGGCCGAAGCCGGGCAGCACCCGCCGCGCCTTAGCCGAACTCATTTTACCGCCCCCTCAATCGCCGGCGAACGCATAGGGGTGCGAATTCCCGACAGGCTCGACGTAAACTAGCACGACGTGTACCACGGCTTCCTTTGCATCGACATTGCGATAGCTATGCGGCACGTCGGCGTGAAACTGAACGGCATCGCCCTGTGGCACCAGCACGGGCTGCTCGTTGCCGACGGCGAGCTCGATGCGACCCTCGACGACGACGATGTTTTCCTTGGTACCGGCCGCCTGCGGCTCGGCGACCTCGCGGTGCTGGCCGGCGATGCGCACCTCGTAGAACTCGGCGCGGCGATTGCCGTCGGAGGGGAACAGGGCTCGCGAGGTGAAGCGACCGTTGCTGGCGCTGACGATTTTTGCGCGGTTTTTCGGCAAGCACGACGGTGACGCGCGAGGCCGGCGTCACCAGGAGGTTGGCGAGGGGCACGCCCAGCGCGTCGGCGACCTTCAAGAGCAGGCTGATCGTCGGCACGCTCTTGCCGGTCTCGATCTGGCTGAGCATGGCGCGGCTGACGCCGGCCAGCTTGGCGAGGCGCTCGAGGGAGTGGCCCTGGCGCGTGCGCAACCGCTTTAAATTTGTGCTGATCGTGGTCAAGAGAGCCGTCGTGTGGTTCGTTCGCTGCTTTGCGCGGGCATTGCCCTTAACGCCGCCACCAGACTTGCCCCTCTTCGCCACGGCGATGTCCATCGTTCCGCTCAAAGGTGCCCCATCAGCGGCGCTTGCGCACCGCTGCCCCGGTGATGAGTGCGAAATTAACGTTCACGGTGGGCATAAGGGAACGCATAAAAACTGCTAAGCTTATGAAGCTGCCGCGGAGCGCATCGCTCAACGCAAAAGAGCCGCCCGAAGGCGGCTCTTTCACATTTTTCGGGTTTGTCAGCGAGCCGTCATCAGAACTTGATGATCGCGCCCCCCAGTACGAGGTCAAGGTCGTCGATCGGCGCGTCGGCGATGATGCCGTTGGCGACGCTTCCCGAACCGCCGGCTTTCTGACGCAGCGTGACATCGCCTTCGACGTGGCGATACGACAGGTAGACGATCATCGCCGCCTTATCGATGCCCTGCGCGATGCCGGCGCCGAACACTTCCACGCCCGTGTTCCACAGCGCCCAGTTGCCGGCACCCGTGGGATTGAGCGCATCGGCTGGACCGATGTTGCGCCGGTTGTTGCCGCCGCCTTCGTAGTCGTAGTACTCGCCGTAGATGGTCGTTTTGCCGAGATCGTGCCACTTCCTCTCGATACCGGCCTGCGTCGACCAGAACGTCTGGCCGTCGTCAACGCCGGTGCCAGCAAAGTTCGCGGTCTGCTCGATGAGCTCGTCGGTCTTCTGACCGGCGCCGAAGTTCACGAACAGGCCCGACTTCTCGTGGATCACGCTGATTGATCCACCGAACTGCCGGCAGCTCTGGTCATGGCCGTCCGCGTTCTGTGCGGCGCAAACGGTCTTCGTCTGGCTGTTGTCGGTGACTTCTCCGTAGCCGATGCCGGCGGCGATCTTGAAGCCGCCGAATTCGCCCGAGTAGTTGAGGGCGACATCCCAGAAGTCGTCCTCGCCCCACGACGCCGATGCGACGAAGCCGCCGAACTCGGGTGACACGTACTTGACGACGTTGAAGCGACGTTCGCCTTCACCCGGCTGGTCGCCGCCGTCACCGATCAGGCGGCGCCAGTTAAGGCTGCTGAGGCGTCCGTTATCGGCCGAGCGTACGAACAGGCCGAGACCGGTGTCTTCCACGTCCGAATACTTGGAGAACGAGGCCGTCTGCGTCAGGTTGATCTCGGTGATCTGGTCGGTGGCCGTCGCCTGCTGGCCCAAGGATCCCTGGCCGTATGTCTTGCTCTTTAGGAACCAGTAGGAGTCGCGCAGATCGAAACCGATGTCGGCTTCGGCACCATGCGGATTATCTTGCGTGAACCGCTTCGAGTTGGCGGTACGCACGCCGATCTCGATCTGATAACCGGCCTCCCAATCCTTATCGATCTTGGCCTTGCCCTTGAAGCGGAAACGAGAGCGCGAGTTGTCGTTGGTGACGATGTACGCGTTGCTCTCGGCACCGTCGTCCCACCACAGCACCGCCTCGTTCACCTGACCCGAGACTTCGAGCGACACCTTGCGGTTGCCCTTGCGGGCCGTCGTCGCTTCGAGCTCGGCGATGCGCTCCTCAAGATCAGCGCAGCAATCTCCCCCGAGATCGGCGGCGCTCGCCGGCGCTGCCGCAATGAAAAGTCCAAGTCCCAGGACCAACGCGAGGTTGATCCTTCCCCCTACTCCCCCGTACATCACGAACTCCTACGCTTACAATTACGCAACTGAAGATGACGCTTGCTGGTTCTGTTATAGTGGAACGACAGTCCGCTATATCAGATTGATATATTTAGATATTTTAGCTGTCTGGCCTCCTCGTCAATCGACCATTGTGACGGTTTGCGACAGCGCTTGCGCGCTGCTGCGCGGACGGACACACTTTTCCGTTGCAGCGGATGAAATGCGCCGTGCGATGAACGGCGAGCGACGCGCATCAGATCTCTCCAAGCTCGAAAACATCTTCACCGGCGGTGCGCGGCGCGAACGCCGGCGGAGCGTCGGTGCGCAGCGACCAGTAGATGTCGAGGCCGCGCGGCCAGGCGCCGTAGCCGGAGTTCACATTGATGTGGCCGGCGGCACCGAGATTGAGCAGCTCCGATCCCCAGACGTCGGCCCAGGCGGCGGCGCGTTCGAACGACATCCAGCGATCGTTGGTGCTGGCGACGATGACGGAGGGCACGTCGAGCCGGCTTTCGCTGATCACGCTCTCCAATCCGAAGCGCGCCGGATCGGCGGGCGCGACGAGCATGAGACCGGCGATGCGCTCGCCGTAGTCGAATGCTGTCTGCACGGCGGCGAGGCATCCGAAGCTGTGAGCGACGATCCACACGCGGCCCGGTACGCGGTTCAATTCGCGGCGCAGCTTGGCCGACCATTGCGGCAGGTTCGGCGTGCTCCAGTCGCTTTGCACGACGCGCACGCAATTGGAGATCTTGCGCTCGAACCACGACTGCCAATGATCCGGGCCGCTGCCGTGGAGGCCGGGAACGATGAGGGTCGTATCCATGTCGTGCCTCGTGTCGTCGTGTTTCGGAGGCGCGTGTGCCGTCTTCCTGCGCCCCCGCGCGGAAGACGGCACACGTGCGGACGATCGGCTTGGGGAGCGGTAACCTCGATCAGCGAGCGGCGTGGGTCCGTAGCTGATCGAGGTTTTGGCCGATCGTCGTCGTCTCGAAGTGCAGATCAGCTCTTGCTGCCAGGAACGTAGATCTGGTCGAAGATCCCGCCGTCGTCGAAGTGGGTCTTCTGTGCCTTGGCCCAGCCGCCGAACACTTCGTCGATGGTGAACAGCTTCACCGGCGAGAACTTGATCCTTGTACTTCTCGGCCACCTTCGCATCGCGCGGGCGATAGAAGTGCTTGCCGGCGATCTCCTGGCCTTCGGGTGAGTAGAGGTACTCGAGGTAGGCTTCGGCGACCTTGCGCGTGCCCTTCTTGTCGACGTTCTTGTCGACGACGGTGACCGGCGGCTCGGCGAGGATGCGAGAGCGACGGAATGACGATCTCGAACTTGTCGGGACCGAGCTCCTTGGTGGCGAGATGGGCCTCATTCTCCCAGGAGATCAGCACGTCGCCGATGCTGCGCTCGGTGAACGTGGTGAGCGAGCCGCGAGCGCCCGTGTCGAGCACCTTGGTGTTCTTGTAGATCTTGCTGACGAGCTCCTTCGCCGTCGCTTCGCTGCCGCCCGCCTGTTTCAGCGCATAGCCCCAAGCCGCGAGGTAGTTCCAGCGCGCGCCGCCCGAGGTCTTCGGGTTCGGCGTGACGACCTCGACGCCGTCCTTGGCGAGATCGTCCCAGTCCTTGATGCCCTTGGGGTTGCCCTTGCGGACAAGGAACACGATCGTCGAGGTGTAGGGAGACGAATTGTCCGTCAGGCGCTTCTGCCAATCGGCGGGGATGAGATTGCCCTTCTTGGCGAGCTGGTCGACGTCACCGGCGAGCGCCAGGGTGACGACATCGGCCTCAAGGCCGTCGATGACCGCGCGCGCCTGCTTGCCGGAGCCGCCATGCGACTGCTGGATGGTAACGTCTTCGCCGGTCTTCTCTTTCCAGTGCTTGATGAACGCGGCGTTGTACTCCTGATAGAGCTCGCGCGTCGGGTCATAGGAAACGTTCAGCAGCGTCGTCTGGGCCAGCGCCACGTGCGCGCCGCCGACGAGGCCTGCGGCAACGGCGAGTGCCAACGCCTGCCGCCGGGTGAAATTGATCTTCATCGGTGCATCCTCTCTGTCCGTGACCTCAACCAATGCGGTCCGGGGAAGAGAGAACTAGCGACGGGGCGCTTTGATCCGAACTAAGAAGAAATTCTGAGCTTATGCGGAATCCTGCAGTGCACGCGCCGGCGCAATTCCGCATGCCGCACCAACGCCGCGCGCCCGATTTGTGCGCGCTGCTGAGACGCAACGGACACACTTTTTCTGCCGACCGCGCATGCCTTGGGACCACACTTCTGTTGCGCAACTCGCGGCATTTGCCCGAGGGTGGAAGCGCGCTTTTGATGCGCGCCTTGTTGGGGATGCTATTTCAATGACGTCGTCCTTCTGCGCACTTTCGTTGCGCCTATGTCTTTGCGCCGCCGCTCTCGTCCTCATTCCGGCACTCGATGCGAACGCGCCGTTCTCTTGGCGCCACGGCGCCGTAGCCGAACCCGCCGACGTCTCGGAAAAAGACGCGTTCGAGGCCGCGAAAGGTCTTGGCACTGTCGATGCCTGGGAAGCCTTCCTCAAGAGCTATCCATCCGGCTTTCATGCCGATCTGGCCCGCGCCTACATCAAGAAGCTGGGCGAAGGCGCGCAGGCGACGACACCTGCTACCGCACCGGCGGCCCCCTGCGAACGATTAGTTTCCGACACCGGCGGCTCGTGGGGCGGCATCGTGCGCGACGGGCCGGGACAAGACCATCGCAAGCTCGACAGCCTCGATGAAGGCGAGCGCATCTCGCTGATGGGACGCAGCGACGTCGTCGTCGACGGCTATCCGTGGTTCAAGATTTGGTATCGAGGCGAGCACAAGGGTTACATGTGGGGCGGGATTCTTTGCTCGGTCGGCGACGAACGCCCCGATCTTTATCAAGACATGCCCGGCGGCTTCCGAGGCTGACAGCGGCGTCAAGGACAATCGAAGGCTGCAAGAAGAGCGGCGGCGAGTGGGATGGACGGCGCTGCCAACCCGCCGGCTATTTTGATGAGCCGACGAAAGAAAGCGCAGCCGCAAGAAGAAGTGCCCCGCGGGCATGTATCTCAACCAGCTTGGCGCGTGCCAGCCCAACGAGACCGGCGGCTAGTGACGCGCCTTGTGGGTCGCGGCCTGGCCGGCGACCCATGTGTCCAGCACGTCGATGCTCGCTGGGTCGAAGGCGACCATGTCGGCGCGGAAGCCTTGATCAATACGGCCGAGCATCGTTCCAAGGCCGAGGAACTCCGCCGGCTCGGTGGATGCAAAGCGCAGCGCCGACGTCAGCGGCACGCCGAGATCGCGCACGGTATTGCGCACGGCGCTCGCCATATCGAGCGCCGCACCGGCGAGCGTGCCGTCGGCCCGCACGCAGCGCCCGTCGCGCACGAATATCTCCTGCCCGTACAGCCTGAAGCTCGGACTCCTGCCCGCCCACCGGCGGCATGGCGTCGGTGACCAGCATCGGCCGCGCCGCGCCGCGCAGCGCCAGGCGCAGCATCTGCGGCGCGACGTGCTCGCCGTCGACGATCATGCCGACGTAGGCGACGGGAGCTTCGAGCGCGGCCGCGATGGGGCCGGGGTCGCGGCTGCCGAGCGGGCGCATCGCATTGAAGAGATGCGTGAAGCCGGTGAGGCCTTCTGCGATCGCCGCCTTGGTCTGCGCATATGTCGCCATCGAATGGCCGAGCGAGACGCGCACGCCGCAGCGCGCCAGCTCGGCGATGAACCCGGCCGGTACGCGCTCGGGCGCCAGCGTGACGAGCACGGCGCCCGCCGGCCATGAGGTGAGCAGTTTCAGGTCGCGCTCGTCGGGCGCGCGGAACATCGCCAGATCGTGCACGCCGCGGCTTCTCGGGCGACAGGAACGGCCCTTCGAGGTGAATGCCGAGAACGCTCGGATTGTCCGCCGCAGCGCTCTGCGCCGCCGCCATGGCAGCGCGCATCTTGTCGTACGTGTCGCTGATCAGCGTCGGCAGCAGCCCCGTCGTCCCGTACCGGCGATGCGCCGCTGCGATGGCGTTGATGCCCGCGGCCGTCGGCGTGTCGTTGAACAGGACGTCGCCGCCGCCGTTCACCTGCACGTCGATGAAGCCCGGCGCGAGCCACGCGTCGTCGGGCAGCGCAATGACCGGCATCGACGCCGGCAGCTCGCCGCGCGGCTTCACCTCCGCCACGTGGGCGCCCTCGATGATGACGGCGCTGTCGCGCAGCACGGTGATGCCGTCGAAGACGTTGCTGCGCGGCGATGGCGTGAGTGTGCGATCCGCTCATATCGTGCTGGTGACTTTGCTGAGATGCCGGGGCCGGTCGACGTCGATATCGAGATGCTGCGCCAATTGCACGGCCATCGCATAGAAGCTCTGGATCAGACAGATGGCATCGGCCTCGGGCTGATCCGGCGGCAGCGCCGGCAGCCGCGTGGCGCCGGCTTCGCCGTGCTCGGCGATGAACAGCGCCGTGCCCATGCGGCGCAGCTCGCCGGCGAGCTGCCGCATGCCGGGCGCCGCCGCATCGGTCGGCATGAACATCAGAATGGGATAGCGCGAGGACACCAGCGCCACGGGCCCGTGCAGGAACTCCGCGCCGCTGAAGGCTTCGGCGTGCAGGTTGCACGTCTCCTTGAGCTTGAGCGCCGCTTCGCGCGCGATCGCCAGCGTCGACCCGCGTCCGATGGTGACGAGGCTGCCGGCATTGGCCAGCACCGGCACCGCTGCGCTCCAATCCAACGCGGCGGCGGACGCCAGACGCTCCGGCAACCGCCCGATGGCCGCCTCGAGCGCGCTGTCTTTCGTCCATGCGGCGGTGAGCCGAGCGAGCGCCGCTGCCGTGGCGATGAACGTCTTCGTCGCCGCGACGCTGAGCTCGGGCCCGGCGCAGATCGGCAGAACGAAATCGCACGTCTTGTGCCAGCGGCGAATCCGCCGCGTTGGTGATGGCAACGGTGAGCGCGCCGGATTGCTTCGCGCTCGCCGTCATCGCGATGAGGTCGTCGCTGCGCCCCGACTGCGAGATGGCGAGCACCAGCTGATCCTTGAGGTGCATCGACTGGCCATAGATGCTGGCGATGCTCGGCGCCGCCGGGGCAACCGGAATGCCGGCGTAGCGCTCGATGAGATGCTTGCCGAACGCCGCCGCGTGCGCCGAGCTGCCGCGCGCGCACGTGACGACGACTTGCGGCGGCCGCCGCTGCAGCCGCGCGGCGAGCTCCGCCAACGGCTGCGCCAGCGCCGGCTCCTGGCGAAAGATCGCCAGCGGAGCCTCGCGCAGCTCCTGCGCCATCTGTGCTTTGGTGTTGCTCATGCCTCGGCCGGCCGACCTCATCCGCGCTTGATCGCCGGCGGCGCCAGCGTCATGACCTCGGCTTCGTGCCGCGCCATCTGCAGCGCGCCGCTCAGCGCATCGCCTTGCGGCGGCACCAGTCGCTCTTGCGTCGCCGGCGACAGCCACGGCTCGATGCTCGGTGCGATACCGCCCGCCAGCGCCAGTCGCGTAACGCCGAGCGCTGCCAAGCGCGCCGCGATAACATCGATGTGGCCGGCGGCCAGACGCATCAGCTCGTGCGCCACCGCGTCATCGCGCGCAGCATACTCCAGAACGAGCGGCGCCAGGGCCGCAAAGTCGCGCGGCCGCGACGCGCCCATCCAGCGCACGATCGCATGCGGATCGCCGTCGAAGCGCTCGAGCACCTTTTTCAAGCAGCCCGGTCCACGCTCGGCGGCCGTCGTACGCCCACAGCACGCGGCGCGCCACCTCGCAGCCGAGCCAGGCGCCGCTGCCTTCGTCCGACACCGGAAAGCCCCAGCCGCCGACGCGATGCTCGAGCCCGCCGACGACACCCCAGCCGACGCTTCCCGTCCCGACGATGATGATCCCGCCATCCTTGCCGCCATGGGCGCCGACGCAGGCGGCGTGCGCGTCGGTGGTGAACACGACGCGGCGGAAGGGGAGCGCATAGGCGCGCGCGGCGGCAAGATGCGTCGGCTCGGTCGCCCCGGCCAGCGCCAGGCAGGCGACGATATCGGCGTCATCCAGCGACAGCCCGGCTCTGCGCGAGCGCCTCGTCGGTCGCGCGCAGCACCGCCGCAAAGCTCTCCTTGATACCGAAGCGGATGTTCGCCGGACCGGCCGTGCCCTCGCCGCGGACCTGGCCCTTAAGGTCGACAAGGCGGGCACGGCACCCCGTTCCGCCCCCATCTACACCAAGAAGTAATGCCGTCCCGACCATTGGATGCACGTTCCCAAGCATCTACGTTATGTAGGGCGTCACTATAAACGTGCGCGGAAATCAGTTAGTGCCAACGCTGCCCCCATGAATACGGAACGGTTAAGCCCCCGCTACGCCGACATCGACCTCTGGGAACCCGTCGACATCCTCGACGCGATGATCGAGGGGCAATTGGCCTCCGTCGCTGCGGTGCGGGCGGCAGCCCCGGCTATTGAGCAAGCGGCGCTCGCCATCGAGGCCCGGCTGCGCAAGCACGGACGCCTGATCTATGCCGGAGCCGGCACGTCCGGGCGGCTTGCCGTGCAGGACGGCGCCGAGCTCATGCCGACCTTCAGCTGGCCGGCCGATCGATTGTTGCTGCTGCTAGCCGGCGGCGACAAGGCGATGACGCAGGCGGTCGAAGGCGCCGAGGACGACGTGGCGCGCGCCGCCGAGCTCATCGAGCAGCACGGCGTCGACGCCACCGACGTGCTGATCGCGACGGCCGCCAGCGGAACGACGCCGTTTACCTTGACCTGCCTGCGCGAGGCGCGCCGGCGCGGCGCCTTGACCGTCGGCATCGCCAACAATCCCGGCACCCCGCTGCTCACCGAGGCCGACCACCCGATCCTCCTGCCAACGGGTCCCGAGCCGATCGCCGGGTCGACGCGCATGAACGCCGGCACGGCGCAGCGCATCACGCTCAATCTTCTCTCCACCCTCGTGATGATCCGCCTCGGCCGCATCTACCGCGGCATGATGGTGGAAGTGCAGGCCTGCAACGCCAAGCTGGCGAAGCGGCGCGAAAAGATGGTCGCCCACCTCACCGGCCAGGGCGACCGCCAAGTGCGCGAGGCGCTGCAGCGGTCAAACGGCAGCGTCAAGCTCGCCGTGCTGCTGCTGCAGGGCTACGACCTCGACGACGCCGAAGCCGCGCTCGAGCACGTCGGCGGCCGGCTGCGCGTCGCCATCGATCATCTCGCCAAGGCGAATGCGTCTCCTCTCGCAGACGCAGACGAACTCGATGACGGCATCGACGGCGGTCGCCGCTGAGCGATTGCCTCGTTCGTGCGCAGAAAACTTCCCGTGCAGAAAACATTCCATACTGTTTTAGGGAAACCGTCCCGACGACTTGTATGCGGGAAGATTTAAATCGCGCGAACCTCATTCGCCCAAAGTAAACATGGTTCGGCAATTTCGGTTGAGATCGATCGTCGCTTCATCGCTGATGCAAAAACTCGCCGCGGGAGGAGCGTCGCGGTGAGGGGCCCGGAAGCGAGGGGGCCCGGGTGGAAGCGGTCGACGAGGACGGAATGTCGAGCCCAGAAGACGGAGGCGGCGCCTGGGGCGGGCCCTCCGAACTGGCAGCGGTTGCCGGGGCAGAAACGTCAAACGACAGAGCGAGCAGTGAGCGTCGACCAAATGCGCTGAAGCGCATCGGCCGCTACGCCTCCTTCGCCGCGCTTTTCGGTATCGTTCTGGCAATCGTCGTGCAGGCCGGCTTGCAGGTTGCCATGTCGCACATGGGACCGCCGCCGTTGCAGACGGTCGCCCACCTTATGCCGAGCGCCGCCAACGTCGACACGCCGCTCGCAGCCGTTGCAGATGTTTCAGCCGACAAGCAGAGCCTGAGCCACCTGCCGCTGGCGCCGGAAGAAGTCGATCCGCGCTACCTCGCCATGCTGTTCGCCTTCGAGGACCGGCGCTTCTATTCGCACTACGGCGTCGATCCGTTCGGCATCGCGCGCGCCGCGCGCGACCTGCTGTGGAAGCAGCGCATCGTCACCGGCGGCTCGACCTTGACCATGCAGGTCGCACGGCTGCTCGACAACCAGTACAGGCGCACCCCCTCGGTAAAGCTCCGGCAGATCGTCCGCGCCTTCCAGCTCGAGCAGCAGCTCACCAAGAAAGAAATCCTCAGCCTCTATCTCGGCCTCGCCCCGTTCGGCGGCCGCGTCAAAGGCGTGCGCGCGGCTTCGCTCAAATACTTCGGCAAGGAGCCGCGGAAACTTTCCATCGCCGAGGCCGCGCTCCTCGTCGCCCTGCCGCAGGCTCCCGAAGCGCGCCGCCTCGACCGCCACGCCGAGGCCGCCAGGCGCGCCCGCAATTTCGTCCTCAAGACCGTCACTGCCGCCGGCGTCCTGACGCCGGAAGAAGCCGAACGCGCCAAACTGTGAACCCGTCGTAGCAGCGAGCACCCCGATGCATCCGAAGCCCGTGATCAAGCCCGCCACCGCCAACGTCGCCGGACTGTTCGCCGGGCTCACGCTCGGCATCAACTTCGTTGCCGGCCCGGCGGCGGCGGCGCCCATCGAGCCGCCCGCGCCGCCGAGTTTCATGTCGTCCGAGCAGCCGCTGCTGCTGTCGGTCCGCAAAAAGCTTCTCGCACCGCTCCCGGAAGGCACCACGCAGGCCGACCGCGATGGGCTTTGGATGTTCTATGCCGCGCGCGCGCAGCCGGTGTGGGTCGACAAGACCGGATGGACGCCGCGAGCGCTAGCTGCCATCGAGGAGATCAAGCGGGCCGACGATTGGGGGCTGAAGGCCGCCGCTTTCGATATCCCGACGCTCGTTTCCCCGACGCCCGGCTCCGCGCAATCGGAGACGACGCTGGCCGATGCCGAGATGGGCCTTTCGCTCGCCGTCCTCAAGTATGCCCGCTACGCCCGCGGCGGCCGCATCGAGGACCCGGCGACGCAGCTCAGCTCCTACCTCGATCGCAAGCCGACCCTGCGCCGGCCGTGGCTCGTCATGACCCAGGTCGCCGACAGCGATGCCCCCGATGACTATCTGCGCAAGCTGCATCCCCAGCACGCGCAGTTCGAAAAGCTGCGTCAGCAATACCTCGCGCGCCGCGATGCCGGGGCACACGAGACGGTGGCAGTCCCGACGAAGGGCAACAAGCTCTACCCGGGCACCACGCACAAGGACATCGCTCTCGTCCGCGAGCGCCTCCGCGTCCCCGCCGTCAACGGCGAGTCGGAAGTCTACGACGACGACCTCGTCGAGCCGTGAAGGCGTTTCAGGAGAAGCGCGACATCTCTCCCGCCAACGGCATCATCAACGCCAAGACGCGCCGCGCCTTCAATGAAGGCAAGCAAGTCCCGCTGAGCACGCTCCTCGCCAACATGGAAGAGTGGCGCTGGATGCCCGAGGACCTCGGCCAAACCTACGTCTGGGTGAACGTCCCCGAGTTCATGGTGCGCGTCGTCAAGGACGGGGAGGTCGTGCACTCCGAGCGCGTCATCACCGGCGAGACCGACATGCAGACGCCGATCTTCTCTGAAGACCTGCAGACGATCTTCTTCCATCCGCGCTGGTACGTGCCGGAGAGCATCAAGGTGAAGGAGATCCAGCCGAGCCTGGCGCGCGGCGGCGGCTACTTCCACCGGCAAGGGCATGAAGCTGCTGCGCAACGGCCGCGAGATCAGCCCCGAGCAGCGTCAACTGGTCGAGGGCCGACATCCGCGAGTACGACATCTATCAGCCGTCGGGTCCCGGCAACGCCCTCGGGACGATGAAGTTCACCTTCCCCAACAAGCACATGGTCTACATGCACGACACCCAGAGCAAGGGCCTGTTCGACGAGACGCAGCGCACCTTCAGCCACGGCTGCGTACGGCTGCGCAATCCGCAGCGCATGGCCGAAGTCCTGCTCGGCATCGACAAGGGCTGGAGCGCCGAGGAGGTCGATGAGCTGCTGAAGGTCGATCCGCGCGAGAACGGCGTTCCCCTCAATCACCACATCCCGGTGCACATCACCTACTTCACCGCGCAGGTCGACGACGACGGCGAGGTGACGACCGAGAAGGACGTCTACGGCCACGAGAAGCGCATCACGCTGGCGCTCGAGGGCAAGTGGAATGCCATCGACAAGGGCACCGATCATCTCGCCCAGGTCGAATTGGCGCGTCGGCTCGATGATGCCGAAAGCTCCGGCCGCGCCAAGACGCGCCGCAGCGGCTCCGGCGGCAGCCGGCGCGTTGTCAGCAGAAGCTACGGCTACGGCGGCGGCGGCGGCGCAGCGCGTGGTCAGCAGCCGCGGCTCGTCGGCCAACGACATCTTCCGCCAGAGCTTCGGCTACTGAACAGCTTTGTCAGCGCGCCATTGGCGCCGTGCTGTCCGATGCCGATATGCGTTCAGCGTAAATCACGCTTTCCGCGCCATGCGCTGTGCGCGTGCAGAGCACACGACATCGTGCGCAATCGACACGTCTGCGAGCGATAAAAAGGTCTACGTTTCATTCGCCAAAGATAAAGCCTGTCACTTCGCCATTCATTGCTTAGCCGTTTGCGCTGGTGATCACTGATCTCGCTTCGCAATCAACGAGTGAGGACACGATGTCGAACGGTGCTTACGGGATGCTGGCAGGCGTGGCGGCGCTGTCGGTGTTCGCTCTGGCGCAGCCAGCCAGTGCGCTGACGATGAAGCAATGCAGCGAGAAATACAAAGCCGCCGAGCGATGCCGGCGTTGTCGGCTCGATGACCTGGAACGACTTCCGCAAGGCCGAGTGCGGCGAGGACGCGACGATGGCGCTCAAGAAGGTCAAGGCCGAAAGCAGGCGAAGACCGAGCCGTCCACCGCGGCGGCCGGACCGAGCATGCAGGAATGCAGCGCGAACTATCAAGGCCGCAAAAGACGCCAGCACGCTCGGCGGCATGACGTGGAACGAGTTCCGCAAAGCCGGCTGCGTCGCCAAGACGGCGGCGGCCCAAGCCCGCGATAAGAAGGAAACCGCGCGCGTTGCGCCGGCTGAAACGACCACGACGGTGACGCAGAAGGAATGCAGCGCGCGCTACCAGTCGGCGAAAGACCGCCGGCACGCTCGGCAGCCATGACGTGGAACGAGTTCCGCTCGGCCGGATGCCCGACCACGATCGCCAAGCGCAGCGGCAGCATGACGCCGACGATGGGCTCCATCTTCCCGACGGGCATCGCCAAGAAGTATGCGCGCCAGCGCGCCGGCAAGGCACGCATGCTGACGTGCCGCGATCAGTACAGAGCCAACAAGGAGGCCGGCATCACCGAACCGAGATGGACCGAGGAAGGCGGCGGCTACTACAGCGAGTGCAACAAGAGACTGAGCCAACAGTAGGCAATTTCAACACTCGAGAGTAGCGAGAGGAGAATGACATGGGACTGCTTGATGACAGCGCTGAAACAGTTCACGCAGGGCAGCCAGGGCGGAACAGGGCGCACCGCCGAACCAGCCATTGATTGCAATCTTCCAGGAGTTGCTGGTGGGCAAACCGCAGGCCGGCAGCCAGCCGCGCCACAACAGCAGGCGTCGATGCCGCAGGCTTCGCGCCGCAAGCCGGGCGGCCAGGATGCCGGCATCCCTCGGCGGTCTCGGCGGACTGCTCGCGCAGTTGCAGGCCGGCCGGCCTCGATAACATCGTCAAATCGTGGATCGGCACGGGCAGAACCAGCCGGTGCAGCCTGACGAGCTCGGCGACGCGCTCGGCAAAAGGGCCGTCACGCAAATGGCCGACAAGGCCGGCTGCAGCCAGGACGATCTGCTGGCGCAGCTTTCTGACGGCGCTCCCCGGCCTCATCGACAAGCTGACGCAAGACGGTCGCATTCCGACGCCAGCAGGAGATCAAGCAGCGGCTGAGCGGCCGCTGACGTAGCTTTGCTGGCAAGTGCTCCGCCGGTGCATGCCGAACGCATGCGCCGGCCTTTTTTGCGCAGCGATCCGGTGAGCTGTTGAAACGAGCTAGCTCAACTCCGCCAAGAGGCACTTCAGCGCCCCATAGTCGAAGCGACCGTCGAGTGCCGCGTGCGCGGGTCCGAGCTTGCCGGTATCGAGCGTGCCGAGCCGCTCGAAGGTCGCCAGGATCTCATCGATGTCGGCTTCGTCGAGAGCTATGGCATCACGCGCTTCGACGATGCCCGCCTCGATGGCCTCCGCGAAATGATCATAGATCGTGGCCACGTCGAGCCGCCGCGTCGCTGCAATCCTCTCCGCATCAAGCCCCTGGCGATGTAGCGCGAGCGTCTGGTTGGCAGTGTGCGACAGGCCGTTGTCCGGCATCGGGTTCCGCTTGTGCTCGGCGATGGTCGCCAGCAGCGCGGCGCCATAGCGCGTGATCTTGCTGTTTCCCAGCCCGGTGATGCCGTGCAGCGCTGCGGTATCGGTGGGCCGTGCGGCTGCCAGCTCCGCCAAGGTCACGTCGGTGCAGATGATGTAGGGCGGCAGCTTGGCCTCGCTCGCCAGCCGGACGCGCAGCGCTCGCAGCGCCTCGAACAGCGGCCGGTCGCCGTCTGCAACGGAAATCGCGCTCTTGCTCTGGCGCTTGGATTTCGACCGCGTCTCCTTGGTCGCGACGCGCACGAGAAAGCGCTGTTCGCCGCGCAGTATGGGACGCGCCGCGTCGGTGATGAGCAAGGTGCCGTAGCCGTCGTCGTCACCGGTCAAATGTCCCGCCGCCGCCAACTGACGGAACACTCCCTTCCACGTCGCCTCGTCCGTATCCTTGCCGATGCCGAAGACCGGAAGCTTGTCGTGGCCGGCGCGGCGTGACGCGATCGTTTGCGCGCCCCATCAGCACATCGACGAGATAGGTGGCGCCGAAGCGCTGCCCGGTGCGATAGACGGCGGATAGCGCCTTCTGCGCCAGCACGGTGCCGTCCATCGTCTCCGGCGGGCTGATGCAGTTATCGCAGTTGCCGCAAGGCTCCGTCTGCCGCTCACCGAAGTAGGCGAGCAAAGCCTGCCGCCGGCAGCTCGGCAGCTCGCATAGCCCGATCAGCGCGCCGAGCTTCTGTCGCTGCGCCTGCTTGTATGCCTCGGACCCGTCGCTTTGACCGATCCACTGCCGCAATTGAATGAGGTCCTGCAGCCCATAGGCGAGCCACGCATTGGCGGCCATGCCGTCGCGGCCGGCGCGTCCCGTCTCCTGATAGTAGGCCTCGATCGTTTTCGGCAGATTGAGGTGGGCGACGAAGCGCACGTCCGGCTTGTCGATACCCATGCCGAAGGCGATGGTGGCGACGACGATGACGCCGTTGTCCTTGCGGAAGCGCTCTAGCACGCTGCGCCGCACCGGCGCCTCGAGACCGGCATGATAGGCAAGCGCCGTTCTGCCCTTAGCCGTCAGCCACGCCGCCGTCTCCTCAACTGATTTCCGCGACAGGCAGTAGACGATGCCGGCATCCTCGGCATGTTCGGCCTCGATGAACTGCCACAGCCGCTCGCGCCCGCCCATCGAGCCCATCGTCGAGATGGTGTAGCGGATGTTGGGGCGGTCGAAGCTGGCGATGAAGCGCTTGGCGTTTTCGAGCTTGAGCTCGGTCACGATTTCTTCGCGCGTGCGCTCGTCGGCTGTGGCGGTCAGCGCGATGCGGGGGACGTTCGGAAACCGCTCCGCCAGAACCTTGAGCTGGCGGTACTCGGGGCGGAAGTCGTGTCCCCATTGGGAGACGCAGTGCGCCTCGTCGATGGCGAACAGCGACAGCTCCGTGCGCGCGAGCAGCGAAAGCGTGCGCTCCTGCAACAGCCGCTCGGGCGAGACGTAGAGGATGTCGAGGCCGCCCGCGGCGACGCCGCGCTTCGAGCGCCGTCTGTTCCCGATAGTCGAGCGTCGAATTGAGAAACGCCGCCTTGACGCCCGCTTGCGTCAGCGCCTCGACCTGGTCCTGCATGAGCGCGATCAGCGGCGAGACGACGATGCCGGTGCCGGGCCTGACGAGGGCGGGGATCTGATAGCAGAGCGACTTGCCGCCGCCCGTCGGCATCAGGGCCAGCGCATCGCCGCCGGAGATCACCGTCGCGATGATGTCCGCCTGATGCGAGCGGAATTGCCGAAACCCGAACACGTCGGCGAGCACCTGCTGCGCGCGATCGAGGGAGACAGCAGAATTCATGACCTTGCGCGCCGCGGTGCGAGACATCGCCCTCAAACACTATGCTGCTGATCCCCGCACCGGGGTAGCGCGATTCGACCGCGGCGCGTGCTCGACAGCGCGTTTTTATGCGGCGAAGTGGTTAGCGGCTGCCATCGCGCCACAGCGGCTGCGCAGCGACGCGCAAATTTTGTCTAAGAGGCGAATTTCACAACAGATTTTTAAGGTGTAGTCTTCAGGGTACTTGGCGTGACGGGAGGCAAAGCAATGGAGGAACCCCATGGCTCTGTATCACCGGCCGCGCGACCACCACGACCCAACGCTGATGGGCGGCCCGCGCTACGACGGCAGTGCTTTGTTGCCGCTGATCTTGGCGGCCGCCATCGTTGTCGCGCTGATCACGATGTTTTACCCGGACACCGGCAACCGGATGGACGCCAATAACGCCCCATCGGTGAAAACGGTGACACCGTCGCCTTCGCCGTCGACCGCCCCGCTGGTGCCCACTCCAATTCCGACATTGGAGCCGAGACCAACGCAGGCGCCGATCCGGTAAGACGATAGCCCGCGGCGTTTTTCCAGATTTGGATCACCCCGGCAACCATTCCGCGGCGCGAGCGTTGCAGCCTCCATAAATCAATGGAGCGCTGCCATGAAAATCTTGATCAGCGTCCTTGCGACGCTTGTCGTTGCTGGCGTCGTCCCGAGTTCGGCCTCGGCGGCCGATCTTTACGGCGACGAGGTCGAAGGCGTCACTATCGACGACCGGCCGCCATTGGTCGTCGAACGCGAGCGCATCATCGAACGCCGGTACTACGGCACCCGCGATTACATTGAGGATGAGCCGCCGCACGTCGAAGTTTATGAGCGCGGCTACCGTCCGGCCTACTATCCGGAACGGCATTACTGGCGCGCATACGATCAGTGGTGAGCAATTCGCGCGGTGTGAACCGCTGATGGCGTGCCTATCGCGCCCTGACACGTTTGGGTGCGGGCCGGCGTGTGGATTCCGGCGGAGCCGCAATTCCTTCGAGGAACGCGGCCTGCTGCTTGATGAGTAAGCCTACCGGAGACCACGACATCATTGCCCTGAACAGAGCCAGTTGGTTGTCCAGGAACGAGGACGCACTCATGGGTTCCCGTCTTACGGGATCGGCGATTGCGAGCGCTTTTGTCTTGGCTCGGCGACGCCCACGCGCCTTCGCGGGCGCGGGCTTGGCGGAAGTCGACTTCTTGCGTGCAACCACGGCAGCTTCCTCGGGAAAAAACGGAACAACCATATTCAGAAGCGGATGTTGCTAGGTTGTTACCTTCACCAATTAATCGTGCCGACGCAAGCATCGCGAGACCCAATCACGGTCTCGATGCGATCTCAGCGAGTTTGGCGACCGTGTTCATGTTGCGTGAGGTGCCCGTCTTGGCTGCCGGAATTCTCAGCTTTGAGCGGCCCATGCCATTGCCGTAGTGAACGAAGATCTCTCTTTCACCAAGGCGCATTTGCTCATCTCGCTGTCCAGAAACATGCGTGAGCGCGTCAGCGGGCGGCGGGTCATCGAGGAAAATGGCGTATGTGAACCTTGGTTCCGCCTTGGGAAACGGATTGGCCCTCAGAATGGCCAGCATTTCCGGCGCCGAACGCACCAAGACACCAACAGGCTTTCCGACATAGGCGCGCAATCTGCCCTCAAGCTCGGCCTTCACCTTTGATGGCGAGGCTTTGCTTTCAAAGATGACGTTGCCGCTCGCAATGTACGTCTCGACGCGAGCAAATCCTGCGTCACAACACATCACCCTCAGTTCGGACATCGGGAGCTTTCCAGTCCCACCGACGTTCACGGCGCGCAGAAGTGCAATGTATCGGGTCATCAACTCAATGTGGCTGGCGGGCGCCGGCGTCCAATGGGATCCGGTCACCGTTCTTGATGTCAAATAGAACTCTGCGGCCGATTTCACCACACGTGAAAGCACGCGCGATTCGCCAACAAATGCCCAAAAAAGGGGCGCAGTGGCGGTCATTGCCTTGTTAGACGCACAGTGTGTTATCATCCTCTTGTCTCCCCGACGCAAACGGATCGCTCGAGCGCGCGCACGATAGTGCGCCTGCGGGGGTGGGGTTCGACAGTTGAGACGTCACCAGGCAAGGAAATCTGCAATTTGACCGACACAATATCCCCCGGTGTTACGAGGAGCGCGCGCGAGTGGGCTACTCTCCTAAGCCAGTACCGCGAGCCGAGCGCTGCTCGTAGTGCCGTGGAGCTCGCAGTCACCATCGCGGCGTTCTGCGCAGCCTGGGTCGTGATGTGGGCGACGCTTGGGTTGGGCTACGGAATCACACTGCTCTTGGCGCTTCCCGCGGCCGGCTTGCTCGTGCGTCTGTTCGTGCTGCAGCACGACTGCGGTCACGGGGCATTCTTTCGAACACGCACCGTCAATGACTGGGTCGGTCGCGTGATCGGAACGATAACGCTGACGCCGTACGACGCTTGGCGGCGCAGCCATAACTCGCACCATGCCAGCTCCGGCAATCTGGATGAGCGTGGCATTGGCGACATCGACACGCTGACGGTGCGCGAATATCTGCAGCGGTCGCGGTGGCGGCAGCTTCTCTACCGCTGCTACCGTCACCCGCTCGTGATGTTCGGGATCGGCCCTGCCTATCTGTTCCTCGTTCGGCACCGGCTGCCCGTGGGATATATGCGCAAGGGGTGGGAGCCGTGGATCAGCACGATGGCCACCAACTCAGCCACCGCGACACTGATCACCGCGATGATCTGGCTGGTCGGCGTCGGCCCGTTCCTGCTCGTGCACCTGCCGATCATGCTGCTCGCGGCTTCGATGGGCGTGTGGCTGTTCTATGTGCAGCATCAGTTCGAGGAGACGTCGTGGGCCGAGGATCCCGCCTGGAACATGCACGAGGCGGCGCTGCATGGCAGCTCCCACTATGACCTGCCGCCCGTCTTGCGCTGGTTCACCGCCAACATCGGCGTTCACCACGTGCACCATCTCTGCAGCCGCATTCCCGTTCTACCGGCTGCCTGAAGTGCTGCGCGATCATCCGGAGCTTAGCGAGACCAGCCGGCTCACGATCATGGACAGCCTGAACTCCGTGCGTCTTGTGCTTTGGGATGAGGAGCGGCAGCAGTTGATCTCGTTCAAGGACCTGCAGCGCCGCAACTCGCCTAATGAAGGGGCGAGCCTCCAGAACGGCTAGTTTCCTCGACATCGCGCCGACCGTGAACAGCGGACGCAGAAAAGCCCCGGCGCAGTGCCGGGGCTTTTCCAATTTCGCGAGCGCGAAGGCTGGACTTAGTAGTCCATGCCGCCCATGCCGCCACCCGGCATCCCCGCGTGCGCGCTTTCCTTCTTCGGCAGCTCGGCAATCATCGCTTCGGTCGTGATCAGAAGACCGGCGACGGAAGCAGCGTCCTGCAGTGCACAACGCACGACCTTGGCGGGGTCGATCACGCCCTGTGAGACGAGATCGCCATAGGCGCCCGACTGCGCATTGAAGCCGAATGCGTAGGTGGCGTTCTCGAGGATCTTGCCGACGATCACAGAGCCATCCTCACCGGCGTTGGTGAAGATCTGGCGCGAAGGCGCCTGCAGCGCTTTGCGCACGATGGCGATGCCGGTCTTCTGATCCTCGTTGTTGGGCTTGAGAGCGTCGAGCGCCTTGATCGCCCTGAGCAAGGCGACGCCGCCGCCTGGTACGATGCCTTCCTCGACTGCCGCGCGGGTCGCGTGCAGCGCGTCGTCGACGCGGTCCTTGCGCTCCTTGACCTCGACCTCGGTAGCGCCGCCGACCTTGATGACGGCAACACCGCCGGCCAGCTTGGCCAGGCGCTCCTGCAGCTTCTCTTTGTCGTAGTCGGAGGTCGTATCCTCGATCTGCGCCTTGATCTGCTTGATGCGCGCTTCGATGTCGGCCTTCTTGCCGGCGCCGTCGACGATCGTGGTGTCTTCCTTGTCGATCGTGATTTTCTTGGCCCGGCCGAGCATGTCGAGGGTGACGTTCTCGAGCTTGATGCCGAGGTCCTCGGAGACGACGCTGCCGCCGGTTACGGTGGCGATGTCTTCCAGCATGGCTTTGCGGCGGTCGCCGAAGCCCGGAGCTTTGACGGCCGCAACCTTGAGCCCGCCGCGCAGCTTGTTGACGACGAGCGTGGCCAGCGCCTCGCCTTCGACGTCCTCGGCGATGATGACCAGCGGCTTGCCGGCCTGCACGACGGCTTCAAGCAGCGGCAGCAGAGCTTGCAGACCACCGAGCTTCTTCTCGTGGATCAGGATGTAGGGGTCTTCGAGCTCCACCATCATCTTTTCGGCGTTGGTGATGAAGTAAGGCGAGAGATAGCCGCGATCGAACTGCATGCCTTCGACGACGTCGAGCTCGGTCTCGAGGCTCTTGCTCTCCTCGACCGTGATGACGCCCTCGTTGCCGACCCGCTTCATGGCCTCGGCGATCTTGGCGCCGATTTCGACATCGCCATTCGACGAGATCGTGCCGACCTGGGCGATCTCATCGTTGGACGTGACCTTCTTGGCCTTTGCCTTCAGCTCTTCGACGACGGCGGCAACCGCCTGGTCGATGCCGCGGCGCAGGTCCATCGGGTTGGCGCCGGCGGCAACCGACTTGGCGCCTTCTCGATGATCGCCTGGGCAAGCACGGTGGCCGTCGTCGTACCGTCGCCGGCGATGTCGGAGGTCTTCGAGGCGACCTCCTTGAGCATCTGTGCGCCCATGTTCTCGAACTTGTCTTCGAGCTCGATTTCCTTGGCGACCGTCACGCCATCCTTGGTGATGCGCGGCGCGCCGTACGACTTGTCGAGCACGACGTTGCGGCCCTTGGGGCCGAGCGTGACCTTCACCGCGTTGGCGAGAATGTCGACGCCGCGCAGCATGCGATCGCGCGCGTCTTGACCGAATTTGACGTCTTTAGAGGCCATGTTGAGCAACTCCTGAAAGGATGGGGGAATCGGCGTGAGGGCTAGGCGGCGGCCTTGATTTTGGCTGTGCCCTCGATCACGCCGAGGATGTCGCTCTCTTTCATGATAAGCAGGTCGTCACCGTCGATCTTGACCTCGGTGCCCGACCACTTGCCGAACAGCACGATCTCGCCGGCCTTGACGTCCAGCGGGTTGATCTTGCCGCTCTCGTCGCGGGCGCCCGGGCCGACGGCGACGACTTCGCCCCGCATCGGCTTTTCCTTGACGGTATCGGGAATGATGATGCCGCCCGCGCTCTTGCTGTCTTCTTCGAGCCGCTTAACGACGACGCGGTCGTGCAAGGGCCGGAATTTCATGGAAATCCTCAAATCTCTGATTGTGGGGGCGAGGTGCGGATCGGGGGCGTTGAGCAACAGCCCCTTTCGGGCACGAAGTAACTTTAGCACTCTTATCGGCTGAGTGCTAACGGTGTTTGGCCCGACGGGCTGCTTTGAGCGGCATAGGAAACGAATTGATGAAGCTGGAGCCCTTCGGCTGGAATGGCGAGCGGCAGGCGGAGTTCGCCGCCCATGCCGCCGAAGGTCTGCTCCCCGCCCGTGTCGTCGGCGAGCACCGCAGCCACTTTCAGGTCGCCACCGATGCTGCCGAGCTGTCGGCGGAGCTGACCGGGCGCCTGCGCAATGCTGCCGCGCAGCGCTCCGACCTGGCTGGGGTCGGCGACTTCGTCGCGCTGCGCTTGTCGGCAGGCGACGGAAACGCAACGATCGAAGACGTTCTGCCGCGCACCAGCGCGCTGATCCGCAAGGCGTCGGGCGAGGACCGCCCGCAGCTGTTGGCGGCGAACGTCGACGTCGTCTTCATCGTCACGGCGCCGGACGGCGATTTCAATTTGCCGCGCATCGAGCGGCTGCTGGCGCTGGTCGCCGACAGCGGCGCGGCCCCCGTGATTCTTCTCAATAAGGCCGACCTCACCAACGACGTCGCCGGCATGAAGGATCAGATCGCCACCGTTGCGCCGGGGGTTCCCGTGCATGCCATCAGCGCGCGGGCTGGCGACGGCATCGCCGAGATCGAGCAGTACTTCAGCGGCAACCGGACCGTGGGCCTCATAGGCTCATCCGGCGTCGGCAAGTCGACGCTGACCAACGAGCTCTTGGGACGCGCCGCTCAGGCGACGCAAGAGGTGCGCGCGCATGACAGCCGCGGCCGTCATACGACGACCCATCGCCAGCTTTTCCTGCGGCCGCATGGCGGCTCGATCATCGACACGCCCGGCATGCGCGGTGTCGAGCGGTGGCTTCCGGGAAATGACGCCGGCAGCAACTTCGACGACATCGAGACACTGGCGCTCGAGTGCAAGTTCAGCAATTGCCGCCACGAAGCCGAGCCGAAATGCGCGGTGCGCGCCGCCGTCGCGCGAGGCGATCTCGATGCGGAACGCGTTGCCGGCTACGTGCGGCGTGCGCGCGAGGCAAAATCGAGCGCGCGGTAAGCTCTGCACGGGACGGGCGATAGTCAGATCAGTTCACCCGTGCCGCAGTCTCGGACACTTCGTCGGTCCACACCTTGAAGCCTTCGAGCTTGTTGGGCCCGAACGTCGTCGTCATGGCAACGTCCGCAGCGTCCCGGCCGCGTGCGATCAACACCCGGCCGATGCGCGGAACGTTGTTGCGTGGGTCGAATGTGTACCAACGGCCGCCGATATAAGCCTCGAACCATGCTGCGAAATCGCCCGGCGGATAGGGCGGCGGCGTGCCCACGTCGCCGAGGTAGCCGGTGCAATAGCGCGCCGGGATGTTCAAGGCTCGGCAGAAGGCCACGGCCAAGTGTGCGTAGTCGCGGCAGACGCCACGCTTTTCCGCATACGCTTGGGAGGCCGTCCTCGTCACGCGCGCGTGCTCGTAGCCGAAGGCGATATGCTGATGAACCCAATCGCAGATGGCCTGCACGCGGCCCCAGCCCGGTGGCGCGTGGCCAAATAGCTTCCAAGCGAGATCCAATAGCTGGTCGCTATCGCAGAAGCGGCTGGCCAGTAAAAAGACGAGCGCTTCCTCGGGTAGTTCCTCGACTGGAATCTGGCGCGCACCCGGCACAACCGGATCGGGCAGTCCGTTATCGCTGACGACGGAATCGGCCGAGATGCTCACCTGCCCCGCCGGGGCAACGATCCGGCAGCACCAATTGCCGAACCCGTCGCGGTAGCCGGAGATCGGCACCGGCGGCTTGATGATGATGTGGTCGGGCGCCGCAAGTTCGGCCACGCGCGTGAAGTGGATGTTGAGCATCAAGATGGCGGGGGTGGGTTGAGGGAAAGCGTACTGCAGCTCGTAACCGACACGGAGTTTCATCTTGTCACCCTCTGCCGCCAGATTCTCCCAAGACGCTTCGGCGCTTGCTTCTTGACGGCCTCTGCCATCAGTCGCCCCAGCTCCTGCGCCTGCAGAGCATACGTCTGCATCTGGCTCTGGGCGTAGTGGGTCTGCAAGGCGATCACGTCCTGGATATCCTTGGCGTTGGCGAGTGAGCTCGCCAGAGCAAACCCAGCGTCGGCGTTCTGCTTGGCAAAACGCACGGCGCGATCTTGGACGGACTTGAATCCGGAGGTCATCTCGTTCGGAGGCAGCGCACCCCACCACATGCCCATGGCCTGCGTCATGGCGTTCATGAACTGCCCGTACGCGGCGCTGGCCTGCTCGACATTCTTCTCGGCGATATCGCGGAACTGCTGCGGGATATCGAAGGGCTGGTTCTTTGCCATGTGCTCCACTTGGATTTTATGATTTCGCGCCGCTCACGGCGATCACGCGCGCTGCCAACGGCAAATTCGCGGGACGGGGCTCTGACCCGTCCCCGTATCATCGATAGCACGGATGAGGCCGCCGTGACCAACAGGGTTCCTCACGGAACAGTGTCGTGCTCGTTGCTTCGGTAATCTGCGGCTCCCCAAGGTCTAATGGAGTCTCAAAGAGGAACGAATGCGATGATTGCAACGTCAAAGCGGATCAAGTCCCAAACGTACTGTAGCGCGCTGGCAGCGGCCGTTGCTCTGTCTGTCCTCGCGCTTCCAAGCGCTCAGGCGCTCGCCTTCAGCGACAGCGTTCTGGACGCTTGCGCGAGCGACTACCTTGCGTACTGTAGCGCCCATGATGTCGACAGCCCGAAAGTCAGGTCGTGCATGCGCTCCGTCGGCATCAAGCTGTCGCAGGGCTGCATCAACGCTCTGGTCGCTTCCGGCGAGGTCTCCAAGTCTGAGGTTGCGCGCCGCTCGGCAAGCCGGCGCTAAGTGCGATTAGGGGTCGCCGCGCTAGCCGCGCCGCGACCTCTTCGTGCGTCGCCGTCTGGCCTGCTGAACCGAATTGAACATGGCTCACCAATGCGAATGACCTGTCTTTACTGAAGAAAGGAGGAGAGCTAAGCTCCCGCCATTAACCATATTTTCGGGTGCTTTCATGAAGCGCATTGTTCTTTGTTTTGACGGAACTTGGAATGCCATAACGAGCGATCCGACAATCGTCACCAACGTGGTGAAATTCGCGAACGCTGTGAATTTCAGCTCCAAGGACGGGACAAGTCAGGTCGTTTATTACAATTCAGGAGTGGGGAGCGGGGGACCGATTGATCGGTTCCTGGGCGGCGCCTTCGGTTTTGGGCTTCGAAGCAATGTGAAGCGCGGGCTGGCTTTCCTCACGCTCAACTACGAAAAGCGTAACGAGCAAGACCCGGGAGACGAGATCTATATTTTTGGCTTCTCTCGGGGGGCTTACACGGCGCGCGCACTCGCCGCTATCCTCGGCGTCGCCGGGATACCTCAGAACATCGGCGAGTCCGAAGTTCACTGGGATTACTACCGGCGTTACTCGAAATTGCGGTTGAACCTGCGCAAGGCAAAGAAAAAGTCGGCGCAGAAGCAGCAGTCCATTCAAGCTGAAATCGATACACTTCTCGCGCAGTCTCATAAACATGCGCGTCTCATCGGTGCCAAGGTTCCGATCACGTGCGTCGGTGTCTGGGACACCGTTGGCGCGTACGGCATCCCCATGAGTTTTGGCTTGAGCGCGATACCGCGTCTGTTCACGTACTGGACGCGCGGCTTCCGAGATACCGGCATAAGCACGGCGGTCGCGCTCGGCTTGCATGCACTGGCCATAGACGAAAGGCGCCCACCATTCACGCCGACCTATTGGACACCCGAGCGGGACAAGAAAGCCGAAACTCTTGAAGGTCGGGAAGTCGAGCAGGTGTGGTTCGCTGGCGTCCACTCTAACGTGGGCGGCGGATATAGGGACGCCGGACTTTCGGATCTCGCTTTGGCATGGATGATCGCACGAGTAAGCAAAGCAACCGGATTGGAGTTCAACGAAACATACATGCAGGCGAACATATGGCCCTGCACCGCGTCGACGCTCTATCGCACGGGGCGTCGACGGCTCTTCCGTCGCCCCAGAGAAATTCTTCCCGTTGACTCAGAGTCGATGCTCGCGCGCGTTGCCGGTGCGCTTAAGCGCTCGGTTGGCATAAAGGGGCGTAGAGTAAAAGACAGAATAAATGAGATGGTGCACTGGAGCGTATTGAGACGACGCGATTGCGAGACAACGATCGTCGACGGTTTGGGCTTCAAAAAGTATGCGCCGCCAAATCTACCGGCCGAAATCCAAAAGGTTACGCAACCGCTCGATCTGGAGCGCAGATTGACCGCGAGAACCCGCGCCTGGGAGGAGCGGTGCCCACTTCAGGGGAAGAGGCCGTGCGAGTGTCAAGCCCGCGACCAGCACGAGCTAGCAACACAGCAACGCTCAGCATTGAGCGCCTGAAATAGCTTCCGGAGAGACGCGGCTCCCGCTTGGCTCCGCGGACCAGGGCATGGAGATACTTTGGGAAATCGGGCGTGCTAAACCGGAATGGATGCGAGGCGTCCCTCATCTCGAATTTTTCAATCGTCTAAGCAAAGACTGGAGTTGCCGGACGGGCGGCTTCTGCCCCTTGGCGTGAAGGTGCTCAATTTCAGCTACTGCCCCAACAGCGGACGCGTAAGAAATAGCGGCTGACTGCAGCTAAGGGCGAGAAGCTGACCCAAGCGAGGGCGATAGGCGCATCGCGCTCAAAGGGAAAGTCGAACCTGCACAACATTCGCTTCGTGCCGTTGGCTCATGCGTAACCCGCTGCCCTGAAAGACCGCCAGCATCGCACGGTTGTGCGCCAGCACGACGGCCTCGAGCTGCGCCAAACCTTGGTCGCGTGCAATCAGCACGAGGTGCTTGAGGATCAGGCTGGCGATGCCGCGGGCGTGGTGCGCGTCGGCGGTGACGAAGGCCAGCTCGGCGCTGCGGGCGGAGCGCAGCGGTTGCTCGGAACAATATCGACCGCCTCCCAGCATACTCGCCGTCGGCGCCCTGCGCCGTGACGACTAGCGCGACGACATGCTCAAAATCGACATCGGTCAATTGCCGGAGCTCTGCCTCCGTCAGCTGCTTCTTGTGGGTGAAAAAGCGCGTGTAGACGGACTCGCGATCAAGGGCCCGAAGGCACCGGCATGGCATCTCGGTCGTCCGCGCGGATCGCCCGGACGGCAACGGAGCTGCCGTCCTTGAGTATGTCGAGAGGCGGCATAGCTTCGCGTGTCGATCACGATTGATGCTCCCGCTGCGAGTTGCCTTTGCGGAGCGCAGTGCGCAAGCGTAACCTACTGCTTACAGTAGGGGACCCGGAAGCCGCCGGGGAGAAGGAAGTGCCCCATGCAAAAGCATAAAGGCAGCAAGAACCGCACCCCTGACGATGTCTCGCGGGACGTCGACGACGACGCGAGCGCCAAGCCGAAGCTCAAGCGCAAGGAGTACGAGGCGGAGCTGCGCAAGCTCCACGTCGAACTCGTCAAGCTGCAGGAATGGGTACGCCACGAGGGCCGCAAGGTCTGCATCCTTTTCGAGGGCCGCGACGGCGCCGGCAAGGGCGGCGTCATCAAGGCGATCACGGCGAGGGTCAGCCCGCGGATCTTCAGGGTCATAGCGCTGCCCGCTCCGACCGAGCGGGAAAAATCGCAAATGTACATTCAGCGCTACCTGCCGCATCTGCCGGCCGGCGGCGAGATCGTGATCTTCGACCGCAGCTGGTACAATCGCGCCGGCGTCGAGCGCGTGATGGGCTTCTGCACGGAGGATCAGGCAAAGCGCTTCCTCAACGTGGTTCCCAACGTGGAAAAAGCGATCATCGATTTAGGCGTGATCCTGCTCAAGTATTGGCTCGAGGTGAGCCCCGAGGAGCAGACCAAGCGGCTGGAGGAGCGCATCGACGACGGCCGCAAGATCTGGAAGCTGTCGAAGATGGACCTGAAGTCCTACACCCGCTGGGACGACTACTCCAAGGCGCGCGACGACATGTTCATGGCGACGGATACGGCATGGGCGCCCTGGTACGTGGCGCGCTCCGACGACAAACGGCGCGCCCGGCTCAACGTCATTAGCCATCTCTTGAGCAAGATCCCCTACAAGGACGTGCCGCACGAGAAGGTGAAGCTGCCGAAACGGCATGCGTCCGAGGGCGGCAAGCGCGGTCACGCTCCGTTGCGACTGATCCCGGAGCCGCACTGAAGCGCCACTTCCCGAGCCGCTAGGTGAAATCCTTCGATGCAAGTGATCGCCGACCGTCTAAGCGACAGTACGACGAGTGTCAGTTATCTTATTGCGCTGTCCATCCGCCCTCGATGGGAAGTGCTGCCCCCGTGATTGATGCGGCCGCCTCTCGTGCAGAGGAACAACGCGAGCGCACCTATCTGCTCTGTGGTCACGAATTGGTGCGTCGGCTGCGCATGCAAGAGCACGTTCTTTACGACTTCGTCCTCCGTGATGCCGCGCGCCTTGGCTGTCTCCGGGATCTGCTTCTCGACCAGCGGGGTCAGCACGTAGCCAGGACAGATCGCGTTGACGGTGATCCCGTGCTCGGCCGTTTCGAGCGCCACCGCTTTGGTGAGCCCCAGTACGCCGTGTTTGGCAGCGACATAGGCGGATTTGAAAGGTGAGGCGACGAGCGCATGCGCGGACGCCACGTTGATGATACGGCCCCACTTACGCTTCTTCATCTCCGGCACGACGCTGCGGATGGCGTGAAATGCCGCCGATAGATTGATGGCGATGATCGCGTCCCACTTATCGATCGGAAATGTCTCCACCGGCTCGACATGCTGGATGCCCGCGTTGTTGACTAGAACATCCACCTTGCCGAAGGACTGCTGCGCGGCGTGCACCATCGCCACAATCTCGGCGGGCCTTGACATGTCAGCGCTCGAATAGGCCGTGTGCACGCCGAAATCCTTCTCGATCGTTTCACGCGCTCTCTCGATCTCCGCCGCATCACCAAATCCGTTCAGCATCACGTCCATGCCGGCGTTGGCGAAGGATCGCGCAATTCCGAGACCGATCCCGCTTGTCGATCCGGTCACAATTGCCGACTTGCCCTTGAGCTGAGAGCGAATTGTAGGCGCTCTTCGTGGGCGCCGAGAGCGTCTCCGGCATGGCCTAGCTCCTGTTACTGCGGAACGTGCTCCGTTGCACGACTCTGGAATTACACCTGCATTTGCTTCACGTCGGGGAAACGATGAGCTCGGCTTCCGTCGCCTCCATGACCTCAGCAACTGTCACGCCCGGGGCCGTTTCGGTGAGCGTGGCCCGACCATCGGGAAAAGATATCACCGCCATTTCAGTGACGACCAGGTCGACGGGCCGCGCGGACGTAAGCGGCAGCGTGCACTGCCGCATGACCTTGGATTTGCCCTTTGCGCGATGCTGCATCGCGACGACCACGCGCTTCGCACCGGTCACCAGGTCCATCGCTCCCCCATTCCCGGGACCATTTTTCCCGGGATCATCCAGTTGGCCAGTAGCCCTTGCTGATCAACTTGCAAGCCGCCGAGCACCGTCATATCGACGTGCCCCCCGCGAATAAGGCCGAACGAGATGGCGCTATCGAATGTGCACGCGCCAGGAAGCGCCGTAACAGGTTGACCGCCGGCATCCGTCAACGTCGGATGTGCCATGCCTTCCTCTGGGATGGGTCCTGTGCCAATCAATCCGTTCTCTGATTGGAAAAACACACGGACATCTGCGGGAACGTAGTTGGCGACCAACGTCGGGATACCGATGCCAAGATTGACGAGCATGCCGGAGCGCAGTTCCTGGGCAATGCGTTTGGCGATGATGGCCTGTGGGTCCATAGCATTCACATATTCGCGACGATGTAATCCACCAGCGGCGCCGGGGTGACCACGTGATCCGGGGCGATCAATCCAACCGGTACGATGTGCTCGGCATCCGCAATGACGGTGGCACCTGCCATTGCAATGATCGGGTTGAAGTTGCGCGCCGTAAGGGCGTACGCGAGATTGCCGAGGTAGTCGGCGAGAAAGGCGTGGACCAACGCGAAATCGGCACGAAGTGGCGTTTCGAGAAGATATTCCTTCCCATCCACGTCGATCTTGCGTTTGCCGTCTTCGACAACGGTACCAACGCCGGTTGGCGTCAAAACCCCGCCAAGTCCACTAGCCGCCGGCCCTGATCCGCTCGATGAGAGTTCCCTTGCGGCGCGAGCTCGACTGCCATTTGGCCAGCGATCATTTGTTGCTGGGTTTCACGATTGAGGCCGATATGACTCACGATCGCTTCGCGAACCAACTTTGCGCTGACAAGCTTGCCAATGCCGGTTCCAGGCTTGGCGGTGTCGTTGGCAATTACCGTGAGTTCTCGCTTTCCTTGGCGGACGATCTCATCCACCAGGCGTTCAGGAGTGCCCACTCCCATGAACCCGCCGATCATCAGACGGGCACCGTCTGGGATCATCGCGACTGCCTGTTCGAGGGATACAGTCTTCATCTTTAACTCATGTCTTGCGCACCGCTTATATGTTGGCTGCTCAGAGTCGATGCCTCCTGAAACGTCCCTCCCTCTATGCAAGCACGTAGTCTCTTCCTGTTGTGGATCTGCTTCAAGCAAAAGGGGGCGACATGAACGACGTTTCACTCGCACCCTCGCCGCATGAATAAGCTGCTGCGCTCGAAGATCGCGAGCATCGTTACTCTGGAGGCCACAGATGCCCCTGATCCAAACGAAAACCGAGGCGGCCGTCGGCACCATCACGCTGGACCATCCGAAGAAGCGGAACGCGCTATCGAGGCAACTCGTGGATGCGATCATTGAGGCCTTGGCCAGTTTTTCGCGCGAACACATAAGGGTCGTCGTGTTGCGCGCCCAGCCCGGCGTGAAGGTTTGGTCGGCAGGGCATGACGTCGATGAGCTGCCCGAAGGCCGCCGCGACCCATTGGGCTGGGATGACCCGCTGCGCAATCTCGTACGCTCTATCGAGGAGTTCCCCACACCGGTCATCGCCGCGATTGAAGGCGGCGTTTGGGGCGGAGCGTGCGAAGTGGCCTTTGCGTGCGACCTAATTTTCGTCGCACCGAGAGCAACTTTTGCCGTCACCCCAGCCAAGCTAGGAGTGCCCTATAACGTTACCGGCATGCTTACTTTTCTCAATGCGTGCTCGCTGCGCATAGTCAAGGAGATGGCATTTACCGCGCAGCCTTTCTCGGCGAAACGCGCGCAAAGTCTGGGCATCGTCAATCACTGACGTCCCAGCCAAGCAGTTCGAACGCTTCGGAATACGCTAACCCGCGAGATTGCTGAGAATGCACCGCTATCAATTTCCGTAATGAAGAGCAGCTGCGCATGCTCGCCGGCGCGCATCCGATGAGTTCACGTCGCTTCGAGCGCGTACAGGGTTTGAGGCGGATCGTCTACGATAGTGACGACTACGCGGAAGGAATTCGAGCATTTCGGGAAAAGCGCAAAGCAAAGTTCTTGGGGCGGTGAAAAAAAAAAAAAAAAAAACAGTCGAAATCAGTCGATGATGTGGTAGCCGCCGTCGATGTAGAGCGTCTCGCCGGTGATCAGCTTGGCGCCGTTCATGGCCGAGGAAGGCGACGGCGACGCCGACATCCTCGATCGAGACCAGGCTGCGCGCCGGCGCCTTGGCCTGCGCCTTCTGCAGGAGCTCGTCGAAGTCGCTGATGCCCGAGGCGGCACGGGTCTTGAGCGGACCGGGGGAGATTGCGTGGACCCTGATGCCCTTCGGGTCCGAGCTCGGCCGCCATGTAGCGGGTCGCGACTTCGAGCGCGGCCTTGACCGGACCCATGATGTTGTAGTTCTCGACCACCATCTGCGAGCCGTAGTAGGTCATGGTGAACAGCGTGCCGCCGTCCTTCATCAGCGGCTCGGCCAGCTTGGCCATGCGGATGAACGACCAGCACGAGATCTCCATCGCCAGCAGGAAGCCCTCCTTCGAGCAGTCGACGACGCGGCCCTGCAGGTCGTCCTTCGGGGCGAAGGCGATCGAGTGCAGCACGATGTCGAGCTTGCCCCACTTCTTCTTGATCGCGCTCGAACACGGCCTCGAGCTGGCCCGGCTCGCAGGTCGAGCGGCATGCAGATCGGCGCCTCGACCTCCTTGGCCAGCGGCTCGACGTAGGCTTCGCCTTCTCGTTGAGATAGGTGATCGGCGAGATCGGCGCCGAACGCGTGGAAGGCCTTGGCGCATCCCCAGGCGATCGATTGGTCGTTGGCGATGCCGGTGACCAGCGCCTTCTTGCCCTTGAGCAGGGCCAGCGAAGAGAGGTCGATCATGCTCGTTTCTCCTCTGCCGCGCTGCAGCGTGCGCGCGCAATGCATCGAGCGTATGCTCGGCGATCATCAGTTCCTCGTCGGTCGGGATGACGTAGCAGGCGACCCGCGACCGCTTGCGCGAGATCAGGAGCTCGCCCTTGGCGTTCGCCTCGGATGTCGAGCTCGAGGCCGAGCCAGGCGAGCCGCCGCGCGACCGCCTCGCGGATCGCCGGCGCGTTCTCGCCGATCCCGGCGGTGAACACGAAGCCGTCGATGCCGCCCATGGCGGCGGCGAGCATCCCGGTAGAGCAGCGCGATGCGGTAGACGAAGTAGTCGAGCGCCAGCTTGGCGCGCGGATCGGCGCTCGCCAGCAGCTCGCGCACGTCGTTGCTGATGCCGGACAAGCCCCTTCAGCCCGCAATCGTTGTAGAGGAGGCGCTCGATCGCCTTGGCGCTCATCCCCTTCTCGCTCATCAGGTAGAGCACGACGCCGGCGTCGAGCTGGCCCGGGCCGCGTGCCCATCGGCAGGCCGTCGAGCGCGGTGAAGCCCATCGTGCTTTCGACGCTTCTGCCCGCGACGAGCGCGCACATGGACGCGCCGCTGCCGAGATGCGCGACGACGACCCGGCCATCGGCGATCTCAGGCGCGACCTCGCCCAGGCGTCGGCGATGTATTCGTAGGACAGACCGTGAAATCCGTAGCGGCGCACGCCCTCCGCATAGAGCTCTCCGGGATCGCAAAGCGGTCGGCGACCTCGGGGTGGCCGCGATGGAAGGCCGTGTCGAAGCAGGCCACCTGCAGCACGCTGCGGCTGCGCGCCGCAAGATCGCGCGGATCGGGGCCAGGTTGTTCGGCTGGTGCAGCGGAGCGAGCGGGACGAAGCGCTCGAGCCGGTCGAGCACCGTCTCGTCGACAATGGTCGGCGCGCTGTAGTCGGGCCCGCCGTGGACGACCCGGTGGCCGACCGCGCCGGCAGCCTGCCGCCGAGCTGCTGGCGCAGGAACGCCGATGACCTTGTCGAGCGCGGCCGGCACGTCGCTCGACCTCGCCGCGGCCAGCGTCTCATCGACGAGCACCTTCCCCTCGGCGATCCTTGGCGATCAGGTGCGGGGTGCGTGCCGATGCCGTCGATCTGCCTTGATGCGCCGCTCAAGCCGGTCGCGCGCTCCGACCGCGAACAGCTGGAACTTGATGCTCGAGCTGCCGGCATTGATGACGAGGATGGTTTCGCGGTCATGGCTCAGGCCCGCATCGGCTCTTTTGCCCGGCGGCTGTGAGCGAGCAGCATGGCCACGGCGCAGGACGCCATGCGCGTCCGCAGATTGTCGGCCCGCGACGTCAGGATGATCGGCACGCGCGCGCCGAGCACGATGCCGGCCGCATCGGCCCCGGAGAGGAAGGTCAGGTTCTTGGCCAGCATGTTGCCGGCCTCGAGGTCGGGCACGACCAGGATCTGCGCCTGGCCCGCAACCGGCGACTTGATGCCCTTGATCCGCGCCGCCTCGGGGCTGATCGCATTGTCGAAGGCGAGCGGCCCATCGAGCTCGCCGCCGGTGATCTGGCCGCGATCGGCCATCTTGCAGAGCGCGGCCGCCTCGATGGTCGAGGGAATGCTCGGGTTGACGTCTCGACCGCCGAGAGGATCGCGACCTTGGGCGTGCCGAGGCCGAGCCCGGCGTAGAGATCGATGGCGTTCTGGACGATGTCGCGCTTGGCCATGAGGTCCGGCGCGATGTTCACGGCCGCATCGGTGATGAAGAGCGTCTCGCGGATGGGTCGGCACGTCCATGACGAAGACGTGGCTGATGCGCCGGCCCGTGCGCAGCCCCGTCTCGCGCTTGGCGACCGCGCCGAGCAGCTCGTCGGAATGCAGGCTGCCCTTCATCAGCAGCTCGGCTTTGCCCGTCGCGCACGAGCTCGACCGCCTTCTCGGCCGCGGCCTGGCTGTGCGGCACATCGACGATCTCGAGCCCGGCGATATCGAGCCCGAGCGTTTCGGCGACGCTCGCGATCTTGTCCTTGCGGGCCGACGAGGATCGGAATGATCATTCCCGCCTGCGGCGGCCTCGAGCGCACCGCGCAGCGAGCTCTCATCGCAGGGATGCGCGACGGCCGTCGGCAAGCGGCGAGAGTCCTCGCGTCGCCGCGATCAGCCGCTCGTACTTCTCGTGCTGGCGTAGTTGCGAGACTGCGGCCTTCTTGGTCATGGCACCGGTCCCTTCTACGCGGACGATGCGCTGGCGGCTGTCACCACTTCAGGTACAGCGCCGCCTCGCCGGCATGCCGTCCGGGAAAGCTGATGATCTCGGCATGGAGCTTGTAGCCGAGCGGACGCAGCTCCTTCTCGAAGAAGTCGTAGGCCTTCTTGGCGAAGCCATCGAGCGTGGTCGGCCACTCCGGATCGGCGTTGTTGATCCGCCGTCCGCCGTCGCGTGCAGAAGCTGCACGGGAACGTCACACCTGGATCTGGTGATGGCCGTGCTCGGCGGCAATGCTGCACGGCGTGTTGATGCGGTCGATGGCCTCGGGATGGAACGTCGCGCGACATGAAGGCCTCGCGCAGCTCGAGCTTCCTGCTGCTGCTTCTTCTTCTTGAGCTGCCGCTCCTTCGTCCATCTTCGCCATCTCGGCGTCGGAGAGCGATCTTCTGAGATCCTTGGGACGCAAAAGGTCAGCCATGACGATCACTCGCTTGCTCGCTTCGTCGCTACGACTGTCGCGCCTCAGTGCTTCGGCCTCCGCAGCGCATGGACGGCAGCGGGCGGACCTTGGCGAAATGCTGCTCGCCTCGCGCGGTCTGTCAGATGCATCGCCGCTGCCTCCTCGAGCAGGCGCTCCAGATCTCGGCCAATCGCGGCCTTGCCTCGCTCGCTGCGCAGGCCGACGACTTCGATCAACCTGCCGCAGCATTGCCCGCCATGCGGTCGGCGAGCTGCAGGATCCTTCGCGAGCATCGCGGGAATGGCCTCGACGGCGCGCCGCTCGTCGAGCAGCAGCATGAAGAATTGCTCGCGCACGAACGCGCTTGAATTCGCCGAGCGTCATGCCGCTTCCGGCCTCCTCCCGCATGCGCCGCAGCAGGTTGAAGCCGCGCTCGTCGACGACGCCGTCGGGCATGCGGACGTACAGCAGCGCGCGGATCGCGGCTTCGCGCGGGCCACCCTCGGGAATGCCGCCTTCAGCTCCTCGATCCGCTGGCGACCAGCGCGAGGTGCGCGGCGATCTTTGCCCGGGCCTCGCGCGGAGCGGCCCGTCCGACGCCTTGAGCCCGACCAGCGCCTGAAGGAGCGGCGAGCCATAGACGGCGTGGAACAGTCGCCTCGCGACATCTGATCGCGCATATCGCGATAGGCATCGAGCGATGTCTCGATCCAGTTCGAGAACTGCTCCTGCGCCTGCCAGAAGCGGATTGTCCGCCGGAACCGGCTCGCGGTTGCTCGCGCGCATGCGCCAATGGCCGACTGCAGCGGGCGCATGAACGGATTGGCGTGGGAGAACATCTCGTACTGCAGGCGCAGCGGATGCAGCCGGCGCATCCACTGCGGCGAAGTCCTCGTTCGCCCATAGCCGCACCCAGGGCTGCACGAACGTGCGATAGAGGCCGAGATTGATCTCGGATACGCGCGCGACCGTCGCGAACTTCGCGATCGTCGCTCCTCGTCGTTGCCGCCGAGCGCGCGGATGTCGTCGAGGGTGCGCGCCTCGAAGCGCACGAGATAGTCGCCGCCGATCAGGTCGGCGGCCGCTGCGCTGCGATCTCTTCGGCACCATCACGGCCTCGTAGAGGCCGGGCGGCAGCACATCGATCAAATCGATGTTGCTTGCGAACTCGTCGTGCTCCTTCTTCGCCACCGAGCCCGACACGAAGATGCCGAGATGCCCGATGGTCTCGTGCACGGCGTAGACGATGGTCTGGCCGTGCGCGCGGATGTCGTCCTCGCTCTCGTAGAGATCGAGGATCCAGTCCAGCGCCTGCGGCGGCGGCGTGATGTTGTCGGCCTTCGAGCAGAAGACGATGATCGGCGAGGCGATGTTGCGCAGATCGATGCGCGTCGCCGTCGGATGACGCGATCTCGCCGGCGGCGAGCTTGTTGCCGATGAACAGCTCGTCGGCGATGAACTGCATCTCCTCGGCATTGAGCAGGACATGCGCCGCCCCACCACTGCTCGAACTCCAGGTAGCGCGGCGCCTCGGTGTCGACCTTCGAATAGAGATTGTAGTGCTTCGTCCACAGCGTGTTGGCCGGATTGAGGTTTTCGAAGTTCGATGACCAGCCAGGCGCCGTCGAACTTGCCGTTGCCGAGATCGCCCGTCAGCGCCGTGAGCCAGCTGCCGCCGAGCAGGCCGCCCGTGTAGCGCATGGGATTCTCGCCGTGCACGCCCGCCCAGTAGGAGAGCGGCGAGCCGGCGACGATGATCGGGCCGAAGAGCTCGGGCCTCAGCGCGGCCAGCAGCATCACCGCCCAGCCGGCCTGGCAGTTGCCGATGACGGCAGGTTTGCCTTCGGCATCGGGATGCAGCGCGATCACGCGCTCGAGGAAGATGGCCTCCGCGCGCGACGATGTCCTCGATCGTCTGCCCGGGCACTGGGTTCGGGCAGGAAGCCGATGAAATAGCACGGATGCCCGGCCTTGAAGGCGACGCCGATCTCGCTCTGCGGCTTTGAAGCCGCCGATGCCGGGCCGTGGCCCGCGCGCGGATCGACGATGACGAACGGCCGCTTCGTGATCGATCTCGACGCCGCGGGCGGCACGATGCGCACGAGCACGTAGTTGACCGGCCGCGGCAGCTTGCGCCCGTCCATGACGAGCTCGCAGCCGAACTTCAGAACATGCGGCGCGACTTTGGCTGCATGCTCGCGATAGCGCTCGCTGCGCTGCTGCAGAGACTCCAGGAAGAGTACGCCGCGCTGCCACGCGTCGATCCAATACGCGCGCGCACCTCGAATCAGATCGAAATCCGAGGGCGCGATGCAGTCGGCAGTCGCTCGTACGGGCTGATGCATTGGGCATTGGGTTCACTCACTGGGGGTGGTGAACAAACCGAGCGTCAGGACAAGTCCATACCTCGCACCGTAGCCTGGTCAATAGAAAATCGACCCGACAAACGCGCAACATCAGCCAGCAGCGAGATAAAGACGGACAATATTAAGCATCCGGAAATGGGTGATCCGCTCTGCCTGCATCGGTGTAGCATGATGGTTGGATTCAATGTGCCGTTGACTGGACAGCGGGCTTCGCGAACTGCAGACGAGGTAGTGTCGTGCTCCGATACTACGTCCAAAAAACTCATGACGATGTTCTCGCGGCTGCGTATCGGGGATTATGTGCGGAATGTCCCGCGACCGCGTTCTCGATTCAGGGCTTGTCCACTTCTGGCTCAAGAAGTGGAGTGGTCGGCCGCGCTCGCTGAGATTGCTGTCCTGCTCGTCGGTATCGTGCTTCTTATCAATAGCGACATCGACTTCGACACGTTCCTCAACTATTTCGCGCTCGGCCTGCTGATCTTCGTGCTGATCACGCTGTTCTACGGCATCATCGCCATCCACGACGTGCCCTACGAAATCGCCAAGCACCGCAATCATCCGCATCAGGACGCGATCCATGCCGCCGGCTGGGTCAGCCTTTTCACGCTGCATGCGCTTTGGCCGTTCCTGTGGATCTGGGCGATGCTCTACCGCCCGGACCGGGGCTGGGGCATGCAGCAGAAGGCCCAAGCGGCAATGGAACGCCGAGATCGAACAGAAACAATCGAGGCGCTGCATGCGCGTGTAGCAGAGCTCGAGCGGCGATTGGATCAGGGGGCGCGCTGATGGAACTCCTCCTGATCCTCACCTACACGGCAATATGTGTCGCCATCTTCAGGATCTTCCGCATCCCGGTGAACAAATGGACGCTGCCGACCGCGGTCTTGGGCGGAATATTTCTCATCGGCTTCATCCTTCTCGTCATGAACTACAACCACCCCTTCACCGACAACGCGCGCATCTATTTTGCGACCACGCCGATCATGCCGGACGTCAAAGGGCGCGTGATCGAGGTGCCCGGTAGAGCCGAACGAGCACACTGAAGCAGGGCGACGTCCTGTTCAGGATCGATCCGCGCCCGTACCAGTTCGAGGTCGAGAAGCGCCGCGCCGCGCTCGCCGAAGCCGAGCAGAACGTAACCCAGCTCAAGGCCGGCTTCGAGGCTGCAGCAGGCGACGGTGAGTAGCCACGGCGCAGCGCGACCGCGCCAAAGGCTCCTACGAGCGCTTCCGCGAGGGCAACGAAAGGGCCGCGCTGCCGGTCGCGATCTGCCGTTCTCGTTCGCCGACGTGGAGAACCGTCGCACGACCTATCTCGCCGCCGAAGGCGCCCTTGCAGGAGGCAGTCGCCAAGACGGAGCAGGCGCGCGTCGCCTACGAGTCGCAGATCGGCGGCGTGCATACCTCGGTGGCGCGCCTGCGCGCCGACCTGCGCGACGCCGAGTTCGATCTCGACATGACGACGGTGCGCGCTCCGGGTCCGGGCTTTGTCACGCAACTGGCGTTGCGTCCCGGCATGTACGTCGTTCCCGCCCCGCTACGGCCGGTCATGGTGTTCGTGCACGAGGACGATCGCACGCTCGCCGCGGGTTCCAGCAAAACGCGCTGCAGCGCGTACGACCCGGCGACGAGGCCGAGGTTGCCTTCGACGCCGTTCCAGGACGCGTATTCAAGGGCAAAGTTGTGCGGGTGCTCGACGCCATTGCGCCAGGCCAGTTTCAAGCGAGCGGCTCGATGCAGGACATGGGCGAACGGCTGCCTGGCGGCCGCGCCGTCGCCGTGATCGAGGTAACCAAGACATGTCCGCCTACAACATCCCCGGTGGCGCCGCCGCTCAGGTCGCCCTCTACACCCCTTATTGGCATCACTTCGCTATCATCCGGCGGATTCTTCTCCGAATGCGGAGTTGGCAGAACTATGTCTTCCTCGAAGGACACTAGGAGCACTTCGATGACCATCTATGGAATGGCGAGTTTCATTGCGCTGCTCGCGCTCGGCGCCTTAAGCGTGTCAGCGGCCGCCTTGCCGGCGTGCCCGGCTCGTTCAGCCGCGCAGGTATTGTTGATCGCAGAGGACACGCCCGGTCAGCCCCCGACGCCGCAACATCCACCGAGGATGCGCAAGAGCGCTATCTGGCGACCGAAACAATCGAGTCTTGCATGAAGAGCTGGGATCCCGACACGCACATGTCGAAGGAAGCCTGGCGCACCACCTGCGAACGCATCAAGGCGGAACGTTTGCCTTACGTGAAGAAGAGGTGAGGCCCGCGAGTAGAGCCGTTCGCGGTTCAACAACGCCTCAAGGGTACCAAATTGCGAACGCTGATCGGCGCGGGTCTGGTTCTGGGATGGATCGTCTACGTCGGGATCACTGCATACGTGGCTTTGGCGCATCCTATCGCACGATGCGCCATCGTTCATTACAGACTATACGCTCGGCACCAATGCCGCCTGGGTCATGGTGGGCATCATGCTTTGGCTGGCCACCGAATGGATGCGCGGGTTCCGCAGCTGATCCTTTTGCGCCTAACTGAATTTCAACGACCTGCCGCTCACCTTCCGTAGTTCCCCCGACGGCGAACGTGGCGAGTGAAGGGTCGCCGATTTCTGTATGCGTGCGCCGTACGGGAGCGCCTGTGACGTCCGCTTCTGGCCCGAAACTTGACGTCGAGCACAGCCAAGCACGACGTCGGCTCCTGACCCCGAGCTGACAATCAGAAGCCAGCAAGTTTTGGCGATAGACGCCAGCGGATGAATTTCTATAGCCATCCACGCCATTTGAACCAGAGGATCGGCAAGATCGTGCTGAGCACAATCAGCGCCAGACCCCATTGGTAGCCCTACGCCCAGGTCAGTTCGGGCATGTTCCTGACGTTCATGCCGTAGATGCTGGCTACGAGGGTCAGGTGGGATTCCGATCTACCGATACAACAGTCAATACCGTGAAAAGATCGTTCTGCTTGGTGTTGATCAGTCCCAGCACAGCATCGAGTAAGAACTGCACCTTTGCCGCTAGATGCTCTTCGTAATCGGTCAACGAGACCACGTCGGTGCTGAGCGTTGGCAAGTGCTCCTGCATCTGCTGCGAGAGCCAGTCCCTCTGCGAGAGCGGCGACGAACGGGCACAACGCGCTGCAGCCCCAGAAGGGTGTCCCAGCGCCCGTGACGGGCGCTCGCCGATGTTGCCGACATCGATCAACACAGCTGCTAGCGCATCGATGTATTGCGCGACCAGTCGTTTTCGACCCTTGCCGCGCTTCGGGAAGATAGACCGCGACATAGTGTCGAGTTCAATGCCGATCGCCTCCAATGTGTCGGCGCACAGATCAACCATTTCATTGTCCAAGGCCGCGAAGGTCTCGACACTCGTGCGAGGAGCTTCAGGCGTAGAGAACTTCGCCGCCACAGTATCAAAGTATCGCAGCGCGGTGTACCTGACGGTCACGAGATAGTCCTTCGACAATACGAAGCCGAGCTGCGAAGGCGCGTCATCCACATTAGCCGCAAACGAAACAATCGGCATGCTCAAGCAAAGTACGCCGTCCTCTTCCGAGATGCGGCTCGAGAGTTTCGATTTCGCTCAATTCTTCCCGCGATGGGATCCTGAAGCGGCATATGCTTTCTGCGGCCGCCTTTTCTTTGTCTGTCGGGATCCACAAGGTCCACCCACCAGGTCTGCCGCGGATTGCTAGGATTGGTGGTCAACATTCCGGTCCTCCATGACTGATTCCGCACGTCGATGCTTCAGAGGGAGCTTCACTGTCACTTATGCAAGAACCTCTCTCACCGTCTGCAGCAAAACGTCCACGTGACACGGCTTCGCGATCAACCTGGCCTTCGCCGGCATTCTCGCCAGCGACGGCACGCCACGACCGGAGACAAGGACTATCCCAGTTCACGGCCACTTCAAATCGATCACCCGCGCCAGATCCAGACCGGTCATCGTCCCGGGCATGAGAATGTCGCTGACGACGGCCGCAAATTCTTCCGCTTTCAACAGCTCGAGCGCTTCGTCGGCATTGGCGGCCTCGCGCGCCTGGAACCCAGCGTTCTCGAAGACGTCGCGCATGAACACGCGGATCATCACTTCGTCTTCGACGATCAAAAGTCGATGGCTTCGCTGGCTGTGCGGCTGACATGCATAGAATCAAAACAGCGTCTTGCAGGATGGTTCCCGTCGGCCGACAAGACCATCGAGGTGGTGACGGCAGGCGCGCCCGGTCCCATCCACGCAGCCACCCAAAAAAAAGCCCCGACATCCGCCGGGGCTCCAGTTTTCTCTTGCCAGATCGCCGTTACTGGGGAGGTGTCGCGGCTGGCTTCCCCGCATCCGCCGCCGGTAGGTTCTTCGCGTCAGCTTCGGTGAGGTTGAGTACGATGCGGTCGTCTTTGACCTCTTGTATCTGATCCGACTTGAGCTGGGTTCGCGTCGCCCCGATGCCTAGGAAGCCACCGAGATCCGCGTAGACATCCCCTGCCTGCACGGCACTGATCTTTCCAAGCTCCTTACCGTCGCTGCTGTAAACAGCGCGACCGATCCACTCGTCGCTGGCGGCGAGGGCGCCGGCTTTCGTCCCCGTATCGGCGCTTTGAGGGTCGGTTGGCTTCAGCAGCGGCACAGCCTTTTCGACGCGAATGGTCGACGTAAGCCCTGCTTTGCCACTTGGTGCCTTCATCTCAGGTGTTGCCTGATCCATGCGGTTCGTCGGCGGATGCTCTGCGCTCGGGTCGGGCTTGGGTGCCGGATCCTGCGCGTAGGCAAGTCCGCTCGTGGCGATCGCGAAGATCGCCACAATCAAATCCACGTCGCATTGCGTTCCTCCTCTAGGGCTTCTCCGTCTTTGAAAACTCTCAGCAGGAAGTCGCTGTTCCGGAACCTGCCTTGTTTCTAGGACCCGCCCGTGGTGGCAGCAGTGCAACCGAAGCGTTCATTCTCAGCGTGGCTACACATCGTATCGAGGGCGGCAATTTTGCAACGCCGCGCGAAAGAGCGAGAACGAATACACGGCTCTCACGTGCGTCCCCTTGACGAGCCCCTCTCCAACGGTATCCTCTCATTCAATTGCCGTCATTCGCGCAATTTTGTGCACCGTACAATTCCCCCAAGAGACGCACTCGAGAAGAAAATCGACGCACTTACCAGCATGGTTGAACAGGGCTTCACGGCTGCGAAAGACGACATCGCGGAACACGAGCTCAAGGGCGATAGCGACCTCGGCGGAACGCTGAGCGACAAGAGGTGACCCTCTCCGCCAAGAGAAGGTCGCCTCCAAACGTCTATGGGGTCGAGGGATCGAGACGCAACGCCTACCAGAAGAAGTAGATGCCACGCCTGCGCCGGCGGCGGTAATACCGGCGGCGGCGCCGTCTGCGCGGACCAGCCCAGATACCAAATCCCCTAAACGCCCGCTGGCGACGGAAACGGCGCCGTGCGTTTACAGGGGTGGCGCTGGTGGCCAGGGAAAGGGTCGAGAGACCGGCGACGCTGAGCCCGTAGGTTCCAATCGAGCCGAGGGCGTAGATCACGATCATGGCCACGGCCGCACACGTTTGCGATGATGCTGCGCCGCAGACCTCTACCCACCATGCTGAGGCCTTGCCAAGCGGCTTTGGCCATGGTGGTTTTTCCTTGGATCATTGTCGTTTGCCTCCGCTTTTGACCGCGTGTTTGCACGACGGTGCTTCAGCAAGGATGCGAGATGCCCGCGAGACGTTCCGAGCATCAGCATTGACGAACGTCGAAGTGATCCGCGCACACTCTAGCGCGCATTTCCCAACCATTGCAAGGTGATCCGCGACTAGGCTGGACCCGCCAAAGTGGAGAGCCGCTGATGCTGGCAGAACAATCCAACGCCAACGATTAAGAAGCCGACGCACGGATGTCCGCCTCGTAGAGGCGCCGGGAATGTCGGCTCATGGCCCAAAGCTGGCCCTGACGAGCCTGGCTCTGACGTCTGCTAACCGTGCATGAGCTGCTGACCCATTGCGGGCGTCAATGACATGCGTACTGGACGACTGGATTGAGCCCATACAGGCATAGCTGCACTTGGAGAGCAGATGATGGAAACCAGTGTAAGGAAGTTCTTCGGGCGATACGAGAGCTTCTTCAATCAGTCCCTCGGCGGCGATATGGACATGGATGAGGTCGCAGCGCTGTATGCTTCCGAGTTCATAGCGGCCTCGCCTGCCGGGGTGATGACCGGAAAGAACGACGATCAACTCAAGCAAGTCATGGCGCAAGGCTATGCGCGCTATCGCGCCATAGGGACGAAGGAAATGCGGATACGCAATGTCCGCCTCTCCCCCATAGATGACCATCATTGCGTTGCCCATGTCGCTTGGACGGCAACCTATGCCCGCAAGGATCAACCGGACGTAGCGATAGATTTCGATGTTCACTACTTCGTCCAGAAGCTGGACGGGGAACCGAAGGTTTTCGGCTGGGTGTCGGGCGATGAGCAGGCGCTTCTGAAGAAGCACGGCATCATCTGAAGTCTGCCGCAAACCGGCAATCTCGTTTGCGTCAGGCTTCCGCTCCTGGCCCTAAGCTGACGTTGCGAGATTCCCGCCACGAGGTCAGCTTCGGACCCGAAGCGGAGATCGGGCTCACGTGCGCGAACCATTCGCCGTCTATGGAGGATTTTCTCTGCGTGTCGACCGGCGCGCTGATCAATTGCCAGCGCGGGCGGCCCTTGGCTGAACCATCGAAAGTGCCGGGCGTTGAGAGATAAACTGCTCTCTGCGCAACGGCCAGCTAATGATCCGCAAACTCAAGTCAGGCCAATACCGCCTCTACTCGCGCAAGAAGAACCCGAAGACGGGTAAGCGCCGAAACCTCGGCACGTTCACGACGCGCCGCGCCGCCGAAAGGCACGAGCGGGAAGTTCAGTACTTCAAACGCGGCGGAGCCTAGGCTCGCCGCCGCGCACGCGTACGGGCGGCCTTCTTGGCAGCAGCTGAGCGGCCCGCAGCTCCTTTTGTGCGCGCCGCTTTCGTCGCCGCCCTCGACCGGTCGGCTGCGGACCGCCTTGACGCGGCACGCTTGGCCTGACGCGAAAGCGCTCTGTGCGAGGCCGTCGAGCGCGGCTCTCGCTTCAGAACGGCCGACACGGCGCGTGACACGCGCGGCCGGCGTCGCGGCTTGCGTTTGTGCTGGCCGACATCATACGCGTACCTCGCACTCTTGCGCGTAGTCTGCTTCGTCTTGCCGGGTTTGGGCGGTGGCAAATCTAGCCGGCGCGCCTCGCTTCGGACAGACCAATGGCAATGGCTTGCTGCGGCGAACGGGCACCGTGCTGCCCGCGGCGGATCTTGTGAATCTCCTCGCGGATGAACTCGCCAGCCTGGGTGGAGGCGGATTTGCCTTGCCGCTTGTCCCTTCGCGCCTGTTCGATAGGCCTCTGAGTTGGCATGGGTAGACCTCCTACGAGGCCCACGTCTGCAGGGCCCGGTCGGCGGAGATGTTCAGGCAAACCTTGTCTGCCTCGACGTGATCGATGCTGGCCAAGTCCAGGAAGTGATGCTCGCCACCAGCGTTCGGATCGGATTTGGTGAGCTTCAGGCGCCCACCTTCCAGGTGGTCGACCGTTCCGACGTGCTGGCCGTCGGAGCCGACAACTTCCATGTGCTCGCGGATATGATCGCCGTATTCCATGTGTTCTTCCTTTCTACATTGATGACAACACGCCGCAGAAAACGCGTGGCGATCCGCGATGTTCCGCAGCCCAACACCACGCTCGATAGTCAGAATCCGGGTCTGCGAAAACCTAACTTCGCCATGGCTGCCACAGCCCGGCGGATCCAACAAAGGACCGATGCGTGCCAATCTGGTTGCGTACGTACGGGACGCCCTCCCACACCACCGGACAAGGTGTGAGCGTCTGCAATTGGCCCGTTTCGGACGTGGTGTCGGATGCTGGCGACGTCAGCTGTGAAGACAGGACGCTATCTAGGCTCGAGCTGCACAGCTGCTCATGACCCGAAGCGGTCATCAACGCATCCGGATTCATATACCCGCGGCTCGCAGGCATCGTCTCCCAGGCGAGCCGGCCAGTCGCATCCGGACTGCAATCTCAAGATGCCTCGCCAAGTCGGGCTTTGAACGAAGCACGATCGGAGATCCGTTCCGGGTCACATGCCGCATAAAAGCCTAAAAGAAGAAAAAGCTAGTGCTCACAGGCGCTTCGCCCGCAGCAAGATGCGACGCCTTAATTGCCACCAGCAATGCGGCTACCTCGGCGCCATGATGACATTCCCCCGCTTGAAACTGGGACGCAGCGCGTTCCTGCTTGCTCTGTTGGCGATGCCCGTGGCGGCTTACGCGCAGGCACCGGCAGCACCCAAGACCGTGGCTCCTGCAGCAAAGGCCGCGACGCCGGAGGAAAAAACGGCGCCGCCCGCGCAGGCACCGGGACCGACCCAGACAGATTCGGCGGCGAAGGCTGCCGTTCCGGCGCCTGGCGCCGCACCGGCCCCCGGTGGCGACGAAGCGGTCGAAGCCGCCGACCGCTCCATCGAGCGCATGAAATCCCGCATCAAGGAGTTCGAGGCGCGAACCGACGTCGCGCCGGATATCCGCGATCAGGCGCTTGCACTCCTGCGGACCGCGCTTGGGCATCTCGAGGCGGCGTCGGCGAGCGCCGCATCCGCCAAGCGCTTCCAGGAATCCGCTCAGCGGTCGCCGGAACGTGTCGCCGAAGCCAAGCAGCAGCTCGACGCACTGCATAAGGAGCCGGGCGAGGAAGAATTCGCCAAGCGCGTCGACAAGCTGCCGCTCGGCGAGGCCCAGCAGGCGCTCGATGCCTCGAACAGCGCGGCGGCGACGACTAAGGCGGATCTCGACCAGCTCGAGGGCCGCCTGCGCGAGATGGCGACGCGGGCGACTGCGGCGCGCGAGGAGCAGACGGTCGAGAAGCAGGCGCTCGATGCGCTGGAAAATCCCGACGAGGCCCAGGCGGGCGATGCCAATCCCGTGCTCGTCGATGCGCGGCGCGGGGCGGTGGCGGCCGAGCGGCGCGCACGCGCGGCCAAGCTCAACCTGCTCGAGCAGGAGCTGATCGCCCTGCCGGCCCGGCAGGCGTCGACCACGGCAAGGCGCGACCTTGCGGCCGCCAAGTTCGACAAGCTTTCAAAGCGCATCCCGATCGTCGCGGCGCACGTCAACAGGCTGAAGGAGGCGGAGGCGGCAAAGCGCCAGGCCGACGCCGACCGCGAGGCGAAGCGCCTTTCCGCACAGCACCCGCTGCTCGAAGCCTACGTGAAAGACACCGATGTCATTCGCGAGCGGAGCACCGACGCAACGCGGGCGCTCGATGAGGGCAAATCGCGGCTCGCCGAGATCCAGGCGGACCTGGCGCGCGTGCGCGACAGCAAGGTCGCCGCGCAGCAGGTTCTCGAAATCGGCAGCATCGGCGGCGAGTTCAGCGAGCTGCTGAGGGCGATGCGCGCGCAGCTTCCCGAGACGGCGCGGCTGCAGCGGCGCATCGCGGACCGCGACCAGGCCATCGTCGACGCTCGTCTGCAGCGTCTTCAGGCCGAGGAGGCGCGCCGCGCGCTGTCCGACACCGGCGGCATGGCCGACCGCGTGCTGGCGGCGTACACCAAGCGCGCCGAGCAGAAGGCCGTGCCGGACCACGTGCGTCCGGCGCTGGAGAAGCTCGTCGCCGCGCGCCGCGATCTCTACGTGCAGCTGCACGATGCGCTGGTGACGCGGATAGCCCAGCTCGCCGAGCAGAACGGCGCCGAGCGCGACCTCCTCAATCAGACCACGCAGCTGCGGGCACTGCTCAACAGCCGGCTTCTGTGGCTGCCGAGCTCGGGATCGATCGGCATCGGCTGGCTCGATCAGGTGCGCGCCAGCTTCGGCTGGATCGCCGATCTCGAAGCCTGGAAGGTCACCGGGCAGACGCTTTTCGCGCGCGCCGTCGATCGGCCCATACCGACCGCGATCGTGCTGTTCGTCTTCGGCGCGCTGGTCGTGTTCTCCCGCCGCCTCACCGCACGCCTTGCGAGGATAGCGGAGGCCGTCGGCCGCTACTCGACCGACAACTACCTGCGCACGCCCGAGGCACTGCTCATTTCGGCGCTGCTGGCGATCAAGACGCCGCTGCTGTTCGGCTATGCCGGCTGGCTGCTAGTGCAACCGCCGCTCGCCGCCGACTTCACGGTCGGCGTCGGCGTGGGACTGCTGGCCGTCGCCTCCCTTCTGATGTTCCTGCGGCTAATCCAGTTCATCTGCGTGCAGAACGGGCTGTTCTCGGCGCACTTCGGCTGGAGCGAGCGGGCGCGTGCCACGCTCTACCAGAACACCATCTGGCTGAAGTACGTCATCACGCCGATCGCCTTCATCCTCGGCATGATCAACGCCAGCAGCCTGCAGAGCCTGCGCGATGGCCTCGGACGCTTCGCGTTTCTTGCCGGCGGCATCGCGGTCTCGCTCTACATCGCCCGGGTGATCGACCCGCGGCGCGGCTTCATTGCCGACCGGCTGACGCCCACGCATCCGTTGTGGATGACACGCGTCATCTGGCACACGCTTCTCTCGCTGCTGCCGCTCGCCATCGCCGGCCTCGCGCTGTGGGGCTACTACGACGGCGCCTCACAGCTCCGCGACGGGCTGCTGCTTTCGGTGGCCATCATCGTCGGCGCGTTTCTCCTCTACAGCGTCGCCATGCGCGAGGTTCTGGTGGCGCGTCGGCGGCTCGAGACCAAGCGAGCGGTCGAGCGGCGCGAGAAGGCGCGGGCTCAGGCCATAGCGGAGGCAAAGGCCGCGACGGGCGAGCCGCCGCCGCCATCGGTCGAGGAGCCCGAGGTCGACATCGCATCGATCAGCGATCAGTCACGCCAGCTGGTGCGGCTCTCGGTGTTCCTGCTTCTCGCCGCCGCGCTCTATTTCTTCTGGCGCGAGGCGCTTGCCGTCGCTGGCGCTGCTCGACGTGCAGCTCTGGCAGCAGGTGATCACGGTCGACGGCGCGACGCGCACCATCCCCGTCACGGTTTCCAACGTCATGGTCGCGCTGGCGATCGCCGTCATCACCTTCATCGCCTCGCGCAACCTGCCGGGCCTGCTCGAGATCACCGCTCTGCACCGCCTGCGCATCGAGGCCGGCACGCGCTATGCGATCAGCGCCGTCAGCCGCTACGTGATCGCCATCGTCGGCTTGATCTTCGCCTTCCGCAGCATCGGCTTCGACTGGAGCCAGGTGCAGTGGATCGTGGCGGCGCTCGGCGTCGGCGTCGGCTTCGGCCTGCAGGAGATCGTCGCCAACTTCATCTCCGGCCTCATCATCCTCTTCGAGCGGCCGGTGCGCGTCGGCGACACCGTGACGATCGGCAACCTCACCGGCACCGTGTCGCGCATTCACATCCGCGCCACCAGCATGACCGACGGCGAGAACCGCGAGATCATCATCCCGAACAAGTCGCTGATCACCGATAAGGTGATCAACTGGACGCTGACCGACAGCATCACCCGCGTGACGCTCAAGATCGGCATCGCCTACGGCACGGACACGCTGCGCGCCCAGATGGCCATCCTCGATGCCGTCAAGGCGACGCCGCAGGTGCTCGATTCGCCGGCACCCAGCGTGTTCTTCATCGGCTTCGGCGCGTCCGCACTCGAATTCGAGGTGCGCGCGTTCGTGTTGCAGCTGGCGCACCGCTCGACGGTCATCAACGACCTGCACGTCGCGATCGAGCGCGCCCTGCGCGAGAAGGAAATCGCAATGTCGTAATGGGCCGACCGCCGACAATTGCGTCCTACGAGGCTTTCACCACGGGTACATGACCGCTATGGCGCTGCGCTGATGACTGGCAGCGCCGGTGGGTCAGCTTCGCAGAGAAGGCGGAAGTCACCGATCTTGATCCGCAGGGTTGAGGATCAATAGACCCCGTCAACGCCCCACTACCTTGCGATACAGATGCCACGTCGAATGTCCAAGCACCGGGAAGACGACTGCGAGGCCGAAGAAAAAAGGCAGGGCGCCAAGCACGAGGGCGCCGGCGACAAAGAGTCCCCACGTCGCCATCGTTACCGGGTTCTCGAACACGGCTCGAACCGACGTCCGAACGGCCGTCGTGGCGCCGACATTCCGATCGACCAGCATTGGGAAGGACACCACGCTAATTACCAGCACCACGAGGGCAAAAAGAAAGCCGACACCGTTGCCCACAATGATCAGCTGCCTACCGGCTGGGGTTGTGAGGATCTGGCGGGTGAACTCCTCGAGCGAAGCTGGTACCGCGCCGCCCATGATCTGCGCGTACATAACCTGGGCCGCGCCCAGCCATGCGAAGAATATTACCATCAGCACGAAGCCCAACCTGGCGATGGCACCAATTGACGGAGATCGAAGAACGTCCAGGGCGTGCCATGCCGAGGCATCGAGACCCTGTTCGCGGCGTCGGCTCAGCTCATACAGGCCGACGGCTGCCAACGGGCCGATCAGGGAGAACCCGGCGATGAGCGGGAAGACCAGGGGCAAGATATCGTATCCAAACGAGAGCCTGAACAAAATGAGGCCGATAACGGGATAGATGATGCAAAGGAAGACCGCGTGGCTTGGAACCGCTTTGAAGTCTTCGATGCCCTTATGTAGCGCGTCTCTCAGGTCCGCCAATCCGATCACGTGGACCGTCGGTTCGCCAGGCCTCCATATTGCAGAAGCCGGCCATCGCAAATCCACGCCCGGTTGGGCGCGGCTCTCGACCCGCGCCAGCGGTTCATCGCCGGCTTGCGCTGCTATGGTCTCGAGGGCTTCCGCGGCCGCACGCTGCCGCTCCTCCGGGAGCCCCTGGATCTTGGCAATAGCTTGTTCGAGGACATTCATCATGACAACGCTCCCGTTTCCGGTCACGTGATGGCGCAGCTCGAAGTCTGAATGTCGCTTTCACCGCGCACATCTGCGCCGAGTAGAGGCCGCAGGTCAGCAACCCGGGCCGATGTACCGAGGTGCGCCATCAAGCTGAAAACGACTTGGCATAGTATACCAGGAATACGCCGAGGCTGCTCGTCCACGGAGCAACTTTCAAGAAGATATTAGCATGGTGAGTTTTCGCTCCCAGGGAGCGGGGTCGAGAGCTTCACGCATCTCGTCCAAACAGGCGTGCCGATTGCAGATGGCGGCAACGCCCGAGACCAGACCAGACACGTGGTTCAATAGACGCTCTATGACGTGGGGCGGTGCGCGGGCCTCGTAGCTGTGAGGGGACGCCAGCCGCAGACGATTTGGTTCTCAGACCTCGTCGACCCCTACATCGACGGTTATTGCAAGCACCACAATCGAGCGAGCACGGCCGCCAACGCGGAGCGCCTGCTGCGTGCCGTCTCCCCCCGATGGAAATCTCGGCGGCTTCAGGACTTGAGCAACCGCGATGGGCTCGACGACGTCATGGCGCAGAGGACAAGTTGCGCTGAACGACCAGCCACGGGCCGGCCATTGAGAGGATCGGCACAAGCGATTAGATTAGGACCTATCGTGATTGGACGGAGCGCGAGGCGCCTCCGCGCGCCCCGCATCAATGTTCAGGCCTAATATGGACGGATCGAGGGAGTGATGCAGGAAGACTTTGACAATAGGAATGTAGTGATGGTGGCGGCAATAATCTTTGGAGCTGTCTTCTTGTTGGGATTGTTGGGTGCTTTTGCCAAATTTCTATAAAAGCCGATACGCTTAGCGCATGCATCTGGTAAGCGGCGGGCCCGGCAGAGGACACCTTGTGAGCCTCCTCAAGTTCTGCGCCGTCGCGGTGAGCAGCACCTCGTCCTTGGCACCCAGTCAAGCCTGGCAAGCGCAATCGATCGAGTTCCAGATGCCCGAACTTTCCACTGTCTTGCGCTCGCAGCGCGATTAGAGTCCCGCCGACGGTGAGTGCGCAGACGTGGTCACGCACGTTCTCGTCGATCTCGACGGCTGCTCTTGCACGATGATCGCCGCCGAGCCGACGATATAAAGTTGCTGCCTCCTACATCGGTGCGGGCATAGTCCAGTTCAATGCTTCATCTGGGCAACGCGAGTTGATGACAACTCTCGACCTGCTTGGTATAATTCCTGCTGCCTGTTGCGCCTCACATGACTGTGGGCCAATCAGCCTGCCCGGAGTCACCGTTGAGGTGCGACCGCTCGGATGAGCGATCTGGGAGGCGCGAGCATGGCGATCGTAAGCCCCGCCGCCGACGCGTACGTCGATCGACTGATTGTGGTTCGCACGATCGGCGCTGCCGATCTAAGAGACGCTTTGGCCAAGGGCTGCGACGACTTCAAAGCGATGCCGACCTTCGCTTTGTTTCTCGCCATTATATATCCCATGATCGGTCTCATATTGTTCAGAGTTATTTTCGACTCCAATTTGCTGCAGCTGGCCTTCCCCCTCATCGCCGGATTCACCCTCATCGGACCCGTTGCCGCGATCGGCCTGTGCGAACTGAGCCGGCTTCGCGAGCAGGGTCTAGGTGGGGAGGCCATGAAATTGCACCGTGCACCTTCTTTGCGCGCCATCATGACGCTCGGCATCGTACTAATGGCGATCTTCTTCGCCTGGTTGGGCGCAGCGCAGGCCATCTACTATCTCATCTTCGGCAACGCGGTGCCCGTATCGATTGCGGAGTTTGCCCGCCAGGTGTTCACGACCTCCGCTGGCTGGACACTCATATTCGTTGGCTGCGGCGTCGGCTTTGTATTCGCCGCCGTGGTGTTGACCATCAGCGTGGTGTCCTTCCCGATGCTACTAGACCAGAACGTCGGCGCCGGGACGGCGGTTTGGACGTCTGTGAGGGCCGTTTTCGCGAACCCGGTAACGATGGCAATGTGGGGGCTTGTTGTCGCCGGCGGTCTGGCGATCGGCTCCCTGCCGTTCCTCGTCGGCCTCGCTATCGTTCTGCCGGTGCTCGGTCATTCGACCTGGCATTTGTACCGCAAGGTCGTGGAGTGCTGAATGGCGGCAGACCATCCAGCAGAAATCGATTAATTCGGCAAGTCATACGTTGGTAAATAATGCACGGCGAATTGGATTGTCTAGCTGCGTGTTTAGTCCCAGCGGGAAAGTTCCACTAGGCTTGGGTTCGTGGCAATAAAATAAAGCTCCACTGAACCCATACCTGGACCCTACGGGGCATAAGGAGGAAGTGGAAATGCCTGTAGCTCTCATCCTGGTTCTGCTGGCCGTGGGCTCAGTGCTGTTTCACGTAACTAGCCCATGGTGGTTCTCGCCCCTCGCGTCTAATTGGGGCTACATGGATACGACAATCATCATCACATTTTGGATTACCGGCGTGGTGTACGTCGCCATTCTTCTGTTTATGGCCTATTGCGTATTCCGCTTCCGTCATCGCAAAGGAATACGAGCAGCTTACAACCCCGAAAACAAGAAGCTGGAGTGGTGGCTCACCATAGGTACTGCGGTGGGCGTGGCGGGGATGTTGGCGCCCGGCCTGATTGTGTGGAGCGATTTCGTTACGGTCCCCAAAGAAGCGGCTAAAGTCGAGGTTCTGGGTCAGCAGTGGATGTGGAGCTTCCGCCTACCCGGGAAGGACGGCGTATTGGGCGCGTCCGATACAAAAAACGTCAGTTCTGACAATTCACTCGGTGTGCATCCGAATGATCTCCATGGGCAAGACGACATCGTGATCCAAGGCGACGCATTGCACCTCCCGGTCGGCAAGCCGGTCAAGTTGTCGCTCCGATCCATAGATGTGCTGCATGACTTCTATGTCCCACAGTTCCGCGCCAAGATGGATGTTGTCCCTGGCATGGTCACCTATTTTTGGTTCACCCCCACCCGAACCGGGACATACGAGGCCCTGTGCGCCGAATTGTGCGGCGTCGGGCACCACACCATGCGTGGCACTGTCGTCGTGGAGGATGAGGGCGCTTATCAGGCGTGGTTGGGAAAACAGCAAACGTTTAAGCAATTGTCTGCGCAAGCCGCGAAGCGTCCCAGGGTTCAATCAGACCTGGCCTCCGGCGAGAAGACCCCGGGTTTCCCAAAACGAGCAACCGAGCCAGGAAACGGCATGCAATAGCTCGTTATTAAACCAGGTGAGGAGTACTTCGATGACTGATATCGCACCCGGCGCGGCTACCTTCGTTCCACCTGCGGAAGTCGGAGAGCTCGAGCTCTACCATCCGAAGAGCTGGGTGACGAAGTATGTATTTAGCCAGGACGCCAAAGTGATCGCTATTCAGTATTCCTTTACGGCGACCGCAATCGGGCTGGTGGCACTGGTGTTGTCCTGGGTGATGCGGTTGCAATTGGGTTTCCCGGATACATTCTCGTTTATCGAGCCGAGCGACTACTACCAGTTTATCACCATGCACGGCATGATCATGGTGATCTACCTCCTCACGGCGCTGTTCCTAGGCGGCTTCGGTAATTACCTCATCCCACTGATGGTGGGCGCTAGAGATATGGTTTTTCCCTATGTAAACATGCTGAGTTATTGGATCTATTTGCTTGCCGTTCTGGTGCTGGTGACCAGCTTTTTCGCGCCGGGCGGCCCCACAGGTGCCGGCTGGACCCTCTATCCGCCGCAGGCCATCCTCTCCGGCACCCCGGGGTATGACTGGGGTATTATTCTGATGCTCTTGTCCCTGGCGCTATTCATTGTCGGATTCACCATGGGCGGTTTGAACTATGTGGTGACGGTCCTACAGGGTCGAACGCGCGGAATGACGCTGATGCGCATGCCCCTCACGATCTGGGGCATCTTCATGGCCACAGTCCTGGCGCTGCTGGCATTTCCCGCTTTATTCGTCGGCGCCGTGATGATGTTGCTGGACCGAACGCTGGGGACCAGCTTCTTCATGCCGTCCATTGTCGAGATGGGGTCACCTCTTGAATATGGCGGCGGCAGCCCAATTCTGTTCCAGCACCTGTTCTGGTTTTTTGGCCATCCTGAGGTATATATCGTTGCCTTGCCGGCTTTCGGGATCGTTTCTGACCTGATCAGTTGCCATGCGAGGAAAAACATCTTCGGTTATCGGATGATGGTCTGGGCGCTCGTGGCCATCGGTGCGCTCAGTTTCGTCGTATGGGCGCACCACATGTATGTCAGCGGCATGAACCCTTATTTCGGGTTCTTTTTCGCCACCACAACACTCATCATCGCAATCCCTACTGCCATCAAGGTCTACAACTGGATCCTAACCCTGTGGCGGGGAGACATTCATCTCACTGTGCCTATGCTGTTCGCCCTCGCCTTCATCGTCACGTTTGTTAATGGCGGAATCACCGGTCTATTTCTCGGCAATGCCGTGGTGGATGTTCCGCTTTCCGACACCATGTTTGTTGTTGCTCACTTTCATATGGTGATGGGCGTGGCGCCGATCTTTGTTGTTTTCGGGGCCATCTATCATTGGTATCCATTGGTAACCGGGCGAATGCTCAACGAAACGATGGGCAAATTTCACTTCTGGGTTTCCTTCCTCGGGGCCTATGCGATCTACTTCCCCATGCACTATCTCGGTTTTCTTGGCGTTCCGCGGCGGTATTTCTCATTGGGGGAGACCGCTATTTATCCGCAATCAGCTGCAACGCTGAATGAATTTATCACCATTGCGGCATTAATCGTTGGCGCCGCTCAGGTCCTGTTCCTGTTCAATCTGGCGTGGAGCTATTTCAACGGCAAACGAGCGGACCGCAACCCCTGGCGGGCCACCTCGCTCGAGTGGCAGACATCCGAAATGCCGCCCGGACACGGAAATTTCGGCAAAGAACAGCCTTTGGTTTATCGCTGGGCCTATGATTACAGCGTGCCGGGAGTCGTCGAAGATTTCATTCCGCAGAACCTTCCACCGGACAAGGTAAGGTACACCGATCAACACGGCATCTGGCGCACAGGGAGTCAGGGCGTGAGGTTCTTCGGACATCTGACTGAAAAGCCCTGGCTGACTGCACAGGGTCGGATCGACGACCTTCACGAGGGCGCCGCATTTTCCCTGCCCAGAGCAGAGCTTGGCCCTGAGAGTCTTTCTTGCAGTGGTCACGGTTCTGTTCATGCTCCTGATCGTCGCCTATGCAGAACGTATGGTGCATGAAGACTGGCGTCCTGCGCCGCCGCTGCGGCTTTTGTGGCTGAACACTGCGATGCTGGTTTTGAGCAGTGCGGCGTTGCAATGGGCAAAGATTGCAGCAGACCGCGCGGAGCGCTTGCCTCTGGCACGACGGCGAGAAATGGAACACGTCAAGTGGGGGCTGACTGCAGCGGGCGTATTTGGCTCTGCTTTCCTTGGAGGGCAGACTGTCGCCTGGTGGCAGCTCAACTCGATGCCACTTTTCGACATCACCCAGCCCGCCATCGCATTCTTTTGTTTGATCACAGGGCTACACGCGCTGCACATGCTGGGCGGCCTCTTGGCGTGGGGAGTAACCACGGCCAGGATGGACGATGACGTTGATTTCAGTCGGTTGCGCCTGAGCATAAGGTTGTGCGCGATCTACTGGCACTTCCTGTTAGTCGTTTGGCTAGTCCTGTTCGGCCTGCTGTTTTCGGGGAACGACAATCTGGGAACTTTGTTGGCGATCTGCGGGATCAAGTAAGCTGGATCAAAGCCCATGACAGATATTGCTGTTGCAAATACCGGCGGTTCAACCGCCTTGCCCAAAGGCATGCGGGGCATCGCGTCCGACTGGTCGTCTGACCAGCGGGCGTTCAAGAACGTCCCCTGGGGCAAGGCGATGATGTGGATCTTCCTCCTCAGCGACACATTTGTTTTCAGCATTTTCTTGCTCTCCTACATGACGGTGCGAAGTTCGACGACGGTGCCTTGGCCCAATCCGAGCGAAGTCTTTGCGTTGGAGATCGGCGGGCAGACAATTCCGCTTATCCTCATAGCCATCATGACCTTCATTCTGATCAGCTCGAGCGGCACGATGGCCATGGCCGTCAATTGCGGCTACCGACGCTATCGGAGGAGAACCGCTTTTTTGTTGCTGCTGACTGCGCTACTCGGCGCCACATTCGTCGGCATGCAGGCCTTCGAGTGGACCAAGCTGATCACGGAAGGCGTTCGACCTTGGACCAACCCCTGGGGTGCGCCCCAATTCGGCTCGACCTTTTTCATGATCACGGGCTTCCATGGCACCCACGTGACGATCGGCGTGATATTCCTGATTATCATTGCCCGAAAGGTTTGGCGGGGCGATTTCGAGCGTGGCGAACCGGGCTTCTTCACCAGTAGGAAGGGGAACTACGAGAGCGTCGAAATCATGGGCCTATATTGGCATTTCGTCGATCTGGTGTGGGTGTTTATCTTTGCACTTTTCTATCTTTGGTAGGAGGGATCTATGGCGCAGGCAAAGGCACATGTCGTGTCGGAGGCCCCCATTCCGGAACACGAAGGACAGGAACACCCGATCACGCTCTATCTTGTGGTGTGGGGATGGCTGTTTATTCTCAGTACTTTCTCCTATCTCGTCGACTATTTTCACTTCGAAGGCTATCTCAGATGGTCGCTCATCCTGCTGTTCATGACATTGAAGGCCGGCCTGATTGTCGCTGTCTTCATGCATATGGCCTGGGAGCGACTAGCGCTGACATATGCCATTTTGCTCCCGCCGGTTTTGGTCTTGGTATTCGTGGCAATTATGGTGTTCGAATCCGACTACACCTTATGGCAGCGAACTTTATCGTTCATCCCTAGCTAGCGGGTTGGCGCTTAGCCGAAGCCGCCGTGTGACATGCCCACCATGCAAAACAGCATTGGGATAGAAAGGAGCGTATTCGCTCGCAAAAACAGCATTGCCGCTCTTGCCGACGCGGCTTTTTCTTCACTGCTGGCGTCTACGATCCCGAGTGCTTTATTCTGATTTGGCCAGACGCCAAACCATACATTGATCCACATGATAATTCCAAGCCACATGCCAATGCCAATCGGCATGCTGCTACCATTATCTGTCAGCCCCACAGAAAGAGCATCCCGCAGATAACCATTCATCCAGGCCAGGATCAGCCCGGTCACCATTGTCGCCATTGCGCTCCAGCGAAACCACCATAAAGCGGCCGGTGCAATGACCTTGCCAATGGCCGGCTTCTGCGCGTCGGGGATTTTGTCCATGTTGGGAATTTGGACAAAATTGAAATACCACAACAGACCAATCCACATAGTGCCGCTGATGACATGCAGGCCGCGAAAGCAAAATGTCCACAAGGCGCTGTCTAAGCCGATGCCCGTGCCGAGACCGAGACGGACGAGAACGTAAATTATGACTGTTAGTACAAAACCGGCAGCGACGACGTTGCGCAGATTTGTAAGCATTGCGCCCATGTCGATCTCCTCCGTCTCAAACCGCTCCCTACAGCATCATCAATGTCGCGAAACGACGGCGTCGAGCTTTAGTCGCGCCCTCCCGATTGCACTCTAAGGTTCCGGTGAGGTGGTGACAGACCGTTGAAGATACCCGGCGCGAGCACAATTGGGCGAGTGAACTCGCGGCCGATCCGTCTCAGGCCGTTCCGCGCCAAGGCCGGATAAAGCCAGAACAGGCTGAGATCGAGGGGCGGCGCCCTAAAGTGCAGAAATTCAAGGCCGAGCCAACGACTGCGACGCGGGAGATCGTGAAGCATAGTCCGGAGCATTCAACGCGCGCGAACGCTCCCGCCGATGCGCGAAAAGCAGAGAAGGCGCTCTGCAGGCAGAAGGCCCTACATCAGCGGTGGCAACAACAGCATTAGCCCGCCGATCGCTATGATCAATAGACCTGGCCAATTGGCTTTCAAACCGAGGAAGCGCAGGCCGCGATGGCGCGGCTCAAGCGTGCGGGCGGTGTCTTTGGGATTGAGATGAGGATCGCTCATCCTGCCGCGATAGATGGCGGCTCCTGCCATATACACGACGCCACAGAGAACGAGCAGAGCACCGATCAGCGGGATTGTGAACATTGCCTACCTCCTAGCAGGGCGAACCGCGCCCACTTCCGTTCGGCCGTCTCGGCGCCTGGCATTCCCCTTATGGGCGCACTTGCCACCGCACTCATCGCGGCGCGGGGCCATCCCCGGGGTGGGGAGACTTCCGCGAGGGAACCGGAAGTTTGGCAACTCCCATCATCGGCTTCGGCCCGCCGAATACAAGATCGTCTCCGTGCTGCGCAATGCCGCCCGCGCCTGCGTCGCACACATATGCTGCGCGCCACCCGACCACCACCCGCACACCGAACATGTTGCATCGCACGCCCTCGCACCCTACGGCCCGCAGGATTTTGTGGATATGCGGGCACCGCACATCCCGTCGGCGCCCAGCGTGCCACCGTGCGCGCCGCCATCAAGGGCCAAGCCTGCGGTGGCCGCTGCGCGTCCAGCCTTGAGCGGGTCTGCGCGAGACGGCGTCGCGTGCGCGGGTCGGGACGAAGCATGTCTGAGGCCGAACAGAAGGCCGGGGCGCTAGGAAGCTCAAGCGCGGGCGGGTGTGCGCAACTGCATCGCCCCCACGTACTCCGGCCGGCGTCGCGCAGGAACAGCCGTTGTAAACCCGGATGGCACCCCCGGAATTCTGCCATCCGGGCGCTGGCTGTGCCGCCAAGCGTGGCGCAGCGGCACGTCCGTCCTGTGCGCGACGATGGTCGCAAAATTGAGGTTGCCGCGTGAGTAAATCACTCAATTTCTGTAACAGAGTTTCGCCATCAATCACGCGCAGGTCGCGGCGGAGTCGCGCTAGTAGCGTCGTCTTGCCACCACTCCCGGCGGCGGCCACAGAGTTTCTATTCATCGCATCTTCAGGCTGGCCTCGGTAGCGCGGCGCGAAGCGCAGCAAGAGGCCGTGCCGGATCCCGCGGCTCATCGGATTTGTGATCCACGTCGTCGCAACCCATCTGCTTAATAACGCCCATCGGCGAGAGCTGGAACGCAGCGGGCTCACAGGCCATGAGTGCAACAAGCATGAGGAGAACCCGCGGTGGCCTACGCGGCTAGCATCGAACGTCTCCTGGAAACCCTGCATGCGCGCGCCCCGGCAAAAGTCGACGCGCTCGCTCTTGAGAAGCGGCGCGTGTCCCATGGGTTGCTTTCGGTTGGGCTCAAATTGCACTGCCTCGGAGACGAACATCTGTTGAACCCCCTCATCGAGGCGTTGGGCGGAGAAGGGAGAGTGCTGGATCGCAACGTGTATAAGCGCTCGCAGGCTAAGTTCTGCCTGGTGCTGCCGCCGGTCGGGAGTGCCCGCGCGGCCATTCTTCTTTTGGAGTGCATCGAGCAATACACGGGCTGCCCGCTGTTCAACAACCGGAACATCCAGCTGCAAGTCTGCTCGCCAGGGCGCCTCAACCGTCGCAACGCGGCGCTACACGCCGTCGGCTTCTATCTGAGTTCGGATACGCTGCGACAGTACGCGCTCGACGACTTCGCGACGACGGTCTCGGAAGATCACTACCATCGCGGCAAACGCATCGTCATCTACGATGCCGGACCGAATGGCGACTTCGACTCTGCGTTCGCCTGGTGGGCACGCACCGCTGGCAGACTCACGAATTCGCCCAAGTTTGCCGTTTCTCAGCGCCCGAACCGACATCATGGTTGGGCCGGGCAGCAAGGTGGACATTCACAACATCAATCTGCTGGCGACGCTCCTCGTCCACGCGCAGTCACCCGACGGCGATGGCTACTGGTGTTCGCTTGGAGAGCTGTTTGCCAGCGACTTGGTCTCACTTCTCGACCGGCACCTGCTCGCAGGGCTGATCGAGGCGCCGTGGATCTGCATCTCTGAAAGGGATGGGAAGACAGATAACGATCACTTGTTGCTGAGCGCCCTCCAGGAGCTCACCGCGTACGCCGCGGCAGAAGCCACCCGCCTCGAGCAAACGCGAGAAAGCCTGCCCGCGCGTTTTTCAAGCCTGCAGGAGATCGACGCGCGCAGCATCTTGGACGAGATGCAAGAGCTCCTTGCTACCTATCGCGCCATCGTAACGTCCATATCGGAAGAAGAGCACGGAGAGGCCACATGAACATCGCGCACCAACCGGGCTCGGAACCGCTTACGATTCCGGAGCAGATCCCCAACCCAGCCGTTCGACCGGTCGCACCGCCGAACCCTGAGCCGAGACCCGACCGCAAAGAGCCGGTGAAGGTCCCCGAAAAAACCCCGGCCAACCGCGTCCCGGCTTTTGTCGGGGTTAGTGCGGGAGGCCAAGTTCGTCTCGAAGTTAGCCTCAGGGGGTAAGAGTTGCCCTGCGGCGCGTTCGGAATAGATGTCAGCGTCTGACCCTAATCGGAATGGCCCGGCGTGGTCGCGCCGTAGTGCCGAACCTATATGCAGTTGGTTACGCGTCTCTCATCCCGATGGAGGTTGGATGGCGCAGCCCCCTGTTTGCGACTTCGGCTGGAAGGCGCCGAGCTTCACGCTTCCTGCCACCGATGGGACCACCTACAGTCTCGCTCGGCTCAAGGGTCGGCGCGGCACGCTCGTCATGTTCATCTGCAATCACTGCCCCTACGTTCAGGCCGTTATCGACCGTATCGTCAGGGATGCCCGCGAACTTGCACCGCTCGGCGTGACGAGCATCGCCATCTGTTCCAATGATGCCGAGACCTATCCCGAAGATTCCTTCAAGAACATGCGTGCCTTTGCCCATCAGCACGCCATCCCGTTTCCCTATCTCCACGACGAGAGCCAGGACATCGCCAGGGCCTATGGGGCGGTCTGCACGCCGGAGTTTTTCGGATTCAACACCCGCCTCGAGCTGCAGTACCGTGGACGTTTGGATGAGAGTCGAATGGAACCCGCTCGAACGGGGGCAAGACGCGAACTGTTCGACGCGATGAACCTTATCGCAGAGACGGGCAGCGGGCCGCCCGACCAGGTGCCTTCCGTTGGCTGCTCGATCAAGTGGAAGTAGCGGGCTGCTTGAGGACAGACATTGCTGCGGCGACGGCGCTTTATCGAGTGCCGCCGTGAACGTTCTTCCCCATGTTCCGCCGGATATTGGATGGGGGAGAGGTCACGGATGTTGGCGCCGCGGCCGCGGCGGGTTGGCTCGATAGAGCTGGGCTTTGGTGAGGCCGAGCGTTGTCTTTGGCGGCGTCTGCTCCGTTGAGCGCTTGAAGTGGCCGGCGGCGGAGATGATCGATCGCGACGCGCTCGCTGAGTTCGAACGCAAGGCTGAGGCGGCTTATGCCGCCTTGCGACCGAATTCACTTGGTCCTGCACACGACCGATGTCGGCTTGGACATTGGCGATGTCGTCCTTCGTCGCCATGTGCTTCACGACGTGCGCGAGCATATCGGCGATCTCTTTGAGGGTGATCTTCTTGGCCATGAGGAAATTGTACGCGCCGAACCGCTGTCGTTGTCCGGCCCTTCGGTACGCAACCCGAGCCTCGAGGGAATAACCGCCGATAAGGTTCCCCTCGCTGTCCGATGCAGAAAGGGCCACTGGCTTCCACCAGCGGCCCTTTCCACATGTAAAATGGCTCTGCACCGAGCCAAGCGGACATGGAGAAGAACATGGAAGAGCAAACTAAGGACACCGCCGGTCTCAAGCGCGCGCTGAATGAGGCCCGAGATCGCACGGAGGAACTTCAAGCGGATAGCTTACTTACGCGAATTCTGGTCAGCCATCTTGTCGGCCTCGTTGTGCGGCGCGATGGGGATCCGACGCAAACCCTTGAGGTGCTCCGCGCTTCATCGCGCCGCAACCTTGCTGAGAATATTGGCTGGACCAGCGGTGAGGCGGAAGGAAACGAGCGGCTCCGCTCCAAAGCGCTAGAGAAGCACGAGCAGTTCTTTGAGGAGATGAAGTGCGCACTAGGACAACATGAGGGACAGCCCCACTAGGCCTGAGGCGAACATTGGAGCCGATGGGGTGATGCAGTTTCTGAAGCCCGTTTCGTCCCGAACTTCTGGACAAAAGATGCGCCGTTCCACCTCGATCAGGGCGCCCAATTTGAGACGCCGCCGCTGGAATCTTGGTCAGATTGAGCAACGCCGCCGCCGGCCAGCCGGAAGTGGTGCTCGGAGGTCCACTTGCGGTGCAGGGCTGACATAGCCGGTGTGCGGACCTGACGTCAGCTACTGACCCGAAACTGACTTGCGCCTCCCGACGAAAATTGTCCGCTCTGCAAGGCAAGACTGCCGCTCCGAGGACCGCAGTTGACCTTCGCATTCAAAATCCATGGGAAGGAGCGCCACAAAATCCCTTCCGTTCGCCACCTGAAAGAGCTGACGGCGTGGGAGGACAAATACATGCGGGCACGCGGGAAGCAGTGAGGAGACTGGAGCCCCCGCGCCTGAGCCAAGGCCGCTGACCCGGTCGGCCCTAGTCCACGCGCTCGCGCAAGGACTTCAGCGGCCGCTTTTCGACGGTGACGCGGTCGTAGAGCTTCTCGTAGTCGGTCCATTCGGTCTTACACAGCCGATCCAGCACGCGCGTGGCGAGACCGTAGTTGCTCGTATACCGCGAGTGGTGGAGCGAATGGTACGTGGTGCTCGCCAGCACCTGCCCGAGCCACTTGTTGTAAGTGTCCGGCCGAAACTCGAAGTTGGCGTGACTGAACGAGTTTATGATCAGATAGCCCACGTACCAGGCGGCGATGCCGAAGAAATTGAGCGGTGCGACGAGATCGATGCCGGCGAGCACGCCGAGATAGCCGAGGTCGAAGAGCAGCTTCTCCGAAAACGAAAACGAGATCGCCGTGAACGGGCTGTTGATGTGACTCTTGTGGTGCTCGACGTGGATCCAGTGCAAAGGCTTCCAATGCATGAGTCGATGCGAAACATAGTGCCAGATTTCGGCCCACACGAACGCCAGCGCCAGCGTTACGAAGAAGCTCAACCAAGTCCTGTTGGCGAAAAATCCAGCGTATAGGAAGCCGGCGAGAATGACGGCGTGGATGGGTGTATGCAGCGAGTTCTTCAGCTCTCTGCGCAGCTGCTTGTCTTGAATGGGAATGTCATAGATCCTGCGATCGCAGATGGACCAATTGCCCTTGTAGGCCGCGTACCAAATGCCGGCCATCACGTGGCCCAGCGTGGCGATGAGGAGAAGCGAAAGAATCTCAGCCGTGCTCATGGTCCGCCTGCGCCTTTCACCGCAGCACAAATCCGCTCAAGCGCGCGATCCTTCTTGCGTAACGGTCGATATCTAGCATGAGTGGGTAGGACCGGCCGTTCTCGCGATGCAGAAAAGCGGGCCCCGATTGGGCGAAGCCAAGCGTCGCATAGAACGGCCGCAGCTCCGGGATGCAATCGATATAGCAGTGCTTAATGGCGTATCGCTGCGCCATCTCAACGGCCGTCGACATCAGGCGGAAGCAGAACTGCCCGAGTCGGTGGCTCTTTTTGACGATGAACTTGGTGCATATCGCCGTCCCCTCGGGATGGTAGGGAGATTGCGCCATGCCATACAGGTCCTCGAGCAGGCCGAGCGGGCCGTCGCGCCTCATGTTCATGCGCAATGTCGCGACCGGGACCCCATTGTCCAGCGCCAGCAGGACTTGGCCGGTCTCGTCGAGGTCGTCGGCGATAATCCCTTTCCCCGCGTCGGCGAAGGGCGACGTTCGGCCCAGCTCCCCGCAATAGATTTGATAGCGGATCTGCTGTGCCGCGTGCAGAAGCTCGGGCGTCTGACACAGCACGATCTCGGCCGTGGCCGTCCCCTCGGCGGGCGCCTCGTCGGCGAGAAAAAGCAGGTTGTGGCTTTGGCGCCCGTCGGCGACCTCGGCAAGACGGCGGTAGAGCTCGATGGCCAGATCCGGCTGCAGGCGCTCGAGCTCACGCCATGCGCCGTTGTCTATATAGAGCGCACGCGCGTCGGTTCTGGCGGTGACCGTCGCCGTCGCCGGCACGCCCGTGAGAAAGCCGATTTCGCCAATTGGCGCTCCGCGCCGGGCCGCGATCCTGAGAGAGGGCGCCAGCTTGCGCTCGATGCTGACCTCGACCTCGCCGTCGGTCAGCAGGTACATGTCGACGGACAGGAGACCTTTTGTCCTTAGCGCCGCGCCCGCTGGAAATGAGACCTCCCGGCAGTAAGCCTTCAGCGGCTCTGGATCCATGAACGGCGCGTGCGAAGGGCTCGGCTCGGCGCTCAATTCCCGACCTCGCAATCAAAAGAATTATGCGTTCAAAGATTATGCTCAAACGGACGGCTTGAACAGGTCGGCGGTCCGAGGATGGTTGCGCCCGCTCTTGCCGGCACCGCAGGGCGCTGCCTGAGGTCCCGGAAGATGCGCGCCACCAGCGCTGCGACTTCCATCACACTCATTGAAAGCACTCGGCGAGGTCTGCTGACCGCAATGCGCGTACCCTGAACGGTGGCGAGGCGCCTTCCATGACACGCGGCGTACGCGAGCCGTAGCTCGAAATCGTCCACCTCACGATCTGAAGGCATGAAATTCCATCACCGCATTACGACAATCCAAATCTCACCTTGATTTGGGGTGATCCTGGCTCATCGGGGACACGCCAACTCGGGTTTCTCATTGCGATGTATAACAACGCCAGTTCGGCGGGGACACGACTGCTGCCTGTCATGCGATATCGTGATGTGGCGGGTGCAATTGCCTGGCTAGGCAGAGCCTTTGGCTTTCAAGAGCACCATGTCGTCAGGTGCGATGATGGCTCCATTCTTTATGCCGTGCTGAGCTTTGCCAACGCCCTGATCATGCTTGGGCCAGTTCGCAGCACCGAGTTCGACGGGCTCATGAAACAGCCCGACGAGATCGGCGGCGCGGAGACGCAGAGCTGCTACTTCGTCGTCGACGATGCCGCAGCGCACTGCGCCGCAGCCAAAGCCGCGGGCGCCGCGATCGTTCTCGATGTCAAGGAGTATGATTACGGTGGCCAAGGGTACTCATGCCGAGACCCGGAGGGCCACATCTGGAGCTTCGGAACATACAATCCTTGTCGGGCCTCAGCTACGGGCGACCGCGTCCGCAGACGCAATCTGTTGGTTGCGGCGGCGCTCGCGGTCGCAATCGGAGTGGGGGGATGGCTTGCGGTCGCAGGCCAGTTTGGTTCCCTCATCGAAACCAGAAACGGCATAGCCGAGGTGCTTGCGGGCCGGCAGGCGGCGGCGACTGCGGAGAATGAAGCCCTGAGGCGATTGGCAGATTGATTGAGGAGCGGCATTCGAGGGAAGCAGTCGAGCGGGCCTTGGTCCTTGAGCGGAGTGCGAAGGTAGCGGCGGAGCGCGCCGCAGAGGCGGCGCGAAGCCGCCTTGCAGAATGGCAGAAAACGAGGGGAAGCGACTCACAAGAGCAGTCGTCATTGCCAGGCCCATCAAAGCAAATGCAAGTCCCGAAACCGAGACCAGCGAGGAAGGCAACGCCCGGGGTGGCCGTGCGGCCCGTGCCTGCCCCTTAGCGAAACGCGGGCGCCGGCGTGGCACGTAAACGCTGGAGATCAGAATGCTTTGCAGACAGTATGCAGCCGTCGCTGCCCTAATCTTCACGATCGCAGCGGACGCCGCCCGTCATGCACTCCAGCCATGTTTCAGCAGCTTGTTCAAGGAAGGCGTCGGCTTTGGCCGGAGTCGGGGCTGTCTTTTTGCGCTGACGAGTTTGGGGTCGATTTGGAGGCGTCGTCATGACCGAACGCGAGCAATTATCAACTTCCACCGCGGGGAATTCCAGACAATCGGAGCGTTCCAGAATTCAACCCTACAGTCAGCAGCGCATCCCTTGGCATGAAGACTAGCGAGGCTAGGTCCGCCGCAGCCACCATGGGTGTAAAATAACCGCTTGCATATCGCTTGCAGCGTAAGCCGTCACGAGATCGGGGAAATACCTAAGCTATTGAGACAGCTGGCGGTCCCTACGGGAGTTGAACCCGTCTTTCAAGATTGAAAATCTCGCGTCCTAACCGATAGACGAAGGGACCGTCGGGGCCACCGTATAGGGGCGTTTCCCGGCCCGCGCAAGCAACGCGCCGCGCCGCGCAAACGGCATCGCGCCGCAGCCCCGGCGCTTAGCCCTGACGGCGCGGATCGGCCGCATCGTCGATGTGCACCTCGATGCGCTCGCGGCCATTGAAGGAGGAGCGCTTGACGCTGCCGGCGACGTGCAGCGGCATGCCCCCGGCGTGCAGCAGCATCTCGCCCAGCGGCTCGGCCGCCGCCCGGAAGGCAATGCCCTCGAGCTTCGTGCCGTCCGCCGACTGCAGCACGCAACGCACGTGGTTCTCGCCCACCACCTTGGCAAACTTCACGTTGGTCGCCGGGAAAGCGAAGCGCGGCGACGGGTTGCCCTGACCGTACGGGCCGACGCGCGCGATGAGATCCAGAAGCTCGTCGGTGACGCCCGCCGGCGTCAGCGCCCCGTCGATGTCGAGACCCTCACGCTCGCGCGCCTGACCGACGCTTGCGTCGAGCTTTTCATGCAGAAACTGCTCGAGCACGGCAAGGTTGGCGCGCGCCACCGTGAGCCCCGCCGCCATGGCGTGCCCGCCACCTTTAATGAGATGCCCGGCGGCAACCGCGGCGCGCACCGCCCCGCCGATGTCGGCGCCCATCACCGAGCGAAGCGAACCTGTACCCTCGCCGCCGGCCTCCTCGTTCCAGGCGATGACGCACGAGGGTCGGCGGAACCGTTCCGTCAAACGGCTGGCGACGAGCCCGACGACACCCTTGTGCCAAGTGTGCGAGCCGAGCATCAGCACGGACACCTCGGGACGCGCGGCGATCAGCGCCTCGGCCTGCGCCAAGGCCTCCTCCAGCATTTCCTTCTCGAGCGCGCGACGCTCTTTGTTCAGCCTGTCGAGCAGCACGGCGATGCGCGCCGCCTCCACTTCGTCCTCGCCGGCGAGCAGTCGCGCGCCGAGTGCGGCGTCGCCGATGCGACCGCCCGCGTTGATGCGCGGGCCGAGGATGAAGCCGAGATGATACGGCGTCGGCGCCTCGTTCAATCCCGCCGCGTCGTTCAACGCCTTGAGGCCTTTGTTGCGGCGCCAGCGCATCACCTGCAGACCCTGCGTGACGTAGGCCCGGTTGAGCCCGGTGAGTGGTACGACGTCGGCGACCGTCGCCAGCGCCACGAGATCGAGCTCGGCCATGAGGTCGGGCTCCGTCGTGCCCTTGGCGTACACGCCGCGACGGCGCAATTCGCGCGTCGTCGCCACGAGCACGAGGAAGCAGACACCCGCTGCGCACAGATGCCCGAGCCCCGACACATCGTCCTGCCGGTTCGGATTGACCACGGCGCAGGCGCGCGGCAGCTCCTCGTCGGCCTGGTGGTGATCGATGACGATGACGTCGCAGCCGAGGTCGCCGGCACGCGCTAGCGGCTCGCGGCTCGTGGTGCCGCAGTCGACGGTGACGATGAGTTGCGCGCCATCCTTGACGAGGCCTTCGATGGCGGTGGGGTTAGGGCCGTAACCCTCAAACAGCCGATCGGGAATGTAGATGCGCGCCTTGAGACCGTGATGCGCGAAGAAGCGGGCCATTAAAGCGGCGGACGAAGCGCCATCGACGTCGTAGTCGCCGAACACCGCAATGGATTGCCGCTTCTCGATCGCGTCGGCCAAGCGCGCCGCGGCGGCGTCCATGTCGCGCACGCTGCTCGGATCCGGCATCAGCTCTTTGAGAGTGGGGTTGAGCACGATCGGGACGTCTTCGAGCGCCACGCCGCGTCCGGCGAGCACGCGCCCCAACAGCTCCGGCAGACCATGCCGCTGACTGATTGCGGCGGCGCGCAGTTGCGCCTCGCCGGAGAGCCGCTCGCGCCATTGGTAGCCGCGCGCCGACGCCGAGACGCCCAGGAACGGTGGAGCGTCCGCCGCCGCCTCCCGCCGTTTGCGCACCGCGCCCATGATCCCGCCCCCGAATTGATTCGCCTCAGGCGAAGTTCACCATTCGCAGGTCGAGTTGGCGATACGAGGCCAGATGTTATCAACAGGCGGGACGCCCCCCTAGCTGCGATAGTGCTTCCACAGCCGCAACAGGGTTCGATGGATCTCTTCCGGCTCCTGGTTGAACGGCTCGAGATTGACGCCGACGACGTTCGAGCGGGCCATTGTCCACGGCAGTCGCATCAGCGAGCGATAGAACGGCTGTTGGCGCCAGTCGGCGACGAGCGCGCTCGATAAGCGCATGTTGAGTGCGATCTGCAGCTCGTGAATGGTGCTCGCGCGCACGGCGATCTCGACGAGGTCGATGCGCTCGATGGCGCGCCAGCGGATCAGCCCGAAGCCCTGGATGAAAACGCCGTACTGGTTGGCGCCCATGGTCGGGCGGCGTTCGAGCAGCGGCACGTTGTAGTAGGTGATGCCCGCGGCCGCGACGCCAAGCACCAGCCACAAGGTCGCCCCCGTGACGATGGCCGCAGCAAGCGTCGCCGCCGCAATAAACGCGATCACATAGACAGGGGTTTGAATCTCCTCACGGCCGTAGGTGACCGAATAGCCGCCGGCATCGCGCTCGTCCACGCTTGCCCCCTCTGAGAGACGTCTCGCGTTGAGCGGCCATTGTTGAGGAAGGACGGCGCCGGTTCAAGGTGCATCCGTGCGCCGGTAGGTGATCAGGTGCCGTAGGGCCCCCCGAGGTAGCGGCAGGTCGATTTAACGCGGCGCACGGTGCCGGTCTTGGAACGCATGACGACCGATTCAATTTCGGCGAAGTCACCGCGGAAGCGCACGCCATTCAGCAGCGAGCCGCCGGTAACGCCGGTCGCCGAGAAGATCACGTCACCGGCCGCCAAATCCTCGAGCAGGAACTTCCTGTTGATGTCGGGGATGCCCATCTTCGCAGCGCGCGCGCGCTCCTCGTCGTTTGATGGCATGAGGCGTCCCTGCATCTGCCCCCCGATGCAGCGCAGCGCCGCCGCCGCGAGGACGCCCTCCGGCGCACCGCCGACGCCGAGATAGATGTCGATGCCGGTCTCGGCCGGGTTGGTCGTCCAGATGACGCCGGCGATGTCGCCGTCCGGAATGAGCTGCACCGCGGCGCCCACCCCGCGCACGCCGGCGATCAGCTCGGCGTGCCGCGGCCGGTCGAGAATGCATGCCGTGATCTCCGACACGTGCACGCCCTTGGCCTTTGCCAGCGCGATGACGTTGTCGCCGGCCGGGGCGTCGAGGTCGACAAGGCCCGGCGCGTAGCCGGGGCCGATGGCGATCTTGTTCATGTACATGTCGGGCGCGTGCAACAGGCCGCCGCGCTCCGACATGGCGAGCACGGCAAGCGCGTTCGGCATCGACTTGGCGCAGATGGTCGTGCCCTCGAGCGGATCGACCGCGATGTCGACCTCGGGCCCTTCGCCCGAGCCGACCTTCTCGCCGATATAGAGCATCGGCGCCTCGTCCATCTCGCCTTCGCCGATGACGACGGTGCCGCGAATGGGCAGCTTCGACAGCGCATGGCGCATGGCATCGACCGCCGCCTTGTCGGCCGCCTTCTCCGCCCCGCGCCCGCGCAGGCGCGCCGCCGCGATCGCCGCCGCCTCGGTCACGCGCGTCACCTCGAGGACAAGCACGCGGTCGAGACCTGAACTGCCGCTTTCTACTGCCATGGTCCCATCCCTTCGCCGGCTACAGCCGGTCGCCTTCCTCGAGCTTCTCGATGCGTATCACCTGCGGGCGCTCCGACACCTTGCCGTCCTGCTCGATGGCTTCTACCGCCTGGCGAATTGCCTCCTCGGTCGTCTCGTGTGTGATCATGACGACGAGCGCGGGTGCGCCCGGCTTATGCCTCGCACCTATGCCGGGCAGCGCCGAGCGCGGGCGCCGCTGCACGATGCTTTCGATCGAGACTTCGCGGTCGCCCATACGCTTGGCGATCGCCGCCATGGCGCCCGGACGATCGAACACCGAAAGCCGCACATAGTAGGCGCCCTGATGCGCGCCGAGCTTCGCCTTTCGGTACGGCTTCAAGCTGCTTGTCCGTGTGACAAGCGGCGGCATGATTGTGCCGCGCGCGATGTCCAGGATGTCGCTGGCGACGGCCGAGGCCGTGGCGCGGCCCCCGGCGCCGGGGCCGACGAGCAGCAGGCTGGCACAGAAGTCGGAATCGATGGCCACCGCGTTGGTGGCGCCGGACACCTCGGCGATGGCCGAGTGCTGCGGCACCATGGCAGGGTGCACGCGCGCCTCGATGCCGCTTTCGGTGCGCGCCGCGACGCCGAGGAGCTTGATGCGATAGCCCATGTCCTCGGCCGCCTCGATGTCGGCCTCGCTGATCGACTGGATGCCCTCCACGTCGATCTTCTTGAAGTCGAGCTCGGTGCCGAAGGCGAGGCTCGTCAGAATGGCGAGCTTGTGCGCGGTATCGAAGCCGCCGATGTCGAACGTCGGATCGGCCTCGGCATAGCCGAGCTCCTGCGCCTCCTTCAGCGCATCGCCGAACGAGCGGTGCTGGTCGGCCATGGTGGAGAGAATGAAATTGCAGGTGCCGTTGAGGATGCCGTAGACGCGCCGCACTTCGTTGGCCGCGAGCGCCTCGCGCAGCGTCTTGATGACGGGGATGCCGCCGGCCACCGCCGCCTCGAAGTTGAGCGCGACGCCCTTCTCCTCGGCGAGCTTCGACAGCGCCACGCCGTGCTTGGCGAGCAGCGCCTTGTTGGCGGTGACGACATGCTTGCCGGCATTGAGCGCCGCTTCGACTGCATCCTTGGCAATGCCGTCAGAACCGCCGATCAGCTCGACGAACGCTTCGATTTTTGGATCGCGCGCCAGCGCCACCGGATCGTCGAACCAAGTGATGCCGCTCGTGTCGACGCCGCGGTTTTTGCCCTTCGAGCGCGCCGAGATGCCGACGACCTGCAGCCGCCGGCCGGCACGCTCCGCTAAGCGCTCCTTGTGAAGGTCGAGCAGCTCAAGCAGACCCGCGCCGACGGTGCCAAGGCCGGCGATGCCCAGGGTAAGAGGCTTTTGCATGGAAACGCTTGGAGTTAACGGCTGGCTTTTTGGTGAATCGGGATCACGTTATGCAACGTTTCCGGGGCCTGGGCGAGGAACTTTTTGAGGTTCCTGGCGGCCTGACGGATGCGATGCTCGTTCTCGACCAGCGCGATGCGGATGTAGCCTTCACCATACTCGCCGAAGCCCAGACCCGGGGAGACGGCGACGCTCGCCTTTTCGATCAGAAGTTTGGCGAATTCGACCGAACCCAGCTCCTTGAACGGCTCCGGCACCGGCGCCCACGCGAACATCGTCGCCGGCGGCGGCGGAATGTTCCACCCCGCGCGCCCGAACGACTCAACGAGGCAATCGCGGCGGCTCTTGTAGGTGGCGCGGATCTCCGCGACGCACTCCTGCGGACCATTGAGCGCGGCCGAGGCCGCCACCTGGATGGGCGTGAAGGCGCCGTAGTCGAGGTACGACTTGATGCGCGCGAGCGCCGCGATGAGCCGCTCGTTGCCGACCGCAAAGCCCATGCGCCAGCCCGGCATGTTGTACGTCTTCGACAGCGACGTGAACTCCACCGCGACGTCGACGGCGCCCGGCACCTGCAGCACCGACGGCGGCGGGTTATTGTCGAAATAGATCTCCGCGTACGCGATGTCGGAGAGCACGATGAGATCGAGGCGTTTCGCCAGCTCGATGGTGTCTTTATAGAAGTCGAGCTCGGCGGTCATCGCCGTCGGGTTCGACGGATATGACAGCACCAGCGCGAGCGGCTTGGGGATCGTGTGCTTGCAGGCGCGATCGACCGCGCGCAGGAAGTCCTCGCCGGTGCTCGCCGGCAGGTGCCGCATGGCGGCGCCCGACAACAGGAACCCGAACTCGTGAATGGGATACGTCGGGTTCGGGACCAGGATCACGTCGCCCGGCGCGGTGATGGCCTGCGCCATGTTGGCGAAGCCTTCCTTCGAGCCCATGGTGGCGACGATCTGCGTCTCGGGATCGAGCTTCACGCCGAAGCGGCGCTCGTAGTAGGCGGCCTGTGCGCGGCGGAGACCGGGAATGCCCTTCGATGCCGAATAGCGGTGCGTGCGCGGCTTGGCGATCGTCTCGACCAGCTTGTCGACGATGTGCTGCGGCGTCGGCAGGTCCGGATTGCCCATGCCCAGATCGATGATATCGGCGCCGCGTGCGCGGGCCGCCGCCTTCAGCCGGTTGACCTCGGCGAACACGTAGGGCGGCAGACGCTTGATGCGGTGGAAGTCCTCGTGCAAGGGACGCCTCTTCCTCGGCTTATGCATGGGCGGCGTAGCAGAGCGACCGTTAACGTTTCTGCTCGCAAGACCGGGCCCCGTGTGTACGCCCTGACGGCACCCCCAGTCCAGGCCCGGCCGCAGCCTTCGGCCGGGATGACAAGGACGGCTGCGGCGAGCTAGCGCGCGCTCTCGATCTGCTGCTCGGCGTCCTTTTCGTGCGTGTCGCGCTTCTTGTTCAGCTCGTCCACCGCCTTCTGCTGCTCCTGCTGCGACATGGACGTCGAGACGCTCGGCTTCAGATCCGGCAGCGGCGTTGAGATGGACGAGCACCCGCCCGCGGCGAGTGCGAGGCAAACCAGGCCTGCCCTGCAACCCAAGATGCGCGCTAACGCCATCGTGAGGACCCCCCCGCCCCGCGGCAGGCTATCCACGGCTGCATAACTTGCATACCGTCTCCGGTGTTGCCCGAGGCGAGGATTTACGCGATTCGGGCACTGCCAACAGAGGTCACCCGGCTTGGATTGTCCACACGTCAAGTGACAGTAGCTGCGCAATGTCGCAAAACCTTGGCATAAAATAGATATGCGGCCGGGGAAGGCCGGAAACCGTTTAAGGGTACAATGCCCAAGCCCAGTCCCGAGCCCGAGGCCGATCTGCCGCCGCTCAAGGCGGTTAATGCGGAGGAGCTCGCCCGCAACCTGCTGCGCCTGTTCGAGCAGGGGGGCAACGTCCTCACCGAGTTCATCGAGCGCAACGACGCGAAGATGGGCCCCTACTCGGCCGCCACCGAGATCACCGAGGCGACCACGACCCTGTCGGATCTGACCCGCCAGTGGCTTGCCGACCCGACCCGCTTCGCCGAGGCCAATGGCACGCTGATGCGCTCTTACGGCGAGCTGTGGACCAACACCGTTCGCCGCATGTTCGGCGAGACCGTGGCGCCGGTCGCCGAGCCCGAGGCCGGCGACAGCCGCTTCAAGGACCCCGAATGGTCCAAGAACCCTTACTTCGATTTCTGGAAGCAGGCCTACCTCGTCACCTCCAGGTGGGCGGAGGACATGCTGCACAACACCGAAGGCCTCGACGGACGCACGCGCCAGCGCGCCGAATTCTACCTGCGGCAGGTGGCGAGCGCACTTTCGCCGTCGAACTTCCCCCTCACCAATCCGGAAGTGCTGCGCGAGACGCTGGCCACCAACGCCGAGAACCTCGTGCAGGGCATGTCGCTGCTCGCCGAGGACATGCGCAAGTCCGGCGATCTCCTCAAGGTCAGCCAGACCGACACGACCGCCTTCGAGGTCGGCCGCAACCTGGCGACAACCCCCGGCAAGGTCATCTACCAGAACGACATCTTCCAGCTGATCCAGTACGCGCCGACGACCGACAAGGTGCGCGAGCTGCCCCTCCTCATGGTGCCGCCGTGGATCAACAAGTACTACATCCTCGATCTCACGCCGGCGAAGAGCCAGATCAAGTTCCTCGTCGACCAGGGCCTCACGGTCTTTATCGTCTCGTGGGTGAACCCTGACACACGCCTCTCGCACAAGTCCTTCGAGGACTACATGCTGGAGGGCCTCCTCACCGCGGCCGATGCCGTGAAGCGTGAGACGGGCATCGATAAGATCAACGTCGTCGGCTACTGCGTCGGCGGCACGCTGCTGGCGACGACGCTCGCCTATCTCGCCGCCCGCGGCGAGGAGTTGTTCAACTCGGCGAGCTTCCTCGCAACGCAGGTCGACTTCACGCACGCCGGCGATCTCCTGCTCTTCACCGACGAAGACCAGCTCGATGCGCTCAACACCTTGATGGCGGAGCGCGGCTACCTCGACGGCTCGCGCATGGCCAACGTGTTCAACATGCTGCGCCCGCGCGACCTCATCTGGCCGTACATCGTCAACAACTACCTCCTGGGCAAGAAGCCGTTCCCGTTCGACCTGCTCTACTGGAACCAGGATTCGACGCGCATGACGGCTACCAACCACGACTTCTATCTGCGCGAATTCTACAGCGGCAACTGCCTCGCCAAGGGCAATCTGACCATCGCCGGCACGCGCCTCGACATGCACAAGGTGAAGATCCCCATCTACGAGCTCGCCACGAAGGAAGATCACATCGCACCGGCGCGCTCGGTTTACACCGGCGCGCAGCTGTTCGGCGGCGATGTCGACTTCGTGCTGTCGGGGTCGGGACACATTGCCGGCGTCGTCAACCCGCCCGACAAGGTCAAGTATCAGTATTGGACGAGCGGCAAGCGCGCCAAGACGCTCGAGCAGTGGCTGGCGTCGGCGAAGGAGCATCCGGGCTCGTGGTGGCCGCACTGGGCCGAGTGGCTTGCCGAGCGTTCGGGCGAATTGGACCGTGCCGCGCGAGCCGGGCGAGAAGCTCGGCGTCATCGAGGACGCCCCGGCTCCTACGTCAAATTGAAGTCGTAAGTCGGGTGCGTGGACGTCCATGATCCGCCCGCGCCGACACCCCGAACATCACCTGGTTGGCCGCATCGGCTGGCTGCGCGCCGCCGTGCTCGGCGCCAACGACGGCATCCTCTCGACGGCGAGTTTGATCTCCGGCGTCGCCGCCGCAAACGGCACGCACAGCGCCGTTCTGGTCGCCGGCATTGCCGGCCTCGTTGCCGGCGCGATGTCCATGGCCGCCGGCGAATATGTCTCGGTGAGCTCGCAATCGGATACCGAGCAGGCCGAGCTCGCGCGCGAACGCCAGGAGCTGGCCGACGATATCGAGGGCGAGCGGCAGGAGCTGGCGGGGATCTACGTCAAGCGCGGCGTCGAGCCCGAGCTGGCGCGCCAGGTGGCGCGGCAGTTGATGGCCAAGGACGCGCTCGGCGCCCACGCGCGCGACGAGCTCGGCATCTCGGAGATCACGATCGCGCGCCCCGTGCAGGCTGCGCTGACGTCGGCCGCGACGTTTGCCGCCGGCGCCGCCATGCCGCTGCTCGCGACTCTCGCCGCCCCCGCCGGCATGATCATCCCCGTCGTCACGACGGCGTCGCTGATCACGCTGGCGGTGCTCGGTGCGATCGGCGCCAAGGCCGGCGGCGCCGACGTCTGGCGCGCCGCGGGCGCGTCGTGTTCTGGGGCGCCTTCGCCATGGCGCTGACGGCCGGCATCGGCTCCCTCGTCGGCGCACAAATCTAGCAGCGCACCGGAGAGCTTCTCGGCACATGCCTGCACGGAGCTCCAGTACCGACGCCGTATTCGAAACGTTCGAACGCGGCGTTCAGCCGGGCTGTTCGGTTGGCGTCATTCAAAGCGGTGAGCTCGTGCATGCCGCCGGCCATGGCTTCGCCGACATCGAGCGGGGCGTACGCATCGACGCCGACACCGTGTTCAACATCGCGTCGACCTCCAAGCAGTTCACCGCTTTCGCGCTGCTGCTGCTCGCCGGCGATGGCCGGCTCGGCCCTCGATGATTGCGTCCGCAAGTTCGTCCCCGAGCTGCCGCCCTACGCCGATGCCGTGACGCTGCGCCAGCTCATGCACCACATCGGCGGTCTACGGAGCTACATCGAGCTCCTGCTGCTCGGCGGCCGCACCTTCGCCGAACGTACGACGCGCGATGATGCGCTCGCAGCCATCCTACGCCAGCGCGGAGCCGACGACGATCCCGGCCGCGCGTTCGCCTACAGCAACACCGGCTACTTCCTGATGTCGCTCGTCATTGAGCGTGTCAGCGGCCAATCGCTGAAGGACTTCTCGCAAGCCAATATCTTTTCGCCCCTCGGCATGACGAGCACCTCGATCGTCGACCGCTACCCGGCGGATATTCCGCGGCTCGCATGCGGGTATTCGGTCTCGGAGGCGGGAACGAACATCTCAGAATTGGCCTGGGAGCAGACCGGCGACGGACAGGTTCACACCACCGTGCGCGACCTCGCCTTGTGGGATGCCAATTTCTACGCTCCGCGTATCGGAGACGGCGCCATCATCGACACGATGCTGCGCTCCGGCGTTTTGCATGACGGCCATGCCGTCAGCTATGGTGGCGGCCTCTTTCTATCAAAGCGCGCCGGCCTCACCGCCGTCAGTCACGGTGGCGGCTGGGCCGGCTATCGCAGTGAGCTGCTGCGCTTCCCCGAGCGGCGGCTCAGCGTGATCGTTCTCGCCAATCGTGATGACGTCGATGCATGCGCTTTGGCCGGCCAGGTTGCCCGCACCGAGCTTGGACTTTCCGCCGCATCGCAAGCACAGCCGCTGCCGCACATGCTCGCCCTTCGCGGTGGTACCGAGCACCGGCAGGCCCAGGCGGGAACGTATCGCGGCGAATTCGGCCAGTACATTCGCATCTTGGCCGACGATCAGGGTCTGTGGATCGCCTGGGGCGAAGCCAAATACGCCCTGAGCGAGCGGGTCGACGGCCTGTTGCAGTTCAACGCGGGCGGCGATGCGTTCTTCGCCGTGAGCCATCTCGCATCCGACGGGCGCATCCACTTCTCGGTGCAGCTCGATGACGAGGTTGCCGACTATGTGGCCGTCGAGGCCTGGGCGCCGACGCTCGAGCAATACGCCGGCCGCTATGTCAGCGACGAATGCGACGGCCATATCGAGCTGCGCGCGGAAGCGGACCATCTCGCCGCCAACCTGATCGGTAAGGTGCGCCGGTTGCAGGCTGGCGCCGAGGGGGAGCTCGTCACCGACGAGGGTATCGTGCTGCGCGTGTCGCCACTCGCCGAGGCAGGCACCTTCGTGTTCGCAAGCTGGGGCCTGCGCGGGCTGCAATACCGTCGACGGCACCCGCTCGCTTGACGCCACCTATTCGGAGGCGATGCGGCGCCCAAAAAGAATGCGGCGCCGGACGGGAGCTCGGCGCCGCACTATTCGTGTCTGCTTGGGTACGTTTACGCGGCCTTGGCGGCGGCGCTCGTCGGGACGGTCGCGATCGTCTTCAGGATCTGCGAGGCGATCTGGTAGGGGTCGCCCTGCGAGTTCGGACGGCGATCCTCGAGGTAGCCCTTGTAGTTGTTCTTGATGAAGCTGTGCGGCACGCGGATCGAGGCGCCGCGATCGGCCACACCGTAGCTGAAGGTGTTGATCGAGGCCGTCTCGTGGTGGCCGGTGAGGCGCATGTGGTTGTCCGGGCCATAGACCGCGATGTGGTCGGCGCGGGCGTCCTCGAAGGCCTTCATCAGCTTCTCGAAGTAGTCCTTGCCGCCCACTTCGCGCAGATAGGTGGTCGAGAAGTTGGCGTGCATGCCCGAGCCGTTCCAGTCGGTCGCGCCCAGCGGCTTGCAGTGATACTCGATGTCGATGCCGTACTTCTCGGTGAGGCGCTCCATCAGGTAGCGGGCCATCCACATCTCGTCGGCGGCGCGCTTGGAGCCCTTGCCGAAGATCTGGAATTCCCACTGGCCCTTGGCCACCTCGGCGTTGATGCCTTCGTGGTTGATGCCGGCGGCGAGGCAAAGGTCGAGATGCTCCTCGACGATCTTGCGGGCGACGTCGCCGACCTTGGAATAGCCGACGCCCGTGTAGTATGGACCCTGCGGAGCGGGATAGCCGGAGTCGGGGAAGCCGAGCGGGCGGCCGTTCTTGTAGAAGAAGTACTCCTGCTCGAAGCCGAACCAGGCGCCGTAGTCATCGAGGATGGTGGCGCGCTTGTTGGAGGCGTGCGGGGTGACGCCATCCGGCATCATCACTTCGCACATGACGAGCACGCCGTTGGTGCGCGCGGCGTCCGGGTACACGGCGACCGGCTTCAGCACGCAATCGGAGCTCTTGCCTTCCGCCTGCATCGTCGAGCTTCCGTCGAAGCCCCACAGCGGCAGCTCTTCGAGGGTCGGGAACGAGCTGTATTCCTTGATCTGCGTTTTGCCGCGCAGGTTCGGCACCGGCGTGTATCCGTCGAGCCAAATGTACTCGAGCTTGTACTTCGTCATTGCTCAGTCTCTCCTCGTTTGACGACGCGATTGCTGATTCAGTCCTGCCCGCGGCGGCCGAATGCGGCCTGGTCACGAGCTGCTGGGGTCTCGATAGCCGCGGATCGGAGGCGGTCGCGTGGTGACGAGCGAGATCGCGCAACAAGACCTCGAGATTCGTCACCGACCATCCGACCTCCCCGCGCATTTCGGTGCAAACTCGTCCGGAACTCAGCGCGATGCGCGGAACCGGTGGCAGCCGAATGAGTTCACCTTGGAGAGGGATGCTACCGAAAGATGCAATTTCTGGCGTGCCCATAATATGGGCATTTGCTGATCTTTATTTGTGCAGCGGTGCACTTTGTAATCGGACGGACGCCCCCGACATGAGATGATCCAAACACAGCGATCCCCCGCTGAAACGGAGCAACAAAAAGAGAAGCAAAGGGAGAAGCTATGACGACAGAACTGCATCGGCCCACGGCGAAGATCTACACCTTCCCCTCCGGCGGTCGTGCGCCGCCGCCGCGCTATCAGACGGCTTCGAAGACGAACCCGCGCACAACGTCGGCGCGCGCAGTACGTGACGAGCGGATCGTGCGGGCCGAGTACGGCAGCGGCTGGTATCACGAGGCAGCCGTTGAGGAAGCCGAAGAGTGCTGGGAGCGCTAAATCGCGCGTTTCCAGAAATGTCCGTGCGTGGCGCCAAAGTCGGGCGTCACGCTCCGAAGATGGACCACTCCATCCGCTTGCTGAGGCGCTCCAGCGCGAGCTGACCCAGCTGCGAGTTGCCCGAGGCATCAAGACCCGGCGACCACACGGCGATGGAAGCCTTCCCCGGCGCGATCGCCAGGATGCCGCCGCCGACGCCGCTCTTGCCCGGCAGCCCCACGCGATACGCGAACTCCCCCGAGCCGTCATAGTGCCCGCACGTCAGCATCAGCGCATTGATGCGCCGCGCCCGCTCGGCCGTCACCACGGGGAGCCCCGTCGCGGGGTGGATGCCATATTGCGCCAGGAACCGGCCGGCCATGGCGAGCTGCCGGCACGACATGGCGATGGCGCAGTGGTGGAAATAGACGCCCAGCGTGTAGTCGACGGGATTTTCCAGCACGCCGAACGACTTCATGTAGTTGGCGAGCGCCGCGTTGCGATAGCCGGTGCGCTGCTCGGAAGCGGCCACCGCCTCGTCGAAGATGATCGTGTCGTCGTCGGCGAGGTACCGCATGAAGCGCACGATCTCGCCCAGCGCCTCGCGCGGCAGGTGCCCCGACAGGATCGTGTCGGTGACGGCGATGGCGCCGGCGTTGATGAACGGATTGCGCGGGATGCCGCGCTCGCGCTCGAGCTGGACGATGGAGTTGAACGGGCTGCCCGACGGCTCGCGGCCGACGCGCTCCCACAGCCGGTTGCCGACTTTGCCGAGCGCCAGCGTCAGCGTGAACACCTTGGAGATGCTCTGGATCGAGAACGGCGTGTCGGCGTCGCCGCCGGCCGCGACGTTGCCATCGGCATCGATGACGACGAGGCCGAACGACTTGGGATCGACGCGCGCCAGCTCGGGGATATAGCTCGCCACCTCGCCGCGGTCCGGCATCTGCCGCATCTCGTCGACGATCTCTTTGACGACAAGCTCGAGCTTCGACAATGCACTGGCTCCGGACGCGGTTGCTGAACCGTGCGCGCGCATCGCCCCGCACGATCCATGCGTTGCCGATGTGGATAGGCGACGCCAGCGGCACGTTAGCCGCGATCGGTCCCTCACGTCAGCGCTTCAATATGTCCGGATGAGAAACGAGCAGGAGCGCTCGCACCTTTGCGCGGTGGAGCGTTTCGCCTCCGTTATGGCGCCGCCGCCGCGTCGCCCGAAACCCGGAAGTTGCCCGCCGGGTTTCGAGGTAGTTTATTGTCTGAGGCCTAGCACCCCTTCGGACACCAGGATTCCGAGGAGGACTTGTACGACGGGGGCCGTCACTGGCATTCCGGCTTTTCGGGGTGACCCTGGCACGGGCACCAGGAACCCTCGGCCGCCTTACATGACTTGGAGTAGGCCGATGCCGTTTTTTCCGTCTGATCCCATTCGGCTGTATCGACGCTGTTGTTGTTGTCCTGGTCCATGGCCGAGAATTCCGGCTGGGCGGTTCCAAGCTTCAGCTGTCCAGCGTTCGCGTTCCACTCACTGCGGCTGACCGTGCCGCTGCCGTCGGTGTCAACGGCTTTCATCTTGTCAGTCCACTCGCCGGCGACGGCGGCCGTTCCCGAAAGCAGCAGAACCGAAACGAAAGCGACCCAATTTTTGGTCATTGCGTCTTCTCCCTAATACGTAGTTCTATTGTCATGCCCATTCTCGCGGGCCGCCACGAGTAGACGGCGGGAACGCGGGCGCGAATAGAGGCAGGAGTGGCAGGAGCGAGCGGCAAAGGTGGCACAATCAAAGCCACGCGACGGAAAGCTACCAACCGCTGACTGGCCACGCCGCACTGCGGGAGTTTTGGCGCCGCGCCGCCTCTCGCGGCGACCAAGTTCTCCAACGCCGACTGAAGTTGCGGATGGCAATTCGGCTGTTCGCTCGCGCTAAACTGGACTACAGCGATTGCCGGACGGCAACGGCATCCCAGCGCGAAAGTTGGATCCCTTGATCGCTCGCAACCGCAAGCTCCTCAACGATCTGAGCGAGGCCTTCTGGGTCATTCCCGGCCTGATGGTGCTTGCCGGCGTCGTCGCCGCCTACGTGTTCGTCCTGCTCGATCACGTCAGTCCGCAGGCGGACCCCCTGCTCGAGGAGGCCTGGCTCTACCGCGGCGGCCCGGCCGGCGCACGCGCCGTGCTCGGCACCATCGCCTCCTCGACCATCGCCGTCGCCGGCACGGTGTTCTCCATCACCATCGCGGCGCTGTCGTTGGCCTCGGGACAAATGGGCCCGCGCCTGCTTCGCAACTTCACCCGCGATCGCGGCAATCAGATCACGCTCGGCGCCTTCATCGGCACCTTCGTCTACGCGCTGATGGTGTTGCGTACGGTGCGCAGCCCGCTCGAGCGCGAGTTCGTTCCGCACCTGTCGCTGACCGTCGCCATCCTGCTCGCCTTCGTCTGCGTGGCGACGCTCGTCTGGTTCGTCGCCCACATGGCGCAGCGCATCAACGTCGACACCGTCATCGACCTCGTGAGCACCGACGTTCACGCTGGCATCGATCGCATGACGGTGCGAAGGAAGCCAGCCGCCGCCGCCCGCGGCCGAGTTCTGGCGCGACGCGGCGCCCATCATCGATCGCCGCAGCGGATATCTACAGCAGCTCGACGTGGATAATCTTGCCGACTGGGTCTTCCAGCACCACGCCGCAATGCGACTTCTGGTGCGGCCGGGCGACTACGTGTTTCCCAATACGCCGATCGCGGTAATCAAGCCGCGCATCGAGGGCGCCGGCGACGCCATTCTCAAGTCGACGGCACTCGGCGCGCAGCGGCGCGGAGATATCGATCTCGACTATACCGTTGCGCAGCTCGTCGAGGTCGCGGTGCGGGCGCTGGCGAGCGGCGTCAACGATCCGCAGACCGCCATCAGCGTGCTCGACCGGCTCGGCGCGGCGCTGTGCAAGCTGTCGGGCGTGCAGCTCTCCAACGGCGTCACCGCGCGCCACGACCGCGCGGTGCTGGTCGTGCCGCTGATCGACTACGACGGCCTCGTCGACGCCATGCTGCAGATGATCCGCCAAAACGCCGCCAGCAAGCCGCCCGTGCTCAACAAGATCTTGCAGGTACTGACCTCGGTCGCCGGCTGCGAGCGCGATCCGGCTCGCATTGCGGCGCTGCGGCGCCACGCCGACCGCGTGCTAGCGGATGCCGAACGTAGCGTCCCCTCGCCCAGCGATCTCGAGGAGGTCCGCCGCATGCACGCCAAGTTCGAGGCCGTGCTGAGCCAAGGCGCCGCCGCCCTGCACTCCTAGACCTTCCATGCCGCCCGAAGGCCTGAAGACGGCCTTCAACGCTCGCGCCGCCTTCCAAAAGAGACGGCGCGCACCTACCTACGACAAGGGGATCGAGCCGTCCGTCGACGGCGGCAAGCACAGATATAACGAGACGCGGAGGTACCGAGATGGTTGCAAAGCCCGTAATGGTTCCTGGCCCAGATCATCCGATTAGTATCGAGGCCACTGATGGCCGTGTCGTCGTCAAAGCTGCGGGACAGATCATCGCCGACACGACCGCCGCGGTGGCCTTGCGCGAGGCCGACTATCCGCCGGTGTATTACATCCCGCGTGCTGACATCGACATGGGGCGGCTGGAGCGCACGAAGCACGTGACGTACTGCCCGTACAAGGGCAAGTGCAACTACTTCAGCATCCCGAGCGGCGGCGAACGCGCGACCAACGCCGCGTGGACCTACGAGGCGCCCTATAACGCCGTGGCCCAAATCAAGGATCACATCGCCTTCTATCGGGATCGCGTCGACAGCATCGAGCGCACGCCGCTCTAAGCAAATGCCGATCGACAGCCGCACGACGTCAGCCCCGCCCCCGATTTAACCCGAAGGGCCACTTCTCGGTCGAGCGAATAGGCCGAGATGAAGCTCAAATGAACAACTCATTCAGGCTCGGTCTGCGGAGCGCGGAGCAGGATTGGCACAAGCGGCGCGATCGACCGCCGCGACCAATCCAGGAGCGCAACACAATGAACAAGACACTGCTCTCGCTTTCTGCCGTCGCGACATTGGCCATCGGAGCGACCACAATGACGGCACAAGCCGCGCCTGCCAGCGGCTCTGCCCTGCATGTGAATGCAGCCACGATTCGAAATGTCGGCTGGGATGGCGACCGCGGATGGGATGACGATCGCCGCTGGCGGCGGCATCGCCATCGTGACTGGGACGACGGGGGGTCTTGGCACCGCAGATGGTGGTGGTGGCGCCGCCACCACAGGGGCAACCATGAGTGGCGCGGCGATCGTGATTATGGCCACGACGACCATCGCGGCGACCATCGCGAGCGCCGGCGTGGTGACTGGCGCTAGTCCCGTCGGTAGCGCCTAACTCCTCTTCAGCAGGCAGGCACTCCCTGAGTTCCTGCCTGCAAAATTTTAGGCTCGGCCCAGATTGCCCGAGCCGCTCCGGCCGAAGCCACTGAGCCTCATTCCAACTCGATGGGATAGGAATGATGCTCGTGGGCGATCAGCCACTGCCCGCCTTCCTTGCGCAGTCCGATCGTGAGCCGCCCGCGCAAGTCGAAGATTTTCAGAATGGCATGGCAATAGGCCACGGTTTCGCCGGCGGAAATTTGCAGCTCAGCTAAATCGAATGACCCCGGCCCTCCCGGGCTGTTGGCAAAGAACAGCTCCCAGGTTTTCCGGTACTCCTCCATCCCCCTGGCCTGCAGAGGCATTGGCACATCGAACATCACGATGTCATCGCTATGGTGAGCAAGCACACTATCCATGTCCTGCGCGCGGACAGCTCTGGCCCAATCTTCCACCAGCGTGCGTACGTCGGCTTCGTCTGCGCTATGGGGCATTGTGGTCTCCCAATGCTTGACCCGTCCTGCACTCGCCAGGGACTCAATCCCCAACCTGCGCCAGCGCCTGCTTCAGGTCGGCGATGATGTCGTCCTTGTCCTCGATGCCGATAGACCTCGACGAGATGCGCTGCAACACGCCAAGTTCGCGGCCGTCATCGATGATAGCCCCGGAGGCCCCGCGGGTGCTTGACGCACCTCCGCGCGCGCTGGTCTGCGGCATGTGCACCCGATTGTCACATTTAGGACGGCAGCCAAATCCAATGTTTCAGGCTAGAGTTCCTCACCGCTTGGTCTTGCGTACAGGTGCGCCCTATGGCTGACGACCGCTTCTTCCACCGCGCCGGCCCGTTCCCGCTCGGCGAAATCGCCATCCTGGTCGGTGCCGAGCCCCTGGGCCCGAACCGACGAGACGATTTCCATCCACGACATTGCCGACCTGGAATCCGCCGGCCCCGAGCACATCAGCGTGTTCAGCGATGTGCGCTATCTCGATGCGCTCGCCCCGACCCGCGCCGGTGCCATCATCATCAGCCGCAAGCTCGGCCGGCACGCCGCCGCGTCCGAACCGCCTGATCTATGTCGACAACCCGCGGCGCGCCTACGCTCAGGTCGGGCAGCTCTTCTATCCGCCGCAGGCGCTTCAAGCCGGCATCCACAGCAGCGCGGTCGTGCATCCCAGCGCCTGCATCGGACAGGGATCGCAGATCGACGCCGGCGCCGTGATCGAGCGTGACGTCGACATCGGCGAGCGCTGCCACATCGGCGCCAACGTGGTGGTGGGCGAAGGCGTGCTTATCGGCGACGACAGCATGATCGGCGCCAATAGCTGCATCAGCCATGCCCTGATTGGCCGCCGCGTCGAGATCGAAACCGGGGTCACGTCGGCTCGCAGGGCTTCGGCTTCGTGCCGGGGCCCGTCGGCCTTGAGCGCATGCCGCAGCTCGGCCGCGTCGTCATCGAGGACGGCGTGAAGATTGGCGCCCTCTGCGCCATCGATCGCGGCGCCACCGAGGATACCGTTATCGGGGCCGGCAGCGTGCTCGATAATCTCGTCCACATCGCCCACAACGTTCGCCTCGGCCGCCATTGCGTGATCTGCGGGCAGGTCGGAATCGCCGGCAGCACGGTAGTGGGCGACGGCGTCATGATGGGGGGTCAATCGGGCGTCGCCGATCACCTCGTCATCGGGGCAAGAGCGCAGATCGCCGCCAAGAGCGGCGTCATGCGCGACGTCGCGCCGGGCGCTATCGTCGGCGGTTTTCCGGCCATGGCGATCAAGGACTGGCATCGCCAGACGATCGAGCTCACGCGCCTGTCTAAGAAGGTCGAATAGCTTCACCCCACCTGCGCCAGGGCCTGCTTGAGGTCGGCGATGATGTCGGCCTTGTCCTCGATGCCGATCGACAGGCGCACGACGTCCGGTCCGGCGCCCGCCGCCTTGCGCTGCTCGTCGGTGAGCTGGCGGTGCGTCGTCGACGCGGGATGGATGACGAGGCTGCGCGTGTCGCCGATGTTGGCGAGATGGCTGAACAGCTTCAGCCCCGAGACCAGCTGCACGCCCGCCTCGTAGCCGCCCTTGAGGCCGAAGGTGAACACGGCGCCGGCACCCTTGGGGTAAAGCTTCTTTTGCACCGCGTGGTACTTGCTCGACGGCAGTCCGGCGTAGCTCACCCATGCGACCTTCGGGTGCTTCTCCAGCCACGTGGCGACGGCGAGCGCATTCTCGCAGTGGCGCGCCATGCGCAAGGGCAGCGTCTCGCTGCCGGTGAGCAGCAGAAACGCATTCATGGGTGAAATCGCCGGTCCAAGGTCACGCAGACCCATGACGCGCGCAGCGATGGCGAAGGCGAAGCTGCCGAACGTCTCGGCCAGCTTCATGCCGTTGTAGGACGCGTTCGGCTCGACCAGCGTCTTGTAGCGGTGTTTGGCGCCCAGCCAATCGAAGGTGCCGCAATCGACGATGGCGCCGCCGACCGAGTTGCCGTGCCCGCCGATGAACTTCGTGAGCGCTGTGCACGACGATGTCGGCGCCGTGCTCCTTCGGCTGGCACAGGTACGGCGTCGCCAGCGTGTTATCGACGATGAACGGCACGCCCGCCTTCTTGGCGATGGCGGCGATGGCCGGCAGATCGACGAGGACGCCGCCAGGATTGGCGATCGACTCGCAAAAGATCGCCCGCGTCTTCGGCGTGATCGCCTTTTCGAACGAAGCCGGATCGGTCGCATCCGCCCAAGCGACGTTCCAATTGAACTTCTTGAACGAGTGATTGAACTGGTTGACGGAGCCGCCATAGAGCTGGCGGCCGGCGACGAACTCATCGCCCGGCTCCAAGAGCGTGTGGAAGGCGAGGAACTGCGCCGCGTGCCCCGAGGCGACGGCGAGCGCCGCCGTGCCGCCCTCCAGCGCGGCGATGCGCCCTTCGAGCGCCGCCTGCGTCGGGTTCGTGATGCGCGTGTAGATGTTGCCGAACACTTCCAGGCCGAACAGCGCGGCAGCGTGGTCGGCGTCGTTGAATACGTAGGAGGTGGTTTGATAGATCGGCGTGGCGCGCGCGCCGGTCGAGGCGTCGGGGGCAGTGCCCGCATGCACGGCGAGGGTGGCGAACTTCGGTGCTGACGCAGGCGTATCCGGCATCGTTATCTCCCGTTTTGCCGCGACCATGAGGATGGCGGTCTAGGGAGGCGATGGCGGCGCTCAAGTCAACGGCAAAGGAAAAGGTGTCCGAAGCCCCGCGCGGACCTGTTCGCGATCTGAGCGGCTCGTCCGTTCTCGTTGCCCGTGCGAGAACGGTTGGAACCTGAATGGGCAGAGCGGCAACCGGCGGCCACAGCCTTAGCCGGCCCTACCTCATTGCGCGAGGACCGCTAAGCCTTGGCGAAGCGTCCCGCTCGAGCCGCAGCCTGAACTTCTTAATCTGCCAATTCGGATTTCCCTCGATCCATTTGGCCAGTTCCATCTGGCCATACATCATGCACTGCTGCGGTGTGACGGATTCCGCGGCAAAGGACAGATGCACATCCTTGCATTTGGTCGGGTCTTGGATGAAGCAGACCATTGCGACGACTTCAATCATGGGACACCCCCAAGGTTCCTGCCGAATTCGCCCTCAAAGAAAGGGCCGGATCCGCCTTGGTCGCGTCCTCGTCGCTTCTTCTTGTTCTTGTCGTAAAACGTAAGGCCGAATCGGGGGTTGCTCAAGTTTCAATCATAGGCAGCAAGTGCCCAATTCCCGTACACGCGCGTTAATTCTTGTAGGTGTGTCCGGGATACTCCCGAAGCCCCGCCAATATTGCCTCTGCGGGCCTCAGCCGTCGGTCCGGCGCCATTAATCCTTAACCTCCGCCGCCGAGCGCTGCCGCATTTTTCAGCAGATTTTGCTGCGCCGCACAATGCTCCGCCCGCGCCCCATTGTGCGTTTGCGAGATCGATCCGCGATTGCGCCGCGCCCCCCACTCGCTACAACGGGACAAAACGCGCGCCAACCGGCCGAAACATCGTTTCGATGACGCAAACATTCGATCCCGCCCGCACCCGCACCACGCTCTATTCCGGCTTTATCGAAGCTGCGGCTAAGCACGGCCGCGACAAGGTCATTCTCGAGGACGCCGACGGCAACTCGCTCACCTACGCCCGCTTGACGCTAGCCAGCCTCGTGCTCGGCGGACGCATCAAGAAGATGACGCGTGCCGGCGAGAACGTCGGCCTCCTGCTGCCCAATGCCGTCGGCCTCCCCGTCGCGCTGCTCGGTCTCAACGCCTACGATCGCGTCGCCGTCGTGCTCAACTTCACCGCCGGCAAGAAGGCGCTGACCTCGGCCATCCGCACCGCGCAGCTGCGCACCGTGCTGACCTCGAGGCGCTTCGTCGAAGCCGGCAAGCTCGAGGAGCTCATCGAGGCGCTCTCCGCCGCCGAGTACGCGCCCGGCGCCAAGACGCGCATCGTCTACCTCGAGGACGTGCGCGCCAGCATCGGCATTTTCGACAAGCTCGCCGGCGCATTGCGCGCCGCGCTCGCCAAATACACCTATCGCCCAGCGCCCGAGAAGGCCGACAAGCCGGCCGTCATCCTCTTCACCTCGGGGACCGAAGGCGCGCCCAAGGGCGTGGTGCTGACCAACGCCAACCTGCTTTCCAACATCGATCAGGCGCGGATCCATCTGCAGTACGTGCTCGGTGCCCGGTGAGATCCTGCTTAATCCGCTGCCGATCTTCCACTCCTTCGGGCTGACGGCCGGCACGTTCACTCCGCTGTTTGCCGGGGTGAAATGCGTGCTCTACCCGAGCCCGCTGCACTATCGGCAAATCCCCAAGTTCATTGAGAAGGTCAAAGCGACCTTGATGGTCGCCACCGACACCTTCCTCGCCGGCTATGCGCGCGCCGCCGAGCCGGGCCAGCTCGCCAGCCTGAAGTATGTCGTCTGCGGCGCCGAGAAGGTGAAGGAGCCGACGCGCGAGCTCGTGAGCGCGCAACGGCACCGAGATTCTCGAGGGCTACGGCGTGACCGAAACCGCGCCCGTGCTTGCCTGCAACCTGCCCGACAGCAACCGCCACGGCACCGTTGGCCGGCTGCTGCCCGGCATCGAAGCACGGCTCGAGACGGTTCCCGGCCTCAGCGAAGGCAAGCGGCTGTTCGTGCGCGGCCCCAACGTCATGGCCGGCTATCTGCTGCCGGATAATCCGGGCGTCGTCGTCCGCCCTGAAGGCGGCTGGCACGACACCGGCGATATCGTCACCATCGACGACGGCTACGTCAGCATCCGCGGGCGCGCCAAACGCTTCGCCAAACTCGGCGGCGAGATGGTCTCGCTGGCCGCCGTCGAGACGCTCGCCTGCGGCTTATGGACCGATACCCAGCACGTCGTCTTGAGCTTCCCCGACCCGCGCAAGGGCGAGCAATTGCTGCTCGTCACCGACAAGGCGGCGGCCAGCAAGGACGACCTGCTCGCCTACGCCCGCCGGGAAGGCTTTCCCGATCTCTGGGTGCCGAAGGAGATCCTCGTCGTTCCCGCCGTGCCGGTGCTCGCTTCCGGCAAAATCGACCTGCAGGCGACCGTCGAGATGGCGCGCTTGGCGCGCCCCGCCTTGTAATTCCGCGCCTGCTTCGCGATGCGCAAAATCGGCTTCAGCGCAAGCGGGCGTGGCGCCGCCACAACGCCCCGATGAGATCGCAGGGTACCCCTCCGACAACCCTTGACCGTAGGGCCGCGCTCTTACATGGATGGTGGCTATAAAGCGGTTCGCATCGCGGGCCGTGCGGGGGGACGCCAAGACTTTCCACACTTTGAAAGAGTGCGAATAGCCATGTCGACAACCACGACGCACGAGCGCGTTGAGGGTACGAACGTTGTGGTGCTGCAGGCGCCGACGCTTCAGTGGGCGCTGAAGCGGACGCTGCTCGGCATCGTCATCCTGACCGTTACGATCGCGGCCGCAGCGACCCTGCTCTATGCCTCGATCGACCCCGAAGAGGAGCGCCATCCGGCATTCTCCACGCCGGCTAGCGGCGACCCTGCCTATTCCTCCACACCTCGTCCGGTGCACGTCGAAGCTGCACTCCGCGTCTAGACGCAAGCCTGGACCGCGCCGGCCAAAACAGCGCAGGTCTGGAGCCTCACTTTTCTCTTAATTGGCGATGATGCACTACGCGGTTGGCTCCGCGTTGCGCGTTCACCGCCGGTTAGGGGCTAGGCTCTAGGGGTGCTCTGATGCGCTTCGTGATGCTCGCCCGCAATCCGCACTTGTACTCGCACGTACGGCTGTGCGAGGCGGCGCGTGCGCGCGGCCACACCATCGACGTGGTCAACACCCTCCACGTCCACATGAACATCACGTCGAACCAGCCGGTGCTGCGCTACAACGGGCGCCGCCTGCCGATCTACGACGCCGTCATCCCGCGCATCGGCGCCTCCATCACGCACTACGGCCTCGCCGTCCTGCGGCAGTTCGAGATGCAGGGCGTCTATCCGCTGAACGAGAGCGTCGCCATCGGCCGCTCGCGCGACAAGCTGCGCGCGTTGCAGCTGCTGGCGCGCGAGGGCATCGGCCTTCCCGTCACCGCCTTCGCGCACGGGCCGCGCAAGGCCGAGGACGTCATCAAGGAGGTCGGCGGCGTACCCGTCGTCATCAAGCTGCTCGAAGGCACGCAAGGCATGGGCGTGATCCTCGCCGAGACCGAGGGCTCGGCGAAGTCGATCATCGAGGCGTTCAGCGCCGCCAACGTCAACATCATGGTGCAGGAGTTCATCCGCGAGGCGAATGGCAGCGACATCCGCGCCCTCGTCGTCGGCGGTGAGGTTGTCGCAGCCACCAAGCGCATCGGCCGCCCGGGCGAGTTCCGCGCCAACCTGCATCGCGGCGGCACCGCCGTGAAGGTGGAGCTGACCAACGAGGAGCGGCAGATCGCCTCCCGCGCGGCGACGGCGCTCGGCCTCAACGTCAGCGGCGTCGACATGGTGCGCTCCAGCCACGGGCCGCTGATCATGGAGGTCAACTCTTCGCCCGGGCTCGAAGGCATCGAGGGCGCCACCGGCATCGACATCGCCAGCCAGATCATCGATTTTCTCGAGCAGAACGCCTCTTACGGGAAGACCGAGACCAAGGGCGTTGGCTGAGTTGCCGCGGCGCCTGTGTGCGGCGCAGAACAGAATATTAGGGCTTTGAGGTCACAGCGGTGCGAACTTCAAGATGGCGCCTTGATCGCGCCCTAACGGCTCACATATCATCGACTTACGGTCCGAGGCGCACTTGGCGCCCCAAAGCGAGCTCAAGGGACGTCGTCGAATGACGGAACAACAGAAGCACTTTCCGGAATTCTACGTCACCGCTCCCCAGCCTTGCCCCTATCTCCCTGGCCGCCAAGAACGCAAGCTCTTCACTCACCTGACGCACGAGAAGCCGTCGGGGCTCATCGACAATCTGTTGCGCGGCGGCTTCCGTCGCAGCCAGAACATCGCCTACATGCCCTACTGCGAGGGCTGCCAGGCGTGCGTGTCGGTGCGCGTCGTCATCGACGAGTTCGTCATCGGCCGCTCGCTGCGCCGCGTCCTGGACCAGGCGAAGCATCTCGAAGCACGCCGCGTTCCACCTGAGCCGACCTCCGAGCAGTTCGCCCTCTTCCGCCGCTACATCGACGCGCGCCATTCCGATGGCGGAATGGCCGACATGACCGTGCTCGACTACGCCATGATGGTCGAGGACAGCGTCATCAACACGTTCGTCACCGAGTACCGCGAGAAGCCGGAGAACGCGCTCGATTCCAATCCCGACAACTGGCCGCTGAGGGCCGTGGCGCTGTGCGATCTGCTCTCGGACGGCATCTCGATGGTCTACAGCTTCTACGACCCGACCATCGATCAGATGAGCTTGGGCACCTTCATGATCCTCGAGCACGTCGAATATGCAAGGAAGCTCGGGCTGCCGTATCTCTACCTCGGCTATTGGATCAACGGCTCGCGCAAGATGAACTACAAGATGCGCTTCCAGCCGCAGGAGCAGCTCGGCCCCAACGGCTGGGTCCGCAAGTAGCCCTGCCGCCGCATGACGCAGCGATGCGCGAATGAACGGCGGCAAAAGGTAGAGGCAGGTCGGAGGCCACTCAATTCCGTCATGGCCGCGCAGGCGGCCATCCACGCCAGTATCCGCTGGCGCTACCTCGGGAATTGCCTCGTGCGGTCCGCAGGGCCCTCGGCAATCACGCCCGTCGCAGGATCAAACAGGTTCGACCACTCCGGGTTCATGCTCTCGATGAGGCGCACCTTCCAAGCGCGCCGCCTCTTCTTCAGCTGCGTCTCGCGCCGGATTGCTTCATCCATGCTGTTGTGAAACTCGTAGTACACGAGCCGTTTCGACTCCGTAGCGCTTGGTGAAGCCTTCGATCAGCGCCTGATCGTGCTCGGCCATGCGACCATGCAGGTCGCCCGTGACGCCGATGTACAGCACGCCATTTTGGCCTGCTCGCGGCGATATAGACGCACGGCTCCTTCATGGCTCAACGACCCAAGATTGGTCCGTCGCCATCATTCTGGAACCAAGTGTCTTCGGCAAGCTGGCGTGGATGGCCGCCTGCGCGGCCATGACGGCGTAGGTAGAATGCGCCAATCCAGTTCTGTTACTGCGCGAGGGCGGCGGCGAGCTTCTCGAACATGTACTTCCACTTCGCCGTCTGCGTATCGACTAGCGTCTGCATGCGCGTCTTGAGATCGGCGAGCAGCGCGCAGTCGGGCGTCGGCGCGTCGGCGCCCTCCTGCCCCAGCGTCGAGATGTCGGTCAGCAGCCGCTCCGAGTCCTGGTCGTAGACGGCGATCTTGTCGTCGCGCACGAACGGCGCCGCCTCCTTCAGGAACGCGTCGTGGCTCCAGCCGCGCTTGTCCTTCAGTTGGCGCAGCTTTTCCTGGAAGGCCGGCTTGTTCTGCATGTTCAGGTCGCGCAGGGCGCCGGCGGCGTCGTCGACTACGGCCTCGAAATCCGCCTTGGCACAGACTTGCGCCCCCGGTGCCGCGGGCGCGGCCGGCTGAGCGGGTACGGCCAGGTCGGGAGGTGCCCACGGCGTGGCCGGTTGCGCCCCCGGCTCTTTGGGCAGCGGCTGATCTCGCTTCGCGGTACCGGCGGGCGCCGCGGGAGTTGCAGGTGCGCAGGCGCCGCCGGCTCAACCGGCTTCCACGAAGGATCTGCCGCGGCCGGTGGCGTAGCCTGCCCCAGCGCGCCACCGCTCATGTTGGCCACAACGCCAATCGCGAGCAGCGCCCCCAGAGCTAAGTGTCTGTTCCCCGTCCCGTTCATCGAACAAGTCCTAGCGGGCGCCCGATTTTCCGGCAAGCACGCCCGGCGGCGTACGCCCGCCTTCCGGCACAACCGCGTTAAGTTCTGCCGGTCGGATGCCCTCCGCCGCAGCCGCGCGCGCTTTCGGCGAATGCGCCAAAAACGGGAAGCCGATGGCGAAGAAGTCGTAAGCGGCTTCCGTCAGGCGCGGCAGCAGGGCTTCGACCCGCGCTTCTGGAGCGATCCGGGCACACCGGGCGAGAACGGCGTGCGCGATCTGGTGATCAAACCGCTGCGGCGCGAATCCTCCGACGAAGGCAGCGACAAGCGGCTCTACGAGCAGCGCGTCAAGACCGCTCCCGCGCCCGACGAAGTCGAGATGTACAATGTCTCGGCCGAGTCTCGGTCTACCCCATGGAGTTGGAGAACTTGGCGGGCGCTCCGGTCTGGAACGAGCGCGAGGCGACATTGCGCCAGCTCCTCGCCGAGCAGTGCGCGCGCAAGCGGCTCACGCCGAGCAGCGGGGCGGTGCCGGGCGAAAGCGGTTGCGCAAGACCTGAAAGGGGCGTCGTGTTTTGGTTGCGGTGCAGCACAATTCAAGCAAATGCCGTATGCTTTATTTGCCGCCCCGGCCTTAAGTCGGGCCCAATAATTTCCACCGTACGATTTTCGTCCGGTGCGCGAGAGCCGCGCCATCGGACGGCTGCCGTGCTAAATTCGAGCGGTCGAAAATCGCCAGCGGCCGGGAAGGTTCTCCGATGGACATCACCTCTCTGATTATCCAGCTCATCAGCGGCGCGGTCGGCGGCAACGCCGCCAACTCCGCAAAGGACACGGGGCTAGGCCCGCTTGGCAACACCATCGCCGGGGCGCTCGGCGGCGGCGTCGGCGGGCAGATCCTCAATGCCGTGCTCGGCCTCGGCGGCACAGCCGCGGCCTCCGGGCTCGACATCGGCACCATCATTTCGGCCTTTGCGACGGGCGGCATCTCGGGCGGCATCACGGCGCTCGTGATCGGCTACCTGAAGACGAAAATGGCTGCCTGAAGGCGGACCGCTGTTCGGCCCGCGAGCCTGAGGCTGCGCGGGCCAAGTCTGCCTATCGAGCGTCACACGCCCAGAGGTCTTTCGCGGCATCGTCAGCTGCCGCCGGCATCGCGCATTTTCAAGCGCGAAGCACGATCATGTGAAGCAAGCGCGCCGTATTCCACGTCAACGTGATTGGTACGTGAGCGCGCGAATATCCACATTCCGAGCAGGGATCGGCGCAATCCGCCGGTCCGAAAGTTTGGAGGAAATCCTATGAGAACTTGGAGCAAGCCGCAGGTTCGCGAGCAGGAAGTCGGTCTCGAAGTGACGAGCTATATGCCGGCAGAGATCGACATCGTCTAGTTGCACCTTCCCTAGTCTAGTCACCTCCCTCCTTACGGGCGGCATCCCTTGCCGCCCGCTTTCCCTCAGTCTTCGCGCCTCACGCCTCGCTTCAGCGAGCGGATACGCGCGCCCCAATGGAGACAACAAACATGATCCGAACGCTCTCAATCGCCGCCGCTCTTGCTACCGCTCTGGTGGCACTACCTGCGCTGGCGACTGAATCGGGCCCCGCCACGAAGGGTAACCTCTTTAACGAGAAGCAGGCCCGCGCCCACCTTCTGCACCTGGGCTATACCAACGTCTCCCGTCTGACCAAGGACGAGAACGGTGTGTGGCACGGCTCCGCCACGAAGGACGGCAATGCGCGTACCGTCGCCGTCGACGTCAAGGGCGGTCCCGCCAACTAACACATAGCACTGTGATCGATTGCCGACGGCGTCCGCGATCGCGGGCGCCGTTTGCATTTCACATCTCGGCGCGCGTCGTTCACTGCACGGGCTGCGGCTCCGGGAAACTTCCAGGTTCCGTCGAGGATCTCCGCGCGCGGGCGGTAGAGGCGCACCGTGTAGTTCCAGCCCTTCATGATGGGCAGGCAGTTGGGGATCTTGCCGTCGCAGCCGCCGAACTGGATGGCGATCGAGCCGTCCTCGCTCCGCTTCGCCGTGATGTTGTTGACCGAATAGGCATTGAATTGTTCGGCTCGTAGTAGCCCTTGGCGTCGTACAGGCTGACCGACCAGAAGCCGTCGACGGGGACGTCCTTGACGTTGAGCTTGTAGATCGTGGTGCCGTCGTTCTTCGCCGGCGTGACGTTGAGATAGGTGGCGTCCTTGTCCGGGTTGCCGCCCCAGCCCGCGGCGGTTCCGATCAAGTGGCGAACCGGATCGACCTCTTCCTTGGTGCCGAACGCCCTCTTGAAGTCCGGCATGGTCGTGGCGAGAACCAAAAGAGCATCGCGCACCGTCTTCTGGCTTGCCGGATCCCAGCTCGGCACCTCGAACGTACCGGGACTTGCCTGCTCGACCTTGATCGCGTCCTGCAGGGCGTGGACTTGCTTCAGATCCTCCGGATCGTTCGGATCGACGAGCGTACGGACGGCGGTCGCGACGTAGCGGGTGCCGACCTTCTCCTTATCGAGGGTGTAGGAACCCGCGCCGTAGTACACGCCGGGCACGTAGTGGTCCTCGTTGATCACCTGCAAGGACATGAAGCGCTTGCCCGCATCGGGCAGCGTGATCGTCACCGGCCCCGCATCGAGATCGAACACGCCGGACGAGTAGAGCGTGTCGCGGTTGAGGCGGATGACCGTCTGGTTGTCGATGGCCGCCGGCTCGCGGCGGTGGAAGAACTTTCCGAACGCGCCGTCCTTGACCATGCTGCCCATGTACAGATCGGACTCGGCGCGGATGAAGTTGTCGACCGTGACCGGGTTGCGCGGCGGCGGTTTGCGTTGCAGGCTGGTCTTCTGCCAACACCGTCAAGCCGGCCGACGTCAGCAGAGCCGTTGCGCAAGCCAGTGCGTAGCAGCTTCTCATTGGACCCTCTCATTCACCGCCTCATTGGCGTTGGGCCATCTGCAGGGCGCTAGTTTGCTTTCTCCATCGGTGGCTTTTTCCAAGTGCCGTCGAGCGCCGCTTCCTTCGGCCAGTAGAGGCGCATCGCAATGAAGAAGGGCCCCTTGGGTGCAGGCAGCCAGTTTGGCTCCTTGTCCTTGCCCGGCGATTCGTTCTGGACATAGAACGTCAGGCCGCCGTCGGCGTCCTTCACGAACTGCGGCAGCATCGGCGAATTGAGCAGGTATCGATTGATCGGATTGGCCACGAGCAGGCTTGCGGGCATATCGTACATCGTCAGCGACCAGAAGGCGTTGACAGGCGGGAGCTCGCCAGCCGCGAAGTGCACGGTGTAGCGGTTGGCGCCGTCGAGCTTCTGACCCGCGGCATCGACGGCATACGCCGGATACATCGCCTCCTGCTTCGAGTTGCCGTAGATGCCGAGCACGGCGCCGGCCATGCGGTAGAGATAATTGTTCTTCAAGTATTCCCGCGTGCCGAAGAGCTCGCCCGAGGTCACCTTCCCCCGCATCGATCTCGTTTCTTCACGCTAGCGAGATCGGCCCAGGCGTCAGCCACGCCCTGCTCGATGGCGGTCTTGATTTCGGGCGAGAGCGAGCCCGGGTCGAAGGTCTTTCCCGCGCCGACCCCGATCTTGGCGAAGCGCGCCATCAGTTCGGTCTCGGAAGGGATCGGTCGGGGTGAACTGCAGGATGAAGTTCAGGATGTTGAAGAACTCGAGCGACTTCCGCTCGTCGGCAGCGGTCAGCGGCTTGATGAAGTCGATCGCCGGCGCGGCCGCTGGCGCGGGCTGGCCAAGGAATGCCGATAGTGGCTGCACCTTGTAACCGGCCTGGATTTTCTTGACGTTGTCGAGGTCCGCCGGATTGAAGAGCTGCGTGCGGTAGCCGGCCAAGACAAACTCGGTCTCCGAGCGGATCACCTCCTTCACGCCCTTCGGCGTCTCGCCCTTCCAGCCTGGCCCGGCGACGAGGAAGCTGCCGCCATCGTTGCCGGTCGCGCGGCTGCCGATGTAGGCGAAGTTGAACGTGTACGCGTCGATGAGCTGGATGCTGAAATAGCGATCCTTTTCGATCGGCGGCACCGTGAGCACCATCGGCTCGGCGCGCAGATCCATGCCGAGCATCGAGTAGGGCGTGTCCGAGTTGGGCGTTTGGATCGCCGTGTCGGCCGGCGTGTAGACGCGCGGGATGTTGCGCGATCTGGTTCCAGGGCGCCTTGTACTCGGGGTTTTTGGTGTCGACGAAATAGGCGTACTGGATGCGGTAGTTGTCGACCATCGGGAAGCCGTAGATGTAGGCCTCCTTGGCGATAGCGCGGGCTTCCTCCGGTGAAATCGATTGAGCGCTCGCGGTCGGCGGCGCAAGCGTGACGAGACTGACGGCGGCGATCAGCACAGCGCCGCATGTCAGCGCTTGGCGTGCATATGTCATTGCATCCTCATCGGGCTTGTTCGGGGCAGGCAATTATCCGCCCAGGGATGGACACGCGCAGCCCCCCAATTGGGGGATGGCCAACGTGATATTACCATCACCTCGCAGAAGCCGAACGTCACCGCTGCCGAAGGCGGCGCAACGGAAAGGGCCGAAGCGGCGCCTTATTCAACGTCGCGACTTGGCCACAACGTTGGTCAGACCGGGAAACGTTGAATTCCATTCCTTGCCCATGCGGCCTTGGCGATAGGCGTAGAGGAATAGCGCCCTGACATAGGCCATATCGAACGGCGCTTGCTGCGTCAGGCCCAATCCCAGCTTGATCGAGGCAAACCGGAAACGGCCGTTCGTGGCGAACGAATGTCGGACGATGTCGTAGGCCGGCACGATTGTCTGGGCGTCCGCGTGAAGGTCATCCTTGCTTGTGCGAGCCCGGATGTACTCGGCGCTCTCGTCAGGGAAGACGCCTGCGTTGTGGATCAGATAGTAGCGCGCATCCCTGCCGGAGATCTGCGCGACTTCGGACGGAAATAGGAACTGCGCTCCGGCCCCCAGCGTGCGGAACGTGAAATTTCGCGCCACGACTTTGCCCGCCTTGATCGGAGCATTCCTGGGGTCGACGAAAGCGTGCGCATCAACGGCCGCAAGGAGAACCTGTCTCACGAGGGCGGCGGCGCTTCGGGTGACGGCTCGCCGCAAGACGGCCGATATCCCAGACGGCCTCGGCGCGAGCGGGCGATCCGGTGAGCGCGACGAGCAGGCGCCGTCCGGCGTCGTGCTCCCGCGCGATGGCCTCGAGCACCCCGTCATCAAGATACGACACGGCGCGCTCGGCCATTCCGGTTAGATTGTCCGCGGGGCAGTTGAAGATGTCGGCGATGATCTGATCGCCGGCCGGCCCGATGAACGCAAAGGGCGCCACCAGTGCGCTCATGCCGACGGCGGTGATGGCAGCAAACCGCGGCCGGTTACCGGTTTCTCCCCACCCTAGAATGAGGCCCGCAGCATAGGCCGCCTTCAGCGTGCCGTCGGACAGGAGCAGCACGTCCCGGTCCGCGCCGACGAGGGCTGCCCGCCGGCGCCGCTCCTCAGCCGTCGGATTCGCCGCGACCTTCAGCGCTTCTTCGACCGTCTGGGACGGCGGAGAGCTCCAACATCCTTGCCGGCTGTCGGCCAACGGCCATTGCCCCGAACGCGCGCCTTGATTGTCGCCGCGCGTCACCTGAGCCAGGGCCGCCCCTCCCGTAGAGAGTGCGAGCAAAGCGATCAAAAGCGCTGCACGCGCCTCGCCATGGATGCGGCATCGGTTCGGTCCTCTAGATGTTTTGCCGACTTGTCTCGCTCGGCTCGGCGCCATCGCCGGACTTTAGGTCGCGGCGCCAGGCCGATCCCCTTGCGGTATCCGGGGACGAGCATGTGATCCGCTTTGAGCTTGCGGGCCAGCCAGCCCGCGCGGAACTTGCCGAACGGCAGATCCATCACGCCATTGCGGCGCCCCAGTGTCACGAGCATCGTCGTGCGCGGCAGCGGACGCTTGTAGCGCGCAAGCTTGAGCGTCTCCGGCGAGGCGATCAGCCGTTGCAAATTCTTGATCGCAACCTTGGCATGGTACTGCACCCACAAAGCGCCCTTTTCGGGCAGGTCGGTGATGTCGCCTACGGCGAAGATGCGCGGCTGTCCGATCATCCGCATGTCAGCGGAGACCTTGATCAATCCGCGCGGATCGAGCGCTTCGGGAAAGTGCGCCTGCATGTACGACGCATCCGGTTTCAAGCCAACGCACCAGAGGCCGACGTCGTAGTCGATGCGGCTGCCTTTGTCGGTCACGGCCTGTCCCCCGCGCGCATCGAGATTTCCTGACGGTGTCGATGCGGGTTGAACAATGCGCTCGCCGGTGAGGATCTCGACGCCGCGGGCGCGGAGAAACTCGGCGGCCCACCGGCGCGGCTTCTCGGAGGTCAAGCGGCAGAATGCGCGGTCCCGCTTCGACGACGGTCACGCGCTTTCCCGGAAACGTCTCGGTGATCTCGCCGGCAAGCTCGATGCCGACCGCCCCGCCGCCGACGATCAGAACGCGGCCCGGCGCCCTCCAGGTGCTTACGCACCGAACGGAAGTGCTGCAGCCGCTCGCCAACATTTCCGCTCACTGGCTTGACGAGATCGCCCTCGTAGTTGGAGCCGGTGGCGAGGACGAGGTAGTCGTAGGGCACCTCCCTCGTTCCGGGCTGCGCGCTTGTCGCGACGATGATCGAGCCCTCGCGGACCTCCTTCAGCCGACCCTGCACGAGCTCGGCCTTGGGCAGGAATTCACGGTAGGCAATGAGCGCGGGCAGCGAGCCGGGCGCAACCATCAGCCTCGGCACCGCCATCGGGACTTCCAAGTAGTCCTTCGGATCGACGAGGGTGACGTCGGCTGCGTGCTGCATGCGTAGGCGATCTTGTGTCCGGCCGCACCGCCGCCGACAACGACGACTCTCTGCTTTGCGCTCATCAGCGCCGTCTCCTGCCACTCTTTGCGCCCGAGACGTATTGCTCTAGAATGAAAAGCAAAAGTAGGCATTCGAATCTGACTTAGTATGAAAAAACATACCAATGAGCATCCACGGGACGACGGCGCCGAATGCAGCGAAACCTCGCCCCAGCTCGCCGAAGCGATGGCGGTCACCCTGCGCCTGTTGGGCGGCAAGTGGAAACTACTGATCCTCTGGCACCTGTGGCGGCGCACCTGCCGCTTCAACGAGCTCAAGCGCGCCATTCCTGGCATCACGCAGCACATGCTGACGACGCAGTTGCGCGAGCTCGAGGCCGACGGGATCGTGAGCCGCACCGTCTACGCCGAGGTGCCGCCGCGCGTCGAATACGCCCTTACCGAATATGCAGCAACGCTCGAGCAGGTGTTGAGGCCCCTGGCCGCTTGGGGGAGCGCCCACATGCAGCGCCCAGCGCCGCAGCGAGCCAAGCCGCCCCGAAACGCGGCGCCGTGAACGGCCCGTAGCGCGCGGTAGCTCATAGGCGCGAGCTGGCCTGACATTCCCGCGAAAACTCTCCGGCACAGCAGAACGGTTAACCGTCCGTTAACTGCAATCAAATATGATGTCTACTGATTATCAGTGTTCAATCTGATGCGCGTCGCCTGCGCGGCGAGATGAGCATCGGGACCGGTCCGATGTGCCGGTAACGACGTCCTCTAGCGCATACAGCATAGTCATTTCTGGCGTCCATGTCGGTTTGTCCGGCGCACGGGTGGTGCGTCTTGGAGGCAAGCAGCACTCCCATGGTTGCTAGGCTTGAACTTGCATTGGCGCGGATCGCGCCGAGTTGGGGTTGGGAAGTTTTAAAACCGCCAAACTGCAGACGAGCGCTGATCCTCAGTACGGCGATCCTGTTTCTCACCATTGCCTATGCCAACGCCCAAGTGGTCGTCACGCCCGGTGCTCCCGCTGGGTCGAGGCAGCTCTGCGTCGATACGACAGGAACCGTCAGCATCGACGGTGCGCTTAACGTTTGTGCCGCAGGTCAAACGGCGTTGACCGGACTTAGTGTGGGTACCGGCGCAGCCACCACCACGATCAACGGAACGGGTGTCACCCTCGGCTCCGGCGCGACGTTGACGGCCAATGGCAACGCCACGGTCGGTGGCACGCTGGGGGTGACCGGCAATACCTCGCTGAGCACGCTTTCGACCAGCGGCGCAGCGACCGCTCAACTCCGTCGGCGTCACCAACAACGCCACGGTCGGCGGCACGTTGGGAGTGACCGGCAACACCTCGCTGAGCACGCTTTCAACCAGCGGCGCAGCGACCCTCAACTCCGTCGGCGTCACCAACAACGCGACGGTCGGCGGTACCTTGGGGGTGACGGGTGCCACCACCACAGCCGGCATCACCAACACCGGCAACGTCGGGACCACCACGCTGAGCACGACCGGTGCGGCGACCCTCAACTCCGTCGGCGTCACCAACAACGCCACCGTCGGCGGCACGCTGGGCGTCACGGGCAACACCTCGCTCAGCACGCTGTCGACCAGCGGCGCAGCGACGCTCAATTCCGTCGGCGTCACCAACAACGCCACCGTCGGCGGCACGTTGGGGGTGACGGGTGCGACCACCACAGCCGGCATCACCAACACCGGCAACGTCGGGACCACCACGCTGAGCACGAGCGGCGCGGCGACCCTCAACTCCGTCGGCGTCACCACCAACGCCACCGTCGGCGGCACCTTGGGGGTGACGGGTACCACCACCACAGCCGGTATCACCAACACGCGGCAACGTCGATCCGTCGACTCACCACCGACGCCACCGTCGGCGGCACGTTGGGCGTCACGGGCAACACCGCGCTCAGCACGCTGTCGACCAGCGGCGCGGCGACGCTCGACTCCGTCGGCGTGACCAACAACGCCACGGTCGGCGGCACGCTCGGCTGTCAGCGGTCTCACGAGCACCAACGGCATCGACAACAGCGGCGGCGGCATCGCCAATGCCGGAGGCATCAGCGGCGTCACAAGTCTGGCCGGCGACGGCACGGGGAACGTGACCGGGTTCATAGACGTCACGGCCTCAGGGACGGTCGAGGGAGCGACGCTGACGGATGGTGCCGGTACGAACATCAGTTCCGGCATCGTCAGCACGACGACTTTGAACTCGACGACAGGGAACGTGACGACGCTCAATTCGACGACCGGGAATGTCACGACCCTGAATTCGACGACCGGAAACATCGTTGCATTGAACTCGACGACCATCAGCAACGCAGGTGCAACGAGCACCAATTCGCTCGCCGTCGGCAGCGGCGGCGTGACGGTTGCCGCCGGTGCGCCGGTCAGCATGGGCAGCAACAGGGTGCAGAATGTTGCGACGCCCGTCGATGCCACCGACGCGGCCAACAAGGCCTACGTCGACGCGATGTCGGGCAACGTCGTCAACTTGCAGGGCGCCATCGACGCGCAAACCGCGCGCATCAATTCCGCCTTCAGGGAAATCGACAAGAACACCGAAGGCGTCGCCATTGCGTTGGCGATGGGCGGCGTCGCGCTGCCTCAGGGCAAGGACTTCGCCCTCGGCGCGAATTTCGGGTTCTTCGATAGCAAGCAAGCGTTCGCGGCGCAGACGGCGGTCCGCCTCAATGACGTCCTCATGCTCAACGGCGGTGTCGGTCTCGGCATGGCAACAAATCAGATCGGAGGCCGCGTCGGCGTGATGGCGGCGTGGTGATCAGGCGAATGATCGGCCGGTTCCTCAAGTTGCTGGTTGTCGCGAGCCTTTGCCTCGGCGGGGGCGCCGGCCTTGCGCGCGCTGAAGGACGCGCTCACCTTTCGGTGCCGCCGCCCGACGTCTTGCTCATGCTTGTGAGAACAACGCTGGTGGCGCTCAACCAGGCAAACTTCACGGGCAACTATTCGGTGTTGCACGATCTTGGAACGCCGCAACTGCAGGCGACCCATTCGCAGGCGCAGCTTGGCATCGCCTTTACGAACCTGCGCGAGCAGAAACTCGATCTCTCGCGCGTGCTTTTGCTGTCCCCTGAACTTACCGAGCCGCCAAGCGTCACGAGCGACGGCATGCTTCGGCTGGCGGGAGTCTTTCCAACCAGCCCCGTGCAGATATCTTTTGTGATGGCGTTCAGGCCTGTCGCTGGCATTTGGCGCATTGAGGGATTGTCGGTGCGTACGCTTCCTCCACCGGGCATGGCAGCCGCAACTGCGTCAGGCACTGAGATGCCGCTACCAGTTCGCAAGACGCGCTAGCGCGGCGAACGCGGCGACCTACCGAAGAATATCAATTCCAAGGTAGATCGCCGCAAGCCGGTGCCTTAGTAGCCCGACGACAGGGTCACATAGAATGCCTGCGGCGAACCGGGCGAGATGTTGTTGTTGCTGTGCGCAGTCGCATAGTAGGTCTCGTCGAGGATGTTCTCCACGTTGAGCTGCGCCTGCAGTTGCTCGTTGATGTTCCAGAAAAGAGCCGCATCGACGCGCGTGTAGCCGGGCAGCACGACAGCATTGTCGACGGCCGCGAACATGTCCGTGCGGCGGATGAAGCCGACCCCGGCGCCCCACTCCCGCGTCAGCATGTACTTGTTCCACAGCGAGACCGTATCGGTCGGCACCAGCGCAAGGTCGTTGCCTTCGGTCACCGCGCCGGGGGTGGTCACCTCCGACCTCTGGTGGGCGTAGCCGGCAGAAATCTGCCACTGGTCTGTGACGTAGCCGTTGAGGCCAAACTCGATGCCTTCCGTCTCGGTGCTGCCGATCAGGATCGTCTGCGCAATATTGTTCGGGTTCGGCGCCGGCGTATTCTCGCGATCAAGGTGATAGACGGCGGCGGTAAAGGCGAGCGCGGGATAGATGTCCCATTTGTAGCCCACCTCGTAGTTGGTGAATTTCTCCGGCTCGAAGTTCTGCGATATGAGGGTGAGCGAGGAGAATTGGTCGCCCGAGCTGGGCAGATATGACACGCTGTAGCTCGCATAAAACGACATCTCTTCCATCGGCTTCAGAACAACACCGACGCGCGGCGAGACGAGGTTGTCGGTCCTCGAGAACGACATGTTTGAATTGAGATTGTCGACGTCCAAGTCGAACCGGTCGAAGCGCACCCCGGCAATGACATCGACGTAGCGCGTGATTTCAATTTGATCCTGCACATAGGTCGCGGCGACGTCGTTGACGGCGCTGTTATTGGCGTCGCTCATGCCGTTGTTGGCAAAGAACACCGGCGTGAAGGTGGTGGGCGACCAGAACGGGACGTTGATGAACGTCGGCCCTGCAGCGGTATTGAAGCGTCCCGTCTCGCGGTAGCTGTCGGTCCACTGGCGGCCGAACTCGGCGCCCACGAGCAGCGTGTGACGCACGATGTCGTCGCCGAACTTATAAATTAGATCGGTCTGGTTGAAGAGGTTCGTGCGATCGGTGGCGTTGTTGTACGCCTCGATGCGGACGGTATCGGCGGGAAGAACGCGCGGTCCGTTCGGGTAGACGTTCTGATAGAACTTGTCGTAGTTGCCGATCAATGTGTGATTGCGGATCTTGAGACCGAAATCTGTCACGTGCTCGACGATCGCCGTTCCGACGTTCACGTCGACATTGGCGTAGCTGATCGCCGGGTTGCCGAAGAAGGTCGAGATGTCGGCTGGTGACGGCAGGCCTCTGAAAGATGGGATGCCGCGGTCGGCCGTGCGGTTATCGTGGAAATGCTCGTAGCTCAGCCAGACGCGCGTGTTGTCGGCGGGCTTCAGCGTCACCGTTGGATTGATGCCGTATCGCTCCAGATCGAAATAGTCCCGGAAGCTGCCCGAGTTCTCGTACATGCCGTTGATGCGTACCGCCGCCCAGGGACTGATCGCCTGGTTGACGTCCGCAGTTGCACGCTTGGTGTCGAACGAGCCGAAGGTCACGGTGCCTTCGCTAAAGCTGTCCCAGTCTGCCTTCTTAGTAACGCGGTTGATGACGCCGCCGCCGCCGCCGCGTCCGAAGATCATGGCGTTAGGCCCTTTGAGAACCTCGACGCGGTCGATGTTGTAGAAGTCGCGGAAGTACTGGACGTCATCGCGCACGCCATCGGTGAAGAAGTCGGCCGTGGTGTTCTGGCCGCGAATGGTGACTTGGTCGCGGTTTCCTTCACCCTGGCCCGGCGTCACGCCCGGGACGTAGCGCAGCACGTCGGCCATGCTCCTCATCGCCTGGTCTTTGATCTGCTGCTGGGTGACGACCGATACCGACTGCGGAACGTTGACGAGCGGCGTGTCGGTCTTGGTCGCAGTCGTGGAGCGCGTCGCTACGTAGCCGATGACACCTTCGGCGTTGGGCGTACCAAATGGCCCCGTGCTGGCTTGCTCGGTGGGACCGCTGGCAGGTGGCGGCTGCGGCACCGGAGCGGTTGCGACGGGCGCGCCCTTCTTAGCTGCGGCCTTCTTTTTTTTCGGGGCTGCTTTCTGGGCCGGCGCCTCGACCACCACGGGAGGCAACTGCTGAGAACTGGGGGCTTCCTGGGCGAGGACCGAAGTCACGCCAACGGATAATCCAATGGTCGCTGACAACGACGCTGCTACGACTTGCCCAGACCAGCGATTGCGCCGCCCATCGGCAGAACTCGGCACCGAAAATCTGACGCACTTAACCCCACCGCTACGCGATGCAGACCTACGCATTTTACGCACTCCCCCACACACTTTACTCACCCGACCGCACGCGCCGGGGACGACCGACTTCGCCGTGGCGGCATCACCGCGCGCACGTCGAAGGATGACGGGAGGCTGTAATTCCTGACTGTAGTAGTCAAATTAGTCCCCGGCTTTCGGCCGCAAACCACATTCAAAGAACTTCGATCACTGAGCTGAAAACGGGCGCGCAGCGGCTCAAAGTGTGGCCCTCCAAACACAAATTTTGCTGAACGCTCGCTAGACGGCGATAACGAGGACCGTGGCGTTGGGCCACTACTACATGCCATCTTGCGGGCGAGTGCGGGCTGACCCCGATTACTAAGTTTCGAGTTTGCGACGGCTCAGATCTTCCATCGCACCGCGGTCCAGCCAATCATGGGCGACATGATTGTGTGGGGACCGGCAGGGCGGACATGCGCGAAAACAAACAGTCGCCGAAATCTGCCGACCGGCTCAGCGAGCGGCTCGTAGCGCGTTCCCGTCAACTCACGCCCGCGCTGCGGCGCGTTGCGGACTACATCAATGCCAACCGGCAAGATGCGATGGCCATGTCCGCGACGGAGCTCGGGCATGCCATCGGGACGTCCGATGCGACCGTCGTGCGAGCCGTGCAAGCACTCGGATTTTCCGGACTGCGCGAACTGAAGCAAGCACTCGCCTCGGCTGCGGGGCAGGGCACAACCCCGGCCGACAACCTGGGGCGGACGCTGGCGTCCATCGAACACGCCGACGCCGCCGTCGATCACGTCATACGCGCGCACGTAGACGCCATATCGCAGCTGGCCTCGGGCGCACCTCGCGCGCAGATTAACGAGGCAATTGCGGTGCTGACAGAGGCCCGGAGGATTGCCTTCTACGGGATTGGCCCGACCGCGGCTCTGGCGCAGTACGCCCATTTCGTATTCGGCCGAAATGGCCACCCCGGCGTCCTGCTGCAGGCGAGCGGGAGCACCCTTGCCGATCATTTGTTGGACCTCGAAAACGCCAACGCGCTTTTGATGCTTGCCTACGGCGCCGCCTATCCCGAGGTCGAAGCGACGATCGCGGAGGCGCGCAGATGTCGTATCCCGATCGTCTTGATTTCCGATTCACTGGATGAGCGCCTGGCACGACATGCCCAAGTCGTCGTGCCGGTGGCGCGTGGTCGCGCTGGAAGCGTCGCGCTTCACGGCGCCACGTTCGCGTGTCTCGAGGCCATCCTCATGGGCGTTGTGGCACGCGATCAGCCGCGCGCGATGGCGGCGCTGCAACGGCTGAACGATCTTCGGCAGACCGTGCTCGGCCGGCGGCGCAGCACGCGGTAGCGCGGCTTTAGCCGCCGTCATCGGCAAGAAGTTCGCTACATCAATAAGTTGACTACTACATTCCGGACTGCAGTTTCTACGCGACCCAAGCGTCGCGTGCGCAATCGTAAACTGCGTGGCAGTCCCATCATGATGCGGCTCACCAAAGCTACTCGCGATCAGCTCCAGATATTGGCGTTCGTTGCCCGGTCGACGCCAGGCTCCATAGCCGTCTCGTCGATTGCAGAGGATCTGGGCCTTCCGCGCCCGAACACGCTCAAGCTGATCGGCCGGCTCGTGCACGCGGGCCTTTTGTGCGCCAAACGTGGACCGGGCGGCGGCGTCATGCTCGCGCAACCGGCCGCGGAAATTCGCTTGGGAACGGTCATCAGTTTGCTCGAAGGCGCAAACGCAAAGCCCGAGGGGTCGGATTGGCCAATTCTCGGCTCCCGAAACAAGGCCTCGAATATTTTGGAAACGGCGTTCGCGCTGTTCGTCGAAGTCTTGGACCAACACACGCTCGCCGATTTGGTAGCCGACCCCTTGGGGCTGAAGATCGGCCGGCGTCAGCGGCAGCAACCGATCGAACCAAATCGACGTTCACGCACGCTCTCCAACGTAGTCACAACTCTACCGTGAACGTCTTTGATAGCCGCATCGGCGCTTCTCAGCGGCCGCCCTGGAAGTAATGCTCGAGCTGTTCGATGGTGAACTTCTGATCGGCGATAATGCATTTGACCATGTCGCCGATCGAAACGATGCCGACGAGTTCCTTATGCTCGAGAACCGGGAGGTGGCGCACGGCCTTCGCGGTCATGACGGCCATGCATTCCTCAACCGTCTGATCAAGCCGCGCGCAGATGACCCTCGTCGACATGATCTCGCGGACCGGGGTCCCAAGCGACGTTCGACCTTTCAAGACGATCTTTCTGGCGTAGTCCCGCTCGGTGATTATGCCGACGAGATTGCCGCCGTTCAGCACGACCAATGCCCCTATCTCGTTCTCGGCCATGATCGTGAGCGCGTCGAGGACGGAGGCGTCTGGACTGATGTGGTGAACGCCGTGACCCTTCTCATCAAGCACGTGTCGTACGGTGGGCATCTGAGATCATCACCTCTGTGGCCGGGCACGGTATCGCCCGCGCACTCGGCTAACACTCAATGTGCATGCGGAACAAAGGCGACATGGTTGATCTTGCTTTCAACGCTCCTGACGCCTTCGACGCCTTGCAGCAGACGAACGGCATCAACGATTAGCTTTTCGTCGGTCGTTGCCCCTGTCAGGGTTACCTTGCCGCCCGATACATGCGCCTCGAAGCCAAACTGGCGGGACTCGGGCCCGAACCGCTGCTCCATGGCGTGATGGACCCTCGCCAGCATCAATTCATCCATGAGCGCGCGGCGGGAATCCTCGGTTTCCTCAAATACCGGGCTCTGCGTCAGGCGGACGATGTGCTCGATGCATTCTGCGACTGGAACGCGCGCGGTATTGAGGACGATCGCGTAAAGGGAGGGATCTTCCCCGCCAATCCCAAAGAGCCTTTGCATCGTGCCGTTGTGAGCGGCATCGCTTCGCTCGATTTCACGACGCGCATTGACAGCCTCTTTGAGGCCGAGCCGCTCCATCAAGACAGTCTCGCGGAAGTGCATCGGCGCACAGATTCTCACGCATAGGACCTGCGGTAATGTCCGCAGAAGAAAGGTGGCGCCCCAGCCCCTGATAAGCACGTTGCCCTTGGCGGCAAGCTCCAAGATTTCCTGGGCTGTGCACCGCGACATGCGCCTGCGGTCGAGCTTCCACCGCTCCAAGAGCGACGCTTCACCCTCGAGGAACCGGTGCACCGTGCTTTCAGTCATGCCGGCACGTTCGGCGATGTCGTGTTCGACAATCTCATCGTGAACGATGGAAAGTCCCAGTCGCTCAGCAACGCCCGCGGCGACTTCATTTCCGCGGGTGCCCAGTTCGCGCGTCATTGCGATTACGGTCATGGTGTCCTCCCACTAGAAGATCAGTCTTGCCCGCCCAGAAAGTCGTTGGGTTGCGCGCGGCAATTGCGCCGCAGATAAAGCGCGACAGACCGCGCCAACCCAACCTAGGCGCCGCTGACTGATCCGCGCGACGTCTGGCCGCGATCACCAACCGGGGCATGCGGGACGTTTGCCATCAGACGGTGAAACTCCGGACCGGTCACGTGGACCAGCGTACGATGGTCGCCGCCCTCGAAGTAGATGTCGCTAAAGCCCTCGAGGCGGTCGTCCATTACAGCCGGCAACCCATAGGCGCCGGCGACGGGGGGCACGCATCCCGGTTCGCAGTCGCCAAAAATCGCGGCCACTTCCTCTTCGGTCGCCAGGCCAACGGGCTGTTTCAGCCATCGCCCAACTTCATTTAGCTGCACGTGGCAGGAGGCGGGCACGATCGCCAGGAGGTAGCCGTCCTTGCGCCGTATAAGAACGCCTTTGGCCAAGTTGTCTTCAGGTATGGAGCTGACGTGCGCCGTCGCTAAAGAGGTATTCGTGCGATCGTGGGCCACGACCTCATAGGCCACAGCCCGACCGTCGAGATATTGCTGGAGTGAGATTGCGATACCCATGGCAGGTCTCCTTCCGGCCGCCGCATGGTCGGCCACTTTGACCGGCGGAATCGAGACTGCGGCATCGCTTGCCGGCAAGGTGGGCGCTTGCCCCGAAGGCAGGGGAAGAAGCGGCATTGCCCGACATGGCGAAGGCGACGTGAAGCGATCTCAGTCACCGCCCAATCGCTGCATGTCGTGTAATTTAGATCCTCGCCGCGGTACTCGCAATGACCGCCCTGCTCGACGGCAGCGATCGGGTTGCTTTCCTGGTGCCAGCCTTAAGACTGCACTCTTGGCCGTTGAACGCGGGCGGCACCGGCCTTACGTTGTATCCACACTAATACTTGGGCTGGCGAGGGGATCGGCATCTTAGCGAGGATAAAATCATGTGTGATTACTCGTTGGAAGCTTATCGCAGCCGCCCCGCGCGGGAAGGCGAACTCTACACGACGCATCGGTTTCCGAGTGGCGCGGTGGGGTTCATTGCGCCCGGCGACACGGTGACGGCCATCTGCATGGCCTACGATACCAAGCTGACGCTTGAGGGCATTCCGCAGGCAGTGCAAGCGGCCAGGGGCGTACAAGCAAGCGAGCCCGTGACCTTCTCTCGGATCGAGAACCAGCTCTTTCAGGACGGCGTGCGCTTCGAAAACGGCGCAGTGATCAGCCTGCAGCAGCTGGGCGCCGGTGTTCAAGCGTGCGTCGTCGATGCACTGCTGACGCCGATCCGGCAGCGCGAGATGGTTTATCGCGCCTGAGAATCTGACGGGGCGGCCGATCAGCCTACGCTGACGTCGCTGGCTGAAGGTGACTTCCGCGGCGGGGGAGACGTGCGCAAACGCACGGCCGACCATATATGATCCCCTATGGAGCCCTTGGTTCCAGCCGTTGATGCCCATGACGGGCCCAGCCGTGCATCCCCCGGTCCTGCGAGGGACATGCACGGCCCCCGACCGGCTGGTTTTTGCGCGGCCCTCTTGCTCGGCCTTCTTGTCGCCCTTGCCCCTCCGGCCCATGCGCAGGATGTCAGTTCGCGCCCTGTGCTCTTACTCGATGTGACGGGTGTCATTGGTTTCGTTGCCGCGGGTGAGTTGAGCAAGGCGCTCGAAAGAGCCAAGGCCGAGAAGGCCGCTCTTCTGATCATCCGGCTCGATACTCCGGGCGGACTGCTGTCGTCGACGCGCGACATGATCCGAGAGATGCTGGCGTCGCCCACTCCGATCGTCGTTTATGTTGCACCCAACGGCGCGAGAGCGGCCAGCGCGGGGACCTATCTCGTCTACGCGTCGCATTTGGCCGCCATGGCGCCGGGCACGCACTTGGGAGCCGCCACGCCGGTTTCGCTTGGTGTCCCTGGGCTGCCCGGCTCACCGCCCCCGCAACCGTCTCCAGGCGCGGAAAAGAAGCCCGCGGCGCCGGATACCGGCTCGGCGGAGGAGCGCAAGGCGGTGAATGATGCGGCGGCCTATCTGCGCAGCCTCGCAGAGATCAGGAAGCGCGACGCAGATTTTGCCGAGAAGGCCGTGCGTGAGGCGGCCACGTTGACGGCCTCCGAGGCTTTGAAGAAAGGTGTCGTCGAAGTGATCGCCGGCAACGTCGATGAATTGATGGTCGCTATCGACGGCCGTTTTGTCACGACCGCCGCCGGCGAAATCACGCTCCATACGCGAGGCAGCCCCATCGTAGAGATCAAGCCCGGCTGGAAGGCTCAGTTGCTGTCGACGTTCACCGACCCCAACATCGCCTTCATCCTCTTGCTGATCGGCATTTACGGCATCCTGTTCGAGTTCATGAGCCCAGGCGTCGTGGCGCCGGGCGTCATCGGAGGCATCTGCCTGATCGTGGCGCTCACCGCCCTGTCGGTTCTCCCGCTGAACTACGGCGGGCTTGCCCTGCTTCTATTCGGGATTGCGCTGATGGTGGGCGAGGCCTTCGCTCCCAGCTTCGGCGTCCTCGGTCTGGGCGGCATCGTCGCCTTTGTCGTGGGCGCATTTTTTCTCTTCGATCCGGCCGAGGCGCAGTTTGGGTTCGGCGTGGCATGGCCGCTGATCGCCGGCGCCGCGGCGACGAGCGCGGCATTCGTGATCGGCGTCGCCGGGTTTGCCCTCAAGGCGCGCCGCCGCGCCGTGCGGACCGGGGCCGAGCAGATGATCGGCAGCATCGGCGAGGTGCTCAATTGGATCGGCGATCGAGGCCAAGTCCGGGTGCACGGCGAGATCTGGGCCGCGCGCTCGGATCGAAGCCTGACGAGCGGGCACAAGGTTCGTGTGATGAGCCGCGACGGCCTAACTCTAGTCGTTCAGGAAGCCGCATAAGTGTTGAGATAAACGCATGCCGATACCTCCAACCATTGGTGTTCCCATGTGGACCGCAGTCGTACTCCTCTTCTTGGTGATCCTCGTCTTCTCCACGTTCCGCATCCTGCGCGAGTATGAGCGCGGCGTCGTGTTCCTGCTCGGCCGCTTGTGGAAGGTGAAGGGTCCCGGCCTCGTCATCATCGTGCCGGGCATCCAGAAGATGGTGCGTGTCGACCTCGGACCCGCGTCCTCGACGTGCCGCCCCAGGATGTCATTTCCAGGGATAACGTCTCGGTCAAAGTCAACGCGGTCCTCTATTATCGCGTCATCGACGCCGAGAAGGCCATCATCCAGGTCGAGCACTTCGATCAAGCGACAAGCCAGCTCGCGCAGACGACGCTGCGCTCCGTCGTCGGGCAACACGACCTTGATCAGATGCTCGCCGAGCGCGAGAAGCTCAACACCGAGATCCAGCGCATCCTCGACCAGCAAACCGACGCTTGGGGTATCAAGGTCAGCAACGTCGAGCTCAAGCACATCGATCTCAACGAAACGATGATGCGCGCCATCGCCAAGCAAGCGGAGGCGGAGCGCCTGAGGCGCGCCAAGATCATCGACGCCGAGGGCGAGCTTCAGGCTGCCGAGCGGTTAGCGAGGCCGGCGAAATTCTCGCGCGCCGCCCTGAAGCGATGCAGCTTCGCTATCTGGGCACGCTGCTCAATATCGCCGGGGAAAAGAGCTCCACCATCGTGTTCCCGTTCCCGATCGATTTGGGCCTCGCCCTCGGAGCGGCCGGGCAGCAGAAAAGCAAAAAGGAATGAGGCTGTGCCGTGCCCGGCGCGCACACGAGGAGTTTTTGAGGATCGAAATATGAACCGCATCAAGGCCGCGACCCTCGCGATTGCGCTCGTGCTGGCGGCGCCAGCGGCCGCGCTGGCACACTCTAAAATGACCGCCAGCAAGCCCGCGGACGGCAGCACCGTTGCCGCCGGCCTATCGCAGATCGAGCTGAACTTTTCCAAGCCCTTGCGGCTATCGATGGTGCACGTGCGCGATGCGGCGCAACACGAGGTCCCGCTTAAGAGCGAGCTTCCGACCCCACTTGCTTCCGCGGTAAAAATCGATGTCGAAGGGCTCACCCCCGGATCCTACCAGGTATCGTGGACGGCGGTTGCCGAGGACGGCCACGTGATGAAGGGCACCTTCGCGTTCTCTGTTAAGGCGGACGCGCCGCCCGCCAAATGATGGAGCCCGATCGTCTTGCGATCGTCCTGCGGGCGCTTCTCTATGTCGGCGCGATTGGCGCGGCTGGCGGTGTGCTCTTCTCTCTGAGCTTCCCCGGCGCCGCGCGACATGTCGAGCGCTCCCTCAATCGGCAAATTCTTGTCGCATGCTGGCTGCTCATTCTCGTCGAGCCGCTGCGCTACGTCGCCTTTCAACTTGCCGTCGCGGAAGGGGATTGGTCAGCGGCGTTTGCGCCAGGGATGCGCTGGATGGCGCTGCAAACGGCTGTCGGTCAGGCGTCGGCGGCGCGTTTGATCGCCGCCTTAGTCCTGCTGGCAACACGCCGGCGCTGGCCCGGCGTTTCACTCGCCGCCGCCGCCGTCATCATCGCCTCATTTGGGCTCGAAGGTCATAGCGTGAGCCACGGGAATAGGCTCCTGCTGGCGCCACTGCTGCTGGTGCATTTTGCGGCGATCTGCTGGTGGATCGGCGCACTCTACCCGCTCCTGGCCTTGATCCGTCAGGCGCCGCCCGCGGTCGTCGTCCAAACGGTGCGAGGGTTCGGTCGGCGCGCGGTGTGGGTCGTCGTTGCGCTCCTAGCTGCGGGCGTGGTGCTGCTGATTGCTCTGTCCGACGGCGAGCTGCGGCCCGACATCGCCTACCAGCAGCGCTTTGTCGTCAAACTCACGCTCGTTGCGGCGCTCTTGTCGCTGGCGGCCTGGAACAAGCTTCGACTGACGCCGCTGCTCGACGAAAACTACGCGTTGGGCGCCGCCAAGCTGCGCCGATCGATCCGCTGCGAGTTCGCGGTCGCGGTGGTCATCCTCGCCGCAACCGCGTGGATCATTGGCACATCGCCTAGTCCTTGAGCGGTCTCCGCTAGTAGCCGTAGCGAGGGTAACGAAAGCGCGGGCGATAGCTGTACTCGTCGTCACCGTAGCCGCGGCAGCGTCCAAGCTCGTCGACTTGCACGAGGTCGCCGTAGTAGTTGACGTGTATGTGGTACCGGATGCCGCGTTTGCAGGCCCGGAAACTGTACGGCAAGCTGGCTCGCTCGACTTCAATGTTGTAGTAGCCGAGATCGCGCAGCGAGTGCCTGGCCTCGTGCAGCGAATGTACCTTGTGGATTAGAGCGCCGGGCTGTCCATCAAGATGTGCAGCGCGCACCGTTAGGGCATTTGCCCCAGGGACACCCAGGACCAATAGGCCCAGGGCGGCGCAAAGTGCTCTCCGCATGATGATGCCTCCATATCAGAAATTGCATCGGCTCCGCGCCGACACCAGCATCATTCGCGCCGTCTACTGAACGCGATCGGAAGCCGCCGTTCATCGCGCGTTCATCTCAACAATCACAGTCGGCTCGACCCGCTCAACCTAAAAAAGGCGCCCAGGCCGTAACCAATTGCGCGCCTCGAGCGTTGTGCATCCGACCGAGATTTCGGTCGATGAAGGAGGAACGCCATGCTCAGAGTCCCAGTCATCGCAGTCTCTGTAGCGCTGATTGCCTTGGTCCCGGCGTACGGCCAAGACAAGGAGGCGTGGTGCACCGACGCCCATATGAAGCAGATGGACGCTGACATCGCCAAGATGACCGATGCAAAGATGCAGGAGTCCGCGAAGATGCATCTTGATGAGTCAAAGGCCGCGATGAAGAAAAAAGATACCGAAGGTTGCATCAAGCATATGGAAGAGGCCCACAAGGCTATGGGCCTGTGATGCTTAGTCAGGGCGCTCGCTCTCAGAGTTGGCGAGCGCCCGTGATTGTGTTCTCGACGAACACCCAGCATCGCGAGCGCTAAGACGCGAGCACTTCGAGGAAAGCTTCCTCGTCCTTGAGCTCACGCAATTCGCCGGTGACCTCTATGACGACTGTGCCGTTGGTGCCGGTGGCCTTGGCCCTCTCCAGCTCAGCGATGCGCGCACGCACAAACGAAAGCCGCTCGTCGATGCGTCGCAGGGAGATCATTCCGAGGCATGCCCCGAGCACGAAACCCTCCATGGCCCGGCTCGGATTATAAACCTCCAACTCGTTCGGGGAGTGGCTGCGCGGTGCCATCCACAAGGCAACAGTGTGTTATGGCCGGAACGGGTCTAAGGGTGTCTAGCACCGTTTATCGGCAATCGCCTTCGTCACGGCCGCAAGCTGGATGGTGGCCGTCTAACCTGCTCTTGACCCCATGGTTGGTCATCCTCGGCAGAGTCACGTATCCGGGAGTGAGCTCAGGGGCGCGGAAACTCGGTCGCGCCGGATGCGAGACCGCACGTCAATCCGTCGTCCAAGCCAGTAGAGCGGAATGCCCGATGCGAGAATTGCCAGCCCAACCAGAGCGCCCAACCCGGTGTAAGCAACGCTCGCGTGCACGAGATAGACGGCTGTCGCGCAGAACACGATTGGCACCAGGGGGTAAAGAGGGACGCCGAAGGGCATTTGCCGGTCGGGCTCACGCCAGCGGAAGATGAACAGCGAGAGGCCGACGAGTGCCATGAACATCCAGAAGGTTGGCGCCGTGTACTCGACCATCGCCGTGAAGCCATCGCGCGTGGTGGCCCCGAAGGCGATGAGGCCGAGGGCGATAACAGCCTGCACGATGATTGCATTCGTCGGTGCGCTGCTACGCGGATTGATCTCACCGAAGGGACCCAGCAGAGGAAAGTTTTGCCCAAGGGCAAGTATGGAGCGTGCGCCAGTGAACATGGTGCCATTCAGCGTGCTCAGTGCCGCGACACAGACGATGACAGCGACCGCAACAACGCCGAGCGGGCCGAATACGGCTTCCACCGGCTCAGTGACGAGCTTCTCCTCTCTCAATCCCTCGAGCCCGACGCTCGACACGAGCGCTATATTGATAAGCAGATAGAGCGCCGTGACGACTCCTGTGCCTGTGAGCAGCACGCGCAGCAGATTGCGTCTGGCGTCGCGAATCTCGCCCGAGAGATATGCGGCCTCGTTCCAGCCCCCGTAGGTGAGAAGAATGAAAACCAGCGCAAGGCCTGCTGCACCTTTTGACTGGGTGGAAACAGCCTGTGGCGGCGCCTCGACTTGCGCGCCGATAAATCCCGCGACCGCCACGACCCCGACTAAAATGACTGTGAGGAGCGTGAGCGCCAATTGAACCCGGCTACTCATTTGCGTGCCAACAAGTTGCAGACCCGCCAGCACGATCACCGCCAGGGCCGCGTGGATTGCTGGTCCCGATGGCCCCAGAGAAATTACGGTGGTCGCGTAGTCGCCGTACGCGAAGGCTACGGCCGCGATGGCGCCGGTCTGCATCACGGTCATGCGGCCCCACGCGAACAGAAAGCCGAGCCCGTGGCCGTAGGCCTCCGTTAAGTAGTGATACTCACCTCCCGCATGGGGCCGCGCCGCGCCGAGCTCGGCGTAGCACAACGCTCCCACCACCGTCAGCAGGCCCCCGATCAGCCAAAGGCCTATGAATGCAAACTCGCTGTCGACATTGGCGGCGACGATGGGCGGTGTTTTGAAGATCCCGATGCCGACAACAATGCCGACGATGATGGCGCTGGCTTCCATCACGCTCAACGCCGGAAGGGAAGTGCGCGGACCGCTCACGAGATGCGCTCCTCTACCGAGTTTGAAAGGCGGTCAGCCGTTATTCATTCGTCGTAGGATACTGTCCGCGCTCAGGTACGATCCATAGATAGATCGTGCGGCCGTCGACCTTGATCTTCTGATCCGGCTTCCAATCTCCCATGTCGAAACTGTGCGAGACGACACGGGTGCCAGGTTTCAGTTCGTTTAGAATGCGCGGTCGTAGCTGAAGATTTACCCGAGGCAACAGGTACATGGTCAGCACGGTCGCCTTGCTCAGGTCGGTTTCGAAGAGATCCTGCTTCTTGAACTCGACCTTGCCTTCGACGCGCGCGTTGACCGCGTTGGCCTTGGCTTCCTGAACGCGCGCCGCATCGATATCGACGCCCATCGCCTTCGCGCCGAAGCGCTTGGCCGCCGCAATCGGAATGCGGCCATCGCCTGAACCAAGGTCGATCAGGTAGTCCTCGCCGGTTACATTTGCGATATCGAGCATTTTATCGACGACCGTCTGTGGCGTGGGCACGTACGGAACGTCGAGTGATTCTCCGGTCAGCGGTTGCGTTGGCGCGAACGACGGTTCGATCGCAGACACGCCGAGAGGGGTGACCAGCAATAGTGAAGCTGCGACGAGGGCGGAGAGAGGATGCTCTGTTTGACGCATGGTAGCCTCAGTGGCGTAGGTGGCGCCCGGCCAACGGAACTTCCCGCGAACATTGCGTTGGCAGTTGAACGGCGCGGTGTCTGCCAGGTTCCATGCATACGCCCGTGCGTACGTCTCGAGACCTAAGCATCGTGGGGCAGAGCAACCTGAAGACCTACGATGTACGCCGATAAGAGGCTGCCAGGCCTTCTAGCTGTCTCTCTACTTCCGGGTGGCCCTCCAACCGTCCCCTTCGAGATGGCCATCCACAATGCGGCCATCAAATCGCATGGACCGATCCCCCACATCGACCGCAAAACCAACGCGATCTCCTGTCACCAACGCGTCGCGCAGAAGCGCCGTCTTGCCGTCGATCATGGCTTTGCCGTCTAGCTGTTGAAACTGCTGCTCGAGCGTGAGCTCAAAAGAGCTTGCGCCGTGCGGACCATCATAAGTTAGCTGCCAGTTGCCTGCGACTTTCGCCGGCACGATCCAGAGGTACACGACACGGCCCGAAATCCGCTCCGTCTTGTCTGGCAGCCAGTCTCCCATGTTGAAGTCATGCGACAGCACGCGCGCTCCCGGTCTCAGCGCCTGCAGAATGCGCGGCCGCAGCTTGATGTTGATGCTGAGCGACAGATAGAGCGTCAGCACGGAGGCGTTGCTGATATCGGTATCGAAAAGGTCTTCCTTCCTGAAGGTCACTTTGTCGACGACGCCCGCCTTCTTGGCATTTTCGTTGGCCTCGACGATCCGCTGAGCTTCGAAGTCGACGCCGAGGCCCCTCGCGCCGTAGCGCTGCGCGGCGGTCACGGGAATACGCCCATCGCCACATCCCAAATCGATCAAGAAATCGCTCTCCTTCACCTCCGCCATTTCGAGCATCCGGTCTACCAACGGCTGCGGCGTGGGAAAGTAGGGCACGTATTGAGCCGCGGCGCGATCTGTGCCGAGCAGCATGGCAATCGCGGCATACGCGCAATATTGCGCGAGAAGTAGCACCGGCCGCGCCGCGTAGTGTGAGCTCTTCGTGCGCTGCCATAGCATTTGGCGCGAGCCTCAGTATCGATCCTCGAAGAACTATAGACCAACGGCAATCGATTGTGGTCCGCCACTGTTCGCGCCCAACCCTTCGGCGGGTCTCGCATTGTTCGAGCGGACCCAACAGCCCTGGTGGCAATCCCCGCATTATCGCGTGTTTCGATCCCGCCTAACGTTCTCCCGCTGGGCTTAGCCCTGACGGGAAACAGTCAACGCGCTTTGCGATTTGGGAGTTTGCAACAATGCCGACATTCACCACCAAGGATGGAACCGAGATCTACTACAACGACTGGGGCAGCGGGCAGCCGGTCGTGTTCAGCCACGGCTGGCCATTGTCGGCAGACGCCTTCGAGGACCAGATGTTCTTCCTCGCCGCGCGTGGCTACCGCTGCATCGCGCACGACCGCCGCGGGCACGGCCGCTCGGGCCAGCCGTGGACCGGCAACGACATGAATACCTACGCCGACGACCTCGCCGAGCTCGTCGCCAAGCTCGGCCTCAAGGATGCGATCCACGTCGGGCATTCGACCGGCGGCGGCGAGGTGGCGCGCTACATCGCCCGGCATGGAACGAAGCGTGTCGCCAAGGCGGTGCTCATTTCCTCCGTGCCGCCTTTGATGCTCAAGACGCCTGCCAATCCTGCCGGCTCGCCGATCGAGGTCTTCGATCAGCTGCGCGCCGGCGTTGAGACCGACCGCTCGCAATTCTTCAAGGACCTGAGCCTGCCGTTCTTCGGCTACAACCGTGCCGGCGCGAAGGTCTCCGAGGGCGTGCGCAATTCCTTCTGGCTGCAGAGCATGCTGGCCGGCTTCCCCGCCGCGTATTTCTGCATCAAGGCCTTCTCGGAGACCGATCAGACGGAGGACCTCAAGAAGTTCGACATCCCGACGCTGATCATCCAGGGCGACGACGACCAGATCGTGCCGCCTGCCGCCGCCAGTACGCTGCAAGCCAAGCTCGTGAAGGGCGCCGAGTTGAAGATCTACAAGGGCGCGCCGCACGGCCTGTGCACGACGCTCAAGGACGACATCAACGCAGACCTGCTTGCGTTCATCCAGGGCAAAGCAGTGAAGGCCGCCAGCAAGGCTGCCTAGAAGTACGCGCGTGCGCTGGCGCCGAGCCGGCGCACGCCGCTTAACCACGACTATGCGACGGCGGACGGGATCAAGCTGTCAACCACGCGGCGCGCCTGCACTCGTGGCCCCGACCGCCGGCCAATTCTGGATATGCTGATGGTGACGATCGATATCAGCGGGGCCCGGCTCGCATAGCAAAGCCGCTCACTCGTGCGAGTTAGCACCGTTTATCGGTGCTCGCCTGCTTGACAGCCTTGAGCTGACGCAGGGCGGTCTGCCGCCGTGCTTGGTCGTCTTCCAGGATGTGCTCGCTGCGGTTCGCGGTTTCGCGCATCAGACGCACCGCTTCCTGGCCAAGCTGATCGCAACTGAAACCTACATAGTCGCCATAGCCGAGCGACTGCCGCTCCGAGACAACGGCGCACCCGGCGAGCGTTAGACATAGTGCAACAATTGCAGAGGCGGCACGCACCCCGAGTCCTCCTTCGGATGACAACGGACGAAGGGGCGCGGCAGTTCCTGGGCCGGAGCGCGCGAGGAACGGCAAGGGCGTGTCAGGGGTTTATCCGTCGCAAGGGCTACTTCTACTTGCAGCTGGCCGTGATCAGCGGCGCCAACTTATTGACGGTCAGCTACAACTTCGACGAGTGACGGTGCGGTGGTGCCATGACGCAGAAGAAAAAGAAGCGGGCGAAGGCTGAAGACGCGCACGGCAAGAGCTGGGTGCCCGGCCAAAAGGGTCAGGGCGGAGAGGGATTGAGTGACGGCTACGGTGGTAGCGCGGGAGAGGGCACCGGCGCGTCCGGCCCAGATTCGACGGCGGAAGCGGACAGCCCGTCACTGCCGTCGCGCGAGAGGATCGCCAAGGTCCTGCGCTGAACCGAGCGCGCCGCGTTGTTGAATCCTGCTCGCAGGTGAAGAGGTGTGCGTGGCAACGAGCCTAAAGCGTCGCGCCTTGACACCAAGCGTCCCGGCATCACACCAGGTCGTCGAATCCGATATTCCGGCACGTTTAGACCGGCTGCCCTGGGGCCGATTCCACACGCTCGTCGTCGTCGCCCTAGGCATCACTTGGATCCTCGATGGATTGGAGGTCACTCTCGCCGGCGCCGTCGCAGGAGCCCTGAAGCAAAGTCCTGTCTTGCAGTTCAGCAATACCGACGTGGGCCTCGCCGGCAGCGCCTACATCGCCGGCGCGGTGCTCGGCTCGCTGTTTTTCGGCTGGCTCACCGATCGGTGGGGACGCAAGAAGCTCTTCTTTATTACGCTCACGGTCTACATGACCGCAACGTTCGCCACGGGATTGGCGTGGAACACATGGAGTTTCCTGCTCTTCCGGTTCATCACCGGCGCCGGCATCGGCGGCGAATATTCCGCGATCAATTCGACCATCCAGGAACTCGTGCCGGCGCGAGTGCGCGGCTGGACCGACCTCGTCATCAACGGCAGCTTCTGGGTCGGCGCCGCAATAGGCGCAGCGGCTTCGATCGTGCTTCTCGATCCAAGCCTGCTGCCGGTGGACATGGGATGGCGTGCCGCATTTCTCATCGGTGCGGCGCTGAGCATCATCATCTTCTTCTTGCGGCTGTGGATCCCGGAGAGCCCGCGCTGGCTCATCACGCACGGACGCGCCGCCGAGGGAGAGGCCATCGTCGCCGACGTCGAGGCGAGCTTGGCGCGGGCCGGGCACCATGTTGCGCGTGGACCCTTTCCCAAGGTTCGCCTGCGCACGCGCACGCATACCCCGCTGCGCGAGGTCGCAGTGACGCTGTTCGCCGCTCACCGTACGCGTACCGCGGTGGGCCTTAGCCTTATGACGGCGCAGGCGTTCTTCTATAACGCGATCTTCTTCACCTATGCGCTGATCCTGATCGATTTCTATCGGGTCCCATCCGACGCCGTCGGCTGGTACATCCTGCCGTTCGCCGCCGGCAACTTCCTCGGCCCACTGGTCCTCGGCCGCCTGTTCGATACGATCGGCCGCCGGCAGATGATCGCCTTCACCTATGCCGTCTCCGGCATCCTCCTGGCCGCAACGGGATACCTGTTTGCGCGGGACCTCGTGACAGCAGGCACGCTGACCGTTGCCTGGATGATCATCTTCTTCTTTGCCTCCGCCGCTGCGAGCGCCGCCTATCTCACTGTCAGTGAGACCTTTCCGCTCGAAATTCGCGCGCTCGCCATCGCCTTCTTCTATGCGGTGGGAACGGGCGTCGGCGGCATCATTGGGCCGTGGCTCTTCGGGCTCCTGATCGATACAGGATCTCGCTACAGCGTATTCGCCGGTTACATATTGGGTGCCACGCTGATGATCGCGGCGGGTTGGATCGCAGCCCACTGGGGCATTGCAGCGGAGCGCAAGCCGTTGGAACAGGTGGCACGACCGTTAGCGAGTGCCGACTAGCGATCCGTCAGGTCACCAACTGGCTCGTCGCGGCGACGGGGCGCGGGCTCAGAACGCCGGGCCGAAGGAGTAGGAGCGCGGGACGGAGCGGCCGACCGAGTTCATTCAGCTCAAGCCATCGGCCTTCTTGAACACGAGAATTGGCGAGCCAGAAATGCTACTCGCCGCGGACCACCTGGCCGCGGATCTCGCCCTCGGGATGGCTGCGGGTGTGAATCGTGATGTTCCAGTAGCCGCCAATGAGCTGAGCTGCCTCGGCATCCGTGAGCGTGGCGGAACCGCCTGACAGGCTTCCGATCCGTTGCACGACGCCGGCCGCAGCGGCCGGGCTTGCGGGTCCATGAAAGGCAATCCGCGTGATCTTGCTGGAAATCCCGGAATAGGCCCCGGTCCACGCGAGCCTCCGGCTCTGCGTATCGTATGTCGCGCGCACATATCCTGTGGCCGAGCTCGCCGTCGGCGGCACCATGTTGGCCCCTTTGAGGTCGGCCCTGAAGGCGACGGACGAGGCGAACGCGGACGATGGGAAGGCCAGACCGATCGCGAGCGCGGCGATCACAAGCTCGGTGCGGAGACAACCGCTCCGTGCCGATTTCCCCGGGTGCGCGCGTGAAGGCATCTCGAGGTCCGCTCTCTAATCGCCCAGGTGCTCGAGCGCAATTTTGATGCCCTCGTCGTAGATGGCCTGCACATCGGCTTTGTGATCCTCACCGCGATGTGCGAAGGCGCTGAAGAAGTAGTGCTTGTCGGCCGCCGCGGTTGATCCCCGCATCTTGTAGCCGCCGAGGTCCGCCACACCGTCGAGATCATAGTCGGTGGCGTACTGCCACGGGCCGGAGGGGCGCCCCTCCCGCTCTTCGAGCGGCTCGACGCTGATCTGCAGCATCTCCATGCGCAGCCCCTCGGCGGGAAATTGCTCGTAGCACCAGCGGCGATTCTCGTGCCTCAGGCAGGCTCCCACGCCGCCGTCGCCGATGCGCCACGCCCGCTCCGTCTTCTCTCCCTCCATCTTGGGACCGAAGGGGGCCTTGATGGCGCCGACGAGATTGACAACGATGCGCGGCTGCTCGCGATCGGCGGCGAGCGCGGGCAACGCTGCGGCGGCGCCCAGCACCGTGATGACGATCCGTCGTCTCCACGCACGCTTCATCATCGCAAGCCCCCCTCAGTTGATCGACGCTTCTCCTGCTCAGAGATTATCACGCATTTTGCGTCTCAGGCAGCGCCTTCGTCCGTTGCACGCACGCGTTCGACGTGCACGAGGAACGCGCGTCCGGTTGTTGCCCCCAAACGGCGACAATCTTGCCAAGACGAGCGCACATTCAGGGGCCAGATGATCGCAACGGGGCCAACGAAACGATTCGAGGGACAGGATAGTGGGACGTCCGCGAGGTCACGCACATCCAGCCGGTTTGGTCTGGCGCCTCACCCCAAGGTTGCTCAGGCTTCTCATCTTGATGATGTTGCTGCCGGTCTCCGTGTTTGCCCAAGAGCGCACCAGTGTGATGATCGAGAAATTCGCCGGTGTTGGCGGCAAGGGAGTGAGCGAATTTCTCGATCTGAATCACACTGGCAAGTCTATGATTTCTAGTGTCCCTTATGATTCCGAAGTTCGCTCACTTTCCCCAGCGGCGAGCTCTGGCGAACTTCGGAATCGGGACACTAGTGCATGGCAAACGCAAACGATCCCGCATGCAGCAGCTCCCGCGCCCGTGGTTCACACCCCGCCCGCAGCCGTTCCGCCGCCAGTGCGGCAACTGAATGCATTCGAACGCCAGGCGGCGGAAACGATCAAAATCACCAACGAGTTTCGCCGCAGGAACGGCCTTCCGGAATTCCAAGAGGATCCAGTCTGCTCTCAAGCGGCCTTCGATCACGCGCAGGACATGGCAAGACGAAGCTATTTCGATCACTTCGGACCTGGTGGCAGCTCACCGACCAAGCGCTACCAGCGCCGCAACACCACCGGTCAGCGCGTGATCAGAATTACTGAGAACATCGCCCGAGGCAACGGGACCACGCCTGAGAGTGCGCTCAGAATGTGGCTCGACTCTTCAGGTCACCGCAAACATCTGGTCGGAACGGAAATGAACCATATCGGTGTCGGTGTTGCGGGCGGCTCCTGCTTCTTTGGACCCTGCACCTACTTCGTCCAATGCTTTTCGCGCTGGCCGTGACGACCACGCCGGACTTCCCTTAAGAAGATCGCTCTAATCGATTGTGAATGCATTCCGGGAGGCGCTTCACTATGCGCTCGCCCGCGTCTGGCGACCGCGCAACCTGTTGTACTCCTCCGCGAAGGGTGTCACCGTGCGCAGATGATCAGAAAAGAATTCGTGCCCTTCGGCGGCGTATATGGCTGGCTCGCGGACTTGACGGTTTCGAGGAGGGTAGGAGCCGCCAAAGCCAAGTTCGTGAAGACCGTGTTCGTGATCGAAAGCTACTACGTTGCGGAGCCAGATGAGCGCCGCGCCATGGCAGCCATTCGAGCGCACGCGGAGGCCGGGAAGGACGCAGACTTGAGAATGCGACGGTCCTTGTCGCGCAAGGAGATCGGGGGCCTTGGTTTGACGCCGGGCCAAGTGAAGGCCGCTTAACCCCTACCCGAGCCGTCGACGCTCACCAGAGAACGCAGAAAAGCCTTGAAGCCATCGTGCAGCCGGCAAGCCGCTGGTCATTTACTGGGCGGTGCTGGGTGGCAAAATGTGGGAGCACGCGCCTGCGCCGCCGCCAAGTGCCAGCGCCGGTCAGCCGAGTATCGGCTCAGCTCGCGGAGGCGTTTATAGAGAGCTCGCTTTCCCGCGCTACGCGCTCGAAAACCTCGGTGATGGCCTTTATTCTATAGAGCTTTTCACCGCCCTCTTTCGGCATCAGCTGCATGACCTTGTAGGCCCGCGCGGAAGCCACCATGCCGATATGCGAGCGCGCGTATTCGACCGTCTGCCCGACCTTGAACTTATGGCTGGCCATGATCTGCCCGTGCGTCGCGTGCCAATGCAGCCTCGAGCTCCGCGGGCTCGACTTCGACGAGCTGCCGCGAAACGTACGCCGCGTTCGAACCCGGTAGCTCGATCGTCGTCTTCGTCCGTCGGTAGCCGATGAACGAGAGCCCCTCGAGCTGCTCGCGCGTTTCCGAAACCGCGTACGTTCCCGGCGGATAGATCCCGTCCACGCCGTCCAACGAGAATGGATGTGCGAAGGTCACCGACTTCTGGCTCAAGGTATTTGTCATGCGCGTCCCCGGGGCAGGCGACTGCTGAGCACGTCGGTGCCGGCGGAAGTGTTGACGGCGACAGCCTGCATGGGTGCCGGCGGGTGAGCGTAGGCGTGATAGATCGCGTACGCGAGGATGATGGCGACGAGACCGAGGGGAACGACGATGGGGGGGACGAACCACGACGCCATTGCATTGTCCTTTCGGGGCGAAAGACGACGAAACCCGACGGCCCGCCCTCAGCCGCGCTGAAGATAGGCCGTCGGCAGAAAAAAGCGGCTAGCCCTTAGAGCTGGCGGCCGTTGGCGAAGGTGTCGACGTCCTTCTGAGCTTGCGTCGCGTCGAGCGAGTACTTGGACTGCACCTCTTTCACGAGGTCGTCCTTGCTCTTCAACGCGGTGATGTCAGCAGCGGTCAGCTTCGGCCACTTCTGGGCGATTTCCCCGCGCATTCCCTGGGCGTTCGAGGGCGTGGGAGCGGCTGTCGCTTGAGCATTCTGGGTCATGTTAAAACTCCTAAAGCGTATGATCTAAGTATAACCGAATGAATTCATCCAGCCCGTAAATTGTTATGCGCTTGTATCATGTCTTATTTGTGTTCTAACAAATAATATTGGCGTATATATAAAATAATTCCGGACGAACGAGTGTAACAATACACCCCAGCAACCATTGTTATATTACTTGGACAACGCGTCCGTATGCTGGGATATCGCGACTAAGGCCAAAATATATACAGCCGTAATTTGGCTATACTTTGCGCCGGTCGAGGGTTTCCATCTCAAGATCCCCGGGTCGGCTCTTCGCTCGGCCGGTACTGGGCGCGGTGCCCCTGGCAGCGCGACTTTCAGATCACTGATGACGAACTTCGGTGCAGAGGATGCCGTCGAGTAGCTCAGGTTGGAGCGGCCGCAACACGCACCGACGCATCGAGTTCAAGCATCCGCTGACCAAGACGCATGAGCTCAGCGAAGCTCGACGCTACTCCTGCTTCCATTCGGGCGCGTGAGGCTGGATCGGTGTCGCGGCGCGCAAGCAATTTCTGCACTTCTAGAATGGCCTTTTCAGCTACGCGAAATTCGTCACCGATCCGGCGCTGCTCGACGAGCAGAGGTCCGATTTCCATGGGTAGAGTGCCTTTCTTGATGCGTGCATTGATCCTCAACGCACAATCAGTTCTTCTGGCAGAGCCTCAGGTGGTATTGCCCCGGATCAGCCCTTCCATCGCCGCCACCAGCACACCATCGCCGGCGGGTTTGGAAATGTGCAGCGCGCCCTGACACGCGCCGCTAAGCGTGTTGAACCCGCTATAGATCATGAAGGGAATGCCGCGCTCCTTGAGGCGCGCGCAAAGTTGAGAGCTATCACCATCGCCAAGCGCATGATCCAGGATGGCACCAGACAGTCCATCGTGCTCCACGAGGATCAGGGCGTGCTTAAGCGTGTTCGTCGTGGTCAACGCGGCGCCGGTAGCTTCGAACGCCTGAGTGATGTCCATGACGATCAGGGGCTCATCCTCGACGATGAGGATCGAGCGCCCCTCTAAAGATGGGCGTTGCATAATTTCCAATGGCGCGGCAAAGCGCAAACTGCCTGAGGCAGTGCGACCTTCGGCGGTCGCTGATGTCCCGAGCTGTCGATCAATCCTCACACGCGCAACAAAACGCGATGATCGACGGGGAGGCAAAGCCCGCGAAGCTGCGGCGGGCTCGGTGCTGCGTGAGGTCTTTACAGTACCACAGCTCCGCCCAGAGACCTAACCACACTCAATAGGCGCCTACCGTGGTCGCTGCTCAGCAGCGGGCCAAGCAACCGAAGTGAGCTTGGTGCACGATCGGCGCGCTCTTGGGCGCGACGGGAATGTTGGCCAGAATTCGACACTAGGTGTGTTACCGTCTCCCATGACAGAACAACCGATCGCTCAACTTCTGCCGCGCAAGCCGCGCCCGCAGTGGATCGTTCCGCTGGTGACCGCCTTGGTCTTTGTGGCCGTCATCCTCGTGCTCTACTAGGCGGCTGCAGTCGCAAGCGTTTCTCAGGCGACGCATTCACATAGGAATGGGCGACGTGAGTGAGATCATCACAGGCAACAGTTATTTCGTCACCACGTGCACGCAATGCGAGACGATGATGATCTTCGGGGACGCGCCGTCGTCCGACGCGGGTGACGACCCGCGGCAGGCTGAAGCGTTCCTCACCTGTCCAACGTGCCTGCAGAAGGACGTCTATCAGCCCGAAGACATGCGGATCGCTCGCGCGGCGCAAAAGCACTGATCGCTTACGACCCAAACATGTGGCCCGTCAGATAATCCGATACTGGATGGGACGAGACCGCCCCGGCTGAGAACCGCGACGCACGTGGAAGTCGCAGTACGAATGACCGCCGACTTTCGGTTTGCCGCAGTAGTGAAAGTCCGCGAACTGGGGATCGCCGATCGGCCAACGGCAATGGTGAGGCAAGAGCGTAGCCATCGTCTTTCGCTCATTGAGCGGGATGACGATGTCGTCGAGCGACAACGCCCTCGGCGGGCTTTTGAATGTTTCCATCAATGATGGTAACACGTTTCGCCACTCGGGTGGTCGATACACATGGTCTCACGCGATACGCAAGTTCGGCGATTGGTCCCCAAACTCAGCTAGTCGGGATGAGGAGCGCTCTATGACAGACACTGAAGAGCGGCATGAAATCGAGAAAATCATAGCCGAGCGAAATATTGTGGCAGCAAACAAGGCTTCAGCAGCTGCAGACGAGAAGAGAGAGACCAATGAGCTTGCGGCTAAAGTGAAGCAGGCGCTGGTTGGCGCTCAGGAGACGCTTCGGGAGGAAATCAAGAAAGCAAATGAGGCTATCAAGCGAGGCGGACGTACGGAGGAATTTCGTTTCCAGCCCACCCCCCAGCCTTCGACCGGCACTTTACTGACTGCCAATCTCACGTTGGCTGACGGGACCGGGTCGCTCCGGGACTACCTAGTCACCGTCGCCACTACAGACGGGAAAATCTCGGTGCGAGGTCAGGGCGTGACGATACAGCAATCGCTGACCAACATCCTTCACGTAAAGAGAGAGGACTGGTCGAGATTTCTCAGCGGCATGTATGCGAGCAACATGCGATAGTTGCGCGGGTCAGTTTAACCCTCTGACGCGGCGCGGTCGTATGCAGGCCCCACACTTAGA
>CAWHOZ010000011.1:0-149356 GCA_963831175.1 uncultured Alphaproteobacteria bacterium | reverse complement strand
CGCCATCGAGATCGGCCTCAGCCTCTACGATAGATTTTTGAAGTAGTGACACGAGCTTCGAACTCGTGTCGCGCAGAGCTACTGCGCCAGCTCGGCGCGCTGGTCCTTGGCGCGGCGCGGATTGGGCATCGGCACCGTGGCCGGCGTGTCGGAGCTGCTCGTCGCGCTGTTGAGCGGCAGGCAGCCCTTGAAGCGGGGCGCCGCCTCCTCGCTGACGATGGCGATGGCCGTGAAGCCCTTGGCGCTCCACGCCTGCAGCACGGCAACGCGCTCCTCGGGCATACCGATGCGCGCGTTGGTGCCCTTGTCCGCTCCGTCCCAGACGTGGACGAAAATGCACGATCCGGCCTTGGCGCCGCGGCGTGCAGGATAGTCGACCATCAGCGCGCGCTTCAGACCCGGCACCTTCGACATGTCCTCGCTGCTCTTCACTTTAGCGGCGAGCTCCTTGCTGACGATCCGTCCGTAGAGCAGCGATGTCGGGTCGTCGACGCAGAAGCTGCGGCCCTGCTCGAGCTTCGTGTAGCCGCTGATCTTGTTCGGCTCGAAGCCGAACGGACCGGCGACGCGGAAGATGCCGGCCGGCGTGCGCTTGTCGCCCTCGCGCTTCACCGGCTCGTCCTTCTTGGCGAGGTAGTCGAAGTCCTCCGACCAACCGATGCCGCTGGCACCCACGACGGCGGACTCGGGGGGCCCGGAGCGTTGCCAAGCGGCTTCCGCCGGCGACTTGCGCTCGAAGGTGTGCAGCGTGCCCTTCACCGACGTCATCTCGGGCACCGTTACGATGATGAGGCGCGTTGCCCGGTGCAACGGTCGCGGGCAATAGGTGGCGATCGCCTGGGGTGACGACGCGGCGGTCCCCGCCGACGAGGAGGAAGCGGCGAGCGCTTGCGAGGCGAGGGGCGCGAGCAGCAACGCGGCGCCGAAAATAGAGCGAAGCACGGTACGGAGCCCTTTGCACAAATTGTATCGAACAGGTGCTGGGGCCCAGGATACGTTTAGATTTCTAAAACTTCGGAAACGCCGGGGATGGTGGCGAGCATCCCGGCGACCGTGGGCGATACGTCGTAGCGCCCGGAGACGCTGAGCTCGAGCTCCTTGCCGCGGTCGGCGAGCGGCAGCACGAGGCGGATCTCGCCCTTGCCGCCGGGCTTCAGCCGCGACTTGATCGCGGCCATGGCGCCGGAATTTTTCTCGATGTGGCGCCGATCGAGCACGATCTTGAGGCCGCGCTGCACGCCGGCCACCGCCGCGTCGAGCGAAGAGAGCGTTTCCACCCGCATCTTCACCGTGTCGCCGTCGCGCTCGGCGGAAACGCCCAGCAGCACCGGCGTGCCGGGCTCGAGCAGATCGCCCGCCGTCGCCAGCGTGTCGGAGAAGATCACCGCCTCGAATTGCCCGGTGGCGTCGGAAAACATGCCGAAGGCAAACTTGTTGCCCTTCTGCGAGCGCCGCTCGCGCGCCGCGATGACGATGCCGGCCAGCTGCCCGTTGACCGAGCCGCGCTCGGTCATCGCCTCGAACTCGGCGTAGCTCTTCACGCCGAGCTTTTTCAGCGCCAGCTCGTACTGGTCGAGCGGATGGCCCGAGAGATAGAAGCCGATCGGCGTCGAACTCGTTCGACAGCCGCTCCATCGGCGTCCACGCCTGCGTGGGGCGCAAGTCGAGGCTGGGCGCCGCTGCGCCGAGCCCGAACAGATCGTCGGTGCCGGAGGCGGCGTTGGCGTCGCGCCGCTGCGCCAGCGCCAGGACGCCCTCGACGTTGGCGTGCACCAGCGCGCGGTTGGGCTCCAGCGCATCGAAGGCGCCGGCGGCGGCCAGCGTTTCGATGCCGCGCTTGTTGAGTGCCTTCGGGTTGAGCCGCGAGGCGAAGTCGGCCAGCGTCTTGAAGCGGCCCTTCTCGGCCCGCTCGGCAACGACCGTGGCGACGGCGCTGGCGCCGATGTTCTTCAGAGCGGCGAGCGAATAGCGGATGGCGCCCGGCTTGCCGGCCTCCTTCGAGGGCTCGGCGAGGAAGTCGACCTCGGAGGCGTTGACGCACGGCGGCCGCACCGCGATGCCGCTGCGGCGCGCCTCGGAGGCGAACTGCGCCAGCTTATCGGTGTTGCTCATGTCGAGCGTCATCGAGGCGGCGAGGAATTCCTCGCGGTAGTTCGCCTTCATGTAGGCGGTGTGATAGCTGACGAGCGCGTAGGCGGCCGCGTGGGATTTGTTGAAGCCGTAGCCGGCGAACTTGTCGACCAGCTCGAAGATGTAGGCGGCCTCCTTCTTCTGCACGCCCTTCTGCACGGCGCCGGCGACGAAGCGCTCCTGCTCCTTGGCCATGCCGGCCTTGTCTTTTTTGCCCATGGCGCGGCGCAGGTTGTCGGCCTGCCCGAGCGAGAAGCCGCCCATCACCTGGGCGATCTGAATGACCTGCTCCTGGTAGATGATGACGCCGTAGGTCTCCTTGAGGATCGGCTCCAGCAGCGGATGCAGGCAGTCGATCGGCTCCTCGCCGTGCTTGCGGTTGATGTAGGTCGGGATGTTGTCCATCGGGCCGGGGCGATACAGCGCCACCATGGCGATGATGTCCTCGAAGCGGTCGGGCTTCAGCCGCTTCAAGCTCTCGCGCATGCCCGTCGATTCCAGCTGGAACACGCCGACCGTGTCCGCCTTGGCGAGCATCTCGAACGCCTTGGGATCGTCGAACGGCAGCCCGAGCAGATCGACCTCGATGCCGCGGCCGCGCTTCGACGAGCTCCACCGCCTTCTGCAGCACGGTGAGCGTCTTGAGGCCGAGGAAGTCGAACTTCACCAGGCCCGCGGCCTCGACCAGCTTCCAGTTGAACTGGGTGACGGGCGAATTGGATTTGGGATCGCGCGTCAGCGGCACCAGCTCGACCAGCGGCCGGTCGCCGATGACAATGCCGGCGGCGTGCGTCGAGGCGTGGCGGTAGAGGCCTTCGAGCTTCTGGGCGATCTCGACGAGGCGCGCCACCATCGGGTCGGCGTCGATCTGCTCCTGCAGCTTCGGCTCGCCGGCGATGGCCTCGCGGCAGCGTCACCGGATTGGCCGGATTGTTCGGCACCAGCTTGCACAGCCGGTCGACCTGCCCATACGGCATCTGCAGCACGCGGCCGACGTCGCGCAGCACGGCGCGCGCCTGCAGCTTGCCGTGCGTGATGATCTGGGCGACGCGGTCGTGGCCGTACTTGCGCTGCACGTAGCGGATCACCTCGTCGCGGCGATCCTGGCAGAAGTCGATGTCGAAGTCGGGCATCGACACGCGTTCGGGATTGAGGAAGCGCTCGAACAGCAGCCCGAAGCGCAGCGGGTCGAGGTCGGTGATGGTCAGCGCCCAGGCGACGACCGAGCCGGCGCCCGAGCCGCGGCCCGGGCCGACCGGGATGCCCTGCGCCTTCGCCCACTTGATGAAGTCGGCGACGATGAGGAAGTAGCCCGGGAACTTCATGCGGGCGATGACGTCGATCTCGTAGGCGAGCCGCTTCTCGTAGTCCGCGACCGTGAAGCCCGTCGGCGCACGGCGCGGCGGCGAGCCGCGTCGGCGAGCCCTGCTCGGCCTGGCGGCGCAGCTCCTCGGCTTCGAGGCGGGCGACGATCCTCTCGCTCGCCACGTCGGCGAGCGGCGACGAAGCGCGGCAGGATCGGCTTGCGGCCCTGGGGCCGGAAGGCGCAGCGCTTGGCGATCTCGATGGTGTTGTCGAGCGCCTCGGGCAGGTCGGCGAACACCTCCGCCATCGCCTCGGCGCTCTTGAAGTCGTGCTCGCGCGTGACGCGGCGGCGGTCGTCCTCGACCACGTAGCGGCCGCCGGCGATGCACAGCAGCGCATCGTGCGCCTCGTAGTCGTCGGGCGAGGCGAAGTAGGCTTCGTTGGTGGCGACGATGGGCAGCTGCTTGGCGTAGGCGAGCTTCGAGCAGCTGCGGCTCGACGTCGTGCTCGGACTTGAGCCCGTGGCGCTGCAGCTCGACGTACAGCCGGTCGCCGAACATCTTCTTGAGGCGGTCGAGCCGCGCTTCGGCGAGCGCCGCCTGGCTGTCGCGCAGCGCGCGGTCGATCGGACCGTCGGGACCGCCGGTGAGCGCGATCAGGCCTTCGGCGTGCGCGGCGACGACGTCCGCCGTGGTGTGCGCCGCCTCGACGTCGGCGGCATCGAGATGCGCGCGGCGAGACGAGCTTCATCAGGTTGGCGTAGCCGGCGTCGTTCATCGCCAGCAGCGCGATGTTGCCGTCGCCCGGCTGGCGCACGGCCGGCACGCCGCGCTCGGTCGCGTCGTTGCGGCGATCCTCGAAATCGACGGTCAGCGTCACGCCGACGATCGGCTGGATGCCGGCGTCGGCCAGCTTGTCGGAGAACTCGAGCGCGCCGTAGAGGTTGTTGGTGTCGGTCAGCCCCAGCGCCGGGAAGTTATGCTTGGCGGCGAGCTTGGCCAGCTTGCCGATGAGCAGCGCGCCCTCGAGCAGCGAATAGGCCGAATGCACCTTGAGGTGCACGAAGCGCGCGCGTGCGGGCGTCGCGGGTTGGCCCGGATCGGGCAGGCGAATTCGGAGCGTTCATGCCCCTTAGACTAGACCGAACGACGCCTAAGGGTGCCATCCGCCATTAGAACTCGGTAGTTATCACCGTCAGTTGTCGCGCGTTCCGGACGGCGGCCTAGCGCACGCTCGCCGGATCCACCTCGACCAGCAGGCCGTCCTCGACGCGCAGCACGCGGTCCATGCGCCGCGCCAGATCGAGATTGTGGGTGGCGATGAGCGCGGCGACGCCGTCGTGTGGATCAGATGCAGCAGCGCATCGAACACGTGCTCGGCGGTCTGCGGATCGAGGTTGCCGGTCGGCTCGTCGGCAAGGATGAGGCGCGGATCGTTGGCCAGCGCGCGGGCGATGGCGGTGCGCTGCTGCTCGCCGCCGGACAGCTGCGCGGGACGGTGATCGACGCGATCGGCGAGACCGAGGGCGCCGAGCATCTGCGCGGCGCGCTTGCCGCCTGCGCGCTGCGAGCGGCCGAGGATCATCTGCGGGATGACGACGTTCTCCAGCGCCGAGAACTCCGGCAGCAGCTGGTGGAACTGATAGACGAAGCCCATCTGCACGCGGCGCACGCGCGTGCGGTCGGCGTCGCCCATGCCGCGTGCAGTCCTGCCCGTCGATGATGACGTGGCCGCCGTCGGGCGTTTCGAGCAGCCCGGCGATGTGCAGCAGCGTCGACTTGCCGGCGCCCGACGGCCCGACCAGCGCCACCGCCTGGCCCGGAAAGATGTCGGCCGAGGCCCCGTTCAAAACGGCGATCGTGCGCGGGCCCTGATGGAAGGTGCGCACCAGCCGGTCGAGGCGAAGCACGGGCTGCAGCGCGGCGTCTCGCACGGATTGGAGCTCCTCGGCCAAGGCTTTCATGCGGTCGCTCATTCGTAGCGCAGAGCCTCCACCGGATCGAGCGTCGAAGCGCGCCACGACGGATAGAGCGTGGCGAGCACGGACACGGCGAGCGCCATGAGGACGATGGTGGCCGTCTCGCGCGGCTCCATGTCGGCCGGCAGGCGCGTCAGATAGTAGACGTTGGGGTCGAACAGCGTGGTGCTGGTCATCCACGAGATCAGCCCGCGGATCCTCTCGATGTTGAGAGCAGAAGACGATGCCGAGGATCAGGCCGGCGATGGTGCCGACGATGCCGATCGAGGCGCCGGTGATGAGGAAGACGCGCATCATCGCGCCCGCGCGTCGCTCCCATCGTGCGCAGGATGGCGACGTCGCGCCCCTTGTCCTTCACCAGCATCATCAAGCCGGAGATGATGTTGAGCGCGGCGACCAGCACGATCAGCGACAGGATGATGAACATCACGTTGCGCTCGACCTCGAGCACGGTGAAGAACGTCTCGTTGCGCACCCGCCAGTCGGACACGTGATTGGTCGGTCCGACCGCGCGCTTCACCTCGCGCATGTAAGTGTCGATGTTCTCGGGGTGGTTGACGACGATCTCGATGGCGTCGACCTCCGACCCGCGCGAGAAGTATCGCTGCGCTTCGAGCGAGCGGCATGAACACCATGGTGCGGTCGTATTCCGCCATGCCCATCTCGAACAGGGCCGTGATGACGTAGGGCTTGGTGCGCGGCGCCGTGCCGAACGGCGTTGCCGCCCCGCGCGGGGAGACGAGCGTGATCGTGTCGCCGACGTTGACGCGCAGCAGGTTGGCGAGGCGCGTGCCGATGGCGATGCCGGAGCCCTCGCCGAAGCCGGTCAAGCGTGCCGAAGCGGATGTTGTCGGAGACGAGCGGCAGCGAGCGCATGCCCTCCTCCGTCATGCCGCGCACGAGGGCGCCCGTCGCCTGCACGGCGGAGGACACCATCACCTGGCCCTCGATCAGCGGCATCGCCGCCTTGACGCCCGGCATGGCGGCGAGGCGCTTGGCGACGGGATCGTAGTCGTCGAACGGGCCGCCGATCTTGTTGACGATGATGTGCCCGTTGAGGCCGAGGATCTTGGAGAACAGCTCGTTGCGGAAGCCGTTCATCACCGCCATGACGATGATCAGCGTGGCGACGCCGAGCATGATGCCGGTGAACGAGAAGCCGGCGATGACGGAAATGAAGCCTTCGGCGCGGCGGGCGCGCAGATAGCGCGAGGCCAGCATCCACTCGTAGGCCGAGAAGGGCAGCGTATCGCGCGCCGTCTTTGCCGGGGCGGGCTTGCCCACTGCTGCCGAAGCTGCGCTCGCCATGCCAGTCCCCCGTGTCCCGAGCCTACTTACCTAGGCGCGCATCTGGACGAGATTGCGCCGGCTCGTCACTGCCTCGATAAGCCACGCAACCGCCGCTGTCATCCCCGGCAAATGCCCTCGCTTGGGCGGGGCAGAGCTACCGCCGCAATCGGGCCAGATTGCGTTGCGCGGAGAAGGGCTTGCCCGGCGCATCATAAACCACGCACGCCCCCGCGCCTTGCATCCCTCGCCCTAGTAGGCGCGGCCTATCAGGACGTATTCGCGTGCCGGATCGCCCGTGAACAGGCAGGCGCCCTCGACCGGCTTTTGGTCGAGCGGGGCATTGCGAATCGTCAGCTTGAGCGCCTTTAACCTTTCCGCGATCGCCTCCAGCTTGGCCCCCTCGGGCTTCGACCAGGCGACGTACGCCCAGCCCTTGAAGGCGCCGCCTTCGTCGTCGGCTGTGGCCGCGCCGAAGTACTCCGCGAGCGCATCGAATGTCTTGATGCCGGAGACGATGTTGCCGTCGAGCCGCGCCTTGGCTTCGGCAAAGAGCCGCGCCTGAATCTCATCCAGAAGCGCCGGCGCCCCGGCCACGAACTCCGCTCGCGGCGAGGTATGCGAGACGATCTTGTCGCCGTCGCGCAGCACATCGCGGCGCATGTAGGTGACGTTGCCGCCGGCCGCATCGCGCCCGCCGATCTCGACGATCACCGGCGCGCCACGGCGCACCCAGTTCCAGCGCTTCTCGGCCGACTTCACCGGCTTGGCGTCGACGAGCACGCGGATGCCGGCTGCCTTCAGCTCCTTCTCGAGCGAAGCACAGTAGTCGAGCAGCTCCTTGTCCTCGGGCTTGTCACGCAGCATCGGCACGATGACGATCTGGCGCGGCGCGATCTTGGGCGGCATGCGCAGCCCGTCGTCGTCGCCGTGCGTCATGATCACGCCGCCGATGAGGCGGGTCGACACGCCCCAGCTCGTCGTATGGCAATAGGCGAGCTGGCCCTCGCGGTTCTGGAACTGGATGTTCTGGGCTTTGGCGAAGTGCGTGCCGAGATAGTGCGAAGTGCCGGATTGCAGCGCCTTGCCATCCTGCATCATCGCTTCGATCGAATAGGTGTTGTCGGCGCCGGGGAAGCGCTCGTTGGCGGGCTTCTCGCCGACGATGACGGGCATCGCGAGCACGCTTTCGGCGAACTCGCGATAGACCTCGAGCATCTTCAGCGTCTCGGCCATGGCGTCGTCGCGGTCGGCGTGCGCGGTGTGCCCCTCCTGCCAGAGGAATTCCGTGGTGCGCAGGAACAGGCGCGTGCGCATCTCCCAGCGCACGACGTTGGCCCACTGGTTGATGAGCAGCGGCAGGTCGCGATAGCTCTTGATCCAGCGCTGGAACGCATCGCCGATGATCGTCTCCGACGTCGGCCGCACGATGAGCGGCTCCTCGAGCTTGGCGTCGGGATCGACGACCAGCTTGCCGCCTTCGTTCTTCAGGCGGTGGTGGGTGACGACCGCCATCTCCTTGGCGAAGCCCTCGACGTGCTCGGCCTCCTTGGCGATGAAGCTCATCGGGATGAACAGCGGGAAGTAGCAGTTCTCGTGGCCCGTTTCCTTGATGCGGGCGTCGAGCTCGGCCTGGATGCGCTCCCAGACGCCCCAGCCCCACGGCTTGATCACCATGCAGCCGCGCACCGGGCTCGTCTCCGCCATGTCGCCGTCGCGCACAGCGGCTTGATACCACTCGGGAAAATCCTGCTCGCGGGTGACGGATAGCGCGCGCTTGCTCATCGGCGTCGCCCCCAATGTCATCGTCCCCGCAGCCGATCGGACTTGATTTGGCGGATCACGCAGCACGGGCAGGAAGAAGCGGGAAAGGCGCATGGCAGGCCGATCTTTGGAGCGGGCGCGAGGGACCGCGCCGCGGCGTGTTTGCGGGCTCGCAGATGCCCGTCTAGCGGGCTGGTAGCGTTAAACCGGGCGGGTGGCAATCCCGCCGCGGCTTGGCCCTGTGCGCAGTTTTTAGGCTCAACCTCCGTCCCGCTGTGGAGCGCCCAACGACGTCTGCACCAAGTGCGCCGCAGCATTGATTGCACGCGCGAATTGCAGCTTCGAGAAGGGCGAAATTTTTTTCGCATCTGTGCATGAAGCCGCGTGACAGAAGGCCGCGTGTCTAGTAAACGTACTCGCCGTAAGGGTGGGTCGTAAGTCGCAAAAACAAGCGACAACAGCCCAAGTCTAGGGAAGACCGGCGCCGGACGCCTACCCAACGAGGTAGTCCATCTGATGCCAACGTGTTGAGCGCGCAGCCAACGCCGCCGCAGCGTTCCACGTCAAAGAAGAAAATAGCCAAAAAGCGCAAGAGCAGGGTTCACTGAACCTTGCTCTTCGCTTTTTGCGCTGCGCTTCGCGCTTCGCGGTTTTTGCGCGCACTGCGCTTTGCGCACGCGTCGTGCGCGTCCCGTCACCAGGGAAACGTCTCGGGCGTGATCGAGTTTGTAGACGATCGCCGCATAGACGAGCGCAAAGACGATCGTCGCCACCACCGTGTTGATGGCGATGATGCGGAAGATGCGCACGTTGGCCGGCGCGCTGCCCGGCGTGCCGGGGACGACGCTGCCCGCCTCGTCCTGGGTGTGCACCCCGAACGGCAGAACGGCGAACAGCACGATCCACCAGATGAAGACGTAGATCGCGACAGCCATCACGTTGTCCATGGACGTGCTCCCTGACGCGGGTTCAGGCCTGCTCGAGCTCGACGAGCGTGCCGCAGAAATCCTTCGGGATGCAGGAACAGCACCGGCTTGCCGTGGGCGCCGATCTTCGGCGTGCCGTCGCCCAGCACCCGGGCGCCCTGCTCCTTCAGCTTGTCGCGCGCCGCGATGATGTCGTCCACCTCGTAGCAGACGTGGTGGATGCCGCCGTCCGGGCTCTTTTCGAGGAACTTGGCGATCGGCGAAGAGGCGCCCATCGGCTCCAGCAGCTCGATCTTGGTGTTCGGCAGGGTGATGAACACGACCGTGACGCCATGCTCGGGCTGCGGCAGCGGCGGGGTCACCTCGGCGCCCAGCGCGTCACGGTAGACGGCGGTCGCGGCGGCGAGATCCTTCACGGCGATGGCTACGTGATTGAGACGTCCGATCATAGGCATCCTCTTGTCGTCTGGCGCGGTCGAAATGGCCGCCGGATGCGGCCGGCGCGAGGCTAGCCCTTCGTATCGACCACGTTCACGAGCACCTTGCAAATGGGCTTCTTGCCCCAAGCCTCGTTGACCGCGGCACGCACCGCGCGGCGCACGGACTCGGCGACACTTTCGGGGTTCTTGCGGTTTTTTTCGGGGATCGACCGCAGCGTGCCTTCGACCGCGTCGAGCACGATGTCGAGCATGTCGTCGCCGTCGGCGTTGGCCGCCGGGACGCCGTCGATGATGGCCTGCGGGTCGCCCAGGACGGCGCCCTTGCGCGACATCGCGAAGCTGACGATGACGACGCCGACCATCGACAGCTTGCGGCGCTCGCGCACCGGACCTTCGAGGGCGGGAACCAGCAGGCGGCCGTCGCGGAACAGGCGCCCGACCGGGGCATCGTCGATGACGGCCGGATCGGGGGCGAGGCGCAGGATCTCGCCGTCGGTCAGCGTGAACACCGTGCCCGACGCCCATCTCGCGGGCGAGCTCGGCCTGCGCCTTGAGGTGGCGCGTTTCGCCGTGCATCGGCACGACGATGCGCGGCCGCATCCAGCGGTACATCTGGCGCAGCTCATCGCGCCGCGGATGCCCGGAGACGTGCACCAGCGCCTCGCCGTCGGTGAGAACATCGCAGCCGTTGCGGGCAAGGCCGTTCTGGATGCGCCCCACCGCCTTCTCGTTGCCCGGAATGGTGCGCGAGGAAAAGATGACGAGGTCACCCTTGTCGAGCGAGATTTCCGGGTGCTCCTCGTCGGCGATGCGGGCCAGCGCGGCGCGCGGCTCGCCCTGGCTGCCGGTGCACAGCAGCACGATGTCGTTGCGGTCGAGGTAGGTGAACTGATCCTGGTCGAGGTAGCGGAAGCCCTTCGGCAGGTAGCCGGTGTCGACGGCGACGTCGATCACCCGGTGCAAGGCGCGGCCGGCGACGACCAGCTGCCGCTTGGCGGCGTGCGCGGCTTCGGCCACGGCTTTGACGCGCGCCACGTTGGAGGAGAACGTCGTCACGGCGACGCGACGCGGCGCCTTCTTGATGATGTCGCCGAGCGAGCGCGCCACGTCCGCCTCCGAAGGCGAGATGCCCTCGCGGAAGGCATTGGTGGAATCGATCATCAGCGCCAGCACACCCTCATCGCCGAGCTTCGCTAGGCGCGCGGCGTCGGCCGGCGCGCCGATGGTGGGCGTCGGGTCGAGCTTCCAGTCGCCGGTGTGGAACACGGTGCCGAGCGGGGTGCGGATGGCGAGCGCGCTCATCTCCGGGATCGAGTGCGCCAGGCTGAACAGCTCGATGTCGAAGCCGCCGACCTTGAAGCGGGAATCGAGCCCGACGACGTGGATCGGAATCTGCAGCGAGTTCCCGTACTCGGCGAGCTTGGCTTTCAGCATGCCGGCGGCGAAGGGCGTGGCGTAGACCGGCGCGCGCAGGCGCGGCCACAGCTCGATGACGGCGCCGATGTGGTCTTCGTGCGCGTGCGTGATGACGATGCCGTCGAGGTCGGCGCGGTTCTCCTCGATGAAGCGCACGTCGGGCAGGATGACGTCGATGCCGGGGTCGAACTCGCCTTCGGGGAAGGTGATGCCGCAATCGACCATCAGCCAGCGGCGCGCATCCTCCGGGCCCGTAGCCGTAGAGATAGGCGTTCATGCCGATCTCGCCGAGGCCGCCGAGCGCCACGAACACGAGCTCGTCACCGCCAGGACCGCGGCCGGCACTCCGCTTCTGCTGGCTCATGCGCCGTTATCTTTCGCGGCAAACGTCACGTCGCCGAAGGAGAAGGTGAGCTGGCGCCCGTCGGCGTCGTCGATCAGCAGCGCGCCGTTATCGTCGAGGCCGGCGAAGCTGCCGGTGACCGGGCCGCCCGCGGCGTTGACGGTGAGCGCCTCGCCGTAGCGGGCCGGCACGGTCGAGCCATGCCTCGCGCACGCGCGCAAAGCCCTCGCCGTTCTCCCAGATTCCGATCCAGTCGCTCATGGTCTGCGCCAGGAAGCACAACGCCTCGCGCGGCGAAAGCGCTAATCCGTGCTGCGCGAGAAATGTCGCGGCTCTCCCCAAGTCATCGGGCGCCGATACGAGGTTAAGGCCGATGCCGATGACGGCGACGGCGCCCGCGTGCGGGGGCCGCGAGGTGCTTTCAACCAGAATGCCGCCCGTTTTCGCCGTGCCGACGAGAATGTCGTTCGGCCATTTGAGGCGCAGGCCGGGAACGCTTCCCGCGCGGCGGACAGCGTCGATGACGGCGACGCCGGCGACGAGCGACAGCTGGCCGGCCTTGGCGGGCGGACACTCAACCGTCGTCACGAAGCTGGCGAAGAGGTTGCCCGCTTGCGAGGTCCAGGCGCGGCCCGAGCGGCCGCGCCCGGCCGTCTGCCGCGCCGCGATGATCCACAGCGGGCCGCGCTCGCCCGCCGAGCACGCGCCGCATCGCCTCGGCGTTGGTCCCGTCGACCTCGTCGAGGGCGAGAAGCTTGCAGCCCTCCGGCAGCCCTGCCGGCGTGTCCGTCATTGGGCGGCGGCGGCGGCGGTCGCCACGTGCAGCGCGCGCGCCGCGGTGAGCGCCGCGTTGACCAGCGGCGCCGGGATGAGGACGAACAGCAGCACGAAGGCGCCAGACAGCGCCATGACGATGCCCGCCCCGCGATCGACCGGCAGGAACGCCGCCTTGGCGTCGTCGAAGAACATGATCTTGACGAGGCGCAGGTAGTAGTAGGCGCCGACGACGCTCGCCAGCACGCCGATGACGGCGAGCGTCACGAGGTTGGCTTTGATCGCGGCGCCGAACACGTACAGCTTGGCGAAGAAGCCGGCGAGCGGCGGGATGCCCGCCATCGAGAACAGCAGCATCGCCAGCACGAAGGCCATCGACAGGTTCGTCTTGGCGAGGCCGGACAGCGCGTCAATGTCCTCGACCGGCCCCTCGGGCGTGCGCATCGACAGGATGCAGGCGAAGGTGCCGACGGTCATGGCGAGATAGATGGCGAGGTAGACGAGCACCGACTGCGTGCCCGCCTCGCTGTTGGCGGCAAGGCCGATCAGCGCGTAGCCGATGTGGCCGATGGACGAGTAGGCCATCAGCCGCTTGATGTTGCGCTGGCCGATGGCGGCGAAGGCGCCGAGCAGCATCGAGGCGATGGACAGGAAGACGATGATCTGCTGCCACTGCGCCGCGATGCCCGGGAAGCCCTGCAGCAGCGTGCGCAGCAGCAGCGCCATGGCGGCGAGCTTGGGCGCGGCGGCAAAGAACGCGGTCACCGGCGTCGGCGCGCCCTCGTAGACGTCGGGCGTCCACATGTGGAACGGCACGGCGCCGATCTTGAAGGCGAGGCCGACCAGCAGGAACACGAGGCCGACGATGAGGCCGATGTTCTGCGCCGCCGGCTGGCCCTGCGCCACCGTAGCGATAACCGCGAGGTCGATCGAGCCGGTGAAGCCGTAGATCAGCGAAGCGCCGTACAGCAGCATGCCGGACGACAGCGAGCCGAGCACGAAGTACTTGAGGCCGGCCTCGGAGGAGCGCACCTGATTGCGGTCGATGGCGGCGATGACGTAAAGCGCCAGGCTCTGCAGCTCGAGGCCGAGGAACAGCGCGATGAGGTTGCCGGCCGAGACCATCAGCAGCATGCCGGCGACGGCGAGCAGCGTCAGCACGCAGAACTCGGCGGTCAGCAGCTTGGCGCGGGCGAGGCTGTCGAGCGACATGACCAGCACCAGCGCGGCGCCGGCGAGGACGAGCAGCTTGGAGAAGCGGCTGAAGGCGTCGCTGATGAAGGCGCCCTCGAACAGCACCTGCGCGCGTCTCGCCGCCGTAGACGACGAGGCCGGCGGCGATGACCAGAACGATGACGGCGAGCCAGCCGGAGACGTAATCGGCGCCCGGCGTCGCATCGTGCTTGAACACCCCGAACATGAGGATGGCCATGGCGCCGAACGCAATCGCGATCTCGGGCAGCATCGGCGCGAAGACGGATAACTCGTTCATGCGGCCGGTCCTCTACTTGGGTGCTGGCGCGGGTGCGGCCGGTGCCGGAGTGGGAGCGAGTGCGGGCGCCGGTGCGGCAGCCGGCTTGGCGGGACGCACCGCCGCCTCGTAGCTGGCGACGAGCTTCTTCACCGACACGGCGGTCACGTCGAGGATCGGGGACGGATGCAGGCCGAAGAAGATGGTCAGCGCCACCAGCGGGGCGAGGATGCCGATCTCGCGATAGCTCACGTCCTGGATGTTCTTCAGCGCCGGTTTCACCAGCGCGCCGTAGATGACGCGGCGGTAGACGTAGAGCGAGTAGGCCGCCGACAGGATCACGGCGGTCGTCGCGAGGAACGCCAGCCAGGTGTTGACCTTGAAGGCGGCGAGCAGCGTCAGGAACTCGCCGATGAACCCGCTCGTGCCCGGCAGGCCGACGTTGCCCAGGGTGAACACCATGAAGATCGCCGCGTAGATCGGCATGCGGTTCACGAGGCCGCCGAACACGTCGATCTCGTGCGTGTGCATGCGGTCGTAGACGACGCCGACGCAGAGGAAGAGGCCGGCCGAGATGATGCCGTGCGACAGCATCTGGAAGATCGCGCCTTCGACGCCCTGCGTCGTGAAGGTGAAGATGCCGAGCGTCACGAAGCCCATGTGGGCGACGGACGAATAGGCGATCAGCTTCTTGAGGTCCGTCTGCACCAGGGCGACGAGCGAGGTGTAGATGATGGCGATGATCGACAGCGTGAATATCAAGGGCGCGAACTGCTCGCTGGCGATCGGGAACATCGGCAGCGAGAAGCGCAGGAAGCCGTAGCCGCCCATCTTCAACAGGATCGCCGCCAGCACCACGGAGCCGCCGGTCGGCGCCTCGACGTGCGCGTCCGGCAACCACGTGTGCACCGGCCACATCGGCAGCTTCACCGCGAACGAGGCGAAGAAGGCGAGCCACAGCCACCACTGCATGTCGGCCGGGAACTGCGTCGTCATCAGGGTCGGGATGTCGGTCGTGCCGGCGTGCCAGTACATGGCCAGCACGGCGAGCAGCATCAGCACCGAGCCGAGCAGCGTGTAGAGGAAGAACTTGAACGTCGCGTAGATGCGGCGCGGGCCGCCCCAGATGCCGATGATGAGGAACATCGGGATCAGGCCGCCCTCGAAGAACACGTAGAACAGCACCAGATCCAGCGCGCAGAACACGCCGATCATCAGCGTCTCCAGCACCAGGAAGGCGATCATGTACTCCTTGACGCGGTCCTCGATGACCACCCAGCTCTGCACGATGACGAGCGGCATCAGGAACGTCGTCAGGATGACGAACAGCATCGAGATGCCGTCGACGCCCAGCTTGAACTTGCAGACGTCGAGCCAGGCGCGCTCCTCGACGAACTGGAAGCCGGTGTTGGTCGGGTCGAAGCGCGACCAGATGAGCAGCGAGATCAGGAAGGTGATCGCCGTCGTCCACAGCGCCACCCAGCGGGCGTTGCCCTTGGCGTCGCGATTGAGGAAGCGCGATGATGACCGCGCCGACCAGCGGCAGGAACATCACGATCGACAGCAGCGGGGCGGAGGCGAGATCCATCTAGCGCGCCCGCCCATGAACATGAAGTAGCTGACGATCAGCGCGACGCCGATCAGCATGGCGAAGGCGTAGTGGTAGATGTAGCCCGTCTGCAGCCGCACGGCGCGCTGCGTGATGCCGTAGACGCCTTCCGCGGTGCCGTCGATCAGCCCGTTGATGATCTTGATGTCGCCGACCTTCCACAGGACGTTGCCGAGCCAGAAGGTCGGGCGCACGAAGATGCGGTCGTAGAGCTCGTCGAAGTACCACTTGTTGAGCAGGAACAGGTACAGCGGCCGGAACGCGCGCGCGGTGAGCGCCGGCAGCGACGGCACGGCGATGTAATAGAGGTAGGCGATGACGAAGCCGGCGGCCATGGCGATGGTCGGCGCCCACGGCACCCAAGTCGGCGCCTCGTGCAGCGCATGCAGGACGTGGTTGTGCTCGCCGTTGAAGATCGCCTTGCCCCAGAACTCGTGCTGTCCCTCGCCGACGAAGTAGAGCGTGCCGGCGCCGGCGACGACGGCGCCGAAAGCGAGCACGGCCAGCGGCACCAGCATCACCGGCGGGCTCTCGTGCGCGTGCTTGAACGTCTTCTGGTCGGCGCGCGTCGGCCCGTGGAAGGTCATGAACATCAGGCGCCACGAGTAGAACGAGGTCATGAACGCGGCGATGACCAGCGGCCCAGAAGGCGAAGTCGCCGGGCGTGTGCGCGGCGTGCGCCGCCTCGATGATGGCGTCCTTCGAATAGAAGCCGGAAAAGCCGCCGAGGTGCGGGATGCCGAAGCCGGTCAGCGCCAGCGTGCCGATCAGCATCATCGCCCAGGTGATACGGCAGCTTGGACCGCAGGCCGCCCATCTTCCGCATGTCCTGCTCGTGGTGCATGGCGTGGATCACCGAGCCGGCGCCGAGGAACAGCAGCGCCTTGAAGAAGGCGTGGGTGAACAGGTGGAACATGCCGGCCTGGTAGGCGCCGACGCCGCAGGCGACGAACATGTAGCCGAGCTGCGAGCAGGTCGAATAGGCGATGACGCGCTTGATGTCGTTCTGCACCAGGCCGACGGTCGCCGCGAAGAACGCGGTGACCGCGCCGATGAGCGACGACGAACTCGGCGCCACGGGCGCGTACTCGAAGATCGGCGACAGCCGGCCACCATGAACACGCCGGCGGTGACCATGGTCGCGGCGTGGATCAGCGCCGAGACCGGCGTCGGGCCCTCCATGGCGTCGGGCAGCCAGGTGTGCAGGAAGAACTGCGCCGACTTGCCCATGGCGCCCATGAACAAGAGCAGGCACAGCGTCGTCAGGATGTCGACCTGGTAGCCGAGGAACTCGAAGCTCTTGCCGGCCATGCCGGGCGCGGCGTCGAACAGCTGGTCGAGGTTGACGGTGCCGAACACCGCAGAACAGCCCGATGATGCCGAGCGCGAAGCCGAAGTCGCCGACGCGGTTGACGACGAAGGCCTTGATCGCCGCCGCGTTGGCCGCGGGCTTGTTGTACCAGAAGCCGATCAGCAGGTAGCGAGACGAGGCCGACGCCTTCCCAGCCGAAGAACAGCTGCATGAAGTTGTCGGCCGTCACCAGCATCAGCATGGCGAAGGTGAAGCAGCGACAGGTAGGCGAAGAAGCGCGGGCGGGATCGTCCTCGTCCATGTAGCCCCAGGAGTAGACGTGCACGAGCGACGAGACGGTCGTCACCACCACCAGCATCACCGCCGACAGCGTGTCGATCCGGAACGCCCAGTCGATGTCGAATTCGCCCGACGTGATGAACGCGCTCGATGGCGACGTGCGCCGTCTCGTGCCCGAAGCCGACGCGATGAAGACGACCCACGACAGCACGCAGGAGACGAGCAGGAAGCCGGTGGTGATCAGCTCGCGACGGACGCGGCGCCGAGCAGGCGGCCGAACAGGCCCGCGATGAGCCGCGCCGAGCGCCGGCAGAAAGACGATGGCCGAGTAGATCATCCCGCCTCAGCCCTTCATCATCTTGATGTCTTCGACGGCGATGTCGCCGCGGTTGCGGAAGTAGATGACGAGGATGGCCAGGCCGACGGCGGCCTCGGCGGCGGCGACCGTCAGCACGAACATCGCGAACATCTGCCCGACGAGGTCGCCGAGGAAATAGGAGAACGCCACCAGGTTGATGTTCACGGCGAGCAGCATCAGCTCGATCGACATCAGGATGACGATGATGTTCTTGCGGTTCACGAAGATGCCGAAGCACGCCGATCGTGAACAGGCTCGCGGCGACCGCCAGGTAGTGGCCGAGGCCGATGGTCATGGGCCCCCGCTTCGATCATCAGCTTTGCGCCTCTCGGCCGGGATCTCGACCCGCCGGACGGCATCTTGACGATCTCGATGCCGGTCGCCGGCGTGCGCGCCACCTGGTCCACGATCGCCTGGCGGCGCACGCCCGGCTTGTGGCGCAGCGTCAGCACGATGGCCCCGATCATCGCCACCAGCAGCACCAGGCCGGCCGCCTGGAAGAAGTAGACGTAGTGGTGTAGAGCACCTGCCCGATCGCCTCGGCGTTGGTGACTTCGCGCGCCCAGTTCGGCGCCACGGCGCCAGGGTGCTGGGCGACGCCGCGCCGAGCCGCGGCCGAGGAACACAGGATCAGCTCGGCCAGCACGAGCCGCCGACGAGCAGGCCGACCGGCGAGCATGCGAGGAAGCCCGCCGCAGCTCGGCGAAGTCCACGTCCAGCATCATCACCACGAACAGGAACAGCACCGCGACGGCGCCGACGTAGACGACGACCAGCAGCATCGCCAGGAACTCGGCGCCCAGCAGCACGAACAGCCCGGCGGCGGAGAAGAAGGCGAGGATCAGGAACAGCACCGAGTGCACGGGGTTCTTGGCCACGATGACCATCACCGCCGACGCGACCGTAAGCGCCGCATCAGATAGAAGATCCGCCTTCAGGCCATCGCGTGCTTCCACAGCCCTTGCGGCCACCGCTCCACGAGCGTGCGCTCAAGGCGCATCGCTCACCAAGCCGGCGGCACGTTCCACCGCGATAGGGTCAGTACCCCATGCGTCTTCACAATCCAAGCGCCGAGAGTGTGCCGCGCTAAGCGCGTCCCGGCGGTCAGCTGTCCCGGCGCCGTCCTCGCTTAGCGGTACGGCGCGTCCAGTTCCAGATTCTTCGCGATCTCGCGCTCCCAGCGGTCGCCGTTGTCGAGCAGCCGCTCCTTGTCGTAGTAGAGCTCCTCGCGGGTCTCGACGGCGAACTCGATGTTCGGGCCCTCGACGATGGCGTCCACCGGGCAGGCCTCCTGGCACAGGCCGCAGTAGATGCACTTCACCATGTCGATGTCGTAGCGGGTCGTGCGGCGGGTGCCGTCGTTGCGCGCGGCTCGGCCTCGATGGTGATCGCCTGGGCCGGGCAGATCGCCTCGCAGAGCTTGCAGGCGATGCAGCGCTCCTCGCCGTTGGGATAGCGGCGCAGCGCGTGCTCGCCGCGGAAGCGCGGGCGCTGCGGGCCGCGCTCGTTGCGGATAGTCGACCGTCTGTCTTCATGCCGAGACCGAAGGCCCGCATGAAGTCATCAGCGCCGCACAGCGCCTGCGACGCAAGCTTCCCGATCGCAGGAACGAGTCGCGCCTTCGAGCGGAGCTTGCGGCAACGCTTCATTGCCACGTCTTCGCGATGCGCTTCCCGCGCGCGCTGGCGCTCAGCAGCGCAGCGCGCGTGATCACTGCAGCAATGCCCGGCGACGCCAGCGACCACGCCACGCGACCAGCGAGGTCGGCAGGAACACCTTCCAGCCCAGGCGCATCAGCTGGTCGTAGCGGTAGCGGGGCACGATCGCCTTGACCATGGCGTTCATGAAGAACACGAAGCACGCATCTTCGCCGAGAAGACCAGCATGAAGCCCGGCACCCAGGTGAACGGCGCGACAGTCGACCGGGCGGCAGCCAGCCGCCGAGGAACAGCACCGCCATCAGGCGCGCACATCAGCGACGATGTTCGACGTCTCGCCGATCATGAACAGCAGGTAGGGCGTGGAGCCGTATTCCACCTGTAGCCGGCCACGAGTTCGGACTCCGCCTCGGGCAGGTCGAACGGCGGGCGGTTGGTCTCGGCCAGGCCGGAGATGAAGAAGATCACGCCCATCGGGAACATGAGCCAGGATCAGCGCCAGTTCGAGCGCCGCCGCCGAACAGTTCCAGTTCCAGAAGCCGAGCCGGTCTGCTGCGCTCGACGATCTCGGTCAGGTTCATCGAGCCGGCCAGCAGGATCACCGTGATGATCACGAAGCCGATGGAGACCTCGTAGGACGACCATCTGCGCGGCCGAGCGCAGCGAGCCCAGGAACGGGTACTTCGAGTTCGACGCCCAGCCGCCCATGATGATGCCGTAGACGCCGAGCGAGGACATCGCGAACAGGTAGAGGATGCCGACGTTGATGTTGGAGACCACCCAGCCGGCGCGAACGGGATCACCGCCCAGGCGCCGAGCGCCAGCGTCGACGCTGATCAGCGGCGCCAGCAGGAACACCACCTTGTCGGCGCCGGCCGGGATGACAGCTCCTTGATCAGGAACTTGACGAGGTCGGCGAAGGACTGCAGCAGGCCGAACGGGCCCACCACGTTGGGCCCTGCGCATCTGCACGCCGCCCAGATCTTGCGGTCGCGTAGCTGCATGAAGGCGATGGTCAGCAGCAGGACGACGAGTGAGCAGGCCCAGGATCTGGCCGACGGCGATCCACAGGCGTAGCCGACCAGGCGTGCCAGAAGCTGTCGGTCATGTGCTGCATGCCCCTACTCCGCCGCGATCTTGGCGGCGCCCGAGGCGACGGCTCGCAGCGCGCCATTCGGCCATGGTCACGCTGGCGCGCGGCGATGGGGTTGGTCAGGTGGAAGTCGCTGATCGGCGCTGGCGAACGGCGCCTCGGAGACCTGCGCCGTTCCTTGGCCGAGCGCGTCGAGGTCCAGCGCGCGGCGCGGCTCGGCACATAGTCGATGCCGGCCGAAGGTCGGATGGTCGGCGAACAGCCTGGCGCGCAGCTGGTCCAGGGTGTCGTAGGGCAGCGTCTGGCGCCCAGCCGCTCGGACAGCGCGCGCAGGATCGCCCAGTCCTCCTTGGCCTCGCCCTTCGGGAACACGGCGCGGAAGCGCATCTGCACCCGGCCCTCGGTGTTGACGTAGAGGCCGTTCTTCTCGGTGTAGGCGGCGCCCGGCAGGATCACGTCGGCGCGGTGCGCGCCGGCGTCGCCGTGGGTGCCCAGGTAGACGACGAAGGCGTTGCCGGCTGCGACAGGTCGATCTCGTCGGCGCCCAGCAGGAAGAGCACGTCGAGCCCGCCCTTGGCGACCAGCTGCCCGGCGCGTCTTGCCGCCCTCGCCCGGCACGAAGCCCAGGTCGAGGCCGCCGACGCGGCGGCCGCGGTGTGCAGCACGTTCCAGCCGTTCCAGCCGCGCGACATGCCCTCTTGGCGCCAGCGCGACGCGCGCCGCCTGCCAGCACCGCCGCGCCGTCGGCGCGCGCCAGCGCGCCCGCGCCGACGATGATCGCCGGCGCCTTGGCGTCCTTCAGCGCCTCGGCGAACGGACGCTTGGCCTTCGGCGAGCTCGCGCCAGCGTCTGCGGCGCCGGCGCCCAGGTACTCGTAGGCGTAGGTCAGGTCGGCCGGCTCGCCGATCACGCCGACCTTGAGCGCCGCCCGCCAGCCAGCGCTTGCGCAGGCGGGCGTTGAGCACCGGCGCCTCGAGGCGCGGATTGGTCCCGACCAGCAGGATGACGTCGGCGTCCTCGATGCCGGCGATCGTCGAGTTGAACAGCCAGCTCTCGCGCGGCCCGGCGCCCAGCGCCATGCCGTCCTGGCGGCAGTCGAGGCTCTTCACGCCCAGGCCGCCGAACAGGTCGAGCGCGGCCTTCATGGACTCGGCGTCCTGCAGGTCGCCGGCGATCGACGCCGATGCGGTCGGGCGCCGCCGCCTTCAGCTTGCGCGGCGACGGCGTCCAGCGCCTCGGCCCAGCGTCGCCGGGCGCAGCTTGCCGTCCTCGCGGACGTAGGGCCGGTCCAGCCGCTGGCGGCGCAGGCCGTCGACGGCGTAGCGGGTCTTGTCGGAGATCCACTCCTCGTTGATCTCGTCGTTGATGCGCGGCAGCACGCGCAGCACCGCCGGCCCGCGGGCTGTCGACGCGGATCGCCGAGCCCAGCGCGTCCATCACGTCGACGCTCTCGGTCTTCTTCAGCTCCCAGGGCCGCGCGTTGAACGCCTAGGGCTTGGAGGTCAGCGCGCCGACCGGGCAGAGGTCGATGACGTTGGCCGACAGCTCCGAGGTCACCGCCTTGTCGAGATAGGTCGTGATTTCAACGTCCTCGCCGCGGGAGATGAGGCCGATGTCCGGCACGCCGGCCACTTCGGTGATGAAGCGGACGCAGCGGGTGCACTGGATGCAGCGGGTCATCACCGTCTTGATCAGCGGGCCCATGTACTTCTCTTCGACGGCCCGCTTGTTCTCGGCGTAGCGGCTGTCGTCGCGGCCATAGCCCATGGCCTGGTCCTGCAGGTCGCACTCGCCGCCCTGGTCGCAGATCGGGCAGTCCAGCGGGTGGTTGATGAGCAGGAACTCCATCACCCCGTGGCGCGCCTTCTTCACCATCGGCGTGTCGGTGAAGATCTCCATGTCCTCTCGGCGGCCGGCAGGGCGCAGCGCAGACGCCTGCGGCTTCGGCGGGCCGGGCTTCACCTCGACCAGGCACATGCGGCAGTTGCCGGCGATGGACAGCCGCTCGTGGTAGCAGAAGCGCGGGATCTCCTCGCCGGCGAGCTCGCCACCTGCAGGACATTCATCCCGGGCTCGAACTCGACCTCGACCCCGTCGACCTTGGCGTTTGGCATGCCGTTACTCCGCCGCCGATCGAGTGGCGCCGGCGTAGCGCCCTGGCGCGCGCGGTATTGGGTGATGCGGTCCTCCACCTCGTGGCGGAAGTGGCGGAACAGGCCCTGGATCGGCCAGGCGGCCGCGTCGCCGAGGCCGCAGATGGTGTGGCCCTCGACCTGGGTGGCCACGTCCAGCAGCAGGTCGATCTCGGACATCTCGGCCTCGCCGGTGACCATCCGCTCCATCACCCGCCACATCCAGCCGGTGCCTTCGCGGCACGGCGTGCACTGGCCGCAGCTCTCGTGCTTGTAGAAGTAGGCCGCCCGCGCGATCGCCTTCACCAGGTCGGCGTCCTTGTCCAAGACGATCATGGTGCCGGTGCCGAGGCCCGACCCGCAGGCCTGCAGGTCCTCGTAGGCCATCAGCGCGTCCTCGCACTGGTCGGCCGGGATCATCCGCACCGAGATGCCGCCGGGGATCACGGCCTTAGGTTGCCCCAGCCGCCGCGCACGCCGCCGAAGTGGTCCTCGATCAGCTGCGCAGCGGGATGCCGACCGCGTCCTCGACCACGCAGGGCTTGTTCAGGTGGCCGGAGCCGGCGAACAGCTTGGTGCCGGTGACTTCTCGGTGCCGAAGCCGGCGAACCAGTCGCGCGCCGCGGCGCAGGATGTGCCGACGACCGCGATGGTCTCGACGTTGTTCACCGTGGTCGGGCAGCCGTAGATGCCGGCGCCGGCCGGGAACGGCGGCTTCAGGCGCGGCTGGCCCTTCTTGCCCTCGAGGCTCTCCATCAGCGCGGTCTCGTCGCCGCAGATGTAGGCCCCGCCGCCGTGCTGGACGCAGACGTCGAAGTCCCAGCCGTGGATGTTGCCCTTGCCGATCAGCTTGGCGTCGTAGGCCTGCTTGATCGCCGCCGTCAGCCGCTCGCGCTCGTGCACGTACTCGCCGCGGATGTAGATGTAGGCGGTGTGCGCCCGCATGGCGCGGCAGGCGATCAGGCAGCCCTCGATCAGCAGGTGCGGGTCGTTGCGCAGGATCTCGCGGTCCTTGCAGGCGCCCGGCTCGGACTCGTCGGCGTTGACCAGCAGGTAGTGCGGCCGCTCGCTCTCCTGCTTGGGCATGAAGGTCCACTTCAGGCCCGGTGGCGAAGCCCGCGCCGCCGCGGCCGCGCAGGCCCGAGGCCTTGATCTGGTCGCAGATCCACTCCGGCGTCTGGGCGACGATGTCCTTCGTGCCGTTCCAGGCGCCGCGCGCCTTCGCGCCCTCCAGGCCCCAGTCATGCAGGCCGTAGAGGTTGAGGAAGATGCGGTCCTTGTCCGCCAGGATGCCGACCACGTCACGCTCTCCTCGAGGCGAGGCCTGCGAGATCTTGATCTTCTGGCCCGCGAGCCGTCGTAGACGCTGTCGGCGCGTCAGCGGCCCGCCTTCGCGGGCCGACGGCCCTGGCGGCCGATGGCCGAGCCGGGCTTGCCGGTGTCTTGCCGGCGGCGAAGTCGTCGAGGCAGCTTCCTCGAAGCTCTCGGCCGTCAGGTCCTCGTAGTAGTAGTCGTTGATCGCGGCCATCGGCGCGTTGGCGCAGGCGCCCAGGCACTCGACTTCCTGCCAGTAGAACTTGCCGTCGGCGCGACGGTCTCGTGCGCGTGCTCGCGATCGCTCGCTTGCAGACCGCCATCAGCGCCTCGGCGCCGCGGAGCTGGCAGGGCGTCGTGCCGCAGACCTGGACCAGCGCGTGCGTGCCCACCGGCTCCAGCATGAACATGGTGTAGAAGGTCGCGACCTCCAGCACCCGGATCACCGGCATGCCGAGCAGCTCGGCGACCGCGCGGATGGCCGGCTCGGAGACCCAGCCCTCCTGCTTCTGGACCAGCCACAGCATCGGCATCACGGCCGACTGCTGCTGCCGGCCGGAAAGTTGGCCATCCAGCGCTTGGCCTCCTTCAGCGTCGCGGGCGTGAAGGCGAAGCTGGCCGGCTGGTTCGGGGAAAGGCGGCGGACGCTCAAGGCTGGCACTCTCACGCGGCGAAGTCCGCGATGCGGGCCCGATCCGTGTGCTCGCGCGGCAGCTTCGATGATGTAGACGCAGTGCGCGATCACCTTCAGTACGCCGATCTCGACTGCGAGCGGCGGACGCCGCTCGCCATGGTCGATCGACGGTGTCCGAGCGTCAGATGCCCAGTTCGCCGAGCTAGCCCGCGATAGCAGGCCTCGCGGAAAGTCGGCGCAGAGCAGCGCTGCGCGTACGTAGTCCGCACCGGTAGATGGCGAGCGCATGCCGGATCGATCACCGCCGCCGTTCAGGTCCCGCGACCATGGCGAAGAACGGCGCAATGAGGCGTCCAGGTCCGTGGGCGTTGTAGGCGTCGAAGCTGCGCCGCTGTAGGCGCCAGAGCGAGGTGGCGACGAAGCTCCACGTGGCGAAGATAAGGATCGTCGGCCGCGTCACCGGTCGATCTCCCCGAACACGATGTCGAGCGAGCCGAGGATGGCGGAGACGTCGGCCAGCATGTGGCCGCGGTTCATCCAGTCCATCGCCTGCAGGTGCGGGAAGCCCGGCGCGCGGATCTTGCAGCGGTACGGCTTGTTGGTGCCGTCGGCGACCAGGTAGACGCCGAACTCGCCCTTGGGCGCCTCGACGCAGGCGTAGACCTCGCCGGCCGGCACGCGGAAGCCCTCGGTGTAGAGCTTGAAGTGGTGGATCAGCGCTTCCATCGAGCGCTTCATCTCGCCCCGCGCGCGGCGGCGCGACCTTGTTGTCGTCGGTCAGCACCGGGCCCGGCGCCTTCAGCGAGCGCAGCTTCTCGCAGCACTGCTTCATGATCTTGGTCGACTCGCGCATCTCCTGCATGCGGCAGAGGTAGCGGTCGTAGCAGTCGCCGTTCTTGCCGAGCGGGATGTCGAACTCGATCTCGGCGTAGCACTCGTAGGGCTGCGCCTTGCGCAGGTCCCAGGCGACGCCCGAGCCGCGCACCATCACGCCGGAGAAGCCCCAGGCGAAGGCCTCCTCCTGGCTGACCACGCCGATGTCGACGTTGCGCTGCTTGAAGATGCGGTTGTCGGTGATCAGGCCTTCGATGTCGTCGAGCACCTTCGGGAAGTGTCGCACCAGTCGGCGATGTCGTCGATCAGCGCCGGCGGCAGGTCCTGGTGCACGCCGCCGACGCGGAAGTAGTTGGCGTGCATGCGCGCGCCCGAGGCGCGCTCGTAGAACACCATCAGCTTCTCGCGCTCCTCGAAGCCCCACAGCGGCGGCGTCAGCGCGCCGACGTCCATCGCCTGGGTGGTGACGTTCAGCAGGTGGTTCAGGATGCCGGCCGATCTCGTCGAATAGAGCACGCGGATCAGCTGGCCGCGGTTCGGCACCTCGACGCCGAGCAGCTTCTCGATCGCCAGGCAGAAGGCGTGCTCCTGGTTCATCGGCGCGACGTAGTCGAGCCGGTCGAAGTAGGGGATCGTCTGCAGGTAGGGCGGCCTCCATCAGCTTCTCGGTGCCGCGGTGCAGGAGGCCGATGTGCGGGTCGACCCGCTCGACCACCTCGCCGTCCAGCTCCAGCACCAGGCGCAGCACGCCGTGGGCGGCCGGGTGCTGCGGGCCGAAGTTGATGTTGAACTTGCGGATCTCGGTTTCTGGCATCGGCGCACCGGGTGCGGATCGAAATCGTAGTCTAGGTCGATCGGGCGCGACGCGCGCGAGCTTGGCCTTTTCGTTCACGCGGGCGACGAAGCGCGTCCACGGGATGATCATGCGCTCGTGGCGGCCTTCGCCGATGAGGTCGATGCCGTCGTGCGCGCGCACGTTGAAGTCGATACGGCGCCCTTCGACGCCCGTGCATTCGGCGTCGACCGTCACCGTCTGACCCGGCACCGTCGCAGCAGTATGCGACACGTCGATGTGCATGCCGAGGCTGCCCTCGCCGTCGTCGAGATGCGGCGTCAGCACCTTGAGGCACGTCCACTCCATCAGCCCGACCATGAAGCCGGTGGCGAACGACGGTCGGCATCTGCTGGAAGTCGGCCGCTTCCGGATAAAGGTGTGGCACCGTCTTGTCAGCGGGAATGCGGAAGGCGAACTGGGCCGTCGCTCCCGGCTTCAGCGTGTCCTTCATGGCATCACGCCTTGCCGGCCGGACCGTTGGCCTTCTCGTCGCCCGGCAGCACGTAGTGCGTGCCCTCCCAGGCGACTGGAAGTCGAACTTGCGGAATTCCTGGGTCAGCTTCACCGGCTCGTAGACCACGCGCTTCAGCTCCTCGTCGTAGCGGACCTCGACGTAGCCGGTCATCGGGAAGTCCTTGCGCAGCGGATGGCCTGGAAGCCGTAGTCGGTGAGGATCCGGCGCAGGTCCGGGTGGCCGGAGAAGAAGATGCCGTACATGTCGAAGGCTTCGCGCTCGTACCAGTCGGCGCGCGGAAGACGCCGACCGCGCCGGCACCGGCGTTGTCCTCGTCGGTCTGCACCTTGACGCGCATGCGCTGGTTCAGGGGCAGCGACAGCAGGTGGTAGACCACGTCGAAGCGCTCGCTCGCGCTCCGGCCAGTCGACGCCGCAGATGTCGATCAGCATTGGAACTGGCAGCCCTGGATCGTCGCGCAGGAAGGTCAGCACCTCGACGATCTTGTCGCGCGGCACGTCGAGCGTCAGCTCGCCGATGCGTGATGCGCGACGGCGCGGACGGTGACGCCCAGCGCAGCTTTGCATGGACTCGAGTTGCTCAGAGTCTGGCTCATGCCGAGCCTCGTGCAGTGGCGAGTGGTCACGGCGAGCTTATCGCTCGATGGTCCCGGTGCGGCGGATCTTCTTCTGCAGCTGCAGCACGCCGTAGACCAGCGCCTCGGCGGTCGGCGGGCAGCCCGGCACATAGATGTCCACCGGCACGATCCGGTCGCAGCCGCGCACCACGGAATAGGAATAGTAGTAGTAGCCGCCGCCGTTGGCGCAGCTGCCCATGGAGATCACGTAGCGCGGCTCCGGCATCTGGTCGTAGACCTTGCGCAGGGCCGGCGCCATCTTGTTGGTCAGCGTGCCGGCGACGATCATCACGTCGGACTGGCGCGGGCTGGCGCGCGGGGCAAAGCCGAAGCGCTCCAGGTCGTAGCGCGGCATCGAGGCCTGCATCATCTCGACGGCGCAGCAGGCCAGCCCGAACGTCATCCACATCAGCGAGCCGGTGCGCGCCCAGGTGATCAGGTCGTCGGTGGCGGTGACGAGAAGCCCTTGTCGGCCAGCTGCTCCGAGATCCGCGTGAAGAACGGGTCGCGCGGCTTGACCAGCAGCCCTCGACGATTCCGGCGCCTTGCCCGCGGCAGCTTCGGTACGCGGCAGACGATCACTCCCATTCCAGCGCTCCCTTCCTCCATTCGTAGATGAAGCCGACGGTCAGCACGCCCAGGAAGATCATCATCGACCAGAAGGCGAAGAGCGCCGATCGGCGCTTGATCAGCGCACCGCCCAGGGGAACAGGAACGCCACCTCCAGGTCGAAGATGATGAACAGGATCGAGACCAGGTAGAAGCGCACGTCGAACTTCATCCGCGCGTCGTCGAAGGCGTTGAAGCCGCACTCGTAGGCGGAGACCTTCTCCGGATCGGGATTGTTCACGGCGATCATGAAGGGAACAGCCATCAGCGCGAGGGCGATGAACAACGCCACACCGATAAAGATGGCGATCGGCAGGTAGTCGTAGAAGAGCTGATCCATGGCGGCCCGCTATCTCGGCGCCGCAAGGAATGTGCTGCGGCGCAAAAACAGCGTTAACGCAGCCGCTCTCAGCACGCAACACTTGCGCGCGCGCGACTGCGTCATTGGTCCGGAGTGCCCAGACCGCGTCATGGCGGAGCCATGCTTCGCATGCGACGCTGCCCGACGCGAGCGCCGGGGCTCAAAGAGCATCACGCCCGTTTGAGCAGAGCCTGTTTGCAGCGTGGATCAGTGAGGTACGTGGTGGCGCGAGAGACGGGACTTGAACCCGCGGCCTCCGGCGTGACAGGCCGGCGCTCTAACCAACTGAGCTACTCCCGCAGTCAAAAACGCGCGCCCCGAGGGACGCGCTGGCCACGAAGCGATGATCTACGTGGCCTCCCCCGCGAAGTCAAGTTTGCCCGCCCCTAACCCGCGGCTGGCCAGCGATCAGTGCAGGTGACTGTGGGTGCCGACGGCAGGGCGCGGGCGCAAACCCGGCGCCGGAAACGTGAGATAGACCCGGGTGCCTGTAGGGCCGGAGTTGACCTCGAGCTTGCCTTGCAGGGACCTCGCCAGCCCTTTGAGGATCGGCATACCCCTTCCCCCGCCTTGCACCTCCCCGGACATGCCGACGCCGTTGTCCTCCACGCGCAGCACGAGGGTGTCGACGTCTTGCGCGAGCGCCACGCCGATGACGCCGCCATCGCGGTCGGCAAATGCGTACTTCAGCGCGTTGGTGACCAGCTCGTTTACGACGAGCCCGAGCGGAACCGCGATGCTGACCGGCAATTCATAATCCTGCACGTGGCAGGTGAACGTGATCGACGGCGGGGCGCAGGCCTTGAGGTCCCCACAGAGGTCGTTGAGGAAAACCCTGCTGTTCACTCGGCCAGCCGGGTCGGCCATGTTCAGCCTTTGGCTGAGCCGAGCGACGACATGGATGAGCTCGCTCGCCTGTTCGAAGGCGCACGTGGCGCGCGGGTCGTCAGCCCCCTTGGCGCGCTGGCGAATGAGCGCATCTAGCGAAGAGAAGCTATTGGCGACGCGGTGCGACACCTCCTGCAAGCGCACGGTCTTGCGGGTGTCTTCCGCTACCAGAGCTTCGTTCTCTTCGGAGACGGCGAGCAGCGTCCGGCGGATTTGGTCGGCGAGAACGACGGCGCCGGCGGCCAGGACGGCGAAAGCCTCGATCTGCACGAGATCGATCGCGCGCAGCAAGTGCGGCAGGCCGAAGGGTTCGAAAAACAGGCTGGAGAGGACGGAAGATACCAGAACGGCCAGCGCCCCCGGGAGGCGGCCGAACAGCAACGCGACGAGGAACGCGCACCCGAGGAAGACGGCGAAGGGGTCGCCGAAGCTGCGTGTCTCCAGAGGAAGCTGGATGAGGAAGCACGCCAATGTGCCGAGGAGAGCACTCAGCAGTTTGACGGGAAGCGGCCAACTCGACGTTCAGTCTAACGGCTGAGACCATGACGCACCTCGTCAGCAGACGGCGCTACAAGCCGGCTCCGGATTTGTGGCGTTTTGGCGACTGTCGTGGTGCGGTTCGTGCGCGCGCATCAATCGGCACCCAGGAAGTCCAGCTTGCCGATGGGGACGCCGTTGTGGCGCAGGATGTTGTAGGCGGTCGTCACGTGGAAATAGAAGTTCGGCAGGGCGAAGAACAGCAGGTAGTCCTGCCCCTTGAAGGAGAGCTCGCGCGGGCCGAGCCTTCAAGGTAATGTCGCGCGCCTCCGAGCCGTCGATCTGCTCGGGCTTCAGTCGTGGCGATGAAGTCGAGCGTCTTGGCGATGCGCGCCTTCAGATCGGGAAAGGTCTTCTCGGTGTCCTCGAAGCTCGGCACGGGCACGCCGGCGAGGCGCGCCGAGCAGCCCTTGGCGTGGTCGGAGGCGATCTGCACTTGCCGCGCGAGAGGGTACATATCGGGGGCGAGGCGCGCGGCGACCAGGACCGCCGGGTCGATCTTGCGCTCGGTCGCATTTGCCACCGCCTTGTCGAGAATGGCGTCGAGCGCCTTCAGCATGCGCTGAAATACCGGCACCGACGCCTGGTACATGCTGATGGTCATGATGATGTTCCTCCCGCGATGGCGCCGCTACGGTGGTAAGCGCGCGGAGGATACATAGCGCGCAGCACCCAGGCCGCAAGATGCCCGCGCATTCTGACGCTGTCCCGTCAGTCCCACCAGAAATACCAGACAGTGGCGTTGAGCAGATATGCAGCCAGCACGTCAACGGTTCCGGTGCCTTGCTCAACGATGTCCTCGCAGAACAGATACTGCTCCATCGCCATCTCGAGCGCCGCCTGCCGGTCCCTAATCGGACGCGCGACCGTGAATTCCAGCACATCCCCGGACGTCGCCACCGGGACCGCACCGTGGCGCTCGAACCAGCGCCTGGCGAAGGCAACCTGCACCTCAGGCGCCGGACAATCGTTCCACCCTCCGAACTTGGTGTGGGCGCCAGCGTGCCAGGGCTCGGATGCCGGAAGCAGCGCAATGTAGAGATCGGAAAACGGCTTGCGCGTCAGCACATCGCGCAGTGAGAGGACGTCGGTGTTGGCCTCGACGTCGTGCGGCCAGGGGCCGCGCGGAAACACCGAAGACCGCGTGGCGGTGGCCGGTGCGGTGGTTCGGCCGAGGAGCTTCGCCCAGAGGCCCGCTGTTGGACCCTGGCATGTCCGCTGCAGCAAGCTCCATATCCTCCAAGCGCTCGGCTTCACGCTGCCGAAGCCAGGCGCTACAGTCGATCGCCGCTGCCCCGGCGATTGATCTCTCCCGGGGATTCCTCGGTATGGCCGTGGCCCTGAAAGAGCGCGAGCGCATCTTCCGCGGGCCCGACAATGATCGGCATCACGGCGGGATCGGTTTTGCGGATGTCTTCGATGACGCCCAGCGCCGTCTCGCCGCTCGCGTGCACGAGCGGCCAGGGAGAAACCGTCACGCCTTCCTCGTCGATCGCCGTGCCCGCGGGAAGTATCGTGAAGGCCATGCGTCCGACCGAGTTCTCGCGCTGCTTTCAATCCGGCAGTGGTCGTGGCGCTCGGCCTGTGCCTAAGACCTTCGCGGGGCTGAAATCGTGTCGGCAGGAAAACTGGTGGGCGGTGAGAGGGTCGAACTCCCGACATCCTCGGTGTAAACGAGGCGCTCTACCACTGAGCTAACCGCCCTCATTCGCCTAGCGTGCGCGAACGCGCCTGCATGTAGCGCGCAAGGCTCAGCCGAGCGCAATCGCGACCGCGCGCCGCGCACCTGTAATGCAAAGGCGCGCCGCGATTGCCCGCGACGCGCCGAAGCAGTACCCGAAGCCAAGCAAAACCCTGTTAGTTCAGGATTTCCTTCAGGCCCTTCGACGGGCTGAACTTCGGCACCCGCGAGGCGGGGATGTTGATCGTCGCGCCGGTCGCCGGGTTGCGGCCTTCGCGCGCCTTGCGCTTGGCGACCTTGAAGGTTCCGAAATCCGGGATGCGGACCTCGTCGCCGTTCTTCATGGCGCTGCGGATGTGCTCGAGCACAGCGTCGACCGCCACGGTGGCTTTATCCTTCGTGAGCTCGGCTTCCTTGGCGACGGCGTCGATCAAATCTTTCTTGCTCATCTCGTATCCGTCCTTTGCGTTCGGAAATTGCGACTTGGGGGAGTTCGGGCGGAATGTAGGGGTCCCGCGCGTGTTGCTGAAGCCGCAACAGTGCGTGAGAGAAGCGCCCAATAGGCGGCCTCGTCAAGGGGGAAAAGGCGCGAATTTGCCCGAAAAACCTGGGGAAATGGAGGGTCCGGCGTGCACGTAGGGGGAACAAAAAACCTCGCGCCGCCAAGCGCGAGGTTACCGTAGTTGCATACAAAACCGCGCAGCACTCCGATCGGGGGGTGCCGCGCGTTTGTTCAGTGCGCCGTGACGCGCGAGCCGGCAGCGCCGTCTTCGCCTTTCACGGCCGCGGCTTCCGCCGCTTCGTCCCACACGATCCGCTCCGGCGTCCTCACCAGCGCGCTCCTCAGAACGTCGTCGACGCGCGCCACCGGCACGATGTCGATCTTGTTCTTGATCTCGGCTGGAATCTCCGTGAGGTCCTTAACGTTCTCTTCAGGGATAATGACGGTTTTGATGCCGCCGCGCAGGGCCGCGAGCAGCTTTTCCTTGAGGCCGCCGATCGGCAGCACACGCCCGCGCAGGGTGATTTCGCCGGTCATGGCGACGTCCTTGCGCACCGGAATGCCGGTCAGCACCGAGATGATCGCCGTCGCCATGGCGACGCCGGCCGACGGGCCGTCCTTCGGCGTGGCACCCTCCGGCACGTGCACGTGGATGTCCTTCCTCTCGAACAGCGAAGGATGGATGCCGAATTCGACCGAACGCGAGCGCACGTAGGCGTTCGCGGCCTGGATCGACTCCTTCATCACGTCGCGCAGGTTGCCGGTGACGGTCATCTTGCCCTTGCCGGGCATCATGACGCCTTCGATCGTCAGCAGCTCGCCGCCGACCTCGGTCCAGGCAAGCCCGGTGACGATGCCGACCTGATCTTCGAGCTCCGCCTCGCCGTAGCCGATACTTCGGCACGCCAAGATAGGATTCGAGGTTGCCGAGATTGACGGCGACGGTCTTGTTCGTCGAGGTGAGGATCTCCTTCACCGCCTTGCGGGCGAGCTTGGCGATCTCACGCTCGAGCGAGCGCACGCCGGCTTCGCGCGTGTAGCGCCGCACCAGCTCCAGAAGCGCTGCGTCGTCGACCGTCCACTCGTGGGCTTCCAGGCCGTGCGCCTGGCGCTGGCCGAGAAGCAAGTGGCGCTTGGCGATCTCGATCTTCTCGTCCTCGGTGTAGCCCGCAAGACGAATGATCTCCATACGGTCCATGAGCGCCGGCGGAATGTTCAGCGTATTCGCCGTCGTCACGAACATCACGTTCGACAGGTCGTAGTCGACCTCGAGGTAATGGTCGTTGAACGTCGAGTTCTGCTCGGGGTCGAGAACCTCGAGCAACGCCGCTGCCGGATCGCCGCGGAAGTCGGAGCCCATCTTGTCGATCTCGTCCAAGAGGAAGAGCGGATTGGTCCGCTTCGCCTTGCGCATGGACTGGACCACTTTGCCGGGCATCGAGCCGATATAGGTGCGCCGGTGACCGCGGATCTCCGCTTCGTCGCGCACGCCGCCGAGGCTCATGCGCACGAACTCGCGGCCCGTGGCATTCGCCATCGACTTGCCGAGCGAAGTCTTGCCGACGCCGGGAGGCCCGACGAGGCAGAGGATCGGCCCCTTCAGCTTGTTGGTGCGCGCCTGCACCGCAAGGTACTCGAGGATGCGCTCTTTGACCTTCTCGAGGCCGTAGTGCTCGGCATCGAGCGTCGTCTGCGCCTCGTCGAGGTCCTTCTTGACCTTGCCCTTGATCCCCCACGGGATCGACAGGAGCCAATCGAGGTAGTTGCGCACGACGGTGGCTTCCGCCGACATCGGGCTCATCTGCTTGAGCTTCTTCAGCTCGGCGAGAGCCTTGTCGCGGGCCTCCTTCGAGAGCTTGGTGTTCTCGATCTTCTCTTCGAACTCGGCGATGTCGTCGCGCTCGTCGCTGTCGCCGAGCTCCTTCTGGATCGCCTTCATCTGCTCGTTGAGATAGTACTCGCGCTGCGTCTTCTCCATCTGCCGCTTGACGCGCGAACGGATCTTGCGCTCGACCTGCAGCACGGAGATCTCGCTCTCCATGAGCGTGTAGACGCGCTCCAGACGCTCGGAGATCGTCGAGGTCTCGAGGATCTCCTGCTTGTCGGCGATCTTGATCGCGAGGTGCGAGGCGATGGTGTCGGCGAGCTTCGAGTAGTCCTCGATCTGCGCGACGTTGCCGAGCACTTCAGGCGAAATCTTCTTGTTGAGCTTCACGTAGCTCTCGAACTGCGTCACCGCCGAACGGGCGAGCGCCTCGATCTCCTCCTTGGCGCCGATGTTCTCGGGCACCTGCTCCACCTCGGCTTCGAAGTAGTTCGCGTTCTCGGTGTAGCGCTGGATGCGCGCGCGCGAGGTGCCTTCGACGAGCACCTTCACGGTGCCGTCGGGGAGCTTCAGCAGCTGCAGGACGGAGGCGAGCGTGCCGACGGGATAGATGGCGTCGGTCGCCGGATCGTCGTCGCCGGCGTTCTTCTGCGCGGCGAGCAGGATGTGCTTGTCGGAGCGCATCACCTCTTCGAGCGCATTGATCGACTTGTCGCGCCCGACGAACAGCGGGACGATCATGTACGGGAACACCACGATGTCGCGCAACGGAAGGACCGGATAGAGACCTTTGCCCGCCGTCTTGTCTTTCGTCTTGGTGTCTTCGGCCATTTCGCTACCTATCGTGGTCGCCGCGTTCTAATTCGAGAGCGTCGTTGAGCAATTGCGCTCAGGGCGCTCCCTCAGGACATCAAACGCGTATGCCCTGGCACTATTGAGGCGGACGCCGCGCGGGGTCGATTGCCCTTCCGCCTCAGCCAACATCGCACAACATCGCAGACGCAGCGCCCCATGTGAAATGGGGCCGACTGCCGCTGGATCAAGAGCCGCCGCGTGCCGGCGGGCGTTGCCGTCTGGAAAGAGCCGCCTCCCTCAGGCGACTCTGGTGATCACGAAGCGCTCGAGCCCTTTTCATCGGCCCGATCGGAGTAGATGCGCAAGGGGCGAGCACCGCCCTCCACGACTTCCGGCCCGATGACCACTTCTTCCACACCTTTCAGCGCCGGAAGATCAAACATGGTGTCGAGCAGGTTGCCTTCCATGATGGAGCGCAGACCGCGAGCACCCGTCTTGCGGTCGATCGCCTTGCGGGCGATGGCCTTCAAAGCGTCGTTGGTGATCGTCAGCTTGACGTCTTCCATCTCGAACAGGCGCTGGTACTGCTTGACGAGCGCGTTCTTCGGCTCGGTCAGGATCTGCACCAGGGCTTCCTCGTCGAGGTCCTCGAGCGTGGCGATGACCGGCAGACGGCCGATGAACTCGGGGATAAGCCCGAACTTCAACAGATCCTCCGGCTCGACGCCGCGCAGAACTTCGCCCGTGCGGCGCTCATCGGCGCCGACGACCTTGGCCGAGAAGCCGATCGACGTGCCCTTGCCGCGCCGCGAGATGATCTTCTCGAGGCCGGCGAAGGCGCCGCCGCAGATGAAGAGGATGTTCGTCGTATCGACCTGCAGGAACTCCTGCTGCGGATGCTTGCGGCCGCCCTGCGGAGGCACGGAGGCGACGGTGCCTTCCATGATCTTCAGGAGCGCCTGCTGCACACCCTCGCCCGACACGTCGCGCGTGATCGACGGGTTGTCGGACTTGCGCGAGATCTTGTCGACCTCGTCGATGTAGACGATGCCGCGCTGCGCCCGCTCGACGTTGTAGTCGGCGTTCTGCAGCAACTTGAGGATGATGTTCTCGACGTCCTCGCCGACGTAGCCGGCTTCGGTGAGCGTCGTTGCGTCAGCCATGGTGAACGGCACGTCGAGCATGCGTGCGAGCGTCTGCGCGAGCAGCGTCTTGCCGCAACCCGTCGGGCCGACCAGGAGGATGTTCGACTTGGCGAGCTCGACGTCGTTGTTCTTCGACGCGTGGTTGAGCCGCTTGTAATGATTGTGCACGGCGACGGAGAGCACGCGCTTGGCGTGGTCCTGGCCGATGACATAGGAATCGAGAACCGCGCAGATCTCCTGCGGAGTGGGAACGCCGTCGCGCGACTTCACCAGGGTGTTCTTGTTCTCTTCCCGGATGATGTCCATGCACAGCTCGACGCATTCATCGCAGATGAACACGGTCGGGCCGGCAATCAGCTTGCGCACCTCGTGCTGGCTCTTGCCGCAAAACGAGCAATAGAGGGTATTTTTCTCTTGAGCCATTCCGGACGTCTCACCCCTCCTCGGGCAGCTGCGCACCGGATAAGCCGGTGCTCGCCTTGGAAGATTCCTGTCTCATGCCGCCTAGCGAAATCGCGGGTCCGAGTCCATTACAGTGATCTGAGCACGCTAGCGTTCTCTAGATCAAGATTGGATTAACGGATACCGGTCCGCTCAACGCCGAAGCGGCTCGATTACCACAGTTTTGTGGCGACCTGACGGTCAGCTGCAGCAGCTCCGCCGTTCGCCAACTCGACCGCAGATTGAAGAGAATGGCCCCGGGCGCTCCGCGAGGCAAGGGCACCGTCCGCCCTGCGGCCTTTCGGCTTTACTGCTGACTGTCTCAGGATGCGGCGCTTTTGGCGTCCATCGCGCCGAAATCTACTTGTTCGCGGCTCGATAGAACCTTGTCGATGAGGCCGAATTCCTGCGCCTGATCTGCCGTCATGAAATAATCACGGTCGAGCGTGCGTTCAATGACGTCGTAGCTCTGGCCGGTATGCTTGACGTAAACCTCGTTGAGGCGCCGCTTCATCTTAATGATGTCCTCGGCATGCCGCTCGATATCGGACGCCTGGCCGGAGAACCCGCCGGAGGGCTGGTGCACCATAATGCGAGCGTTCGGAAGGGCATAGCGCAGCCCCTTGGTGCCACAGCACAGCAGCAGTGAACCCATCGAGGCGGCCTGGCCGATGCACAGCGTGGCGATGTCCGGTCGAATGAACTGCATGGTGTCGTAGATCGCCATCCCCGCCGTGACGACGCCGCCCGGCGAGTTGATGTACATGGAGATTTCTTTCTTCGGGTTCTCCGCCTCGAGGAACAGGAGCTGCATGCAGATCGAGGCCGCCATGTGGTCCTCGATCGGCCCCGTCACGAAGATGATGCGCTCTTTCAGCAGGCGCGAAGGCAGGTCGTAGCCGCGCTCGCCGCGGTTCGTCTGCTCGACCACCATCGGCCAGAACGTGTTCGTCAAAGTGCTGACCGGATCGCGCATGGCCTATTCCTTCTGGTTCGTTCGGGTCGGCGGCGCATCGAATCGCGCCGCTCCGTCGTCTTTCTTGGGCAGTGCCGCCCGCCGGTGCAAGACCCCTCCTCGGGGGATGCGACGGCACGGATATATGGGGTTGCTAAGACGCGATTACGCGTCGGCGACCTCTTCCACCTTCTGAAACAACTCTTCCTTGGAGACTTTCTTGTCCGCTGGCTTGGCTTTATCGATGACGAAATCCACGACTTTGTCCTCGAAAATCGGCGCCCGCAGCTCGGCCAGCGCGCCCGGCGTCTTCTCGTAGTATTCGTAGACGGTCTTCTCCTGGCCGGGGAAGCGCCGCGCCTGCTCGATCAGCGCCTTGCGCATCTCGTCCTGGGTAATCTTGAGGTCGTTGCGCTCGGCGATCTCGCCGATGACGAGCCCGAGGCGTACGCGGCGCTCGGCGATGCGGCGGTACTCTTCCCGCGCCTCTTCCTCGGTCTTGCCTTCATCGGCGAAGGTCTTGCCCGAGCGCTTCAGATTGTTCTCGAGCTGCTCCCAGATGACGGCGAACTCGTTGTCGACGAGCGAGGGCGGCAGCTCGAAGCTGTGCGACTTCTCGAGCTGATCGAGCAGCTCGCGCTTCAGCTTCATGCGCGCGGCGTTGGCATACTCGCGGCCGATCTGCGGCGCCGACGAACTCCTTCAGCTGGGCGACGCTTTCGGCGCCGAGCGTCTTGGCGAAGTCGTCGTCGACCGCGGGACGCACGGCGGAAGCCACTTCCTTCACCGTCACGGCGAAGTTCGCGGCTTTGCCGGCCAGCGTGGCGACCGGATAGTCGGCCGGGAAGGTGGCGACGACGTCGCGCTCCTCGCCGGCTTTGGCGCCGGCGATGCCCTCTTCGAAGCCGGGGATGAAGTTGCCCTGGCCGAGCACGATCGGAGCGCCTTCGGCCGCGCCGCCTTCGAACGCTTCGCCGTCGATCTTGCCGACGAAGTCGACCGTGACGCGATCGCCGGTCTGCGCCGCGCGGCCCTCTTCGGGCGTAAACGTGACGTTGCGCTCGACCAGCTCACCCACCGCCTTGTCGACGGCTTCGGCATCGACGTCGGCGACGAGACGCTCGAGCTTCAGACCCTTGAAGTCGGCAAGTTCGATAGCGGGGAGCACCTCGAAGGTCATCGAATAGGAAAGATCGGCCTGCCCGGAGAGCACGCGCTCGATCTCGGCCTGATCCTCGGGCAAGCTGACGCTCGGCTGCATGGCCGGGCGCTCCTTGCGGTCGGCGATGGCCTTGTTGCTCGTCTCGCGCACGGTGTCCTGCAGCACCTCGACCATCAGCGAGCGGCCGTACATCTTCTTCAGATGCGGAACCGGCACCTTGCCCTTGCGGAAGCCCTTGAGCTGCACGCGGTCCTTGATCTCGTCCAGGCGATCGGTGAAGCGCTTGCCGAGCTCTCCGGCGGGGACGACCACCTGCAGCGTCCGCTTCAGACCTTCGTTGCTCGTTTCGGTAATCTGCATTGTTCTCCAACCTGCTCGTAAAGCCGACGGGCTCTTCATCCTGGCGCTTCAATCGCGTGGTGCGGGCGGAGGGACTTGAACCCCCACGGCCAAGGCCACCAGAACCTAAATCTGGCGTGTCTACCAATTCCACCACGCCCGCGCGTCGCCCCCGCCCTCAGGCCGGCTTGCGCCAGTCCACACTCGCCATTCCGGCAAGTCATTGCGGCTGTCGGGGACGATCGGGCGAAGATATATCTGGCGGCCACCGCAAAAAGCAACGCCCCTTTGCCGCCGCCAGCCCGATGGAGCTTTGTTCACCGCAGCGAACGGGCGTCCGTTAGGGCGGAAAATGCGCGCTTGCATGCAGTTGCGAGCGACAATCGGCGCCGCTAGGGTCCGCCGTTCCTTAACGGAGTTGCCCCCTTGAACCCGCCGCGCTCGAGCGTCGCCGCAGCTGTCGGCCGCACGCCTCTTATCAAGCTTCGCCGCGCCTCCGAGGAAACCGGCTGCACCATCCTCGGCAAGGCCGAGTTCATGAACCCCGGCGCTTCGGTGAAAGACCGCGCCGCGCTCGGCATCATCTCCGAAGCCATGGCGAGCGGGCGGCTGCAGCCGGGCGGCACGGTGGTCGAGGGCACCGCCGGCAACACCGGCATCGGGCTCGCCGTGCTCGGCAACGCGCTCGGCCTGCGCACGGTGATCGTCATTCCCAACACCCAGTCGCAGGAGAAGAAGGACACGCTGCGCATGCTCGGCGCCGAGGTGGTCGAGGTGCCGGCGGTGCCGTACCGCGATGCGAACAACTACGTGAAGTACTCGGCCCGCCTGGCCGAGGCGCTCGCTGCCACCGAGCCGGGTGGCGTCGTGTGGGCCAACCAGTTCGACAACACCGCCAACCGCGACATCCACACGGCGACCACGGCCGAGGAGATCTGGGCCGACACGGATGGCAAGGTCGACGGCTTTGTCTCGGCGGTCGGAACTGGCGGCACGCTCGGCGGCGTCTCGCGCGGCCTTAAAGCCAAGCGCGAAGGCATCGCCATCGCCCTCGCCGATCCGCCCGGTTCGGCGCTCTATTCCTATTTCACCACCGGCGAATTCAAGGCGGAGGGATCGTCGGTCACGGAGGGGATCGGCCAGAGTCGCATCACCAAGAACCTGGAGGGCTCGCCCATCGACATGGCCTACCAGATCCCCGACGCCGAGGCCCTCAACATCGTCTTCGCCCTCACCGGCCGAGGAAGGGCTGTGCGTCGGCGCCTCGACCGGGGTGAACGTCGCCGGCGCCATGCGGCTGGCCCGCGAGCTGGGGCCCGGTCACACGATCGTGACGATCCTGTGCGACAGCGGCACGCGCTACCAGTCGCGGCTTTTCAACCCGGCGTTTCTGGAGGGCAAGTCTTTACCCGTTCCCGCCTGGCTGGCGCGCCCGAGCCCCCAACTTCCTTCCGTATTCAGCGCCACCTGAGACGGATTGGCCCGGGACAGGTCGCCACGATCCTTGCGGGGCTCGCCACTTTTGCCTATGTCGCTACGAGCGCGGCTGGCGAGCTGCTGCCCATAAACGTTCACGAAACTGCAAGAGAGGGAAACGTGCTCGAAAGCGCCAAGAAGTGGATCGTCGATACCGATTGGCTCGCCACGCATCTCGATGCCCCCGATCTGGTCGTGTTCGACGCGAGCTGGCACCTGCCGACCGCTCACCGCGACCCCAAGGCCGAATACCTCCAAGGCCACATCCCCGGTGCGCTGTTCTTCGACATCGACGACCTCACGGATGAGAAGTCGTCGCTGCCGCACATGCTCCCCTCCACCGTCAAGTTCGCCTCGCGCATGAAGAAGATGGGCGTCGGCGACGGCATGCGCATTGTCGTCTACGACACGCTCGGAATGTTCTCGGCGCCGCGCGCCTGGTGGACGTTTCGCGCCATGGGGCACGAGGACGTCGCCGTGCTCGATGGCGGCCTGAAGAAGTGGATGGCGGAAGGGCGCGAGCTGGAGGACGGTCCGGCGCGCAAGCGCACCGAACGTCACTTCACCCCGCTGATGAACGCCTTGCTCATCCGCGACATGGACGACGTGAAGAAGGTGATCCAGAAGCGTTCGGCGCAGCTCGTCGATGCGCGCCCCGCCGGCCGCTTTGAAGGCAGCGAGCCGGAGCCGCGCCCGGGTCTGCGCGCTGGCCACCTTCCCGGCGCCCGCAACGTTCCCTCGCAGTCGCTGATCAACGCCAACGGCACATTGAAGTCGACACCCGAGCTCGCCAAGATTTTTGCCGACGCCGGCATCGATCCGAAGCTGCCCGTCGTCACCTCGTGCGGCTCGGGCGTAACGGCGTCGATCCTGTCGCTGGCGCTCGCCGTGCTCGGCCAGACCAACGCGGCCGTCTACGACGGGAGCTGGGCGGAGTGGGGCGCCGAGAACGGTCCAGCCATCGAGACCGGCCCGGCGCGCGAGCTGACGCCGTAAGGCGCGCGGCTATCCGCGCCTTACGCTGCCCTAATGCAATTGCGCTCGCATCGGCGCTCTCAGCCGCGGCGTGGCTCGGGATACATGTGATAGGTGATCATCAGCAACGCCATCAGGATGGCTGACGCGAGCCCGGCTACGGTACCCGTCCACACCGGCGAGAACTCGCCGCCCACCTGATCGAGGATTTCCTTGCTCGCCAGACTTCCGGCGATCGAGGCGATGACGGCGAATACCGCAACCACCATCGGTATCTGGAAGTCGTCGGGGCCGACGCCCGAAAAGCGGTTCAGCAACTTGTTGCGCACAATCACCGCAACGACGGTCGCGGCAAATCCCGCGGCGAGCGCCAGAGGCGCCGTCTCCAGATAGGGGCCGAGTATCCCGCCGACGAGCGCGCCGATGGCGGCGGCGGTCAGAATGATGACGATGAGACTTGCCGATGTAACTCCCTGCGCGCGCTGCGCCATAGCATCCCCCTTTTAGTTGTTATATCCGCCGCAGGCGACCTACACGCCGCGTGATGGCGGAGTTGAATGGGGAGATAGTATTGAGTGTTCGCGCCTAAGCAATAGGCTGCCCGGCACCGGCTGCCGCCTGGACACACATCCAACTGAAAACATTGGTGAGCCCGGATGGGATCGGACGATCCGGCTAGCGTCCCGACGGCGGGACGCTCCTAGCGCCCCTGACCGACGTGCGCCAGGATGGCCTTCGCCAATGCCGCGGCGCGCTCCGCCGGTAGGTCTACGGTGATCTCACCGAGCTCATCGATCAGGATCGCCACCTGCCCGTGGCCAGCGCTCGAATTGACCAACCGCGCGAGTTCCTGCTGACGCCAGGCAACGGCCGAACTAGGCTGCACCAACCAAGCGCCGCCGTGGGAACACCACCATGGTCTCGTTTCTCCAGAGCCAACCCATCTGGCTCTCTGGCCTGCTCCTCGTCGGGCTGACGACCGGCCTGGCTATGCTTGGCCCCATTCTGATCCGTCGTTACGTGACGCTCGAGAGGCTAAGCGCAAACAATGAGGTCGCCGGATTCAAATTCGCGGTCGTTGGCGTGCTGTATGCTGTCCTGCTCGCCTTCGCCATCATTGTCGTCTGGGAAAAATTCGACAACGCTGACAACATTGTGGCACGCGAGGCCGGGGCGGCTACGAACGTCTACCGCCTGTCGTACGGCATGGCCGAGGCGCCCGCGACGTCATTGCGCGCAAGGCTCAGCGCCTATCTCGCATCCACGATCTCCGACGACTGGCCGGCCATGGAGCACGCGAACGAGAGTTCGTCGGCGCGCTTGGCCCTCGATGCCGTATATGGGTCGGTCCTGGTCTCCTTAACTCCCGAGGGGCGCAATATGCCTCTGGTATCGGAGATCTTGCACCAGCTCGATGTGATCACTCAGGAGCGGCGCGCCAGGCTCGTTGCGGCGGATGGCACGGTCCCGGGGGTCATTTGGCCCGTTCTGTTTGGGGGCGCCGCAGTCACGATCGGGTTCACGTTTTTTTTCGGTACGCCGAACCTGCTGGCCCAGTCTCTCATGACCGGACTGTTGTCCGTGGTGATTTTATCCGGCCTGTTGATCGTCGTGGTTATCGATCGGCCTTTTTCCGGCGCAGTGACGGTAAAGCCGGATGCGCTCGCCAAGGTCCTTGCGGAGTTCGGCACGACGCCGGCAACCCAATAGCACAGCACGGGATCGCGCTGATCTGAAGCGAGGGCCGAACGATCCGACTAGCGCACCCCCGCGCGGGCCGCCCCTAGCGCCCCTGGCCGACGTGCGCCAGGATCGCCTTCGCCAACGCCGCGGCGCGCTCCGCCGGTAGGTCTATCGCGGTGACTTCACCCAGCTCATCGACGAGGATAGCCACCTCCCCATGACCGCGTTCGGTGACCTCAATTGAGCCGGTCGTCGTCTTGCACGCGAAGATAGCCATCGCTTCTCCTGGGTCCGGCTGCAATCGCTTGAAATGATTGGTGAGCCCGGATGGGATCGAACCATCGACACCCTGATTAAAAGTCAGGTGCTCTACCACTGAGCTACGGGCCCTCAGCGCGAGCCGTGCTTGTAGGCGGCGCCGGGCGTTTTGGTCAAGGTGAAGGCCATTCACGGGCCGATGCGATGTGCGCGGCGCGCGGGAGACCCGCGCATGGCTGGATCACTGCCCCAGCGCGACATCGTGGCTCGCCGGCCATTCAACCGCGATGCTAGCATGATGCAGACGCTGCAAAATCTGCTCTGGTCGTAATGTTCAATCCGTTGCGTAAGCTGACCTCGCAGGCAGCGATCTGGCCCCCCATCGACTACGAGCTGGCGGACCTGCGCCACCTCCTTAAAGGCAAAGTGTTGAATGCCGGCGCCGGGTGGCGCGAGATCGGCCATCTGATCGACGGCGAGCTCGTCAACCAGGACCTCCCGTCCGACAACGAGACGCGCACCAACATCCACATCCTTTCGCCTCTGGCCAACATCCCGCGACCCGATCACAGCTTCGACGCGGTTGTCTGCATCGCCGTGCTGGAGCACGTGGAAAATCCCGAGCAGGTCGTGGCCGAGATGTTTCGCGTGCTGAAGCCGGGAGGACACCTCATCGCCAGCGTGCCGTTCCTGCAGCCCGAGCATAAGGTGCCCACCGACTATCAGCGCTACACCCGCGACGGGCTGGAGCGCACGTTGCGCAACGGTGGGTTCGAGATCGTGCGGACCGAGGCGATGTTTTCCGTCTACCACACGCTGCATTGGATCCTATTCGAGGCCTTGCGGACGCGGAACGGCCTCACGACCGTGGTGCTGCGCAACTCGCTTCTGCCGACGCTGGCCTTGCTGGCCCGCAGGTCGCAATGGAAGTCCGACGTTGTCGCATCCGCCTTCCGGAGCGTGGCCCGCAGGCCCGCCGCGGGCTAACGCGCGGACCACGCATTCGCGGCTCATACGACAGATCAGAGCTGACAGGCGTGCGGGCCGCGGCGACCTGCGCGCATTGGCGATTGGCCGGCTCGCCATCCATGCGCTATGAGAGCCGCCCATGGACCACAGACCAGGAACAGATACCGCCGCCCTCGGGGCGGGCGGACGGACGCGCGCCGCCGCTCAGCGCCGCGAGAGCGTGATCCCGGCTGCCGATCACATGAAGGCGATCGGGCTCATGTGCCTTGCCGTGGCGCTGTTCTCAGCCCTCGACACCTCGGCGAAGTATCTCGTCACGCAAGGCAAGTTGCCCGTGGTGCAGATCGTCTGGTCGCGCTTTGCCGGCCAGTTCCTGATCATGCTCTCGCTGCTCAGCGCGCTTCCCGTGTCGGCGCTGCTGCGCACGCACAAGCTGAAGCTGGAACTCCTGCGCTCGTTCCTCATGGTGTCGACCACGGTGGGCAACTTTCTGGCGCTCCGCTACCTGCGCCTCGATCAGACGGTGTCGGTGGCGTTTCTGGCGCCGTTGATCGTGGCGCTGCTCGCCGGCCCGTTCCTCGGCGAGTGGGTCGGCTGGCGGCGGCTCGTCGCCATCTTCGCCGGCTTCATCGGCGTGCTCATCGTCGTGCATCCGGGCATCGGCGGCTTGCATCCGGCGTTCGCCATCGCCTTCGCCGGCATGCTCGCCTACGCGTTCTTCATGCTGCTGACGCGCTTCCTCGCCGCGCACGATGCGCCGCTCGTCATGCTGTTCTATTCGATTCTGCTCGGCACCTTTGCGTTGGCGCCGTTCGCCATCTGGCAATGGGTGTGGCCGGAGACGCTTGGCCAGTGGCTGCTGCTGCTGGGGCTCGGCATGTTCGGCGGCATGGGACACTACCTGTTCATTCACGCCTACCGGCTGGCGCCGGCGTCGAGCGTGGCGCCGTTCCTCTATGTGCAGCTGCTGACCATGGTCGGCTTCGGCTTCGCCGTGTTCGGCGATCTGCCGGATATGTGGACGCTCGTCGGTGCGGGTGTCATCGTCGCCTCCGGCATTTACCTTCTGCACCGCGAGCGCACGCTGCGCGAAGAGGTGGCCCCCACCGACCCGATGTAGTGCACTTCGCGACGACACCCTTTGTCATCCCGGGACTTGGTCCCGGCGATCCATCTCTCCGCAAGCGATGGTTGCTGTCGATGGCTGGATCCCGGCAACGAGTGCCGGGATGACAGTTGGACCCGAGCTCGACTAAGCGCTCGGCTTCCAGGCGGGCGAGCGTAGTCTCCGTCCACGATGCAAAGCGCCCTTCCGCGATGGCTGAGCGCACGAGATGGGATCCACTAGAGCGGCTCCGGGGAACTGAACAGGCGCCGCACAATCGTGCTGTCCTCGAGATGCGATGTCGCGCTGAGCGGGAATTGAAACGTCTCGCGAAATGCTTGGTCGAGACCGGCCAAACCATGCTCGCTGGCGCTGTTGCGCCGCTTCAATCTTGTGCCGCTCCAGCCGGGCGCCTTGTTGGCCGCGCCATTCATCGTTTCGCTCAGCGTTTCCGAGCGCACGAACAGGAAATCCCGTCCTCCTTGGGCGAGCACCGCGGGTGCATCCAGCGTAGCCACTGGAAGAGCCCCAAGGTCGAGGCCGAATGCATCCTGTAATTCCTCGCTGTACCAAAGGCATTCGCGCGTCGCTTCCTCCAAAGCGAACCGATCGAAGTCTGTCTGAATGCCCCCCCGATCGGAGAATGTTTGATTTTGCGGGTCGAAGAATGAGCCAATACGGTTCCTGTTGAAATAGAGGTAGTACGAGTAAATTCGCGAAACAGGCTCACGCAGCGTAATAACAATCAGAGTTCGCTTCGCGATGTTTAGTAGCTTCCTCACGCGCTCGAAGGCATTGATCTTTTCCTGATCTACGAGATCGAAAAGGGTTTTTTGAAAACGCGGCGATATTCCGTGGGCGTGGGCGACCTTTGCCCGGTCCGCATAGTTTTTGTGAAAGAACTGCAAGGTTGCCTTCGTCGCCGTCCGCGGCAGGCCAAGAACAAGAATGAACGCCAGCGCCTTGTACGATAAGAGGACGTCCGACACCGCATCATTCAAGATAGGGGCAAGCGGCTCTGCCGGCGGGAAATCCTCGTACGTAGAACGCGTGGCAGGCGTCGCAGTCCACTCAACCATAATGACCGATACCTAGATAAAGCGCTGTTGCTGCTCTAGCGTCTCGATATGACAGTTTAGCGAACTCCGAGTGTCCCGCATATCGTACTAACGCTTGCCCATATTAACCGCGGTGATCATCGTCTCCGGCATTTACCTTCTGCACTGCGAGCGCACGCTGCGCGAAGAGGCGGCCCCACCGACCCGATGTAGTGAGTTATGGCAGGTCAAGCGCTGTCGCGAGCCCAGGACGCATGCTTCGCGCGGTGGCGAACGAAGAGCGACGACTGTCTCTAAACGTCATGGCCGCCTGCGCGGCCATGACGGAATTAGGGCTGCAGGTCAGCGCTCGCCGTCGAGGCGGGCGAGGGTCGCCTCGGACCAGGACGCAAACCGCTTCTCGGCGATGGCGGCGCGCATCGCCGCCATCAGCTCCTGGTAGAACGCCGTGTTCACCCACGACAGCAGCATGGCGCCGAGGTATTCGCCCGACTTGATGAGGTGGTGCAGGTAGGCGCGGGAATAATCGCGCGCCGCCGGGCACGAGCTTTCGGGATCGAGCGGGGCCGGATCCTCGGCATGACAGGCGTTGCGCAGGTTGACCTTGCCGTTCCAGGTGAAGGCGAGGCCGTGGCGCCCGTTGCGCGTCGGCAGCACGCAGTCGAACATGTCGACGCCGCGGGCGACCGAATGGATGAGATCGGACGGCGAGCCGACGCCCATCAGGTAGCGCGGCTTGTGCGCAGGGAGGATCGGCAGCACGCCCTCGAGCGTCGCGCAGCATGAGATCCTGGCCCTCGCCGACGGCGAGGCCGCCGACCGCGTAGCCGGGAAAGTCCATGGCCGACCAGCGCTTCGGCCGAGCGGCGGCGCAGCCCGGCGTCGATGCCGCCCTGCACGATGCCGAACAGCGCTTGTCCCGGAGCGGCGCGCGTCGCGAAGGCATTGCGGGCGCGCTCCGCCCAGCGCAGCGACAGCTCCATCGCCCGCTCGGCTTCCTTGTGCTCGGCCGGCAGCTCGATGCACTCGTCGAGCTGCATCTGGATGTCGGCGTCGAGCAGGCACTGGATGTCGACGGCGCGTTCGGGCGTCAGCATGTGGCGCGAAGCCGTCGATGTGCGACTGGAAGCGCACGCCCTCCTCGCTCACCTCGCGGATTTTGCTCAGCGACATGACCTGAAAGCCGCCGCTGTCGGTGAGGATGGGCCCGTCCCAGCGCATGAAGGTGTGCAGCCCGCCGAGGCGCGCCACGCGCTCCGCGCCGGGCCGCAGCATGAGGTGGTAGGTGTTGGCGAGCACGATGTCGGCGCCGGCCGCTTTCACCTGGTCGAAGTACAGCGCCTTGACGGTGCCGACGGTGCCGACCGGCATGAAGGCGGGCGTGCGGATCAGACCGCGCGGCGTCGTCATCTCGCCGAGGCGCGCTGCGCCGTCCAGCGCCAGCAGCTTGTATCCAAACGTCGTCACGCGTTCCTGCATCGGTCTCACTTACTTTTGTCATCGCCGGAAGCCGGAGCGTCCTCGACGCGGCGAGGGCTATCCGGGATGCCAGGGCGTAAATACCAGTCGAAGACATCCTTTTGGACGCTGCGCGACCCGCAGATCCTGGGTCCCGGCTACGACGTGGCGGCGATACGCCTCACTTGGCCGGGATGACAGTCGGAAAGAGCAGAGAGGCGTCGCCGTAGGAATAGAAGCGATAGCCCGAGCGGATCGCATGCGCGTAGGCCGCGCGCATGCGATCGAGGCCAGCGAACGCCGCGACCAGCATGAACAGCGTCGAGCGCGGCAGGTGGAAGTTGGTCATCAAAACGTCGACGGCGCGGAAGCAATAGCCGGGCGTGATGAAGATATCGGTCGCGCCCGCTGAACGGCTGTATCTCGCCCTCGCGCGCGGCCGTCTCCAACAGGCGCAGCGATGTGGTGCCGACGGCGACGATGCGACCGCCGCGCTCCCGCACGGCATTGAGCGCCGCGGCGGTCGCGGCGGAAACCTCGCCCGTTTCGAAATGCATCTTGTGCTCGCTCGTGTCCTCCGCCTTCACCGGCAGGAAGGTACCGGCGCCGACGTGCAGCGTCACGAAGTGGCGCGAGATGCCACGCTTATCGAGCGCCGCCATCAGCTCCGGCGTGAAGTGCAGACCCGCCGTCGGCGCGGCGACGGCGCCGTCATGCGCGGCATACGTCGTTTGATAGTCGATGCGATCCACTGCCTCTACTGCTCTTCTGCCCGCGATGTATGGCGGCAGCGGCATCTCACCCACCGCCGCAATCGCCGCGTCGAGAGCGGGACCTGCGAGATCGAAAGCAATCTCCACCTCGCCGTTATCGCCGCGTGCGGCGACGGTCGCGTCGAGCGCACCCGCAATGCACATCTCGCCGCTGTGGCCGAAGTGCAGCCGGTCGCCTTTCTGCAACCGCTTCGCCGGTCGCGCCAATGCGCACCAGCGATTGTCTCCCAGACGTTCGATGCAACGTGATCGCGATGTTTGCTTCGAGGTCACCGCGCCGGCGCACGCCGTCGAGCGCCGCCGGGATGACACGCGTATCATTGAAGACGAGCGCATCGCCCTCGCGCAGCAACGCCGGCAAATCGCGCACGCCACGATCCTCGAATGGCGCATCACCCGCCGGCACCACGAGTAGCCGCGCGGCATCGCGCGGGCTCACAGGATGCAGCGCGATGCGCTCCTCGGGCAGCTCGAAATCAAAGAGGTCCGTGCGCATCAGTAGAGGCGGATGAGCAGCGCTCCGGCAAGCAGCAGGACCGCGCCGGTCATTCTTCCGAGCGTGATTTCGCGCACCGCGAGGTCGAAGTAGCCCAAGCGGTCGAGGAGCAGCCCGGCCAGCAATTGGCCGGCGACAATAAATGCCATGGTGGCTGCCGCGCCGAGCTTAGGGGTGAGAACCAGCGCAAAGGTCACGAACGCAGCGCCGAGGCAACCGCCGGCGACGAACATCCACAGCGGCGGCACGTCCCATGCGATCGAGATGCCGCGCGCTTGAGAGAGCACAAGCGAGATGGTGACCAGCACGACTGTTCCGGCAAAGAAAGACGCCGCCGCAGCCGCGACGGGCATCCCCAGGCCGCGCGCCAGCTGCGCGTTGATCGGCGCCTGCAGGGCGATCAGCATCCCTGACAGAATGCCCAAAACCGACCAGACGAGCCCCATCATCGCGACTTACCTCTCGCTCTTGCTACGCGCCTAACCACGTTGCCCGAAGACTTCCCAGATGCCGGCCGCCGACAGGACCAGCCAGCCGATGATCATGGTCGACCCGCCGATCGGCGCCGCCATGGGAAACAGGCGCGTGCCCCACAACGTCCGCGCGGCGATGTCGCCCGAGAACAGCGTCACACCTATCAGCAGCACGAGCGCCGCCAGCAGGAACGCGCCCGGATGCGCGGCGCGCATCGCCACGGCGACGATCGCTACCGCGGCAGCCGCCTGCATCATGAGGAAGTATGCCGGCGGCGTCAGCGCCGAGAGGTCATTGCCGTGCGCACCCGCCGCCGCCAGCCCGACGCCGGCGGCGCCCGCGAGCCCGGCATAGACAAGCAGCGCCGCTGCCAACTGCATCACTGTCGCCGTCTCCATGCATCCTTACTCCGCGCACACCGGCGCCTACGCGTCGGCGCCGACCTTCACCGATATCATCTTGTCGGGGTTGCTGACCGGTTCGCCGCGCTTGATCTTGTCGACGTTCTCCATGCCTTCGATCACCTTGCCCCACACGGTGTACTTGTTGTCGAGGAAGGTCGCGTCGTCGAACACGATGAAGAACTGGCTGTTGGCGCTGTCGGGGCTCTGCGCGCGCGCCATGGAGCAGACGCCGCGCACGTGCGGCTCGGCGTTGAACTCGGCCTTGAGGTTGGGATAGCTCGAGCCGCCGGTGCCGGTGCCCTTGGGGCAGCCGGTCTGCGCCATGAAGCCGTCGATGACGCGATGGAACGGAATGCCGTCATAGAAGCCTTCGCGGGCCAGCTGCTTGATGCGCTCGACGTGCTTGGGGGCAAGGTCGGGGCGCAGCTCGATGACGACGCGGCCCTTGGTCGTCTCGATGACGAGCGTGTTCTCCGGATCGGCAGCCATGGGGGTCTCCGTTTTTTTCTCGAGAGGCAATAGGCAATGGGCAGTAGGTAGTGGAAAGAGCCGCCTACTGGTGTTCGGAATTCTCGATCGATCGGATGAGGCCGCGCAGCATCTTCCCAACCGTTTCGCACTTCGCAAGCAAAGGGGTGGCCGCACTGCTGTCGACGATTTCAACGCGCTCGGCGAGCAAGAGATGCGTCTCGAACTCTTTGAGCGAACCCTGGGCCACGCGCAGGTACTGCACGTACGAACCCTTGCTGTCCCGCCCATAGCCCTCGGCGATATTGGCAGGGACCGAGGTACCTCGACCGCCGAAGCTGCGAGGTCAACCCATAGGTCTCCTCCTTCAGGGAACGTCGCGGTCAGTCGATAGGTTGCTTCGGCCAGGTTCATCGCCTCCTGCCACACCACCAGATCCCGGTATGAGCGTATCGGAGCTTTCTGTTCCGACATTGCTGCTGTACCGCTATTGCCTGCTGCCAACTGCCTCGCCACTGCCAACTGCGCGTCGTCACTTCTTGTCCGACTGCAGGTAGACCTTCTCCATCACGTCGGGGATGGCCGGCGGCTCGCCCTTGGAGATCTTGTCGACGTTGTCCATGCCCTCGATGACCTCGCCCCACACCGTGTACTGGCCAGTGAGGCTCGCGCATCCGCTATCGTCGAAGCAGATGAAGAACTGGCTGTTGGCACTGTTGGGGTCGGCGGTGCGCGCTGCGCCGACGGTGCCGCGCTTATACGGTTCCGGCGTGAACTCCGCCGGCAGATCGGGAAGGTTTGATCCGCCCGAGCCGGTGCCGGAGGGGTCGCCCGTCTGCGCCATGAAGCCGCCGATGACGCGATGGAATTTGAGGCCGTCGTAGAAGCCTTCCTTGGCGAGCGTCTTGACGCGCTCGACGTGCTTGGGCGCCAGGTCGGGGCGCAGCTTGACCAGCACCTTGCCGTTCTTGGTCTCGATGACGAGGGTGTCGCCGTCGGCGCCGCCGACCTGGGGCTGATCCGAGCAGGCCGCTCCGGTGATGACGCAGAACGCCAGAGCGAGGCATGTCAACATCCGCATGGCGCGTCCCCCGTATATTGCTATGGGCTGTGATGGCTGCGCGTTGCGGCAGCGCTGTGGAGTGGCATTCTTACCGCCCCAGCGGGTAACCCTGCAACTTGTCAGAGAGTGTCGCGCGAATTGTTCGCTAGTTTCACTGCTTGGCCTTGGACTTGAGGCGCTTGGCAACGGCGGGCGAGACGAACGCCGACGCATCGCCGCCCATCACTGCGATCTGCCGTACGAGGCTCGCCGCGATGTGGCGGACGCCGGGCGTGGCGGCGACGAATACCGTCTCGATGCCGGGGGCCATGGCGCTGTTCATGCCGGCCATCTGCATTTCGTAGTCGAAGTCGGTGGCATCGCGCAGGCCGCGCACGATGACGCCGGCGCCGATTTCCTTGGCCGCTTCGACGGCGAGGCCGCCGAAGGTGACGATGTCGATGGCCGTGCCGGTCTTTGCCGCGATCGGCTTCACCTCGGCCTGCAGCATGGCGATACGCTCGTCGGCCGCGAACAGCGGCTGCTTGGTTTCGTGCACACCGATACCGATGACCAGGTTGTCGACGAGCCGGCAGGCGCGCGCGATGACGTCGGTATGACCGAGCGTCACGGGGTCGAACGAGCCGGGGTAAAAGCCGATGCGTTTCATGGTTTGCAGTCGGGCAGCCTTAGGTTGCAGGACCGCCTCGTCTTATCGCGCGCGTACGGGCGGGCACAACTGCTTACCGCAACGCCGTAAACAAATGCGTTTAGAGGCGGCGCGCCTCAGCCGCCCCCGCGCGCGCCCTCACCACCCGCCGCTCGATGCACTGCATCTCGCGCCGACCTCTCCCCACCGGGGAGAGGTGAAGGAGCACGCTGCGGCTTATACATCGCCTTTCCCTCAGGGAGAGGTCGGAAGCGAATGCAATGAGCTTCCGGGTGAGGGGTTGCGGCGCTCACAATTTCGCGGCGACGACTTCGAGGCCGCTATTCGGTTTGCGGTGCGGACTCGCCTTCACCCTCTTCGCCAGCCGTCGCCGCCGTCGTCGGGGATGTGCTCGACCGAGACGACCTTCTCCTCGGCGTCGGTCTTGAAGATGCGCACGCCCTGCGTGTTGCGGCCGGCAATGCGCACGTCGTCGACCGGGCAGCGGATGAGCTGGCCGGCGTCGGTCACCAGCATGATCTGATCTGTGTCGGCGACGGGGAACGAGGCGACGAGCGGCCCGTTGCGGTCGTTGACGACCATGGCGACGATGCCTTTGCCGCCGCGCCCCGAGGTCCGATACTCGTAGGACGAGGTGCGCTTGCCGAAGCCGCGCTCCGACACCGTCAGCACGAACTGCTCCTTGGCGCCGAAGCTCGGCGTAGCGTTCCGGCGTGAGATCGGCGCCTTCGACGACCTCCTCGTCGCTCTCTGCATCGGCCTGCGGCTCGGCGTCGGCGATTTCCTCGCCCTGCGCCCGGCGCAGCATGGTCGCCTGCTTGAGATAGGCGGCGCGCTCGGAGGCATCGGCATCGACGTGCGTGAGCACGGTCATGGAGATGATCTGATCGCCGTCATCGAGCTTGATGCCGCGCACGCCGTCGGAATCGCGCCCCTTGAACAGACGCACTTCGTCCTGCAGCAGGAAGCGGATGCAGCGCCCCTGCGCGGTCGTCAGCAGCACGTCGTTCTCCGGCGTGCAGATGCGGACGGCGACGATCTGATCGCCGTCGTCGAGCTTCATGGCGATTTTGCCGTTGCGATTGATGTTCTCGAAGTCGGACAGCGCGTTGCGGCGCACCTTGCCGGAGCGCGTGGCGAAGGCGAGCTGCAGCGTGCCCCACGTCTCGGCGTCCTCGGGCAGCGGCAGGATCGACGTGATGACCTCGCCCTGCGCCAGCGGCAGCAGGTTGACCAGCGCCTTGCCGACCGCCTGCGGCGTCGACGCCGGCAGGCGCCACACCTTCATGCGGTAGCACATGCCGCGCGAGGAGAAGAACAGAACGGGCGTGTGGGTCGAGGCGACGAACAGCGTGGTAATGACGTCTTCTTCCCGCGTCCCCGCTCCCGAGCGGCCCTTGCCACCGCGGCGCTGCGCGCGATACGTCGCCAGCGGCACACGCTTGATGTAGCCCTTGAGCGAGACCGTGACGACGCAGTCCTCACGCTGGATGAGATCCTCGTCCTCGACCTCGCCCTCCATCTCGAGGATGTCGGTCTTGCGCGGGGTGGCGAACTCTTCCCTGATGTCGGTGAGCTCTTTCTTGACGATCTCGACGACGCGCAGGCGCGAGGCGAGGATGGCGAGGTACTCCTTGATCTCCTCGCCGATCTTCTTCAGCTCGTCGGCGATCTCGTCGCGGCCCAACGCCGTGAGGCGGGCAAGGCGCAACTCGAGGATGGCTTTCGCCTGCTCCTCCGACAGCTTGTAGGTGCCGCTGGTCGACACCTTGTGGCGCGGATCGGCGATCAGCATGACAAGCGGGGCGATGTCGCGTGCCGGCCAGTCGCGCTCCATCAATTGCTCGCGCGCGACCGCCGGGCTCGGCGCGCTGCGGATGAGCTTGATCACCTCGTCGATGTTGGCGACGGCGATGGCGAGGCCGACGAGCACGTGGGCGCGCTCGCGTGCCTTAAAGAGCAGGAACTTGGTGCGCCGGCTGACCACTTCCTCGCGGAAGTTGGTGAAGGCTTCGACCATGTCCTTGAGATTGAGACTCTCGGGGCGCCCGCCGTTGATCGCCAGCATGTTGGCGCCGAACGTCGTTTGCAGGTCGGAGAAGCGGTAGAGCTGGTTGAGCACCACGTCGGCGACGGCATCGCGCTTTAATTCGATGACGATGCGCATGCCTTCGCGGTTGGTCTCGTCCCAGATGTCGGCGATGCCCTCGACGCGCTTATCGCGCACGAGGTCGGCGATCTTCTCGATCAGCGTCTTCTTGTTGATCTGATAGGGGATGGCCGTGACGATCAATGCCTCGCGGTCCTTGCGGACCTGCTCGATCTCCACCTTGGCGCGCATGAGGATGGAGCCGCGGCCCTTGTGGTAGGCGGAGAGAATGCCGCTGCGGCCGATGATCAGGCCGCCGGTCGGGAAGTCCGGGCCCTGGATGATCTGGCACAGCTCGTCGATGCTGACCTCGGGGTTGTCGAGGTGCGCCAGGCACGCGTCGATGACCTCGCCGAGGTTGTGCGGAGGAATGTTCGTTGCCATGCCGACGGCGATGCCGCCGGCGCCGTTGACCAGCAGGTTGGGGAACTTCGCCGGAAGCACCGACGGCTCCAGCAGGCGGTCGTCGTAGTTCGGCTTGAATTCGACCGTGTCCTTGTCGAGGTCGTCGAGCAGGTACTGCGCGATCTTCGACAGCCGCGCTTCGGTGTAGCGTTCCGCCGCCGGCGGATCGCCATCGACGGAGCCGAAGTTGCCTTGGCCGTCGATCAGCGGCACGCGCAGCGAGAATTCCTGCGCCATGCGTACGAGCGCGTCGTAGATGGCGAGGTTGCCGTGCGGGTGGAAGTCGCCCATCGTGTCGCCCACGACCTTGGACGACTTCATGTGCTTCTTGTTCCAGTCGAGCCCCAAACGCTGCATGGCGTAAAGGATGCGCCTGTGCACCGGCTTCAAGCCGTCGCGTACGTCGGGCAGCGCGCGCGAAACGATGACGCTCATCGCGTACTCGAGGTACGAGCGCTTCATCTCTTCGGAGATGGAAATGGGGCGGATGTCGCTCGGCTCTTTGCCGCCGGGCGTCTGATCGTCGGTGTTGTCGGCCACGATTTTGTGCTGTCCGCTGATAGCGCGACGCACGCCTTTGGGGCGTGCGCCGGGGGGATCTGAATTTGCCCTTGAGAATACCCCAAACGGGGTCGTCCGTGCAACGTGCGCGACGCTATGTTGCGGGCTTCACAGGAGGAAAATTCCCCCATTTGTCTCAGCTACTTAGCCGTCATCCAGAATCTGGGCAGCACGCCCGATGCCGACTTGTGCACGTCACGCGGAGAGGCTACATGCCCAGGGCGCGGCAGCATGGTTAATGCTAGCTTGCCGGCGAACGGGCGCGACAAGCTCGCCCGGTGGATAGGGATGAAGGAGAGTTCGATGCAGAGAGGCGTGTTGGCCTTGGCGGCCGTAGCGGCGTTCTGGACGCTGCCGGCCATTGCCGATCCGGTCACCATTCCCCAGGACGTGTTCCTGACGACGCAAGGTGAGGGTCAGTATCTCGCCAAGGATCTGCTGCTCGGCGCCAAGGTGCACAACGCCGAAGGTCAGATCGTCGGCGACATCGAGGATCTGATCCTCAACGCCGACAATCAGGTGCAGGGCGTCGTCATGGGCGTCGGCGGCTTCGCCGGCTTCGGCGAGAAGCGCGTCGGCATCAGCCTCGCCGCGCTGCAGATCAAGAACGAGAACGGCATCGTGACGGTGTCGCTGCCGCAGGCGACGAAGGAGGTGCTCGACGCGCTGCAGCCGTTCGAGCGCAAGACGCCACCCAAGTCGCTGGTCGACCGCGCCATCGAAAAGGCGAAGGAGCTCTCCGACAAGGGCTCCGTCACGGCCAAGGAAGCCTACGAGAAGGCCAAGCCCGCGCTGGAAAAGGCCTATGAGGACGTGAAGACGCAGGCGGGCCCGGCGCTGGAAAAGGCGCAAGAGGCAACCAAGGACGCCTACGAGGCGGCCAAGAAGGCGATGGAAAAGCCTGCCGAGACGCCGGCTCCCGCTACCGAGGCAACGCCGCCGGCGACGGCGACGCCTCCCGCCGAGAAGGCACCCGAGGCGCCCCCGGCAACGCCGCCGCCCGCCTCGCCCTGATCGCTTAGCTACTGCTCTCCCTCCCCCTTGATGGGGGAGGGTCGGGGTGGGGATGGTGCAGCACCTCGGAGTTTGGTGGACACCCCCCTCCCCAACCCTCCCCCGCAAGGGGGGAGGGTGAAGTCGGATTGCGCACGCCAGAAACAGAATGAGCCCCGCAGCAATGCGGGGGCTCTTCGTCTAGGCTCTAGGTGCCTTCTTCGCCGCGGCATCGGAAGCTGCTTTGTCGACACGTTCAACCGCTTCACGCGCTTCGCAGAAGACGTCGTAGTCCCAAGCTATAGGGACGAGTTGGGGCAACACCATCCAACTCGGCAAACCGTCCTCACTGAGCCACTCGTCCTCTTCATCGCGAGGAATCATCCGCCGCACGTATTCAATTCCGAGCAGCAGTGCTTGAAGCCAGGTGGAACCGTACGATGACTTTTCCTCAAGTCCGCGCTCGGTCTCAACTTCGTATCGCATCACCCAAATCGGCAGAAGGCGGCCAACATGCTCACTCCATCTCAGCTCATACTGCGGCGACCAAAATTGACAGCAGATACTTTGGCCAGAGCGCGCATTGGAGAGCTGAGGTTCTGAAAAGGTGATGGTTGAGTGCTCATGCTCACGTCGCCCAATTGCTCTGCATTTCCACATTCGTAAGGACCAAGCACTAACAAAAAGAGCCCCGCCTTGAAGCGGGGCTCTTCGTTTTGACAGTATCGCTCGAGCCGTTACGGACGGCCGAACACGCACACCTGCGCCGAGCCTTTGAGGCTTGGCTGCGCGAGATAGACGAGTTCGACCCGATCGATGGCGCGGCGCTCGCCGCGCAGGTCGAGCGGACGCGTCTCGCCACCGTCGCGGATCTCCGAGCGCACCTCGATGTCGTCCGGCGGGCCGCGCTCGTAGACGACGCGCAAATTCATAATGTGCACCTTGTTGCGCGACACGCGCAGCTGAATGGCGCTGAAGCGTCCCTCGCGGCGGCCGACGCGGATCGTGTCCTTGTCGGGCAGGAAGCCCGCCTTGCTGCAGCCGAGCTCCTCCCAGCGCGCCATCGGCGGCGGGGGCGGTGGCGGCGGCGCAAGGTCCCTCAGGCCGAATACGGCGACCCTGGCATCCCGGCGGGAGTTCGGACGCGAGCGATACGTCATCTCGATACGATCGATGGAGCGCTCACCCCAGGCCAACGGAATCGGCCGCGTGCGCGCACCGGCACGGATGAACTCGCGCACCCGCAGATTCTCCGGCGGCCCGCGGTTGAAGAACACGGTGAGGTCGAGGATCTCGACATCGTTGTCGCGAGCCTCGAGCGCGAGCGCGCTGAACCGGCCTTCGCGGCGGCCGACGCGGATAACGTCGTGATCCTCGACGCCGGAGGCGACAGGTTCTTCGCCTATGTACTCCCAGGTATCGCGACCGCGGCGCTCCTCGCCGTAGACATCGACGACGGCGCGGTTGCGCGGCCCGCCCATGGAGCGCGCCAAGATGATGATGCTCTTGATCGCACGCCCGCGGCCCTGAAGATTGAGCGGCGGCGAGCGCTCCCCGTCCCTCAGCGGGCGGCGTATTTCGATGCGCTGCGCGTCGTTGTTGCCGTAGATCACGCTGACTTCGACGATGTAGGCCGCCCCTTCGCGCACCTGCAGGGCGATATTCTCGAACTGCCCCTCGCGCCGGCCCACGTCGATGACATCGCGATCGGCGCCGAATCCGCCGACGCGCGTGGAGCCGAGCAATTGCCAATTGTCGCCGCGGCCCCGATCGCCGCGATCGTCGTCGCGCCCGCGGTCGCCGCGATCATTGCGGTCGCCGCCGCGGTCCCAGTCGCGATCGCGCGGCTGCGCCGACGCAACGTCGGCGAACAGCGGAAAAACGAGCAGCGCGAGTAGAGGCGCCATCATGGATCGCCAGAGCATTTCTCACTCCCTAAAATGACCGTTCGGCTTCTGCCGCGCGGTAACAAGGCGCAGTTTGCGGATCCTCGTCGACATAATTGTGATACCGCAGCGCCGATGAACGCAGGCTGCATGACAGCCCGCGTCGATAACTGCTGGAATAACCTAGGTGATTATGGATCGTCATGGCCGCGCAGGCGGCCATCCACGCCAGCTTGCCCGGCACGGCACAGTACAGAATGATGTCGACGCCCAACCTCGAGACATCGATGAAAGAGCCGTGCGTCTACATTGCCGCGAGCAAACCCAACGGCGTGCTCTACATCGGTGTCACGAGCGACCTTCATGGCCGTATGGCCGAACACGATCAGGCGCTGATCGAAGGCTTCACGAAGTGCTACAGGGTCAAGCTGCTCGTCTACTACGAATTTCACGACAGCATGCCTGTCGCAATTCAGCGTGAATCTCAGCTGAAGAAGTGGCGACGCGCCTGGAAGGTGCGTCTCATCGAAGGCATGAACCCACAATGGGTCAACTTATTTGATGCCGCGACCGGAGAGATAGCCGAGGGTCCTGCGGACGGCGCCAGACAATTTCCAAGGTAGCGCATGTGGAAAGTTGCGTGGATGGCCGCCTGCGCGGCCATGACGGAAACTGAGGCGGCGCGTAAGCAGGTCTCGTTTTGAGAGCACTGGCCTAGAACGGGATCTCGTCGTCGAGCTGCTTGTCGAAGCCGCCGCCGCTGCTCTTGGCGCCGCCGACCTCGATGCGCTGCACGCGCACAAAAAAAGGCCCCGGAGCCGGGCCCCGGGACAGTGACGGGATAGTCAGGGAAGTCACGTGGCTAGAATGGGATCTCGTCGTCGAGCTGCTTGTCGAAGTTGCCGCCGCTCTTGGAGGCGCCGCCACCCGAGCGAGCCGCTGCACGTGGCGCATCCGAGTAGCCGTTGTCGCCGCCGCCGTAGTCGGCCTGGCCGCCTTCCGACATGCCGCCGCCGGAGCGTCCGTCGAGCATCGTCAGGTTGCCGTTGAAGCCCTGCAGCACGACCTCGGTCGAGTAGCGGTCCTGGCCGGCCTGGTCCTGCCACTTGCGCGTCTGCAGCGCGCCCTCGATGAACACCTTGGCGCCCTTCTTCAGGTACTGCTCGGCGATCTTGCAGAGGTTCTCGTTGAAGATGACGACCGAGTGCCACTCGGTCTTCTCGCGCCGCTCGCCGGTCGCCTTGTCGCGCCAGGATTCCGACGTGGCGATGCGCAGGTTGGCGATCGGACGGCCGTCCTGGGTGCGGCGGATCTCCGGATCCTTGCCGAGATTGCCGACCAGGATCACTTTGTTGACCGAACCAGCCATGCCTTGCACTCCTCGCATTTCAGGCGCCGCGTTGCAGCGCCAGTAATCCATGTTGCCATGGGCGCCGCGCCGCAAACCGGCAGCGCCCCTCATGAGTCGCACTCACAACCCTAGACCGGACCCTACTCGATCATGGCCCGCACGCCGCCGCGGCCCGCGGGTTGTCCACGCTTAAAAGCCGCCCGCCGCGTTCCTTATATGTTCTACAGATAGAGCCGAATTTGGGCGCTGACAAGGGCTTGGCCCGGTCGCCCGCACACGAAATTGGTGACGGTCAGTAGCGGGCGCTTTCGGCGGCGGCGGAAAGATCCTTCATCACCTTAGCCGACGCCTGGGTAGAGGCCGGGCAGGTGCTGGCCTTGAGGCCGTCGTAGACGGCGACCACGTCGCCGCGGAACTGCTGCGCCACCGCCCGGCGGGCGATGCCGGTGGCGACGGCGCCGTTGCTCCAGCGCGCGCTGCACATGAGCTTGGTCAGGTAGTTGGTGAGATCGAACTTGTAATTGAGCGCCGGCGGCACCGGCGAGGCGCCGACCCAGCTCTGCCAGCGCTGCTGGTCGATGCTGCCGGCCCAGGTCCTGTCCTTCTCGGCCAACGACCCGACCATCTCGAGGGCGCGGCGGCGCACCTCGTCGTCCGAAATGCGCTCCATGCTCGACTTCATGGCGGCGCGCTCGGCCTCGTCGGGCGCGCGCACGGCGAGCTCGGAAAGATCGCTGAGGCCGGTGGTGTCCCAAACCGGCGGCTGCGCCATCCAGATGACGGCGCCGCGCAAGTCGCTGCCGGCCATCTTCATGCCGGTCATGTCGGTGGCCATCAGCTTGGCCTGCTGCAGGCTCGCCGCTTCGAGATCGGCATCGCGCAGCACGGCGCCTTCGAGGCGCGCGAAGTTCAACACCGCACCCTGCATCGCGGCGCTGGAGAAATCGGCGAGCTGCAACTGCGCGCCGGTAAGATCGGCGCCCTGCAGCGAGGCGTTGAGGAAGTTGACGCCTTGCGCCTGCACGCCGCCGGTGAGATCGGCCTTCTCCAGGTGCGCATTGGAAAGGCTGGCGCCGGTGAGCAGCGAGTTGGAGAGGTCGGCGCCGTCGAGCTGCGCCTCGTCGAGCTTGGCGCCGCGCAGATCGACGCCCCACAGCCGCGCCTGCCCAAGCCGGGCGCGCGTCAGGTCGACATTGCGGGCCGACGCGCACTTCGCGGCGACGCGGTTGTCGCTGAGCATGACAATGTCGGGCTCGGCACAGCTCAGGGTAGCATTCTGCAGATTGGCGCCGACGAGGCTGGCACCGTCGAGGCTGGCGCCGGTGAGATCGGCGCCGCCGAAGTCGGTGCGGTCAAGCTTGGCGTAACGCAGATCGCGGCCGCGCAGGCGCAGCGTTTTCTCGCCGCCCTCCTTGCGATCGCTCGTCAGGTCTGAATCGGTGACGACGAGGTTGCGCCGGAAGATGCCGAACAGCGTGCCGTCGGCCGCCGCGCTCAGGAACGGCAGCGAGAAGCCGCCTTGCTGCACCTTGCCGTTTTCGCTCGGCACCGTCCACGCCATGAGCTTCTGGCCCATGCGGTCGAGCGGCTCGCCAGGTACGGTGGCGGCGAAGAACGACAGGTAGGCGACCAGCGCCAGCACGAGGGTCGTCGAGATCGAGCTTAAGGGATGCGCAAAGGTCGAACGCCAGAAGGCCTGGAAGAACGAGGTCTCGGCGCGCATGAGGAACACGCCGATGAGCAGCACGCCGGCGATGTCGAGCGACAGGAAGATGCGGTTGATCCACGTCGTCGTCACGTCGTGATATGGCAGGAACGCCACCTGCATGTAGAGCAGCAGCACCACCGGCAAGATGACGATCGTCAGCCACGACATGATGTTGAGGAAGCCGCTCATCACGGCTGAGCGCTGCGGGCCGGCAATCGCCTGCACAAAGAAGAAGTTGTGCAGCTCGAGGCGCAACGGGTGCGTGCGCTTGTCGGAAGTCTCCAGGAAGCGGATGGCGTGATCGAACTCGAGCGTCTTGCGGGCGAGCAGCACCAGCTGGGCGAGGACGCCGAGGTGGAACAGCACCAGCACGATGGGGGCGAACTGGAAGAACTGCTTGAGCTGGATATTGACCTGCAGGATCGGCAGCTCCACCGGCGTCTCCAGCAGCAGCGCCTCGTGCGTGACGCCGGCGACGGCGATCATGAGATAGGTCATGATGGCAAGGAAGATCAGCCAGCCGGTATGCGCCGTGTCGCTCGAGCTGTTGACGGCCTCGAGCAGACTGTATGGGTTGACCGGCGTCTCCGTTTCCGGAGAAAGACGTGCCCTGTCTGCCATACTATTGGTACCCCCGCGCTGCCGCGCGAACTACGCAGACCTTATGGGAAAAAGTGTGACATTACCCATGCCTTAGCCGGCAATGCCCTCATCCCCCTTGCTCTTTCCCCACGGAGCAATGCATGAGTCAAGCGGGAGTCCGCCGTCCATGGCCTGCCAGGCGTGCTATGGGTTGAAGGGTGGCCGAAACACCGCAGGAGAGGCGCCGCGCGTGAGCCCACCACAATATAAGTGTCAGAATTGCCCCGGTTATTGCTGCTCCTACCCCCTCATTCCCTTGGACAAGCGGGATGTGGAGCGCCTCGCCCGGCACCACAACCTGTCCTACGAGGACGCCAAGCAGGCGTTTACCAAAGAGGAGCATGGGCGGAAATACGCCATGCGCCGCAAGAAGGACCCGGTGTACGGCAAGATCTGCCGGTTCTTCGACATCAAGAAGCGCTGCTGCACCATCTACGAGGCGCGGCCCGCCGTGTGCCGCTCGTTCCCGGGCGGCGGCCGCTGCGGGTATTATGACTTCCTCAGCTTCGAGCGCCGCGCCCAAGAGGACCCCGAGTTCATCGCCCTCACCAACCACGCGGACTGACGCGATCCAGCACTGATCGCATCCGCCTGCTTACTCACGTCATCCCGGCGCAGGCCGGGATCCACGCAAGTTGCGGCAACCCCAGCAGCGAAAGCATTTGGCGACGGCCGCAGCGTCCCTGCCCACTATCACCAAGAGAGCTTGCTGAAGCTGGCGTGGATCCCGCTCTTCAGCGGGATGACGTTGGTGGAAGGCTACGCGGCTAGCCCGTGGTGACGGCGGTCTCGACGTTGGAGGGATCGACGCGCCGGCTCAATCCGCGCGCCAGCTTCTCGCGGTCGAGCTCGCCCTCCCAGGCCGACACGACGATGGTGGCGACGCCGTTGCCAATGAAGTTGGTCAGCGCCCGGCACTCGCTCATGAACTTGTCGATGCCGAGCACGATGGCCATCCCCGGTACCAGCGCCGGGCTGACCACGGCGAGCGTCGCCGCCAGGGTGACGAAGCCGGCGCCGGTGACGCCGCTCGCCCCTTTCGACGTCAGCATGGCAACGCCGAGGATGACGAACTGCTCGTACATGGTCAGCTCGACGCCCATGGCTTGCGCGATGAACAGCGTCGCCAGCGTGAGGTAAATGTTGGTGCCGTCGAGGTTGAACGAATAGCCCGTCGGCACCACGAGGCCGACGACCGACTTCGAGCAGCCGAGCCGCTCCAGCTTCTCCATGAGCTGCGGCAGGGCGCTTTCCGACGACGACGTGCCGAGCACCACGAGCAGCTCGTCGCGGATGTAGGCGAGGAAGCGGAAGATGCTGAAACCCGCCGCCCAGGCGATGGTGCCGAGCACGAGGAAGATGAAGATCGCCGCCGTGGCGTAGAACGTGGCGATGAGCCCGGCGAGATTGCCGATCGCTTCCGGGCCGTACTTGCCGATGGTGTAGGCCATGGCGCCGAAGGCGCCGATCGGTGCCGCCTTCATGATGACGGCGATGACGCCGAAGAAGGCGCGGCCGAGATCGTCGACCAGCGTGCGCACCGCGCGCCCGCGCTCGCCCAGCACCATCAGCGCGAAACCGAACAGGATCGAGATGAGCAGCACCTGCAGAATATTGCCGTCGGCGAAGGCGCCGACGAGGCTGTCGGGAATGATGTGCAGCAAAAACTCGACGGTGCTCTGGTGGGCGGCGCGATCGGCGAAGTCGGCGACAGCCGCAGCATCGCCGGCGGCGCCGCTGAACCCCTCGCCCGGACGCACGAAGTTGCCGACGAGCAGGCCGATGGCGAGTGCCAGCGTCGACACGATCTCGAAGTAGATGAGCGCCTTGACGCCCACGCGGCCAACCTTGGTCGCGTCCTCGATGTGGGCGATGCCCGACACCACCGTGCAGAAGATGATCGGCGCGATGGCCATCTTGATGAGCTTGATGAAGCCGTCGCCCAGCGCCTTCACCCATGGGCTCTCGGCGATGTCAGGAGCGAGCCAGCCGAGCAGGAAGCCGAGCACGATGGCGATCAGCACCTGCACGTACAGCAGTTTGTAAAAGGGCTTGTGCGCCACCGTTGCGCCTTGGCTTGCGGTCGCTCCAGCCATGACGTTCCCCCGGGTTGGCGTTGCTGCGGGCACTTAAGCAATTCGCTCGGAGTGCCGCAATCGCCACGGGCACTCAGGCGGCGGGTGCGGCGGGCGATTGAACATGCTCCGGCCGGACACCAACGCCGACGATGCGCGCCGGGATCCGTTGCAGGATGGGGAGCTTATTGAACAGCCTGACGATCCACGGGGCCGCCAGGGGCTGCGTGCTGCGCAGCACCGGCTGGACAATGCGGTTCTGTGCCTGCACCTGCAGGCGCTGTGTGACACGGGTGGGGAACGTCCGCCGGTGCTGCACGCGCGCCAGGTCGAAGGTGGAAACTGTCCCGTCCTTCAGCGGCTTCCACAGCAGGTTGGCAGCGGCCACCGCGTCCTGGATGGCGAGGTTGATGCCGACGCCGCCGACCGGCGACATGGCGTGGGCCGCATCGCCGATGCATAGCAGCCCGGGCTTGTACCAGGTGCGCAGCCGGTCGATGCTGACGGTCAACAGCTTGATGTCGTCCCACGATTTCAGCTCGTCGACGCGGTCGGCGAGGAACGGCAGCGCCTTGGCGACGATCTGCGCGGAATGCCGGCAACCCCTGCTCCTTGATCCGCTCCGCCGCGCCCTTGGGGATCACGTAAGCGAGCTGGAAGTAGTCGCCGCGGTCGAGCATGGCGAAAAAGCTTCCGGCATTGAGGCGGCCACCCGATTGCGGGGTCGCCCGGCCGACGCGAGAGGCGCATCCAGAACACGTCGATCGGCGCGCCGATGTCCTCCACCTCGAGCCCGGCCTTGGCGCGCACCGTCGACTTGCGGCCGTCGCAGCCGACAGTGAGCTTGGCGCGCACTTCGAGCGGGCCCTCCGGCGTCGTGGCACGCACGCCGACGACGCGCCCGCCCTCCTCGATGAGGTCGACGACGTTCGCCTGCATGATGAGCTTGAAGTTCGGATACTTGCGCGCCTCGTCGGCGAGGAAGTCGAGGAAGTCCCACTGCGGCATCAGCGCGATGAACGCGTACCGCGGCGGCAGGAAGGTGAAGTCGGCGAAGTTGATCGAGTGTCGCCGACCTGCACGCCGAGCTCGTGCCACCTTGTTGTGCGGCCGCTTCAACAGGTCGTCGAGCAGCCCCAGCTCCTCCATCACCTCGAGCGTCGAAGGATGGATGGTGTCGCCGCGGAAATCGCGCAGGAAGTCGCGGTGCTTCTCGAGCACGACGACGTCGACGCCGGCGCGGGCGAGCAGCAGGCCGAGCATCATGCCGGCCGGGCCGCCGCCGACGATGCAGCAGGTCGTCGACAGCGTACGAGGCGGCTGCGTCAGCGCTCATTGGTTCAGCCCGCAGGCTTGCATGAGGGCGTTGAACCGCTCCTCGGATTCCTTCTCGACCTGCTTGGTCTTTTCCTCCGGCACGCCGCTGTCCAGGAGCCCCTTGGTCACGGCGACGATCTTGGTCGGGCTGCCTTCGAGGGTGGCGGTGAGGACGAGGCGCAGGAAGCGCGAGAGCTCCGTGCCGGCGCGGTCGGCGATGCACGTGCAGCTATCTTCGCGCTTGGTGACGTTGCGGCCGTTGCAGGCATTGAGCAGCGCCAGTTTCTCCTCCGGCGGATAGCTGCCGCCGATGGCGAGGTCGGCTTCCGTCACGTGGACGCTTTCGACGTTGCTCGCCCAGTAGAGGACGCCGAACATGGCCGCGGCGCCGAGAAAGAACAGAACGCCGAAGACGATCACCACCCACTTGAGCACCGTCATTGGCCGGCCTCCCTCAACAAACAGTATCGATCGAGACTAGCCGCGAACGGGACGCGAGGCCATGGCGGAAGCGTCTGGTCGTCCGCTTGAACCACAGCAGCGCAAAGCCGATGACCGGCAAGAAGATATCCGAGTAGAGCATGATGCCGGCGTTGCCGGGCGCCATGTTGCCTGTCGCGATGATGTCGCGAATGTGCCCGACGGCGGCGCCCCACTGGAACATCGCCGGTCCGAGGATGGCGGCGAAACGAACACAGCAGCCCCCCTTGAAGGCGAGCAGCCCGACGGCGGCGAACCCGAGGCTGGCGTAGCCGACCTCCGCCTGAAACGGACTGTCGGCCCAGCCGATGTAGCTGGCGGCGAGCTCGCCGAAGAAGACGTGAAAGATAAAGTTGTAGAAGAAGCTGATGGCGACCGAGAACAGGATGAAGTAGGCGAGCAGTTCCTCGGCGGCATTGGCGCGCGTGAAGCCATCGGGCTTGCGGGCGATGGCGATGACCGCCGCGATGAGCCCCAGCACGAGGAACGTCAGCGTGAAGTTCCCCATCGCGAACGCGATCAGCTCGGCCATCGGTCCATCCTTTGCGTGAGCGGACGTGAGCTTAGCCGGCGCTTCCTAAGCCTCGGTGACTTCCAAAATATGTAATGTTATACTCTTGCATCAGACGTAGGCTGAGCGCATGTTTGAGGGAGCTCCCCGGCAGAAGCGGAGCGCCAGCACCCGCAGCTACGAAATGCGGAGGAAGCAATGAAACTTCTTGACTGCCGCCGCGGCCGCGGCCCTCGTCTTTGACCATCGCCGCCCCGGCCCACGCGGTGACCGTCAAGAACACCAGCAAGGTGGAGTTCACCATCGGCGTCGACCTCGGCTCCAGCGAAAAAGTCGAGACCATCGGCGCCGGCAAGTCGGTCGAGGTCGACTGCGCGGACGGCTGCGGCGTCACCGGCCCGTGGGGCTTCTCGTGGATTGCCAAGGGCAACGACACCATCACCTCCGACGGCACCGCCCTGGTGACCGTGCAGGAGCCCCCCGCGAAGAAGTAGAAATCTTACGGGCGATCTTGCGTCCGCAGGCCGTGGAGCCCGTCTTCCACGGCCTTTTTTTGTGTGGGTAGCGCGACAGTAGCGGCGCTTTCGCTCGGGCCCCGGCGACACTATCTATGGACGGCCCGGCCGCCTCGCCCGCGCCGGACCACCAAGTTGACCACCCCGTTGCCCGCACATTTGCCGCCCCCTCCGGCGTCGGTTAGACACACCCATGGCCAAGACTACCAAGCCGCCCGCGGCGCCGTCGCTGATGAAGACGATCCACGTCCGCGGGGCGCGCGAGCACAACCTGAAGAACGTCGACCTGGAGATCCCGCGCGACGCCCTCGTCGTGTTCACGGGCCTCTCCGGCTCGGGCAAATCCTCGCTCGCCTTCGACACGATCTACGCCGAGGGCCAGCGCCGCTACGTCGAAAGCCTGTCGGCCTACGCGCGCCAGTTCCTGGAGATGATGCAGAAGCCGGACGTCGACCACATCGACGGCCTGTCGCCGGCCATCTCCATCGAGCAGAAGACGACCTCGAAGAACCCGCGCTCCACCGTCGGCACGGTGACGGAGATCTACGACTACCTGCGCCTGCTCTTCGCGCGCGTCGGCGTCCCCTATTCGCCGGCGACCGGGCTGCCGATCGAGAGCCAGACCGTGTCGCAGATGGTCGACCGGGTGCTGACCATCCCCGAAGGCACGCGCATCTACCTGCTGGCGCCGATCGCGCGCGGCCGCAAGGGCGAGTTCAAGAAGGAGCTCGCCGAGCTGCAGAAGAAGGGCTTCCAGCGCGTCAAGATCGACGGCACGTTCTACGAGATCGACGAGGCGCCCAAGCTCGACAAGAAGTTCAAGCACGACATCGACGTGGTCGTCGACCGCCTCGTCGTGCGCGCCGACATCGCCAAGCGCCTCGCCGATTCATTCGAGACGGCGCTCGGGCTGTCGGACGATCAGGTCGTCGTCGCCGAGCTGGCCGACAAGCCGCTGCCGGCATCGGAAACCAAAGGCGCCAACAAGTCGAAGAACGAGACGCACGAGCGCATCACGTTCTCGGCGCGCTTCGCCTGCCCGGTGTCCGGCTTTACGATCGACGAGATCGAGCCGCGCCTGTTCTCGTTCAACGCGCCGGCCGGCGCCTGCCCGACCTGCGACGGCCTCGGCACCGAGCTGCAGTTCGAGCCCGAGCTCGTCGTCCCCAACGCCGACCTCACCTTAGCCGAGGGCGCCATCTACCCGTGGGCCAAGACCGGCGCCTCCTCGCCCTATTACGAGCAGACGCTGCAGTCGCTCGCCAAGCACTTCAAGGTGTCGATGAACACGCCTTGGAACAAGCTGCCCAAGCACGTGCAGCTCGCGCTGCTCTACGGCACCGACGAGGAGGAGGTGACGTTCGTCTACTTCGACGGCACGCGTAACTACAAGACCGTCAAGGCGTTCGAAGGCGTCATCGGCAACATCGAGCGGCGCTGGCGCGAGACGGACAGCGATTGGGTGCGCGAGGAGCTGGAGCGCTACCAGGGCTCGCACCCGTGCGAAGCGTGCGGCGGCTATCGCCTGAAGCCGCAGGCGCTGGCCGTGAAGGTCGGCGGCTAAGCACATCGGCGAAGTCACCGACATGTCGATCAAGGCGGCCAACGCCTGGTTCGCCGAGCTGCCGAAGACGTTTTCGAAGCAGCAGAACGAGATCGCCACGCGCATCCTGAAGGAGATCCGCGAGCGCCTCGCCTTCCTCAACGACGTCGGCCTCGAATATCTGACGCTGTCGCGCGCCGCCGGCACGCTGTCGGGCGGCGAATCCCAGCGCATCCGCCTCGCCTCGCAGATCGGCTCCGGCCTCACCGGCGTCCTCTACGTGCTCGACGAGCCGTCGATCGGGTTGCATCAGCGCGACAACGAGCGCCTGCTCGGCACGCTCAAGCACCTGCGCGACATCGGCAACACCGTCATCGTCGTCGAGCACGACGAGGACGCGATCATGCAAGCCGACTACGTCGTCGACATCGGCCCCGGCGCCGGCATCCACGGCGGCGAGATCATCGCGCAAGGCTCGCCCGACGACATCATGGCGACGCCGGCGAGCCTCACCGGGCAATACCTGTCGGGCACGCGGCAGATCCCGCTGCCGAAGAAGCGCCGCGCCCCGCAGAAGGGCAAGGCGCTGCGCATCGTCGGCGCCAGCGAGAACAACCTGCAGAACGTGACGGCCGAGATCCCGCTCGGCCTCCTCACCTGCGTCACCGGCGTGTCCGGCTCCGGCAAGTCGACGCTGACCATCGACACGCTCTACGCCGCCGCCGCGCGCAAGCTCAACAACGCGCGCATCCACCCCGGCGCCCACACGCGCATCGAAGGGCTCGGCGAGCTCGACAAGGTCATCGACATCGACCAGTCGCCCATCGGCCGCACGCCGCGCTCCAACCCGGCGACCTACACCGGCGCCTTCACGCCCATCCGCGACTGGTTCGCCGGCCTCCCCGAAGCCAAGGCGCGCGGCTACGGCCCCGGCCGCTTCTCCTTCAACGTCAAGGGCGGGCGCTGCGAAGCCTGCCAGGGCGACGGCGTCATCAAGATCGAGATGCACTTCCTGCCCGACGTCTACGTCACCTGCGACGTCTGCAAGGGCCGCCGCTACAATCGCGAGACGCTGGAGATCACCTTCAAGGACAAGTCGATCGCCGACGTGCTCGACATGACGGTCGAGGAAGGCGCGCAGTTCTTCTCCGCCGTGCCGTCGATCCGCGACAAGCTGGAGACGCTGGCCCGCGTCGGCCTCGGCTACATCCACATCGGCCAGCAGGCGACGACGCTGTCGGGCGGCGAAGCGCAGCGCATCAAGCTGTCGAAGGAATTATCGCGCCGCGCGACGGGGCGCACGCTCTACATCCTCGACGAGCCGACCACGGGCCTGCATTTCCACGACGTCGCCAAGCTGCTCGAGGTGCTGCACGAGCTGGCCGACGCCGGCAACACCGTCGTCGTCATCGAGCACAATCTGGAAGTGATCAAGACCGCCGACTGGGTGATCGACATGGGCCCGCAGGGCGGCGACGGCGGCGGGCGCATCATCGCCGCCGGCACGCCCGAGGACGTCGCCGCGACGAAGGAAAGCTACACCGGCCAGTACCTGCGCGAGCTGCTCGGTAGGCGTGCCGCTAAGGGTGGCAAGCGCCAAGCGGCGGAGTGAACCAAAGCCTACTTCGGGTTCAAGTAGTGCTTCTCTAGAAATTCGGACCTGAACCGCTGTGGCGGTGTGGGAATATCGGGCCGGCCCTCCGGCGTGAAGTCCATCAGATTCCAGTACGGCCACACGGTATCGACGTGATTTGACGTCACCTCGGTCGCCCAGAAATGAAATATTCCGCCGTCCCGCTTCGTGAAGACGTGCATGACGGGCCATTGCATGTCGTCGGTGTCGCCTTGGCAACGGTAGTCGGCCTGAAACGAAGACTCAAACCCGGACACCAGCTCGATCTGCGACCATCCCCGTTCCTTTGCCCACGCCGCGATGCGTTCGGCAGGAGCTTTGGCGATCGCAACGAACGCGGCATCTCTCGTGACCGAATACCAGGTCCGATCGAAACCATCGACCAGGGAGGTGCACGAGGGGCACGGCTTGTCCCAGTTGGGGCCGAACATGAATGAATACAGCAGCAGCGTGTCGTGATCGGCAAAGAGTTCGGAAAATTTGACCGGCTCGTCGAGCTTGCCTTCGTTGGCCCGCCGGAAAACGTAGTCCTCCTTCAATTTGCCGCCGAGCGGGAGCTTGCGGCGCTTCTCCGCGACGGCTTTGACCTTGTCGACGAGTTCCTGTTCGTCCTTCTGCAATGATGCGCGTGCGTCGCGATACGCCTGACTTTCGTTCGGATACCGGGGCTCGATCATGTTCACCTCCGTTGCCTGCCCATGTCCACCAGCTGGGGTCGTGGTCTCTTTGGGGCAAGTGCAGAGGTGTGAGGCCGGCATGAGGCCGGGCAGGGACGGCGGCGGGCGCGCTGCCGGAGGCGGGCCAGAAAAGAGCGGGCGCCGTCAACCGCGGGCGGAAACGGGCTCCAGTCCCACGGTCAGGCGCGACAGCGCATAGATGATGGCGCCGACGGCGATGGGAAGCGCGACCAAGGCGTAGGCGATGAACCAGCCGAGCGGCATCGTCATACCCATCCACGCCTCGATCATGCGGGGGAGGAGCACGGCCAAGACAATCGCTCCCATCAGCGCGATGAGCACCAGCCGCCGCAGACCGGACCGCACGCTCGGCTCGCGCTCGGGCGGCACAAGATAGCCGCGGGCCGCCGGGCCATTGGGATAGTAGATCGTCTCACCGCGCTCGTTGGTGCCGAACAGCTGGTTCACGAACAACGCGTCAAAAATGCCCGTCACGGTCATGGCGCTTCTCCTGCCTCACGACCCAATCCGTCGCCCACATGGCAGGATAGCTGAACGAAGACGTCGCCGCGACGAAGGAGAGCTACACGGGGCAGTACCTGAGGGAGCTATTGGGGCGTCGTGCGAAGTCAGGCAAGCGGCAGGCGGCGGAGTAAATTCAAGTTGTCCCAGCGCATAGCCGCCAGAGTGGGTGTACTTGCGTCGCGCGACCACGCTGGTTGCTAACGTCCGAAGCGAGGCGTCCAGCTTTTTTCTAGCATCGCATCCTCATCTTCTTCCAATTCAGGATCTTCCTGTAATTCCTCGCTACTCAGAACAGTGAGCGTGTACCCGTAGCGTCCGAGGCCAATTACTTCCTCATCCAGATAGATACGTTTGGGCCCGTCAAACCAATTCGCCAAGTCAGATACCGAGCACACCCTCTTGGCCTGACGAACATTCGCCGGATCAGCATTAAACGTTCGCGTAGCGCTTTGCGGCAGCGGCGCACCCTTCTTTAGGAAGGTGAGCTTTCCCAGAGCTTTAAAGCTATCGGAGAGAAATGCGTAGGCCACTTTATCGCTCTGGCTGACGACGATGGCCACCGGGTACGGACAGCACTCGGCGGCGCGGATGGCTGCCGCCGTTCTGGAACACTCAGCGTGGTCGGCCAGCCTAAGGATGCCGTCGAGGCCCACCTGATTGGTGGAGAGAAATCTCCGCGTCAGTGTTCCCGGGAGTAGGAGTCCACTGGCAAAGTGATCAGCTTCCAACTCGATGGAGCTGTTCTCCGTGAAATTTGCGCGAGAGATGAGTACCGCCTTGCCTTGCAATTTCTTCCGGGTGACCCGGAAGAAAATAGTGTCCGAGCTCATGGGCTATCGAGAAGTTCTCGAAGCCGCGATTGTTGTACTCGGTGGAATAGATCAATGAGACGCTGTTACCGGCGAAAATCAGCGCCCCGGAGAACTCCACTAACATCCGACGGCTTCGCCTGGACCGCGATGTCATTCGCTTCAGCTATCTGCAACGGAACGACAGGAAACTGGGTGAAACCGCCTTCTTCGGCGACTTTTTCGCCAAGTTGGGTCGCCATCTTGAAGTCGAAAACCGGCCATCGCAGTGTTATTTCTTCGTGTCGTTCATCATGTCAATGATGCCCTGAATATAGTCACGGTCCTTAGCGGAGAGCTTCTCCTCGTTACGGAAAGCAGTGGTGCTCGCATCAGAACCAAGCAGATAATCGGCCGATATCTTCAGGGCCCTCGCTAACGCGCGGACGTTATCGAAAGAGGGCTTCCGCCGATCAGCCTCAAAATGCGCGATAGCAGACGGCTGCATTCCCGTCGCTCTCGCCAAATCAGACTGACTAAGTTCGCGATTCTCCCGAATTTGTCTTAGGCGGGCACCGAAATTGGCTGGGAGGCTTGACTTGCTCATGACGATATCGTATAGCTCCTATTGTTTAAGTCGTCATGCTCCTAGTCGGGGCATTTTTTGAGCTTCGGCCTATGACAGAACGTCAAGTACGCTATGACGGGCTCCAGCTCAGGTCAAGAACCTTGGAGGCAAGAGAGCATGCGCAAGAATCGAGCACGTAGTTCCGCACGGCGATGACTGGGCTGTCCGTGGTGCCGGCAATAGCCGCGTAACGTCAACGCATCGCACCCAGAGCGAGGCAATCGACGCCGGTCGCGTCATTGCTGAAAACCAGCAGTCAGAGTTGGTCATCCATCGCCCCGACGGCCGCATTCGCGACAAAGATTCCCACGGACACAACTCATTCCCGCCCAGGGGATGAAAGCAAAGGGCCGCCCGCGTGGGGCGGCCCTTTGCTTTTCAGGCTGGCACAAGGAGGCCACCGTGAAAATTTCAAAGCATCATATATCGAGCCTCAGCCGGTATTTCGGCGGGTTTGCTCGCGGCAGCCGTTTGCGCGTTCTGATTCTGTTGGAGGCTCGCCATGCGGCACGCCTCTCTAGAGCCGGATTCAGCACCACACCTCGTTCCGGAGACACCATACTTCCAAGAGCCGTCGGACCCGTGTCCCGTTTCAACGCGAACGGCAAGTGGCAGGTGCATCGCGACCGCCCCAAAGAGCCGAGGTACATCCGGACCGTGCTGTGGCGGTGGACGCAGTGGGCTGGCAAGGACAAGGAGGAACACGAAGGATTCAAGGACATCTTCCGTGACTGCTACCCGCGCAACTTCATCGACCCTCCCGCAGTAGAACTAACGTACATAGAGCGCGACGGTGAGAGGTTGGTCGTCTCGCCCGAACTCACCAATGACGATCGGTCCCCCGATCGGAACAGGCATGTCGTAAACTTACTGCTTGAGCTCTTCGGGGAATGCGAGGTCGTAGCAACCGACTTAACGCGCCTATCGCCACCAGCAGTCCGGAAGGTCAATTGGCAGATGCTCCCATCGGGCCGTCACCCCTGGGAGCGCCTGCGGGCGCACCTTGAGGAAACGCTAGGGCGGCGCTCCACCGATACGCGGCGGGTGATCATGGACCGGCAGGAGACTATAAAGTCGTATGGCCCGACGGACATATTCGTCGGCGCGGGCGGCTTCGACGATTACCTTGCCTACGTGTTTCCCTCAAGGAAGATCGTCATCCTCGAGAGCATCCGGAAGGATAATGCAATCTACATCTTCGGCCGAGATTGGCAGCGCGTCTCCCAGCTCTCGAAGGCCGAGGTGCTCAGCAAAAAGTTTCATCTCGACCGCATCGTTCACACTGAAGGGTGGAAAGATCGGCTCGCGCAGTTGATGGCACGGGCTGCGGCTGCTTAGCCCCTCAGCAATGCGCGGGCCAGCCACCGCTTTCAGCCAGACACTCCCCGACGCGCGAAACTGCCTGTGATCATTTCTGCGCCGAGTGAACCGCCTGCCGGCGCTGGCTTCGCGCCAGGTTCCGGTCGCTTTGCGCCGAGCGGAGCGCGACCCAGCGTCGGCACGACGGCAGCTTCAGATTGCAGTTGATCTCAATCTTCGGATGGCTCGGGCGAGCGGCAGGCGAGCTGTTCGCGGCAATGCCGGCCATGTTGCCGTGACCGACCGCGAGATCGCGCGCACACTTGGCGATGAGCTCTTCGGCGGTCATGCGCGCCAGGAACGGATTGGCGGAAATGGCAGCGGAGCTGAGCAGACCTGAGACCTTCGCTTGCGGCGGCGCCCGCAACACGCGCACGGCGCCGCTGGGGCCGGTGAGGTATGCGAGGCGCAGGTTGGTGAAGCTCGTCGGCAGGCCTTCGCTCGCAAGGTGTGCGGCATTGTCCTTCGCGTACGCCTCCGCGGCCCGGCGGGAGAACGCGCGGTCTGTGCGCAGTCCCAGCACCGCCATGGGCGAGAGAGATGCCGTCTCTTGGGCAAAGTGGCGGCGGACGACATGGAGAAACGTTCCGCGGATGAACTGGAACGCGCCGACGGCAGTGGAGCGCGGATTGCGCGCAGCGTCTCGGCCACCCGACTCCGCCATCATGAGGCGGTCGAGAAAGGTCTCGAGCGTCATCGCCGGCTGGGCGATAGCAGGATCGACTGCGACCGGCTGCGCAGAGGTCTGCGCTTTGCCGGGTTCCTCAGCGGAGGCCGAGGCTAGCCCGATCTGCGAGAGCCGCAATCCCGGCGCATGCCAGGGCGGCGCACCGCTGCGGCTTGCGTGCGCGGATGCCGACTGCCTTCGAGCATCCCAAGCTCCGATCCAGTGACTAATCTCAAGACTAGACAGGCTGTTCCCGGGTGCTCCAATCCTACTACGTAATTCTATGCGCGCCATCCTGCGTGCGCATCTCAGGCGAGGTTCCGTTGGCTGCCTCATCAAGGAGTTGGCGGTGGCGGGGGAGGCAGGGTCTGCTCGGCCGCTTCGCGGGCCTTTCTCTCTCGCTCGAGGTCTTCGACTGCCTTCGCGGCGGCGGCATCCGATTCCTCTTTGGCGGACTTGAGCCGCGCCAGTTGGTCATTCGCCGCCTTGAGGCTCCGTTCGGCGTCATCCTTCGCAGTTGTGAGAGCGGCCAACTCGTCGCCGAGCGCCTTCAACCGATCCTCCGCGGTCTTTCTGGCACTCTCCGAGGAGACAAGCTGCTCCTTCATCTTCTCCACGGACAGCTCCGCCGCGACCTTCGCCTTCTGTGTCAGGGCCAATTGGGCGTTGATTTCGGCAAGCGAGCGCTCACTCGCCGATTGGCCATTGCGGGCCTCCACCAATTGAGCGCGCACTTCGGCGATCGACTGTTCGACGGCGAGTTTCGCTTTCTCGGCTTGCGCCGCGAAGACGTGCGCCGACTTCAAAGCGTGATGCAGGTTCCGGTTCGCCGTGTACATCCAGGCTGCGAAGGCGAGCGCGACCAGCGCCAGGACGAAAAGCAAGGGGTTGAGACGAGAGCGCTTCATTCGTGCATCCGCGTGGGCATTCTGAATTTTTAGGGCGCGCTCGACTTGCGCGCGCCAGCGCAGACGCTCGATGCCGTAGACCGGAAGGGCGTTGGAAAAGCCGATCAACCCGCTGGATGCTGAGGACGGATCGAACCCCATGCCGCGAATGGAGAGCTTCGCGATTCCGCGGCGGGCGAAGCCCGACATGCGCGTCCCGAGCTCGTGGAAGACGTGCTGCGCCTCATCCAGCACGGCCTTGGTCTCGGCCTGCGCGGGGGCGAGCACGGTCGCGAGATCCTGCAGCCGCGTCCGCACCTCCTCGCGCAGGTTGAGAAACCGGCGCAGCCGGCCGACGCTCGCCAAAACCGCGATCAACGCCAACGCGGCGATCGCAAGTCCGGTCCAAACCAGGATCATGACTATGCCCCTCCCCCTGCCCTCACATCTTGTTGCTCAGCGCTTGCCGCGAACCGGACCCCGTTCCGGCGGCGATTGGAGCCACTGGCAATGCCTCACGTTTGCGCCAAACACGTGGCTGGCCCGTTCAACGCCGCGGACCAGCCCCTAATCGATCCTCCGATACGTGTCGTCGAGATCGCCCTGCACGATGATCGCCGCGCGGCGCCATAACTTGTCCCCGCCTCGCGCGCCGCGCGTATCATCCCCCCATCCCGCCCCGCTGAGGGGTCGATCTCGAGGCGTTCCTGTATCGAGGGCGGGCTGCAGGTCGGGTACTTCAGCCGTTACGCGCGGCGAACTACCTGAGGCTCGCCGCGCCCACCCGGTGAGAGTCCGGGAGGGGGAAACCCCTGAAACGCCGCGGGTATGCCCATAATCCTGCGCGGGGCGGCAACTGCCGCTCTTACTACCAAAGCTCGCGGCGCTTGCCGCCCCGCAGCCCCTCATTCGTATTGCCCCGGCGGCACACCGCGCGGGCATACCGGCGCATGTCCCAACCCAACGGAGAACACGCAACACACCATGGCGACGATGGACAACGAGGCGATGAACCAGGCGCGGCGCAAGATCGCGGACCGGCTCGCGCGCCTGACGCTGTGGAAGCTCCGTGACATGCGCCGCGCATGGCCGCGCCCGCGCACGCTGCGCCTGCCCAAGCAGGCACGCGTGCTCAAGTCGTTGCTGGCCGAGGCGCAAGCGGCAGGGTTGCTACCGCCGCAGCCGGCGCCGCAACAGGGGCGCCGCTGCTCCCGCCCGAGGCAGCGATAGATGGCACCGGCAGGAAAATGTGCTCCAGCGGCTGAAGCGTCCGTCCCACGGGCGACGTGCGGGCCCGCCACCGCTTTCAGCCCCCTTCCCCCAATCGGGGGACTGCACGTTCAACATGGCGCAGGGTAAGGTGTGGAACTCGACCTCCCCCCGGAGGCTTACTTACCCATGCCAAGAGTGCCCGTTAGTCTGAGTGCGGGAGTTGTCGTCTATTTCCTTGCGATGGCTGGCCTCAGCTTGCTCGGCTTGAAGCTCTCGTCGGTTGTCACCACCAAGGCGATCGTTCTCGGTCTGCCCTACGTGTTGGACAAGAACCCGCGCGTGCCCTCGCGCATTGAGCAGAGGCATCTCGAGGTGGCGCGGGCGATCCCGCCGATGCCCGTTGCAAAAGTGGTTGTATTGAAGGAGCCGGTGGGCTCCTACGGTGTCCTGGCTGCCCAGCTCGATCTTGCCGAGGCACAAGCATCAGAGGCTGAGACGCCAGTTCTTCGCGGGGGCGGACGGGTAAAGTACCGGCTCAGGCGCTTGGCAGCGAAATCCGCTGCACGCCCGGCCGCGGATGCATTCAACCGCAGTTTTGGCGTCCTGCCTATCGCCTCCAACTAGCCAGCGCTTTCGCCGCGCGCCAGCCAAAGCCGGAAAAGGCTGGCCGTTACGAGCGCGTGGCGCTCCAGACGCCCGAGCACAGACCCGAGGGCCCCTTACCTCTCCATGTTCCGCTGCCGCGGACCCGGCTGAACCGTCCGGTCCCATGGGCGACGCGCGGGCCGGCCACGGCTTTCAGCGAGACACTCCCCGAGTTGGACACGCGGCCGCCCAGACTGATCGAGTAAAAGGCGAACGATCCGCCGGTCGAATAAATTCGCCCGCCGGCTATCCCCATGCCGATCGGGATGGTTCCGCAATGGCCGCGGGTCGTCACCGCCGTCATGCTCCAGGTTCCATCGAACTTGGCGGCACTTGCAGGCGGAGCGGAACAGATGATTGCGGAAGCGGTCGCCAGAGCCAAGGCGCACATACGATTGCCAATCATAGGAATCCTCATACGCGTGTTGCACTGCTCGTAAATTCGAGTGTCCCCGCCGGCTCGCGCAACCTGCCCGAAATCCGGTAACGGAGCAATGCGCCAGGCGGCGAGAAGCACTGGCACGGGGCGACGGCGACCCGCGCCATGACGCACATCGCCATTCAGGAAACGCTCGACGGCAAGTCGGTCGATTGGCTGGAGAAGATCAGCGACGCCGAGTACCAGCGCTGACTATCGCCGCGCGTCAGTAGGGATAGGCGTAAAAGCGAACGCGCGGCCCGTAGTCGTAGTCGGCGTAGTAGCCGCCGCCATATACATACGGGCCATAGCTGTAGTACCGGCCGTAATTGTCGTTGCCGCCCCAACGGCGCAGCTGCTCTCTATCCTGCGCGTTCAGGTAGCGGCCCTGGCGCTCTTTGGCGCGCGCGTTCTCAATCGAGCTGACGGAATCGGCCAGCGCCATGGAGGGCGCCAACGCCATAACCACCGCTGCGCCGGCGATAGCGCATTTCCATTTCATGGCATCACTCCTCAGGTAAAGCGTCGACGCGCTGCCCGCAGCCCGCGCCGCGCGAAGTCTTGCCTTGTAAACGCCGGGGTTCGAAGGGTGTTCCGCGCCCTAAAACCACATGTCGGCGACGCAGCGCCCGTCTTGGCCCAGGTCATCGAAGCTGACGAGCCCGTCGAAGTGCTCGACGACAATGGCACCCACCGCCTCCGGTTCGGCGAGCCGCAGATTGACGGCGATGCGGCGGCGGCCGTCCTCACGGGGGGTGAGCGCGCGCCAATAGGCGACGCAGCCGCAGTCGGCGCAAAAATGAAAGCCAAGCGCCCGGCCGCGGACATAGACCCGAGCAGGACCGGATACGCGGATGCGCTCGCCTTCGTAGTCGTAGGCCCAGAGCACCCCGTAGCGTCGGCAGACGGTGCAATTGCAGGCCGTGGCCGCCTCGGGCGTTCCGTCAAAACTCCAGCGGACTGCGCCGCAATGACAAGAGCCTTCGATCATCCGACCGCCCCGCATTGTTGATCGTGGCACCAGCCATAACACGGCCGGCAGCCCCGCTCACCTCAACGCGCGCCTTCCCCTGAACCCCGAAAAACACCCGACCGTTCGCCGGCAGCGCGAGGCGAACCCCCTCAGTCGATCTTCTGATAGGTGTTGTCGAGATCGTCCTGCACGATGATCGCGGCGCCGTGCGCGCCGAGCACCAGGTCGGACGCCGGCACCATGCTCTCGTAGCGCCAGCCCGTCGGCAGCTTCAGGCGCGCGCCCAAGCCCGGCAGGGCGTCGTACGACAAGCTCTTGTCGACCATTTGCGCGTAGGCCTGCATGGCGTAGCGCGTGCCATCCGGGCTGACGAGCACGAACACCGGCTTGCCCGCATCGAACACGTAGCGGGTGTCGCGCTCGATGGTGCGCTCGCGATAAGGCTCTGAGCGCATGCCGAACAGATCGAGGTCGATCGACGCCCGCTCGGTCAGCGCGAGCCCGCCCACCTCGATCTTCTCACCCGTCGCCGTGCTGCCGCCCGCCACGATCTTATCCATCATGAAATGACGCGGCCCGTTGAGCAGCACCTTGACGGCGCCGAAGTGCTTTTTCATCTCCGCCTCGGTGATCTTGTCCCAGATCGCCGCCGGGCAATCGTTGAGGCCGAGCGTGTTGTAGACCGTCGCCACCAGATGGAAGCGGACGCGCACCACCGGGATGATTTCGCAATAGCGCGCGTTGCGCACGCCTTCGACCGTGTGCGCGGCGGGGTCTGTCGTCACGGCGCCGGCTGGGGCGACGCCGTAAACTGCAAATGCCGCAATGGCGAGGCTGGCTAGCGCGCGCATGTGTCTCTCTCTCCGCAATGGTCGGCTCCCCATAGCAAAAATCCCTTACGGCCTGCTTGACCCCGAGCACGCCTGGGCAGGCACGCCAAAGGGCGCAGGCAGGCCGCCGATAGTGACCGGCAACGCCGCAATTCTCCTGTCAGGAGCCGCTGTTCGGTCGTATCGGCTCGCCCCTTTCTGGAGTATCTGTAGGGCGTTTGAGTATGGTCCGTTGTTGCACGCGGTCCGGCATGACGATGCGCCGGTTCGCTGCGGTAAATAGATTTTCATGCCGAGCTTGTCGGCGCTGAAGTGGCTCGGCCAATGAGGCTGCTCAAGGAGAAACGCCATGGCACAAGCGACTCAAAACTTACGCCCCGGACAAATGATCTTCGACCGACTGGCCAAGAAAAACGATCAGCTATTTTGGGGCGGCGTCGCCATGGCTGTCATCGGCGGGCTGGCGCTGCTGTTCCCCTTCGGAGCGACATTGGCCATTGCTCTGATGGCAGGATGGCTGCTCATCCTGGCGGGGGGCGTGACGATCGCCGACGCGTTCACTCTGGAGGGCACGGGGCCGTTCTTCGGCACGCTGTTGATCGGCCTCTTGAAGCTGGCGTTGGGCGTCTACCTCCTGCGCCATCCCGACGTCAGCATGGTGCTGCTCACGCTTTTGTTGGCCGCCGTATTCGTCATTGACGGCGCCGCGCAGCTCGCGCTCGCATTTGAATTGCGGCCGGTCGACGGATGGGGATGGATGTTGCTGTCGGGCATTGTCGCCATTGTCGTCGGCGTGTTGCTGGCAGCCGAGTTGCAGGCCATGTCGCTCGTTACGCTCGGCATCTTGCTCGGCGTCAGCTTCTTGGCCTCGGGGCTTGCGCGCATCGTCCTTTCAAGGCGGCTATCCGCATGGGCGAGCGGCCGATAGCCTAGCGCCGGAAGCGTATCGAGGCACGCAAGCAAAGAGGCCGTCCGCGGCGCGGACGGCCTCGTGTTCATCGCGATGTGCATCGCCGACGCGTTTACTTCGGCGCGGCGCCCTCGGTGTCGACGGGCGGAAGGTTCTTCGCCTCGGCCTCGGTGAACTTCAAGACGATGCGGTCGTCCTTCACCTTCCCAATCTGGTCATCATCCAACAGCACGCGGCTCTCGCCGATGCCGAGGCTCTGTTGCTGCAGAAGAAACGTGGAGCGCCCGGCAGGCGTTCCAACCCGGCGCGCGAGGACGCCACAACGCCAACGTTCCGAGGGCCCAGCGACTCAATTAGACTAAGCACGCATGGAACAACTCTCGCGAACATTTCCAACGCTTCGACGGTGGCGAGGCATGAGCGAAAGTGAGCAGGACGCCCTGCTCGACAAGATCGAGGCAGGTCGGCGGTGGCGCGTCATCAGGTCCCGTGCCATCGTCGTGATGTTGTGTGTTCTCGCCGTAGCAATCGCTACCGCGCTCGTCGTCGCCGCTTGATTCCCGTGCTAAGGGCAAGCGTTGAGCCGCCGAGTAGACACGGCACCTTCGGCCACACCGAGCGACAAGAACGCATGAGCCTGCACCGGCCACTTCCACGAACGCGGACCCTCCCACCCCAAGCGCGCGCCGTTCCCGCCATTGTCCTCGCGTTGGCGCTGGCCGGCGTTGCCGGGTGCTCGGGCATCGGCACGCAAGACGGAGCTGCCCCGCTGCCCGGCGATCCCCCTGCCCCCACCGCCGATGCGGCTACACGCTCGACGCCGGTCGTTCCCGGCCGGCGCGCGCGCGTTTTCGTCTTCGCCGGCTTCGGGAAACAGTGCGAGCCGGTCGCGGCGCCGCAGATCACGATCACCGAGGCGCCGGCTAAGGGCGATGTCTCGTTCGTGCCGGGCCAGGAAACGACGATCCAGTATTCGGCGCAGGGCACATGCATCGGCCAGAAGACGCAAGGCACAGGCGTCTACTATACGGCGCGCGCAGGCCAGCAAGGCACCGATCGCTTTTCAGTCGCGGCCAAGCTGGCATCCGGCGAGACGGCGAGCCGCACCTTCGAGGTGCGGATTGCGGAGTAGGCGCACCGGAGGAGAGCAACACTGGACCGCACCTGTGAGGCTGCCGCACATCACGTCATGCGCTACTCGCTCGTCATCTTCGATCTCGACGGAACGCTCGCCGACAGCTTCCCGTGGTTCCTCAACAACGTGAACGCCGTCGCCGACAGGTTCGGCTTCCGCCCCATCGCCGCAGATGACATTGAGTTACTGCGCCGCGCCGGCTCGCGCGAAATCCTCCAACGACAGTACGTTCCGCTGTGGAAGCTGCCGTTGATCGCCCGCCACATGCGGCGCCTGAAGGCGGCGCACCTCGACGACATCCCGCTCTTTCCCGGTGTCGATCGCCTGCTGCAGACGCTCGCGGTGAAGGGCATCGCGACGGCGATGGTCTCTTCCGACAGCGAGGACAATGTCCGCCGCGCGCTCGGCCCGAGCAACGCCCAGGCTATCGCCCATTATGCCTGCGGCGCTTCGATGTTCGGCAAGGCCGGCAAGTTCAGGCGGGTGCTGAAAATGGCCGGCGTGGCCCCTGCGCAAGCGCTCTGCATCGGCGATGAAATCCGCGACCTCGAAGCCGCGCGCAAAGCCGGCATCGCGTTCGGCGCCGTCTCCTGGGGCTATGCCAGCCCGGAGGCGTTGCAGGCGTGCGCGCCTGACGAGATGTTCTCCAGCATGGACGATATCGTCCGCTGCCTCGCCTAACGCCGCGCTGTGCGTCGTCGAGTGGCTTGCGTGTCGCGCTCGACCTCTAGTATGCAGCCGGATCGAATTTACAGGCACCCAACGGAGGACGTTTTCATGCCCACGATGTCGGACCAGCGCCGCAAGAGCATCCAGGCCAAGCAGCGCAAGGCAGAGAATGCCAAGAAGCGCGAAGCCAAGATCGCCAAGAAAGAGCGCAACGCCAAGAAGGGCGCCGCCCGCTGAAGTCGGGTGTTGGAAGCAGGTCCCACGCCGAAGTCCGCTCCCGACCCAGGCAGAAGCGGGCGCCCATGTGCAAGGCTGTCGGAAAACTGTCATGTGACATCAATAGGCTTGGCACCTCGGGCTGACTAACCGCGGCTGCCCGTCGCGGAGGGGGAGGCATGCCTAACGATGCAAGCGTGTCGGCCGCGGTCGCACATGCGCGGCTAGAAGGCGGCGAGGCTCAGGCGCGGGTCGTTCGCCATTTCCGCCAGATTGTGCTGTGGCCAATCCAGCTCATTGCCGCGGCGCCCGGCCGCCGGCGCGAAAGCGCCGACGCCCTGTTCGAGCGTCTCGGCGGCGGGAACTGGGCTTTGGTTGATGACGAGTTCGGCATCAAGGGCGACGCGTTCCAAGAACGGCACTATCGGGAGTTCGTGAGCTTCCTCCCGCACGTGCAGCGCTTTCTCTACGGCGATGCCGCGGGGCCGGTGCGCGACCTTGGCAACGGCGACGCACCCTTGCGTGTCTACCGGCGCACCGACATCGCGGCCGTACGCATAGTGCTTGCCGAAGGCGCCGAGCCTGTGACCTGTCAGGTCGCCCATGCCGACCTGCACTTCTTCCACGACGTCGATGCCGTGATCCTCGCCTTCGAGTTTTGGGCTTCGGACCTGCCTCTCAGTGTCGTGCACGAGATCATGTATCGCTTCGGGCGGGCCTATCCGCCCGGCTGGACGGAAACCGGTGAGCCCCTGCACTGCCCTGTGCGCGTCGATTGGCTCGACAAGGACGGCCGCGAGCTCGCCACCTCCGACTATGAGAAGCGCGAGCGCTACCTGTCGTTCGTCGGGCATCAGCGAACCCCCTGCTTCGCTGCGCATTGGGAATTTCTGCTAAAGCCCTTAGTGGCAGAGAACTCTGGCAGCAAGAGCCCGTTGAGCTTCCGGCAGATCGAATACTACCGCATGCCGGTAATGACCTATCTCACCCTTGACCGGATGTGGGATGTGCAGCGCACCGACTATATGCGCCTCGCCTTCGCCACCGGCGCGAGCCCGAACGGCGATGCTCCATTTGCGGAGCGCTTTCTGCGCGATTTCGAGGGGCGCAACTGCTACGACCGCTACTATCACGAGGGCTCGGAGGCGTCGGGCGTCAACACGCGCTTCCTGCTGTCAGGCCATGCCTTCACGGTCGTGGCGGATGGAGCCTCGCCGCGCCTCGAGGACAACGAGCGCGGACTGCTTGGCCAATTCCGCCATCAGTATTTCCTGCTGTTCCTCATCAGCCATTTCCACAAAGCGGCATTGTTGATGCTGTCCGATCGTCTCGTCGCCGCAATCAAGCAATTGCAGGTCAGGAGCGCCCAGTCGGCCGCCTCGTTCCGGCGCGACACGTATCACCTGCAGGAAGCGTTCATGCACTTCACGCAGCGCTACTGGTTCACCGAAGTGTCGGATCAGGCGCAGACACGTGACCTTTTCCGGATGCAGCGCATGCACCTGGGCAATGACGACCTCTACAAGGAGCTCCGCAACGAGATCTTCGACATGGTGCAGTATCTCGACAGCGACGTCCTGCGCCGGCAGAGCGGCACGATCCACCGGCTCACGGCCGTGACGATCGCCGGCCTGATCGGCACGATCGCCACCGGGTTCCTGGGCATGAACCTGATTTCCGAGGCGGACGCTCCCCTGAGCGTCAAGATGGGCTACTTTAGCATCGTCGCTGGTGCGGTCATCGTGCTGACGGTGGCGGTTGTCGCGTTCTCGCGGCCGCTCACGGCGCTCCTCGACCGCATGTCAGGCGAGCGCCACTAGATCAGCGGCGCCCGGTCTCGCGCGCTTGCAGCGGCGGGGAAGACTTGGACTTCGACGCAGGAGAGATGTGGTGAGTACCGATACACGGGCCAAAGATCTTAACATGCGTGTTCGCGCCGATCTCGTCGACAGCTTCGATGAGGAGCTGGAGATGGAGCTCGATGATGAGCGTCTCGACAAGCTGCTCGACGGAATGTCCGATCGGCCCGAGCCGGACGGGATGGATCGGAAGCTCTACTTCAAAGAGCTGTTCAGGCTTCAGGGCGAACTCGTCAAGTTGCAGGACTGGGTGGTTGCGCAAAAGCTGAAAGTCGTCGTGATCTTTGAAGGCCGCGATGCAGCCGGCAAGGGTGGCGTCATCAAGCGCATCACCCAGCGTCTCAACCCGCGCGTCTGCCGGGTCGCGGCGTTGCCCGCACCGAGCGAGCGCGAACGCACGCAATGGTACTTCCAGCGCTACGTCAGCCACCTGCCGGCGGCAGGCGAGATCGTCCTCTTCGACCGCTCCTGGTACAATCGCGCCGGCGTGGAGCGCGTCATGGGCTTTTGCACCGCAGAGGAATGCGAGGAATTTCTGCGCACCGTGCCGGAGTTCGAGCGCATGCTGGTGCGTTCGGGAATTGTGCTGATCAAGTACTGGTTCTCGATCACCGATGAGGAGCAGCACTTCCGCTTCACGATGCGCATTCACGATCCGCTGAAGCAGTGGAAGCTCAGTCCGATGGATTTGCAGTCACGCGTGCGGTGGGAAGCCTACACCCAGGCCAAGGAAGCCATGCTCCAGGGAACCAACATTCCCGAGGCGCCATGGTGGGTGGTAGAGGCGGTCGATAAGAAGAAGGCGCGGCTAAACTGTATCAATCATCTGCTTCACCAGATTCCCTACAATGAAGTCGCCCGTCCGCCGATCGTGCTCCCGGAGCGGACTCACCATCCCGACTACCAGCGCAACCCCATCCCCCGCGAGAGGTACGTGCCGGAAGTGTATTGATTTAGCGTCTTGGCGCCAATCCAACGGGTTAGCATGTTCGTCAAATCTGACATCAAACCTTCACGGGGCGGAAATAATGTCAGTTGCAGACTGACCAATTCATGTTGCGGCGCGCCTCCAGTTGGCGCGCCAATTTTTTCTGCATGCCAGATCAATTCCAGTGGGCGGACGCCGACGCTGATAAGAGCGGCGAGATGGCGGCGTCCGAAAGCGCACATACTCGGCTGTTCGAGGCGCTGCGACAGCTGCAAGCTGACATCGACAACGTGCCCGCCACGTCGTTGCGATTGAAACCTTATTTGGCGAAGCGTCAGTCAGCCGTACACGCCCTTCAACGTCATGCGCAAGCGACGATTGCCGAGTTTGGCTTTGTTGATGGCACTAAGACTGAACAGGCTGACCCAAAGTTGTTGGCGGTGTTCTATACCGATCCGATGCACACCGTTGCCTCCCGGTACTGCTGGGCCCTGCTGACCGGGGACAATGATCAGCCTTCGCTACAGCAGATCGTCGCGGCGACGCTGGTCGAGTTCCAAGCGTTCCTTTTGCAACAGGCCGGCACATCTCCAGTTCCCCGCGGCTCAAATGACCTAAACACATCGATTGCTGCAGAGTCCGCGCACGCCAGCCGGGCCGATCGACTTGCCTATCGGCTTGCGACACTAAGGCGGCTGATGATCATCTATCGCCACATCGGCCCCTCAGCGTCAACAAACGCCCTGGAGGCTGAAATCGCGCAGTCCATAGAGGCGACGGAAGAAGCCACCGATAGCCTCAGGGAAATTCGCAGGATGAAGATTTCTAAGCGCTGACCGTTGGTGAGCGACTAGCCGGCGTGATCCAAGCCCATGCGCTTGAGCGCCTGGATCGCCAATCCCCTGTGCTCGGGGACCGCTAGCAGCTTGTTTAATCCGTGAACGGTAATGAACAGCCGCTTTGACCGGCGCAGCCGCGCAACCGTGCGCATAATCTCGTCTTCGGGGGACGCGGCGATGTTCCGCGCCGTGGACAGAGCCAGTGTTTCGTCGTCGGCCGAACGCATCGCACAACTCATCGTTGGTTAACGCAGGCTAACGCCGCCGCGTCTAGGTAGCAAGGCTACGTTTCTACGACCGCGGCGCACTCGAGTGTGACAAGCTCAGCGCCTGCTTTCCATTCCCCGCGCGATCGATTCCGCATGCACTATGGGGTCACGGATTTGGTCGCGGGCTGTGGCGCCTGTTCAGGGGTCGTCACCGCGGGAGCGTTCAAGACTTCCTGCAGGGCCGGCCAGGCCTTGTAGGCCACCCATGCGACGGCTGTCGTCAAGACCAGCAGAATAATCAGCGGCAAAACCGATGCCTTACTGCGCGCGACGTTGCGAACAACATCTGGCGTGCGGGGGTCCGTATCAGTTGTCATTTTCCGTCCTCCGGCTTGGTGACCACGAAACCGTACGGAAGAAGTCATAGTTCCAACGGCGGCAACGTCTGTTTGCGTCACATTAATTGTGACAGATGGACGTCAAAATTCATGCAGTATGAACTGTCAGTGACATGCGTCTCACGGGTTGGAAGGCGCGACCTGGAAATGTCGCGTCGACCTTGAAAACGATCCCCGCCCCTTAGAAGACGTGCGAGAACCGACGGTAAAATTCCTGGTCGCGGTCGGGCGGCTCCACTAAAAGGTGGGCAACGCTAATGGGGTCTGCCGAGCGATGCTCACCGTTGAGGACGTGGCCGCGGTACCGTTGTTCTCAACGCTTCCAAAGGCAGAGCTGGAACGGCTTGCTCGCACTTCGGCCGATCTGCGGCTCGGCCTGGAGAGTTCGCAGTTCCCGAAGGCGGAGAGCGCGCCCTTTTCGCCGTTCTGAGCGGCAAGATCGAGGTCGTCAAGACTATCGACGGGGTCGAGCGAACGCTCGGCTGGCGCGCGCCCGGCACGATTTTCGGCGAGGTGCCCATTGCGCTTGGTACACCCTTCCCGGGTGGTTATCGCGCCGCGGAACAGTCACGGGTGATGCGGGTCGATATTCAGGAGTATTACGCGACCGCTGCGGTATCCAAAGAGATCTCCTTGAAGGTCAGCGCACTTGCGCGCGAACGCATCGGAGGGCTCCAGAGCATTGCCGACGAACCGCGCAAACCGCGCGTGATATTGGTCGGCCAACGCTGGGACACCGATTGCGCCAACCTGCGACGGTTCCTCGCCCGCAACCAGATTTCCTTCAATTGGGTGACGCCCGACGCGCCGGAATTGGCAGCGCTTTGGCCGGGACAGCGCCCGCAGGACGGCGACGGGCCCGCGCTCCTCGCGGACGGACAAGTCGTGGTGCGGCCGCAGGTGCGCGACCTTGCAAATCGACTCGGCCTCCAGACGAGCCCGAGCTCGGCCGAATACGATGTGGCGATCATCGGCGGGGGACCCGCGGGCCTCGCGGCGGCAGTCTATGGCGCCTCTGAAGGGCTGCGCACGATCATCATTGAGCGCGAGGCACCCGGCGGGCAGGCGGGCACGTCCTCACGCATAGAAAACTATCTCGGATTTCCCAGTGGGGTCTCCGGCGACGAGCTTGCAAGCCGGGCCCTCCAGCAAGCGAAACGTCTTGGCGCTGAAATCCTCGTTACGCGTTCCGTCAGCCGTATCGATCCGGTTACGCGGGAGATCTTCCTCGACGGGAACGAAGTGCTGCGGGCAAGAACACTCATTCTCGCCACTGGCGTCAGCTGGCGTCGGCTCGCAATCGACGGCCTCGACCGGCTTATCGGCAGAGGCGTCTACTATGGAGCTGCGCGCAGCGAAGCAAGCGGCACGCATGGGCAAGACATTCACCTCGTCGGCGCCGGAAACTCAGCCGGCCAGGCGGCACTGCACTTTGCCAATCACGCCCGCAAGGTGACAATCGTCGTCCGCGGCGACAACCTAGAAAAGAGCATGTCGCACTATCTGATCGACCAGCTCCGCGGCAAATCTAACATCGTGGTTCTACCCCACGCGGAAGTCGTGGCGGTGGATGGCGGCAAGAACCTGACCGCGATCGACATCCGCGACATCGCAAACAATGTGGTGCAACGGCACGAGTGCGGGGGCCTTTTCATTTTCATCGGAGCAGACGCGGAAACTGAGTGGCTGCCGGCCAGCATCGTCCGTGACAAGCGTGGGTACGTTCTGACGGGTGACGACCTCAAGAAGGCCGGCAGCTGGTCGCATAGCCGCGACCCGTATTTGCTTGAGACGAGTGTGCCCGGTGTTTTTGCTTGTGGCGACGTACGCTTGAGCCCTGTCAAACGGGTAGCCTCCGCCGTAGGCGAGGGAAGCATGGCGATTGCATTCGTCCATCAGTATCTTGCGGACATCGCGCAGCGCGCCCGAACCTAGTCGTCCGCTCACATCGAGCGAAAATTGTCATGGACTTCCGATGTTGGCTCGGAGCTGACAATCTTGGGCGCTGATCAGATGTTCCGCAGATGACCCTAAGCTTCTCCCTAGGGTCATCGTCATGAAAACCGAGGCATTGTAACCGCCATGGCCGCACCGTCGTCTCAGTCTGGCGAGAACGCTCGATGCATCTTGTTGCCGTCGATTTTGAGATTGATCCCTGCGGCGGTTGTCGCTGTCGTAGCGCACATCGGCGATCTCAGCTTCATTGGCCCCGCAAGAGCTCAGCCGGCCGCACTCACGCAAGCGCAGTCGGATGCGATCGAGGCGTACGACAAGGCCCTCGCCGACTTCAAGTCGATCCTTGCGCAGCGGCGCGCGCAGATCGATGCGAAGCAAAAGCTACCGAACCTGCCGGGGCAGGCGGTCTACCTCGCCCGCATCAAGGTGATGAGCACCTACAAGGACCTCACCGACGCGCTGCCGTCGCGCATCGGCCGGGCCAACAAGTTCGGCGTTCCGCCCGCCTACTTCGATGCCGAGATCGAGCCGCTCATCGAGGAGTACGCCGCGCTCTTTAAATTTATGCAGGCGCCGCCCTCCAATGCGCAGGCCTCTGATACGCCCTTCAAAGACGTCGTCGACCTCGGCACGGCTATCGCGCGCGCCCAGGACCTCGATGCCGCAACCGCCGAGACGGCAGGCCGCATCAGCCTCGGAATTTTCTTCGCCGAGACAAATGGCAACCAGAACATCGGCAACGCGCGGTCCAACACCTACAAGGGCAGCCTGCAGACGGGCACTTCAGAAGACCGCAACGGTCGCAGGAAGTGGGCGGCGATCAAGCCGAAGGTAGCGGCACTCGATCCCGCGGTGGCCAACCGCGATGAAAAGGAGGAGGCACGCGTCGGCAAGGGCGATCAGCGCTACAATCACTGGACCGCGGTGCGCAACGGCCTGATGAACGCGCACGCCGAACTCTTCGCGCAGCTCCCCGAGATCATGCGGGTGCTGCCCGATGAGATCGATCAGATGAAGTTCTTCCAGCTCATCCAGATCATCCCGAGCCCGACGCGCACGGCGCTCAATTCGGGCAACTTCGAGAGCTATCGCATCTCCGACGCGAAGATCATGGGTTACCTGCGCAACAACAGCATGTTCACTTTCGGCAAAACGGACCGGGCGAAGAAATCCGCAACGTTCCGCGAAATTCTCGACGCGATGTGGCTGTTCAACAGCAAATTCGAGAAGGCGCGCGCCAAATTCGCCGAGATCAAAGCCGAGCAGCGGGGCGAGACTCAACCGTAGCCAAGCGCCCCGCCGGTGGTGGCGAATGCACAAAACCGCAAAGACCGCCCTGATCAGTCGAACGCCTGACCGGCCGGGCAACCCAGTCGCTTGAAGGCCACGGCCGCCGGGCAAAGGCCGGTAAAGCCCTCCCGGCAGGGGGCAACGAGCCAAGGAGCGGCCAACGCCGGGGCAAGATCGCCACATCAGCACCATTAACATCTGTTTGGCTGCCCTCTACAGCGCATCTAGCTTGGCCGGCTGAGTGGCACCACGAGGTCGTGCTGGGGTCCGGGGGGATCTGTGCGATCTGGGCTGTCAAAACGCGCGTATCGGTTTCTGGCTGCGGCGACCGTCAGCATACTGTTTGCCGGGGTTTGGTTCTTTCTGCACGGCACCTCCGGGGGGCCCGATCTGGTCACGGGCGGCCGATCTGGACCATCGGCCCATGAGGCGGCGCCACCAAGCCCAACTCTCATCATCGTGCGCAAGATGCTGCCGAAAAAGCCCGGCGCACGGGACAATCCCGATGATCTAGCGGCAATGACCACGTTCTATAACGAACGGACGGGGCCGCTGATCTGGGTTACCGAGAGCGGGCTTTCGGACAAGGGCAGCGCTGTCATCCAAGAGGTCCGCAGGGCCGATGACTGGGGGTTGCGCAGCAGCGATTTCACCCTCCCGGAGCTGACCGCGGGAGAAGTGTCGCTCGAGGCTGCGGCCGCAACCGAGATCAAGCTCACTCTCGCAGTCCTCAAGTATGCACGCTATGCGCGGGGCGGACGCATCCGTGATCCGTCGCGCATCTCAAAGCTGCTGAACCACACGCCACCTATTCATCCACCCGCGCTGGTTCTCGCCGGCCTTGCCGCCACGGAGGCGCCCGATGCCTACTTGCGCGCGCTGCACCCAAAGCACGAGCAGTTCGAGAGACTGCGCCAGCTGCTCTTGAAGCTGCGCACCGCGAAGGGGAAGGAAGAGGAGCTGCGGGCGGACGCCAAGGAAAGGGAGATTATCTACGGTGCAAAGCTGCAGAGCGCCGTTCCTCAGCTGCAGCGTGCCAAGAGTTGGGATCCTGACGTCAAGATCGAAAGCGCGCGCGAGGATCTCTATGGTCAGCCGACGCTTGGAAACGAGAAAGTCGGCTCCAAGATCGACCGCATCCTCATCAACATGGAGCGCTGGCGTTGGGTGCCCGCCGATCTCGGTCCCTTCTACGTGTGGGACAACGTGCCGGAGTTCCTCACCCGCATCGTCAGGAACGGCAAGGTCATCCATACCGACGAGATCATCGTCGGCCAGCCCTCGTGGCCGACACCGATTTTCTCCGCCGACATGAAGACCATCGTGTTCCGTCCTAGCTGGGGCGTGCCCGACGGCATCAAGACGAAGGAGTTGGCGCCGCTCCTGCGCAAGAGCTCCGGCGGCGGCCTCTTCGGCATTTTCGGCGGCGGCTATTCCGCCCAGGCCGTGCTCGATGCCTACGACCTGCGTGCCTTTGTGGGCGGCCGCCAGATCGACGCCAACTCCGTCGATTGGGCCAACGTCGACATCCGCCGCTACAGCTTCCAGCAGCCGCCCGGGACCGAAAAACGTGCTGGGCGACGTCAAGTTCATGTTCCCCAACTCGCACGACGTCTACATGCACGACACGCCAGAGCGGAATTTGTTCGGCAAGTCGTTCCGCGCGTTGAGCCACGGTTGCATGCGGGTGCACGAGCCGCGCCGCCTCGCCGAGATCCTTCTCGCCGAGGACAAGGGCTGGTCGGCGGCGAAGGTGGGCGCGATGTGGGGCAGCGGCGGCGAGGTCGCGCTCGACAAGCACATCCCCGTGCACATCACGTATTTCACCGCGAGCGTCGACGAGAATGGGAAGCTGCTGACCTATGGCGACTTCTACGGGCTAGATAGCCCCGTCGGTGCCGCTCTCTTCGGTCGGAGAGTACGTTTCGAGACGCCTCGCTACGACGACGAGCTCGCCGCAATCCGACAACAGGACAGGCGCGCGCAAGCGCCTCAGAGCCAATACTCCGGGGCCTCAACCCTTGGCGACTTGATCTCGGATATTTTCTCGCCCTGACAGCGGCGGGCCGCGATGTCGGCCTCGGGTCACGCGTCCTCGATTCAGGTCGGCAGGACGGAGCGGAGCTGGTCCTCGTACTGCTTCACCGCCTCCAGTGCGCGCGCCTTCATGACGGCATCCAGCGGCCCGGCCCCCGCCGGCTTGAAACCCTCGATGGCCTTCTGTGCGCTGGTCACGATCCGGGTCGCCGCCGCCTGCGGGTTGAGCTCCCGCAGGGTCATCGCCTGCAGCAGCTGGGTGAGAATGACGCCCGTGGCCAGCACCAGGCCGTTCAGCTCGGCGTTCTCCCGCGCCAGGCGGTCGAGGGCTTCATTGACGTCTTTAGGTTCAGGCATGGGGTGGGCTCCGTGCGCGGGGTGGCTGGTCAGCCCGCTATCTACCAACGGAATGCGACTGTTGCAGCCTCGATCTTGCGGTTCCTGCCTGTTTGCGGCGCCCGCATCCATTGGGGGGCAAGCGAATTGGGGCGCTGGCCTTTCTCTTGCCCCGACTCCTGCGGTACCAATGCCCGCAGCGGGTAGCGTGAACCGGGGTTAGGGGCATCGCGTGCCTGAAAGAGCGCCTTTGGATGGAATTCGCAGTACGGTGCTCGCTTCGGTAGCGGGCCTCTTGCTGCTGCCTGCGCACCCTACCCTGGCACAGCAGACGGGCAGCATCGACAAGGCGCCGTCAGCGGCGGCGGCGCAGATCGCCGACATCTTCAGCCAGGTCGGCGACCAGATTTACGAGGACTGCATCTTCGAGCTGTCGCAAGAGCAGCTCGACGTGCAGCACGCGCTCATCCAAGCCTACATCGCCCAGGGCGCCAGCAGCGTTGTTGCACGCCAGCTCGCCGTCAAGCAGATCCAGCCCCCCAAGCTGTCGAAAGACTGCGAGCAGGTCCGGAGCCAGCCGCCAGCCGCGCCCTCGCCTTGGGAGACGACGCTGTCAGTCGAGAAAAAGTCGAAGAAGCCGAAGGTCGCGGCGGCGCCCAAAGTCGCGCCCGAACCGGCGCCTGAGCCACCGCCCGCGCCGGCCGTCGCGCTCGCCAACAAGCAGGTTCTCCCGCAGTGGGACTGCGCGCCCAATGTCGATTTCGTCACCATCAGCCTCAATGGCTTCAAGCGCAAGCTGACCGGCGGCGAGATCTGCAATCCGTTCGAGGACGTGGTGCACGCGGTGCCCGCCTCGCCCGGCAGCTTCCGCCTCGGCTACACGATCAAGACCGGCCGTCTGTTCGTCGTCGCCGACCACCCGCAGGCGAACGGCAAGACGATCGCCTGGGCGATCTCCGGCCGCGACGTGTGCCGCAACAACCCCGATCCCGATTGCTTCGCGGCCAGGGCCATCGGTCCGCTGCCGCCTGGAGAATATTCCTTCTCAGCCGAGGCGGAGCGGCGCGTCAGCTGGGGACCGAAAACCAAACGCAACGTCGCCGGCATCTGGCTGCGCAAGCTGTGGAACAAGGAGCGGTTCAGCAAGGCGCAGACCAAGGCCATCCTGGCGCGCGGCAACATTGCCATCCACGTGCGCTTGAAGGGCGAGATGTCCGAGGCCTGCCTCGGCCTGGAGCCGAAGGGCTGGGCCTATGTCGCTGGACTGATCAAGGACGGGCGCGCCACCGGCGTCAACGTCTATATCGACGAGCCGCATCCGCAAGTCGCCGAAAACCCGCCCGTCGTTGTCGGCTCATCGTTCTCGCTGACGTCGCTGTTCAAGTAGCGGTCGTGCCGAAGGCGCGCAAAGCATCGAGCGCGTCCGATCGTCCGAGGGAACCCAGGCGTGAAATCGGAACGCGTCAGCCGGCGTATGCAATTGCCAGCGCACGCTTCGCGTCCACCCGAATAGCTTGCAGAGAAGCGATCGCGTCATCGACGAACTGGTCGATGTCCGTGTCCGTCGCCAGATGCGGCGAGATCGCGAGATCGGCCGACCGGCTGAGCGCGCTCGACTTTACGTAGAGCTGAACGTTCAGATGCAGCGGGCGAAGCTTGTCTTCATCGCCGATGAGATGGAAGCCGAACCTTCCCTTCGTCTCTTGGATCATCGCTAAACGCCCTCCCTGAGAGCTCGCTCCCGCAGCTCTTGACGGCGTGCTTGCCAATAGGCCCGCATGACGAGCGCGATGAGTGCTCGTCATGCCACCTATCCAGCATCGCCGGCCAAGTCTGGCTCGACGTCAGGTCGTCAGATGACCTGCATGATGCTCGTTGGTCGACCAGATCGCGAGTACAATCGCCGCGATGCCGACCACCACGTGTGTGAGCATGGCGGTGCTCGACCCGCTGAAACCTAACACCCACGGCGCGATCACGAGCCACGCGCCCAACAGGCCGCTGACCCATTCCTCCCAGTCCTGGAAGGCGAACAGCGCCATGAGCGCCATCACAGCGATGATGGCGCCGACCACATACGCATTGAACGCAGCCGTCTGCTCGGCGTCAAAACCAAAGAGCCACGGTGAGAAGAATAGCCCCGCGCCGAGCAGGAAATTGAGGGAATCCTGCCAATAGGCGGAGAGCCTTTCCAGAAGTGACATTGCCAATCTCCTTTGATCGACATTGCGGGAGATCAAGTCCTGCCCGCATTTCTATAGTTGATCTACGTATTCGCGCGGATCGTTCAAGGTTGCGGACGCGCCGTTTGAAGAATTACCGTCAACGAATATTGCAACGCAGCAAGAGTTGTCGGCACACCCGCGGGCCCGCGCACTTGCGGCGTGACTTGATCCCGCGCGCTCTGATTCATATCTGCGTAGAAGCCCTTTGGGAGCGGACCGTCGACCCAAAAGGTAGCTCCGAGACGCCGTGCCAATGAACGCTCGCCTCCCTCACCCTTCTCCAGGCAATCCCGCAATCAAGATTGACGACGGCGCCGTAGAGATAGATGCGTCCATCGTTGGTGCAGGGCTAGGGTTGGAGCCGCAAGAGGTTCTGAGCCTCATGCGCGCAAATGCGATTACCAGCGTTTGCGAGCACGGCGTCGATGACGATGCGGGCCGTTACCGCCTCACCTTCTTTCACAAAGGCCGGCGCCTGCGCCTGATCGTCGACGATTGCGGACGTGTCGTGCGCCGCTCGACGATTGATTTTGGAGATCGCCCCTTGCCCGCTCGAATGCACCGGACCGGCGAGTAGGCGCGCAAGGGAGTCGTGCGCGCAAACGAGTCGTGCCGGAGGCGCGCAAACGAAAATGTCCGAGCGATCGCGCCCTAACCGATACGCGGACGCATGACGTATCCGGCGACCGCCCCGGCGGCCACCGCGGCAACCGTCGGCATGTACCCCCCATGGGTCGGCCCCAGCGCGGCCTGCAAGACTGCCGACACCACGCCGGCAACGACGCCGGTGCCACCGGCCGTGATCAAGATCCGCATGTCGCGGCCGCCGAACAGCAGATAGCTTACTGCGCCAACGGCGAGGCCGGCGAGAACAGCGGGGCCGGCAAGGTCGAGGTAGGCTGAGAGAAACTCCGACATGGTTCCATTACCTTCTGATCAAGTGCCGCCTAATCTTCCCTAAGTGATTGACCTCAAGCATGCGCGCTCGCGCCCGGCGTCAACGTAAACCCGCCGGTCGTTGCCAGCTCATCCTTCTCGCCCACCTCGCTGTTCAAGCAGGGCATCGTGCCCGAGAACCGCGAGCCGTTCCCGCGCCAGCTTGCGGGCGGAGCGCCCCTCGAGCGCCTTGTCGGGCTCAGCCAGTGCCCGGCGATAGTGCTCGCTCGCACCGCGCGTGTCGCCGCGCGCCTCGAGCACCTGCCCCAACAGCGTGTGGGCGGGGCCCACGTCCTTGCCAAGCTTCAGCACTCTGGCGAGGTCATCGCTCGCCGCATTGAGCCGTCCCTCCTTAAAGGCGACGGCGGCCCGCGCGTAGAAGCCTGAGGAATCGTCGCTCCCTTGGGCGATGACCTTGTTGATCATGTCCCGCGCGGCATCGACGTCGCCCGCATCGGCCAGAACGAGCGCGTGCATCAGCTCAACCCGCTTCTCCTGCGGCGCGAGCGTCGAGGCGCGATCAAGGTCGGCGATCGCGCCGTCATAGTCGCCCTTCTCGCGCAGTATGAGAGCGCGGCAGTAAAAGGCGAACCAGTCCCCCGGGCTAAGCCAGATCACACGCGCCGCGTCGGCGAGTGCGCCATCGAAGGCGCCCAAATCATTCTTGACGAAGGCGCGCGCCTGATAGCCCCTGACAAATAGCGGGCGCAGCTTCACCACCTCGTTGAAATCGGCCAACGCCTGCACGTACTCCCCGGCGTGGTGATAGCCGGTGCCACGATTGAAGTGGCCGATGTAGCGCTGCTCGTCGGGAAGTCGCCCGCTGTTCATGACGCGCGTGCAAGCTTCCGCACTGGGCCGCCCCTGCGCCGCCGTGCAGCTGGCGAGGTCCTCTTTCATCCCGGCAAACACCAAAGATGCCAGACCGATGGGCAGCAACGCCGCACCAGCCAGGTAGCCAGCCAGGGAGATTGTGCGCAGCATTTTCGGCTCCCCTTGGGAGCATCGTCACCGCGGGCGTGTCCCGCAACGCCCACCAATATCGCTCACGCTGCATGGATTGTGTTCCGCGCGGAACAGGTCTGGTGAAGGCGACCGGCTTCCTGGCGTTAAGCAGGTCGCGAACGTTCACTCGCTTACCGTTAATTGCCGGCGCAAGAGTTCGCGACGGAGCCCTTGTTGCCCCTCGTGAGCCTCCATGCCGGCACGCCTCGCGGCTGAGGCTCCCTCGCCTCTTATTGTGGAGGTCGCCATGTACATCAGAGTTGCCGCCCTCGCTTTTGGCGTCGTCCTGCTATGCCCATCCGCCGAGATCGCCTGCGCGCAAGACCCTGCGCCGCAGGAGAAGGCACCCAACGAGGCCGACGTCATCCTGCAGAACTCCAAGAAGAGCGATCCCGAGACCCCGAAGGAGCTCGCCGAATGCATGAGCCAGTGGGGACCGCAGACGCAGATGACCAAGGAGGAATGGGCGGCGAGCTGCCGGCGCACGCTGCGCTATTTCCCGGAGAACGACTGACGGGTTGTCGGCGCTACTGCGCAACGGCGGGCGCGAACTCGACCGATGTCTCGCCCCAAGACGGCGCAGACGGCGCGGCAGGTGCGGGAGGGTCGATGGAGCTCGTTGTCGCCCAGTGGGGGCGCGCCTCAACGGCATCGACTGCGCGGGGTACAGGAACTCGGCTGGGCGGCACATGCACCCGGACGCGCGTTTGCTCGCCGGCGTGAACCGGCGTTTCGGTGTTGGCGAGCCCGGCTTCGCGGTAGGCGCCCGCGCGGTTTCTGGCGGCCACTTTGAGATCCGCCTTCGACAACGCGTTTTTGGTTGCCATCGCCTTCGTCAGGTCTGCAATGGCTTGGCCCGGCTTGCCGAGTTCGCGATAGGCAAGGCCACGATAGTAAAGCGCTTCGGCAGTCTTTGTTGCGGGGAGATCTCCCTGCAGGAGTGCGTCGCTCAGCGTCTCGACGGCAACTTCGAGCGCACCATCCCGGTACGCGTTGATGCCGGTCTCGAGCGACTTCAAGGCGCCCGCGCCAATGGGAATACTTGGCTCCGCAAAGCCGTGCGAGCTGGCGCACACCGCCAGGGCGAGAAGCCCAACCGCAGCCGGCGCAGACCTTGCAATCAAATTTCGCAATAGGCGTTTCATGCGCTTCATAAGTGCACGCTCCGCGTGAGGCCCCAGCTAATGGCGATTCGCGCACCATGCAGTAGGGGGCCACAAAGCGGCTCAACAGCTAAAGCGATCCACTCCAAAGGAACGTTGCCGAGCAGGCCCGAAATCTACCTGGGAAGGCATGCCGCCTTGTTCGGTCAACAGCCCGGCACACCTCATCGGTCCGAACTAATCCCACTCGGCGGCTCACGCCGATGAACAGCATGCAGCCGACGTCCTTCGGCTACGTCATCACACTCTGAGGGAGGGTTCGCGTCTTTGTCACAGTGAAGTCCTATTCTCTCAATCGACCGTGAAGCCGACTTCATCAAGCGGCGCATCTTGAACTTAAAATCATTCTGGCAACTGACTAATTTGCTCTGCACTGGAGTTTCAATCCATGCCGTCTACCACCTCCGGGACACTCCGCAGATTGGCGAAGGTTGGAAAGCGACTCGCCTCTAGTGCCTTGACTGGTGATTTGGTCTCAGCGTTAGCAGAACGGGCAAGGCGGCTGAAAGCAGAGAGTGGTCTCAGGGAGCTTCGGTCTGAGAACCGAATACTCCAGCGCAAATATGCTGAGGCTCTGAAGCATGGTAGCGACGCCGCAAAATCGAAGGCGGGCAGTGGCGCGGAGCGATGGGATGAACTCCTCGCACTCGCAGGTAGCTCGCTCGACAGCGCCGAGATCAAAGCGAAAATCCAGGCGTCGCACAAGACTTTCGAGAACAAGGCCTATGACCGTACTTGGGCGAAGCGGATTTCTACGATCCTCGAAGTGCTGGAGACCGGCGAGCGGGACCTTTCGCGCGCGTTGGCGAAGATCAGGCGCACCGAGGAGCGGGCCCGCGATATGGGGCTTGAGAGTAAGCGGTGGGTCATCAACGACCTATACATGGAACTGCCATGGCGACCCGCTGCTGCCGCCTATCGCAGTGCCGTATCCGAGGCGGTCCTGGATGAGGTGCGCGCCGATACCACCAAGATTATCGAAACCGGCAGCGGCTGGGGCGAGCACCTATGCAATATATTCCTCGAAGGTGGCCCAGTCGACGCAACTTACCATGCGCTTGAGTTGGAGGAGGAAGGGCGAAAGTGCTCACTGCTTTTGGCGGCGCTTGAACCAGACCTAAGACTTGAAGCCAGTTTCTTCGACTATCGATCACCTGACTATTCCATGTTGCCTAAGGACGACGAGCACACCATTTTGCTCACCGCCCATAGCGTGGAGCAGGTCAGTGCAATCAATGAAAACTGCATCCTGTCCGCGCTGGAACTCGGGCGCAGAGTTACCGGCATCCATTTTGAGCCCATTGGCTGGCAGGCTTACCCCGAAAGCGAGTGGACAGAGGTCGCCATTGCGCACCACAAGCGCTGCACGGAGATGGACTACAATCGAAACCTCTGGCCGCTGCTCAACCGAATTCAAGACGCAGGCAAAATTGCTATTCGGGAATTGAAGCGCAATTTCATCGGCCTCGACCACAATCCTGCGACGTACATAGTCTGGGAGAAGGTATAGCCGGACTATGTAATCACCAAACGTTCAGCGCACGTCGTCCCACCCAACTAATCCCCACCCCCACACCGCGCGTATCCTTCCCCCATCCCGCCCCGCTCAAGGGGTCGATCTCGAGGCGTCCTGCATCGAGGGCGGGCTGCAGGTCGGGTACACGTGCCGTCACGCGCGGCGCGACTATCCGAGGCTCGCCGCACCCACCCGGTGAGAGTCCGGGCGCGCTGCCTGACAGGTCGCATTCAAAAGCTGCGCAGCAGTTCCCCCGTCGCCGCATCCCACAGCTTAATCGTGTTGTCATAGCTTCCTGAAAGCACGCGCGCTCCGTCCGGCGAGAAAGCGACCGCCCGAACGCCGCCGCTGTGCCCCTTAAAAACGCGGATGAGCTGCCCCGTCGTCGTATCCCAAAGCCGCAAGACCGTGTTCAGATCCTCAGGAAACACGGCATGGCCAGAGGAGGCGCGCATTCCGTCAGGGGAGATCGCGGCCGCCAGCACCTGGCCTCGATCCGCGGCAAGGCGGCGGATGAGTTCGCCCGATGCGGTGTCGCGCAAGTGCAGCGAATTATCTACGCTCGCCGAAAGGATTTTCTTGCCGTCGCCTGAGAATCCGACGGACAGGATCGCCGCGCGGTGCGCGTCGGGCCGGTAAGGGTTGAAGCCGGCCGCGAGCTTCCCTGTGGTCAAGTCCCAGAGCAGGAGTAGGTTGGCCGCATCCCCGGACAGCGCGCGCGTGCCGCCGGGTGAGAAGGCGACGGAGTTGACCGGGCCAAAATGCCCCTGCAGCGTGAAATTGAGATTCCCCGTCTCCGTATCCCAGAGCCTCACTGTCTTGTCGCCGCCGCCCGAGAGCACGCGCAAGCCGTCGGGCGAGAACGCCACCGATAGAACTTGTTGGTTGGTTTGATCGGGCGTCGCAAAAGTGCGGAGAATTTCGCCCGAACTCGGTTTCCCACAGCCTCATCGCGTCGAATGAGCCTGTGAGCACGCGCTTGCCGTCGGGCGAAAACGCCACCGACGTGACAACCCTGCGGCTGTCGGATGCGCTTCGCACCGCTTGGCCGGTTAATTCGTCAATCCTTTCGCGCCGGTCGATTGTGCCTTTGTGTTCGAAGGCTCGGATGAGCTTCCCGGTGGATGCCTCCCACAGTTTGGCTGTGGCGTCGAAGCTCCCCGAGAGGACCCGGGTCCCATCGGGAGAGAATGCGACCGAAATGACCCAGCCGGAATGCGAGCCTGGAGGAACGGTCTTTGCCTTGTCTTCACCCGCGTGCAGGCCGGCAAGCGCGGGTAGCATCGCCAGCGCCAGAACCAATACCGATGCAGGAATCCGTTCCATAGCTCACCTCCTTTGGCGATATGGAGCTGTTGCGGCCTCTCACGATCTGACCAGCGGGTCGGGGCCGTAGCGGTTGGAACCTCGCGTGCCGCCGATGAAACCGAGGACAATAAGAAAGCCAATACCCACGAGAGATCCCGCCATTTGCAGAGTCGGTAGCGGGGTAGGTTCCGACAACCCGGCGTAAGGGGCCACGAGGGTCGCCCCCCACAGCAGATACGGGATAAGAGCCACAAGCCCATTGATGTTGAGGTCGTGGAGACGTTTCGCGCACACGGCGAGGCTTGGCCACAGAAAGATGAGCGTGACAAGAATTGAGGTTATGAGCCACGCCTCACTTGCGTCTGGAAAATCAGACGCGATTCCTCCAGGACCGCCGTCAAACGAAACCCGCCCCGAAATCTGGCCGCCGGCCGTACCGACCCACGTTACCGGGAAGACAATCATGGCTGCGAGAGGCACGAGTGGGAGAGTGGCAAGAAGCGTGATCCACCATGCTTTGCGCGTAATGCGTCCCTTGAAGCCGAACAAAATCTGTCGAATAGGCATTGGAACTGTCCAAGCTCTGTGCAGACGGGCGCGTGAAGGCATGCCTCGACCGCCCGATCGATCGGATCAGATCATTTCAGACAAAACTGATCCTTGGGACACGGCGGCCGCTGAACCTGAACCGCCCCAGAAGGACTTACGCGCCCGCTTATCCTGCGGGGGAGGTCGCGCGGGTTAATGCACCGGCATCCGCGCTCCAGGTGGGAGCCGCTGGCCCTATCCCAGACCTGACGGCAGGGCCTCCCGCTCTCATGATACCAAATGCAGCCGCTCAATTGTTGTATCCGATGGACGGAAGACTCCGCATCGCTCGGGCTGATGGTGACATAGCGACCGACCGGAGCCGCCTGCGAGGAACGAATTAAATGGTCTGCAAGGGCGGCGAGCGCGAGGGCGCCGACTGCTCCATAGATGAGACTATGCATCGCTTCCTCCCAATCACGTTGACTACGAACGTTGCAGCGGGAAGCTGTCTCCGACTTCGCCGGACCAAGAATAAAAGTTCATTCGCGGTTCGAGCGGTCGCGCAGTCCAACGGCGGACGCGGCTATCGATGATCGCGTCAGGGTTTGCTGCGTTCGAGACCGGAGCTATCCGGCTGCCGATGCGACACCAATGCACCGTGGATCACGTCGGCGCTGTTTCCTGGGGAATTGCGCAAGACGAATAAGTGGCGCAGCCGGCCACCTGCAGTGGGCGCCAGGGCGGCGGTCGAGGTTCTGGCGGATGGTTATGCTTGCTCCGCCGCAGCGGATGAGGACGCGTCTTGGGGCTAGGCCCATGCCGCAGCATTGATCAAAGAGGCGCGCGCCACCGGCGTCAACGCCTATATCGATGAGCCTATCCGCAAATCGCCGTAAGCCCGCCCGTCGCTTCTGCCCCACTGTTGAGCACAACGTCCGACCCAACTAATCCCCGCCCCTTCACACCGCGCATATCCTTCCCCATCCCGCCCCGCTCAAGGGGTCGATCTCGAGGCGTTCCTGCATCGAGGGCGGGCTGCAGGTCGGGTACTTCATGCCGTTACGCGCGGCGACTATCTGAGGCTCGCCGCGCCCACCCGGTGAGAGTCCGGGAGGGGGAAACCCCTGAAACGCCGCGGGTATGCCCATAATCCTGCGCGGGGCGGCGTGAGTGCCGCTCTAAACTAAAAAAAGCTTCGCGGCGCTCCCCCGCCCCGCAGCCCCTTTGATTTGCAAATCCCCGGCGGCGTCGCCTCGCGGGACAGGACCGCATGCCCAACAGTCGTGCCGGAGGCGTGCAAGGGAGGCGTGCCGGCGGCGCGCAAGGACCGAGTGCCGGAGGCGCAAGTGAGAAATCAGAAAGAGAGAGCACAGCCGATGGCGACGATGAGCGAGGAACAGCCGCTCCGAGATCGCGTTTTGGTAACGGGGATGAGAACCAGACTAAGGAGTTGATAAAAATGAAATCATCCATCCTTGCCCTGGCGGGCGCTGTCGCCCTCGGCCTCACCGCCGGCGTCGCCCTCGCGCAAGAAGCTGGCTACGGCGGTGATCCCAACGCCTCGAAAAATCAGGTGCCGGCCCCGAGCGTAAACAATGCTGCTGATCCGCAGGCGGGAAATCCCGGCTCGGCTTCGCAGGTCCCCACCGCGCCGCAAAAGCAGGAAGACCTGTACGACAATGGTTCGAGCGGCTCGAGCACCGGTGAGGCCGGCAACGACGCTCAGATGAAGCCGCAGACATCCAACCCGTCGCCGTGACGGTAACGCGCAGAAAGAAAAACGCCCGCTGGTCAGCCAGCGGGCGCTCTCATTTTGAAGCAGGTGTGCGCGGCGGCTTACTCGCAGGGCACCGTCAGGGTCATGCCGACCGAGGCGAAGAACTTCTTGCAGTCCGTCGGCTTAGCAGTGACCTCTTTCACGGCCTTGGCAACCGGAGCCTTCTCGGCCGCAGCGGCGTCGTTGGAAGCCAGAGAGATCGAGGAGCTCTCGCTATCGACCGCCTTCGTCTCGGTGGACTCAGCCTTGGCGACTTCGGACGACTCGGTGACCTTAGACTTGGCAACCTTCTTTTCAGCCTTCGCCTCGCTGCGCTCGACCTTGGCGGTGTCGAACTTCTTGGCGACGGGCTCGCTCTTGACGACGCGCCTCTTGGCCGGCGCGCTGTGCTCCTTGTTCGAAGTATACGACTTCGCCGAATAGTAGTGGCCCGTGTGCGGCAGCGTCGAGGAGCTGCGGACGACCTCCGGAGTGTACTCGCAGGAAATGCAAGCATTGGCGGCCGAGGTGGAAAGGGTCACGGCGGCAACAAGGGCAGTGGCGGTAGCGAGAATGGTGCGGGTCACGTTTGTCTCCAACGGTTGAGCGGTGTTTGTCTCGAGGCCGGATCATGCAAGGACGCGCGCACCCGCGCTGTTCCCCCTGAAACAGGGCGTTTACTTTGCTAGCCGCCCGCGCGGCAGGCCCGCCAACGTTGGCCTAAGCCCATATTCCGCCGACATTTTTCTATGGGCGGCCGGCGGGAAGGTCGCCGACCACGGCGCCGTCCCGCGCTGCGGCCTTGCGCCAAAAACGTGATCGCGCCGGACTACGGCCCGCCGCTCAGCTTCGCCACCCAGTCGTTGCGGTCGTTGACCACGAAACGCTCGACCTTGCCCGACTTGAGCGTCACCGCAAGGCCGTTGGGCACGACGCCGAAGGTGCGCACGGCGGCGACGCTGGCGATGTCGGCGCGCGGGATGCGCAGCTCGCCGCGCTGCACATTGACGACGTGCGGCTTGAACACGAGCTCCGTCTTGGTCAGCGCCAGACGGCCACCGCGACCTTCGAAATTCATGAAGTGATTGGCGAAGCCCGAATAAAGGACGTCGTCACCCGGCGCCAGCGCGATGTCCGCGGCCGCCGGCACCATGCGCGAGGACGTGAACAGGCCGATCAGCAGCGCGAAGATAGCCCCGCCGACAACGATCTGCGCGACAATGCCGGCCACCTGTCCGAGCGATGCGGGCGGCAGCCAGCCGCTCACGTAGGCGGAGATGAGACCGTAGACGACGCCGAAAATGGCGCCACCAAGAAGAGCGTTGCCCCAGGCTTGTGCGCGTTCCGTCATGTGAGACCTCCACGCATGAGTTTGCCAAGTCTCGCTCTTAAACACCCTGCATGTCGATGGGCTGTTTGCGGGGAACAAGCTTGCAACGAAAAAGGCCGCGGCGGCAAACTTGCTCCGCCGCGGCCCGCTCCGTCACCCCTACTTACGAGCCCTTCGTCTGGTACGCGGTAATGGCGGCGGCGAGCTTCTGATAGTCCTCGCAATTGCCGCACGTCTTGGCGATCTCGCCGAGCTGCTCGGTCGCGCTCGCCATGTCGCCCTTGGTCAGGAACGCCTCGCCCATGTACTGGCGCGTGCGCGTGTCGGCCGGATTGATGGCCAGCGCCATGCGGTAGTACTTCATGCCGCCGTCGACGTCGCCGAGCTTGCGGGTGGCAAAGCCGGTGACGCGCAGGATGCGCGGGTCGTTCTTGTTCTCGGCGGTGGCCGCGATCTCGAGGGCCGCAGCGTAGTCGCCGTTCTTCGCCTTCCAGTAGGCGGACTCATAAACCTTGTCGTCGGCGGTCGGCTGATTCTGCGCGGCGCACTCGACCTTGCTGGCGTTTTCCGCGGTCGAGCAGTCGATCTTCGGCTTGGGCGGATCCATGGCCGCATAGGTGGCGGCCGGACCGGTGACCAGCGCGGCGGCGGCGAGCGAGAGGACGCGGATGGTGGAGATCAGTTTCGTGTTGGACATTCGAAAACTCCGATGGTTCGTCGTTGCACTTGCCCGCTGCGCGCTCGGAAAGCGACGTCTCCGGTGGCGACGTGAGGTGCAGGTCGCTGGGGTGAAGCGCCTCGATGGCGCAGCGGGTGGGCCGCCCTTGTGCGTGATCGCTGCGCCGGCGCCTGTTCCCTGCGGAACACCATGGTGCGGCGCGTTGGCGGCGCCGTTCGGCGCATTACGCGGGCGACCAGTCGGCACGCGCGAGGCGATAGACGAAGCAATCGTCGTCGCCGAAGTGCCGCCGCTCGATGCGCTTTTAGCGTCGGACGCGAGCGCTGCCGCAGACCGTCCGTTAACCCGGCGCTTGGCATACCGGCCGGCTTGGTCTTGCGGCGAATGGGCCTATCCCGGCAGCTTGTCGGCATGGACCCGCAGCGCCCATATGAAACGGCATCGGACGGCGCCAGCGAGGAGAGCGACGATGTCGGTCAAACAGCCGAATGCACATGGCGCTATCGGAGCGATGATTGCGGCCATCGGCGCGGCGGCGCTCTGCGGCCCGGCGCTTGCAGCCGATGCGAAGCCTTGCCCGCAGACCGACACCGGCATCACGCTGCCCAAGGGCTTCTGCGCCAGCGTCTTCGCCGACAAGATCGGCCACGCGCGGCAGATGGCCGTCGCCGCCGACGGCACCGTCTATGTGAACACCTGGAGCGGCGTCTACTACAACAACGACACGCCGCCCGAGGGCGGCTTCCTCGTCGCGCTGAAGGATACGAAGGGCGAAGGCAAGGCCGACCAGATCAAGCGCTTCGGCGAGACCGTTCGCGGAGGGCGGCAAAGGCGGCACCGGCATCGCCATCTACAAGGACTGGGTCTACGCCGAGATCAACGATCAAGCATCGTGCGTTACCCGCTCAGCGACGAGGAGATCGTGCCGACGGGCAAGGCCGAGACGATCCTAAGCGGCATGCCGATCACCGGCGATCATCCGATGCATCCGTTCATCATCGACAAGGACGGCAACCTGTTCGTCTCCATGGGCTCGGCGACGAACACGTGCGAGGTGAAGAACCGCATGCCGGGCTCGAAGGGGCACGATCCCTGCACCGAGCTCGATACACGCGCCGGCATCTGGCGCTACGACGCCAACAAGCTCGGGCAGGTATTCTCGCCGAAGGAGCGCTATGCGTCGGGCATCCGCAACGGCGAGGGCTTCGATTTCGATGAGGCCGGCCGTCTGTTCGTCACCCAGCACGGCCGCGACCAGCTGCACGAGAACTGGCCGAAGCTGTACACCGCCGAGCAGGGCTTCAACTTGCCTGCCGAGGTGGTCTTCGAGCTCAAGAAGGATGCCTGGTACGGATGGCCGAAGTGCTACTACGATGCCGGGCAGAAGAAGGACGTGCTGGCGCCGGAGTACGGCGACGACGGCGGCAAGGCGGTCGGTGAATGCGAGAAGGCGGAGCCGCCGGTCGCGGCGTTCCCCGCTCATTGGGCGCCCAACGATCTCAAGATCTACAAGTCGGAAGACTTTCCCGCCGGCTATCGCGGCGGCGCTTTCATCGCCTTCCACGGCTCGTGGAACCGAGCGCCCGGCCCGCAGGGCGGCTATAACGTCGTGTTCCAGCCGCTCAAGGACGGCAAGCCGGCGGGCGATTACATCGTGTTCGCCGACGGATTCGCCGGCCGCTACAAAGATCCGGGCCGCGCCGTGCATCGCCCGTCGGGTTTAGCCGTCGGCCCCTACGGCGCGCTGTACGTCAGCGACGACGTCGGCGGCCGCATCTGGCGCATCACCTACGAGGGCGATCCCGACGCGAAGGGCATCGAGGCGGCGCCAGCGCCGAAGCAGCAGGCGGCGACTTCGCCCGACGCATTGCCGCCCGAAGGCGTTCATCCCGACGCAGGTGCGAAGCTCCTCCCGCCGGCTGGCGCCACGCAAGCGCAGGTCGAGCTGGGCGAGAAGATCTTCAGCGGCGAGGTCGCCGGCGCCACGTGCGCCGGCTGCCATGGCGCCGGCGGCATCGGCACGCCGGTCGGCCCGAATCTGACGTCCGGCAAATGGCTGTGGGGCGACGGCAGCCTCGCGAGCCTTACGTCGACGATCGAGAACGGCGTGCCGGAGCCGAAGCAGCATCCAGGCGCCATGCCGCCGATGGGCGGCGTCGAGCTCTCCAAGGACGACCTCGCCGCCGTCTCCGCCTACGTCTGGGCCATCGGCCATCCGGGCGGCAAGTAGCCGCGGGAGCGGCGCGGTGGCGTGGCCGGCTAGAACTTGTAGACGCCGGCGCAGACGGCCGTGTCCTCGTAGCGCTCGCAGTACGTCTGCTTGCTCTCGGTCCGCTCGGTGACCGGGTTCTTGAACTTGTAGGCCTGCCAGAAGCTCGGCTGCTTGTGCGCCAGCGCGATGCGCTCCTTGACGAACGCCTTGCCGTCGACGTCCTTGGCGTTGCTCTGATCGGTACCCACGAGCTTGGCATTGGCGCCATGCGCCAGCACATGGCCATCAAGCCGGTAGACGACGACATAGAGATCGCGGTCGACGAACTTGCCAGATTTGTTGCTGATCTCCGCATAGGCGGCGTCGGGACCATCTTTCTTGATGGATGCGACAGCCCCTTTGACCATGGCAATGGCCTCGTCCTTCGTTGCCGGCGGGGCAGCGAGCACCGGCCCGACAAGTGCAATCGACAGCCCCGCGCCCAAGATGTGCATCAATCGCCGCATACCACGCGCTCCTATGCTGCTTGAATTTTGCAGCGAGGGTATTGGCACAGACGTCAACGACGTCTTACGGCAGTTGCTCGGCTTGCTATGCAAATCGCGGAAAGTCGGTCCGAGCAAGCTGCCGACGTTGGCTCGAGCTACGACGTTCAATTCGCGCCGCGCGCACGCCTCCCAAAGTTATTCATCTGCTGTTTAAAAACTGGGCGCCCGTGTGCACAACGCGCGGCCGGCAACAATCGGCGCGGCCGCAGCCATGTTAGCCCTCACCTCGTTGCGTAGCCCGCGTAGGAGGGGATGAAGAAATAAGCGAGGGAGTACGTGGCTTGAAACAGATTTATCTTGCGGCATCAGTCCTGATCGCCGCTGTCGCCGGAACGTTGGCCCCAGCGCACGCGCAAGTGCAAAACCCGTGGAACGGCCTCTACGTCGGTCTCCATGGCGGATATGCCTGGCAGGACGTGAACGGCACATTTGACGGCCTCGGCGCGGCAACCAACCTGTCGGGCATCGATCTCAACGGCGCCATCGTCGGCGGACAGCTCGGCTACAATTGGCAGAGCGGCCAGTTCCTGCTCGGCATCGAAGGCGACGCATCGACTCTCGCCGAGGGCGGCGACCACGTCGTCAACCCAGGCCTGGCCGGGCGCGGCGACGCTCGGCGCCGATATGTCGTACCTCGCTAGCATTCGCGGCAGGCTCGGATGGGCGATCAACAATTGGCTGCTGTACGGCACGGTCGGGTGGGGCTTCTGCACGGTTCGAGTTCACCGAGAACGTCCCCGGCATCGCCTTCGACGGAAAGCAGCATCTCGATGACTCGGGCATCGTCTACGGCGGCGGCGTCGAGTGGATGCTCGCCTATGGCGTGTCGGTGCGCGGCGAATACCTGCGCTACGACCTCGGCGCCAGCTCGCCGCTTTCTGCGAGCTTTCCAGACGCGGACGCCGGCGACAGCATTGCCTTCGACAACATCGACGTGGCGCGGGCCGCTTTGAACATCAAGCTCAGCAACTAAGGCGCGGGGCAGCGCGGCGGAACTGCATTCATCGAATGCATCCGCCGCGCGGGGGCCGCATCACACCACGCGCCAGGCTCTCGCGGCAGCACGCATCGCAGTTGCCGCGAATTCTTTGCGCTTCCGCAAGTCTTCGGCAATTGCAGAGGAATAGTCGGGGGTTCCACCAACCCAAGGAGTGGAACCCATGAAACGCATACTCGCAATTACGGCGGCAATCGCGCTCGCCGCGGCAACGACGCCCGCTATGGCCGAGACGGCGCAGGAACGCACGCTGAAGGCGCCCGAGAAGGGCATGGGCGATGAAGGCAAGCTGCCGGCAACGAACACGATGAGCGGAGCCGTTCCCGACATGACGGGCCCGCAGACGGCGGCAACGCCCGCCGACACAGACGCCAGCTCATCGTCGCCCAAGGGTCCGCCCAAGCGGATGGGCGATGAAGGCAAGCTCCCGGCGACGAACAACATGAGCGGCGCCGTTCCCGACATGACCGGGCCGGACGCGACGAAATAGCTGACTGAAGCTGCAGGAGCGATCGATCGTCCTAGGTACCGCTGCGAGGCAATCGCTGCCGCGCGGCGCCGGCTAACGCCCGCTCACGCCGGGCGGAAATTTGCCATCTCGACGACGTTGCTCTCCGGTCCGTTGACTTCGGAGAAGTGCGTCACCTTGTTGCTGTCGCAGACATAGACCCACTTGTGGTCAAACAGCTCTCCGTCGCGGATGTGTCCGAACACGGCTCCCTTCGTTCCGCGCCAGAAAAGGGTGGCCGGCGTACGCTCGGCGTTCACCTTTTCCCAGTTCGGCTCGATGTACTCATTGATCTGCTTCCAGTGAACCACGGCGAATCTCCTGAGGAACGGATCTGTTAATGGCCTTATGACCGCATCCGCACGAAAAGCGAAGCACTTCCAGAGCGCAGAGGATCGACGGGGGCGGCCGTCGGTGCTAAGGGGCACGCTTGCGGTCGCAGACCCGGCCCAGCACACCCCGAAACGCAGGCGTTGCAAAGCAGAATGCCGAACGACATTGCGCCCGCCGCAGTCAATGGCGCCCCCGCGGGCGACCTTGCCGCCGAGATTCGCCGGCGGCGCACGTTCGCCATCATCTCGCATCCCGACGCCGGCAAGACGACGCTGACCGAGAAGCTGCTGCTGTTCGGCGGCGCCATTCAGCTCGCCGGCCAGGTGAAGGCGAAGAAGGACAAGCGCTCGACGCGTTCCGACTGGATGGCCATCGAGAAGGCGCGCGGCATCTCCGTCGCCACCTCGGTGATGACGTTCGAGTACGGCGGCGCCGTGCTCAACCTGCTCGATACGCCGGGCCACGAGGACTTCTCCGACCACACCTATCGCACGCTGACCGCGGTCGACAGCGCCATCATGGTCATCGACGCGGCGAAGGGCATCGAGGCGCGCACGCGCAAGCTGTTCGAGGTGTGCCGGCTGCGCGACATCCCCATCATCACCTTCATCAACAAGCTCGACCGCGAGGCGCGCGAGCCGCTCGAGCTATTGGACGAGATCGAGAAGGTGCTGGCGCTCGATACGGCGCCGATGGTTTGGCCGATCGGCAAGGGGCGCGGCTTCCGCGGCACCTACGATCTTGCCAACCCGCGCATCCGGCGCATCGATGAGGATCCGGCAGGCCTGCCCGTGTCGGGTCCTGACGATCCGGTGTTCGAGTCGCTGCTGGAGCCGGACGAGCTGCTGGCGTGGCGCGAGGAAATCGAGCTCGTGGGCGACGCCTGCGGGCGGTTCGACCTCAAGGCCTTCCGCGAGGGTACGCTGTCGCCCGTCTACTTCGGCAGCGCGCTGCGCAATTTCGGCGTGCGCGACCTGCTCGACGCGCTCATCGCCGTACGCGCCGCCGCCGCTCAGCCGCAAGGCGGCGACGCGCACCATCGAGGCGACCGAGCCGGCGATGACCGGCATCATCTTCAAGATCCAGGCGAACATGGACCCCAACCACCGCGACCGCATGGCCTTCATGCGGCTGTGCTCGGGGCGGCTGACGCGCGGCATGAAGGTGAAGCACGTGCGCACCGACAAGACGATGGCGCTGACGGCGCCGCAGTTCTTTTTCGCCCAGGACCGCTCGCTCGCCGAGGAGGCGTTCGCCGGCGACGTCGTCGGCATCCCCAACCGCGGTACGCTGCGCATCGGCGATGCGCTGACCGAGGGCGAGGACGTGCAGTTCCTCGGCATCCCCAGCTTCGCGCCGGAGATCCTGCGTCGCATCCGGCTGGAGGACGCCATCCGCGCCAAGAAGCTCAAGGATGCACTGCGCGAGATGGCCGAGGAAGGCGTCGTGCAGCTTTTCAATCCGCTCGACGGTACGCAGCCGATCGTCGGCGTCATCGGCGCACTGCAGCTCGATGTGCTTGGCGATCGCCTGACGCACGAGTACGGGCTGCCCATCGGCTTTGAAACGGCGCCATGCGAGGTGATGCGCTGGATCGAGGCTGATGACCCGGCAAAGCTGACGCGCTTCGTCGAGGCCAACCGCTCGTCGATCGCCAAGGATTTGGAGGGCGATTTCGTCTACATGGCGCCGTCGGTGTTCAGCCTGCAGTGGGTCGAGGAGCGCAACCCAGACATCCGGTTCATCGACGTGAAGGCCGTCACGCAGGGCTGACGCGCGCCGGTGGGCGACGCCACGAGTTCAGCCACCGCGACGTCGCCGTCGGTGATGTATCGATTGACGTGCTCGCCGACGACACGGTCGCCGGTCTTTTCCCACATTAGGTCGCCGATAACGCCCGCCTTGCGCAGCTCATCGATGATGTAGTCGCGCTCCGCGTTGGTATCGGTGTCGGTCGCGTGCGTGATCTGAAAGGTCATGCTGGCGAGACCGAAGCCGGTGTCCTTGGTGCCGGCGCCCACCCACGGCACGCTCTCGCCCGCCGGCGGCACATCGGTGTTGAGCCAGAAGCTTGCCGTGTCGACGTCCTCCATGTGCTTCAGGCTGCGTCCCCAGAAGCGCACATGGTGGCGCTTGCGTGGACTGTCGCCGATCGCCTTTTGGAAGCCGACGTCCTGGCCGCGCCCGAACAAGTACAGAGTCGAGAAGGGCGCCGTCGGATACGGCCGGTTGAGCACAAACGCCTTCACCATGCGCCAGGAGCTGGCAAGGTTCAGCTTATCCGCCTCGACCCAGCCGATGGCCGCGAATGCCGCGCGCAGCTGATCGAGCGTACCGGCGAGCACGAGGTTGACGGGATCGGCGGGCAGTCCGTCGGCGGCGACGGTGAAGCTCGGCACGTGTCGGCGCTGCAAGACCTTCAGTCCCATACGCACCGCGTAGGGCAGGATGATGTAGGCAGCGATGAGGTACGTCGCCATCAGCGCGAAGTAGACCGGCAGCTCCTGATCGGCAAAGTCGAAGACGACGAACACGATCAGCCAGATGCTGATGGCGCCGATGGCGAAAATGGCGATGCGCTGCAGCGTACGGATCAGCAGTCTCACGGCGTCCCTCTCCCGTTGCCCTCAGTAGCCGCCGCTCTGCTGGATGAAGCTCTCCGGCGTGCCGTCGGCCGGATCGACGAATATGACGTCCTTGGGATCACGGCGCGGTGTGTCGATCGACAGAAAGACGAGCGGCTCTTCGAGGATGTCAGGCAGCGCGTGCACGGTGCCGCGCTCGAAGTGCAGCAACTGCCCCGGCCCGAACTCTGCATTACGCGCCGCATCGCCCATCCAGAACGTGCCACGGCCCGAGAAGACGTAGAGGTACTCGTCGCACTGGGCGTGGTAGTGCGGCGGCGTCGGCCTGTAGACGCGAAACACGCGGGCGCTCGCCGACGGGCGATCGGTAAGGTAGCGGTCGACGAGCAGCGTCGATGCGCTGTCGGGCAGCGACGCCGCGATCGCGGCGATGTCGAAACTGCCCGTCGTGCGCTTGTCGTCCATGCCCATGCCTGTCCGTTGCCGACAAGACTTTGCCGCGTGACGTAAGCCGGTCTTAGCGCATCCGGCGTAACCTTGCACCGACATCGAGGCCGGCGAGCGGGAGAAGTTGCATGGCGCATGCGGATCAATTCGAGCGAGCCGGGTCTTCCGTCGCCGCCGGCCTCTCCTTGGCGGCGCTGATACTCTTCGGCACGCGCTTCGTGCAGGGCTTCATCTTCTGGGGCGGCGCCAGCCGGCGGCTGATCTACGACTTCCACGACGTCGCCGGCGTCGATCATGCCGTGAAGCTGGACTTCGACGTGCCCGGCTTCGTCGCCGCCAAGCTGACGCACGCGCTGCCCGGCGCGCTGTGGGTGCAGGGCCCGATCGAATGGACGCTGCGCCATCCCGATCTCATCGTCGCCTCGGTTTGGATCTGGACCTTCGCTGAGCTCGCCGTCGGCCTCGGCCTGATGCTCGGGCTGGCAACGCGGCTCGCTGCTTTCGCCAGCATCTGGCTCAACGTCACGTTGATGGTGATCTTTGGCTGGATGGGCTCGACCTGCCTTGACGAGTGGACGATGGCGGTGTCGGGGGTAGCCATGAGCTCGGCGGTGTTCCTTGCCGGTGGCGGCGCCTGGTCGCTGGATGAGCGTTACCTCGCGGCGACGCGTTTTGTTAAGAACAATGCGTGGACGTCCTGGATCTTCAGCGGACCGCTTCCGGCCGAGACGGTCCGCAAGCTGGCGCTGTGGCTCGGCATCGCCTGCCCGGTGTTCACCGTCCTTACCTATCAAGTCCTGTTCGGCGCCGTCGTGTCGGAGCTGCATTCGCGCACGAACTTCCACCGCCACCACATCGCCATGTCGGCGCCGAGCATTACGACAGGCGGCAGCGTGACGTTCGACGCCTACGTTGACGCCGGGCCCGACACCGGCGCTGCCTACGTCATCGCGGCAAAGCTGCTCGACGGCTCGGGGCAAACGATCGCGCAATGGGACGGCGCGGCGTTGGCCGCGCTACCTGCGGACGCCATCCGCAACGCCTACCTCTATGCCTGGGCCTCGCGCTTCAAGACGGAGGAAATCGGATTCAGCGGTCAGACGGGCGCGCGCGCGACGATCACCCTGCCGCCAACCACGACGCAACCCGCCGAAGGTGCAACTCGGATACTCGTGCTCGAGGCCATCGATGGCAGCCTGTGGCGGACGATCGTCGCCGCCGGCAACTAGACCTACTTGCCGTCGTAAGCGCGCTCCAGCGCTGCGATATCGAGCTTCTTCATCGTCATCAGCGCCGCCATCATGCGCCCGCTGGCTGCCGCGTCCTTCTTGCTGAGCAACTTCATGAGTTGCACCGGCACAATCTGCCAGGAGACGCCGAATTTGTCCTTCAGCCAGCCGCACTGGCTCTTCGAGCCGCCTGCCGACAGCTTCTCCCATAGCTCGTCGACCTCGGCTTGGCTCTCGCAGTTGACCACGAGCGACATCGCCTCGTTGAACTTGAAGTGCGGACCACCGTTGAGGCCCATCAGCTCCTGCCCATCGATCGAGAATTTAATGGTCATCACCGAGCCGGGCTTGCCCATGCTGTTCTCGCCGTAGCGCGTGACTTCGAGCGTCTCGACGTCCTTGAAGATCGAGGCGTAGTGGCGAACCGCCTCCTCGGCCTGGTCATCGAACCACAGGCAGGTCAGGATCTTCTGCATGGCGCTTCCTCTCCGGCTTCTTGCGACGTTGCTTAGCCGTCTAGCACTTCAATTCGACCGCGCCGAGGTGGAAAACCACCGACGATCCCATCTGAAAGCGAAGCTGTCGATCATTGCCAACCCGTCCGGCGCTCCCCACTCGGGGCGCAACGCGGATTAAGACTTCCTCGTGCGCCGCCTCGTTATCCTCCAAAGACAGAATTGCAAACCGGGAGACACCGCCTTGAACCTCAATCGAACTCATTAGCTGGAGGGGGCAAACCCCCTCCACAGAGGAAATAGCAATGAAACTCACAACCGCATCGCTTGAACGAACTGTGAGGCAATTCAAGGCGGAGCCGATTCCCGACGATCATCCGCTGGCCGACAAGCTCAATAGCGTGTTCGGAGAGCACACGTTTCTGCTCGGCGCCGACGAACTCCACATCGTGGAGCCAACGGGGAGCGCGCAGTCTGACACCAACACGGCGACCGTCGTGAAGGTTGCAAGCTGGGAAGACGCCAGTCGCACGCGGCTGCAGCCTCATGAGCCCGAATTGACCGATGTCGTGGTCAAACTCGAACCCGACGATCCGAACTCCGCGAAGTAACGCGCTGCGGTGGCATTTGACCGCTGCTACTGCAGGCCAGAAGGACGGAGAATACCCGTGGCCCATGCTTCCGTCGAAGAGCTGCTTCAGCGTTCCGTCGCGAACCGTTCCAACGCCGCGGAAAGCGACAACCGGTCCGAGCTGGCACTCGAACTCATTGCGGATACGCTTATTGCCCTGCTCGCGGAATTGCAGAAGCCGGTAGAACGCCCGGTTACGTCAATCACGTGACGACAAGTTCTGTCGGCAGCCCGCTACGCTGAGCCTAGTACGCGTATTGCATCGCCGGCGAAGCGCCCACATGGTCCCTAAGGCCTAACCCTCCCGATTGGGGGTGCCGAGAATGTGCGATTTCGGCGGTAGCATCACGTTGTCGAAGTCCTGCGTGAACATGGCGGCGGCAAAGAACGCTACCGCCCGCAACGGCTCCTTGCCGGTATTGGCGAGATCGTGCCTGACATTGGTCGGCAAGACGAACACGCTGCCGGGCCCGACCGGAAACTTGCCGTCCTCCATGCAGCAGCTCGCCGGTGCCGGCGATGATGTACTGCGTCTCCTCGGTCGCATCGGTGTGCCATCCGAGGTGGCCGCCGGGCGCGATCTCGTAGACGATGGTCGACGACTGCTCCGCATTGCGGCCGCCGCAGCTGGCAAACGACGCTGCCCACCGGATCTCCGGATTGTCCACGCTGCTGACCTTGATGCGGTCGAGCTTGTTGCTGTCGACGACGGGCCCATGGGCGCGCGTTGCCTTGACCGCGCGCCTTGCCGGAGCGGCCTTCACATTTCCGCTGTGTGTAGGGATCATGTTCATCTCCTCCTGCGAATGCGCCCGCAGCGTAGGAGCCGCCCCAGCGGCATCAACATCGGGCGCACTTCGTGGTTGGAGGGCCGTTGCGCGGTCGCGCCGGATTAGCTTCGAAATGCGTACATCGCGGGCCATTCGCAACTTGACCGCGCGGAGGCGGCGTAGCATCGGTCAGGCGGCACGGCGCTTGCGCGCTGCCGTCATTGGTTCGGAGCTGACATGGCAAAGAGCGGCACAGTTCGCGCGGGCATGGGCGGATGGACCTTCGAGCCCTGGCGCGGGACGTTTTATCCCGACAAGCTGCCGCACGCGAAGGAGCTCAGCTACGCCGCCGAGCACGTACCGACCATCGAGGTCAACGGCACGTTCTATCGCACGCAGACGCCGGCGACGTTCGCCAAATGGGCCAGCGAGACGCCGGACGGCTTTGTGTTCGCGCTGAAGGGGCCGCGCTACGCCGTCAATCGCCGCGTTCTCGCCGAAGCCGGCGACAGCATCAAGCGCTTCGTCGATTCCGGCCCCTTGGAGCTCGGCGACAAGCTGGGGCCGCTCCTGTGGCAGTTCGCGCCGACCAAAAAGTTCGACGCCAGCGACTTCGGCGCCTTCCTCGCTTTGCTGCCGCACAAGGTCGGCAGCGCCAAGCTGCGCCACGTCGTCGAGGTGCGCCACGACACGTTCTGCACGCCCGAGTTCATCAAGCTGGCACGCGAGCACAACGTGCCGATCGTCTTCGCCGAGCACGAGACGTATCCGGCAATCCCCGACATCACCGGCGATTTCATTTACGCGCGCCTGCAGAAGGGCAAGGACGAGGTGCAGACCGGTTACGCGCCGAAGGCGCTCGATGCCTGGGCCAAGCGTTTCCAGACGTGGGCCGAGGGCGGCGCCCCGGAGGATCTGCCGCTGATCGATGCGGCACACAAGCCGGCCAAGAAACCGCGCGACGCGTTCGTCTATTTCATCCACGAGGGCAAGGTGCGCGCGCCGCATGCGGCGATGGCGCTGATGCAGCGCCTCGGCAAATAGATTTGAGCGACCACCAAGTGTCATCCCGGCACTCGTTGCCGGGATCCAGCGTGCGGTTGACGACAGAGCTTGCGGTTGGATGGATCCCGGGGTCATGCTGAAAGCATGCCTCCGGCATGGCCCCGGGATGACGGTAGTAAGAGTTGGCAGCGGGCATGCGCAGGAAGGCGCTTCAACAGCGCGCGCGACTTTGATCTAAAGGTGGCACCGGCCCAGCCGGTCAGACGGCCACAAGCGCCGCAAACGGTGTCAGACCCTCGCGGTCTGACACCATTCCCTCTCACTCACTGCGCGAAAATCAGAGGCGCTCGAGGAACGGCACCGGGTCGACGGGCTTTGATCCCTGGCGCAGCTCGAAGTGCACCTGCGGCTGATCGACGGAGCCGGTACGGCCGGCCGTGGCGATCACCTGCCCGCGCTGCACCTTGTCGCCGCGCTTGACGATGAGCTGGTCGTTGTGCGCGTAGGCCGTTACCCAGCCGTTGTCGTGGCGCAAGAGGATCAGGTTGCCGTAGCCCTTCAACTCGGAGCCGGCGTAGGCAACGGTGCCGCCCTCGGCCGCATGCACCGAGGTCCCGAGCGGCACCGACAGGTTGATGCCGTCGTTATGGGTGCCGTCGCTCCGCTGGCCGAAGCCGGTGATGATGCGCCCGCTCGCTGGCCAGCGCAGCTTGTCGTTGGCACGCGCAGCGGACTGCTGCGGCTGAGCCGGCGGCGCAATGGTACCGGTCGCCGCGCCATTCGCGTTGCGCGTCACCACCTGCGTGTATTGGCCATTGTTGTTGTTCGAGCCGTTGATGATGGTCGGCTGCTGCGCCGACGGGTTCTGATAGGACGGCGACGACTGCGGCGGCTGCTGGTACGTCGGCTGCGCCGGCGGCGGATTGACAGCGACCTGCTGCATCGGCTGGCCGGGAACGTCACCGGGGACGCGCAGTACTGCGCCGGCCTTGAGCCCGCGCGCATCCGTGATGCCGTTGGCCTGCTGCAGCTCGCCGACGGACACGCCGTACGAGCGCGAGATGCCGTAGAGGGAATCGCCCTGCCGCATTGTGTAGGAGCCGCGGTACTTGGCGTCGAGATCGGCAGGAACGCTCGCGGGCGGCTGCTGCACACTCGCCGTCTGCACGGGCGCGGGCTGCGAGCGGTTGGCGGCATAGCCCTGCGGCAAATACAGCTTCTGACCTGGCTGCAGGTTCGGGTTCGTCAGGTTGTTGACCTGCATAAGCTCGGCGACCGAGACCCGATGCCGGCGCGAAAGGCCGTAAAGGGTGTCGCCAGGCTGCACCTCGACCATGTCGCCGGGGTTCGACAGCGACGGCTGCGGCTGCGGATCGTAGCGGTTGGTGGAATTGGTCGTCGTCGGCGCCGTGGCATAGCGCCGATCGGTGGAATAGGTGGTGTTGGCTGCGGCGGTATCGTAGCGCCCGTTGTTAGCGTACGTGTTCGACGGACCGGATTCGTAACGCCGGTCGTTCGACGCGTAGTTGCTCGGCGGCGAAGCGTCGGGAAGGTTCTGCGAGCTCACGCCGTTCTCGCGGTAGGTGCGCGCGTTGTATCCGCTCCCGCCGTTGCCGTAGCCGTCGTTGCCGAGATAGCTCGGTCCGCGACCGGAGGCAGACGCGGTCTGCTGCGGTTTGGGCTCGTCGTTGAGGGGAAAGCTCGGGAAATCGAAGCCCGAGACCTGGGCGCTGCATCCCCCGGCAAGGCCGGCGAAAAGGACAGCGGCGGCGCGGCCCGCCGGCTTGGCGAGAGACGTTCCGCGGCGACTGAAACGTATAAAACGCATCATGATACGCACCTTTACTGCCAACCTTCCATTAATCCTTAAGGAGTTAACGGAGGCTTAACGGAGGGCAGCGTGGTTTGGTGAAAACGCATCGGAGTGCCCGCTGGACGGCAACGGAATCGCTCAACGCGACCCGTTGCGACCCCGCATAGTTAAGCGGCCATTGTGCTTGGTTGAGGACGTCGCGGCGTCGACATCGCGGCGCGCGCGATGGCGAACGGCTGAACGCCAGCTGAACGGTCAGAGAGGCTGCTCAGAGACTGTCGCCGCCCGCTGCGCGCTTGCGGGCGAGCGCCGGATCGAAGGCGCGCTCCAGCGCCCGGCACGTCGTCTCGTGCGTGAGGTCGAGGGACAGCGGCGTCACCGAGATGCGCCGCGCATCGATGGCGGCAAGGTCGGTCCCCGCCACCATGGTCGACGGCGGGCGCTCGAAGTTGAACCAGAAGTACGGCATGCCCCACGGGTCGTTGCGCTGGTCGATGCGCAGCGAAGCCTGGTCGCGCCGTCCTTGCCGCGTCACCTCGATGCCGGTGACCGCATCGGGCGGGCACGGCGGGTAGTTGATGTTGACGACGATGTCCTTCGGCCAGCCGGCTTCGAGCAGCCGCGCCAGCAGCCCGGGCCCGTGCGTCAGCGGCGTCTCCCAGTGGATCTTGCCTTCCTCGAGCGACCCGCCGACCTGGCTCATGGCGATGGAGCGGACGCCGAGCATCGTGCCCTCGATGGCGGCGGCGATGGTGCCCGAATAGGTGACGTCCTCGCCGAGATTGGAGCCGTGGTTGATGCCGGACAGCACGAGATCGGGCGGATGGTCGAGCATGAAGTGGCGCACGGCCATGATCACGCAATCGGTCGGCGTGCCGCGCAGGACGAAGGTGCGCTCGTCCGTCTGGCGCACGCGCAGCGGCTCGTGCAGCGTCATCGAGTGCGAGGCGCCCGACTGGTTCTTCTCCGGCGCGACGACCCACACGTCGGAGGAAATCTCCTCGGCGATGCGGCGCAGGACGTCCATGCCCTCGGCGCCGATGCCGTCGTCGTTGGTGACGAGAATGCGCATGTCAGCGATCGCCCTTGCGACGGACACACTTAACCTCTCCCCAGCGGGGAGAGGTCGCGAGCGTCAGCGAGCGGGTGAGGGGAATCCCGCTTGAACGATTTAGCCCCCTCACCCGGCGCGCATGCAGAGCATGCTGCGCCGGCCTCTCCCCATGGGGAGAGGCTAATTGCATCGAGCGCCGGCCCAGCAACGACATCATGCCACCTTCTCGATCTTGGCGAGGCCGCCCATGTAGGGGCGCAGCGCCTCGGGGATGACGACCGAGCCGTCGGCCTGCTGGTAGTTCTCGAGCACGGCGATGAGCGTGCGCCCGACCGCGAGGCCGGAGCCGTTGAGCGTGTGCACGAAGCGCGTGTCCTTGCCGCCCTTCGGCTTGTAGCGCGCGTTCATGCGCCGCGCCTGGAAGTCGCCGCACACCGAGCACGAGGAGATCTCGCGGTAGGTGTTCTCGCCCGGCAGCCACACCTCGATGTCGTAGGTCTTCTGCGAGGCAAAGCCCATGTCGCCGGTGCACAGCAGGATGGTGCGGAACGGCAGGCCGAGGCGCTTCAAGACTTCCTCGGCGCAGGCGGTCATGCGCTCGTGCTCGGCGAGGCTTTCCTCCGGCGTGGTGATGGAGACGAGCTCGACCTTGGTGAACTGGTGCTGGCGGATCATGCCGCGCGTGTCCTTGCCGGCGGCGCCCGCTTCCGAGCGGAAGCACGGCGTCCGCGCGGTGAGGCGCATCGGCAGCTTGCGCCTCGTCGAGGATTTCCTCGCGCACGAAGTTGGTCAGCGACACCTCGGCCGTCGGAATGAGCCAGAACGCCGCTCAGCTTCTCTTGATTGCTCGCAATATGCGGTCCTCGATCGCAGAACCTTCGACGACCTGCCTCTCGCAGCGTCCTGGCGTTGCGGCAACCATCTTGAAGTCGACCGAGCATCTGTCAAGACTTCGATCAGACATCTCGAGTCAACGCCGGGAAGTCTTGAAACAGATCCTCGGCGAACTTCGGGAGGTTGCCGGTGCCGTAGGCGGCGTGGTCCTTGACCAGCAGCGGCACGACTGTTCTCGGTGTAGCCGAACTCGCCCGTGTGCAGATCGAGCATGAAGGCGCCGAGCGCGCGTTCCAGCCGCGCCAGCGCGCCCTTCAGCACGACGAAGCGCGCGCCGGAAATCTTCGCCGCCGTGGCGAAGTCCATCAGGCCCAGCGCCTCGCCGATCTCGAAGTGCTGCTTGCGGCTGTGAAGTCGAACTTCGGCGGCGCGCCGACCTTGCGCACCTCCTTGTTGTCCTTCTCGTCCTTGCCGAGCGGCACGTCGTCGAGCGGCAGATTGGGGATGACCGAGAGCGCATCGCGCAGCTTGCCGTCCAGCTCGCGCTCGGCTTCCTCGCCCTTGGCGAGCACGTCCTTCAGCGCCGCCACCTCGGCCATCAGCGCGTTCGCCTTGGCCTCGTCCTTGGCCGCCTTGGCCGCGCCGATCTCCTTGGAGGCCGCGTTGCGGCGCGCCTGCGCCTCCTGCAGCTTGGTCACGTGCGCGCGGCGCGCCTCGTCGAGCGCGATGAGCTCGGCCGACAACGGCGCGAGGCCGCGCTTCTTGAGGCCGGCGTCGAACGCTGCGGGGTTGTCTCTGATCCACTTGATGTCGAACACGTCGGCCTTCCCAGTGCTTGAGCGCTACGGCCAGCAGCTATTCTCACGTCATGCCCGGCGGAGGCCGGGCATCCACGACACCTCGACAGACGTCGAGGTGCGGAGACTTGCATGGATGCCGAGCCGTCCGTGCGAAGCCGGCTTGGCCGCCATGACGCCGGCATGACGTCAACTAGCGGCAGTTGCGGACGGTATAGTCGGGGCGCGGAAGATGGTCCAGACGCGATCAGGTCGCTCCCGGCCGCCTGCTTGGCGGCCTGCTGGCGCTCGATGCGCTCCACCGCCCAGATCGACGCCTCGTACAGCAAAATCGTCGGCAGCATCATGGCCAGCATGCTGAACGGGTCGGGCGGCGACAGAAACGCGGCCACCGCGGTAATGCCGAGAATGGCGTAGCGCCGCCCCTTGCGCAGGGTCGGCGCGGTGACGAGCCCGGCGCGCGCCAGCAGCGTCAGCGCCACGGGCAGCTGGAAGCAGATCCCGAAGCCGATGATCAGGTTCATGATCAGCGCGAGGTATTCCGACACGCGCGCCTGCAGGTGGATCTCGACCGGGCCGCCCGTCTGCTGCATCGACAGGAAGAAGCGCATCGCCATCGGCATGACGAGGAAATAGACGACGAGGGCGCCGAGCAGGAACAGCAGCGGCGTCGCCACGAGATAGGGCAGGAACGCGCGCCGCTCGTTCTTGTAGAGGCCGGGCGCGACGAACTTGTAGATCTGGTTGGCGATGATGGGGAACGAGATGCAGAAGGCGCCGAACAGGGCGAGCTTCATCTGCGTGAACAGGAACTCCTGCGGCGCCGTGTAGATCATCTCGATGGGGCCGCTGGCGCTGCCGCCGTGCGCCCACAGATATGGGAGGACGAGGATGTTGTAGATCTGCTTGGCGAAGATGAAGCACAGGACGAACGAGATGCCGAGCGCGATCAGCGACGAGATCAGCCGCGTGCGCAGCTCGACGAGATGATCGAGAAGCGGCGCCTTGGAGGCGTCGATTTCGTCCTGGCCGGAGCGCTCGATGACGTCCGTCATGCCGCGCCCCTATCCGGCTCTTTCGCCTGCTCAGTTGGAGCCGGCAGTGCGGTTTCGCATCGGTGTCTCGGCCGCGGGAAGCGCGGCGGGAGGCACGGATGCAACCCACCTTGGGAGCATCGACGTTCGACGCGCGCGGCTTCGATCTGGCTATCGATGGCGCGCGAGCCCTCGTCCATGGTCGCCCGCACCTCACGGCTGACGTTCTCGAATTCCTTCTTGAGACCATCGAGCTCGGCTTCGCGCATCGCCTCGTCGAACTGGCCGCGGAACTCGGCCGCATGGCGCCGGATGACGCCGAGATACTTGCCGACCGTGCGCAACAGGATCGGCAGGTCCTTGGGACCGACGACGATCAGCGCCACGATGGCGAGGATCAGCAGCTTGCTGGAGGTGATGTCGAACATGCGTCGTTCCGGTTGCCGGCGCGCTCAAGGGCTGCGCGCGCGAGGCGCCGCCGCGGCATCGATGCGCGCCGCTCCGCAGCTCAGCCCGTCTTGGTCGTGTCGCGCTCGGTCGTCGACTTCACGCTGCGCTGGTCGATGACGCGCGGATCGACAGGGCGCGGCTCGGGCCGCTCGTCCTCGTCGTCCTCGGACAAGCCCTTCTTGAAGCTTTTGATGCCCTTGGCCATGTCGCCCATGATGGACGAGATGCGCCCGCCGCCGCCAAAAAAGAGAAGCGCGACAAGCGCGAGGATGAGCAAATGCCAGCCGCTCAGGCCCATCGTCGTTCGCTCCTGTGCTGAATTGCTAGTAAGCCAATTGATATTGCAGAAAGCATATGGCCCCGCAAGGCCGCCAACCCTACTGCCATACCGCTAAGACATTACGAAAGCTTCACTTTTGGCTTTCTGCGGCGAACACGAGAACGCGCGCGGGATCGATTTGCGCGCGCACCTCGGCGCCGCGCGCCCAGCCGGCGCTCTCGCGCACGCGCACTTTCAGCGGCTTGTCGAAGCCTTCGACGCCGACTTCCAGGCGCGCCACGTCGCCGAGGAACTTGACGTCCAGCACGCGGCCGGCAAGGCCCTCGCCGTTGTTCGACAGGCGGATGCCGCGCTCGCGGATGCAGACGACGGCGCGGCTTCCGTCGGCCAGCCCGGGCGCCGCGAAGCTTGCCGATCGGCGTGTCGATGCCACCGCCGCCGACGCGATAGCCGATCTCGTTGATCTCGGAGAACAGCCGCGCGACGAACAGATCGGCCGGCTGATGGTAGAGCGCCTCCGCATCGCCCGCCTGCACGAGGCGCCCGGCGCGCATCACCGCGATGCGGTCGCCGATGCGCATCGCCTCTTCCGGATGGTGCGTGACGATGACGGAGGTGGCGCGCGTCTCGCGCAGCAGCGACAGCGTCTCCTCCTGCATCGACTCGCGCAACTGCACATCGAGGCCGGAGAACGGCTCGTCCATCAGCATCACGGCCGGGCGCGGGACGATGGCGCGGGCGAGCGCCACGCGCTGCTGCTGGCCGCCCGAAAGGATGTGCGGATATTCGTCGGCGAGGTTGGCGAGCCCGACGCGCTTCAGCGCCGCCAGCGCCTCGCGCGCGCGCCTCCGCCTTGGGCAGCGACTTGAGGCCGAAGGCGACGTTGCCGAGGATGGTCAGGTGCGGGAACAGCGCGAAGTCCTGGAACATCAGGCCGACGCCGCGATCCTCCGGAGCGACGAAGCGCGACGGCCCCGCCACCTCGAGCCCGTTGATCAGCACGCGGCCGCTGGTCGGCTTCTCGATGCCGGCGGCGACGCGCAGCAGCGTCGTCTTCCCGCAACCCGACGGCCCGAGCAGGCAAACGATCTCGGCCGGCGCGACGTCGAGGTCGACGCCGGCCAGCGCCTGCGTCTGATCGTAGTCGCGGGTGACGTTCTCGAAGGTGAGCTGCGCGGCGAACGTGCGCCGCGGCGCGACCCTTGCCGTTCCCGTTGGCATTGCCGTTCAGTCGGCAGCAGGCGCGCGGTGAGCGGTTCGGACAACGAGGACAACTGACGGGCACCTTCTTACGCAGCAACGTCCGGCGTCAGGACTTATCGGGGTCCTCGTCGCCGGGCAAGGCTTCCCCGTCCGCGCACGTCCTCGCCGTCCTCGCTATCGTCCGGCTCCTCCTCGTCCTCGCCCTCGCCCGCTTCGAGCGGCAGCTCGTCCGGCATCAAGGCGGCAACGTCGGTGGGATCGGGAACGGTGAAGTCGGGCGGCAGGTTGCCGTCGAGCAGACCGGAAGCGCGCAGCTCGGCAAGGCCCGGCAGATCCTTGATGCCTTCGAGACCGAAGTGGCTGAGGAAAGCGTCCGTCGTGCCGTACGTGACGGGGCGGCCCGGCGCACGGCGGCGGCCGCGCAGGCGCACCCAGCCGGTCTCCAGCAGGATGTCGAGCGTGCCGGCCGAGGTCGTCACGCCGCGGATCTCCTCGATCTCGGCGCGCGTCACCGGCTGGTGGTAGGCGATGATCGACAGCGTCTCGAGCGCCGCCTTCGACAGGCGCCGCTCCTGCGTGGCGTAGCGCTCCAGCAGGTAGGAGAGATCCTCGGCGGTGCGGAACGCCCACTTGCCGGCGACGCTTGCACGAGGTTGACGCCGCGGCCGGCGTAGAACGCGCGCAGCTCCTCGATCAGCGCGCCGATGTCCTCGCCCTCGGCGAGGTGGCCGGCGAGCTTTGCCTCATCGAGCGGCTCGGCGGCGGCGAACAGCAGCGCTTCGAGGATGCGCAGCTTCTCGCGATGATCGGCAAACGGCAGCGCGGCGACGTTGCGCGGCAGCGCGCCGGCGCGCACCGGCTCGTCGCCCGCGTCGTCGCGGCCGTTGTCGTTGCTCTCCTGGCTCGATGGGACCAGGCTCAGACGTGGCGGCTCCATGCGCTTCTCTTTCGTCATTGGCTGTCCGGGACGCACACGGGTTTCACCAACTAGACGACTCGCTGCCACTCGGCATCGGGTTGTGCGGCATCAGACTTGCGCGGACGCATGTAGATCGGCTCGAACGGGCCTTCCTGGCGCAGCTCGATGTGGCCTTCGCGCGCCATTTCCAGCGTGGCGCCGAACGAGCTCGCCAGCACCGTCCTGGCCGTTGTCGTGGGCGCGCGCCAGCTCCTGCATGCAGCGCTCGAAGGCGAGCCATTCGGTCGGCGAGGGCACCTCGCCGAGCATGCGTTCGAGGCGCACGCGCGCGTCCTTGATCGACCAAACGGGGCGCACCTTGATGACGTGGCCGACCTTGATGGTGCGGCGGCGCTGATCGGCGTAGGCGTGCAGCAGGTCGTAGATCTTGGCCGTGAATTCGGTCTCGCGAATGGTCTTGGTGCCTTCCGGCATGCCGCGCTGAAACACGTCGCGGCCAAGACGCATGCGCGTCATCAATTGCGCGGCGGCTTCGCGCATGGCTTCGAGCCGCATCAGGCGGAACGACAGGCGGCGCGCCAATTCCTCGGCGCTCGCCTCCTCGCCCTTCACCGCCTCGCGCGGCAGCAGCAGGCGCGATTTGAGGTACGTCAGCCACGCCGCCATGACGAGATAGTCGGCGGCGAGCTCGAGGCGCAGCTTCTGCGCTTCGCCGATGAAGCCGAGGTACTGGTCGGCGAGCGCCAGCACGGAGATCTTCGACAGGTCGACCTTCTGCGTGCGCGCCAGCGCCAGCAGCAGATCGAGCGGGCCCTCATAGCCGGCAACGTCGACGATGAGCGCGTCCTCGTCGTCGAAGTGCGCGCCGACGACGGGCTCCTCCCACGCCGACACGGCCTCGTTCGCATGTTGCGGCTCGGTGGTCATCGCGCTTGACGGCTCACACGATTGGGTGTCCGGACGCGCGGACACCGCGTTTGATTCTGCAATCATATAGTGTTGAGTTTACACTGATTCAGCACGGCCGGCTGCAATGGCAAGGACCTTGCGCCAGTTGCGCCTCGGCGGCGGCAGAATCGAACGGCCGCGTGGCTTTCGTTATATTAACGGCCGTATCAAAGCGTTGCTGCGCGCGCCCGTCGAGCGTGCCGGAGCCGGCTGCCGCTTCCAGCATTTCGGCCAGGTCGCCGCTGCAGTGAAGCGCGAGGTCGGAGCCCGCCGCAATCACCGATTCGGCGCGCGCGCGCATCGGGCCCGACAGCGCCTTCATGGTGAGGTCGTCGCTCATCAAGAGGCCGTCGAAGCCGATCTCGCCGCGGATGACCTCGCGCGTCACGACGGCCGACGTGCTGGCCGGCGCGTCGGCATCGATGTCGCGGAACACGACGTGCGCCGTCATCGCCGTCGGCATGTGATTGAGCGCCTTGAACGGCGCGAAGTCGGTCGCCGTCAGCTCGGCGCGGCTCTCGGTGACGACGGGCAGCGACAGATGGCTGTCGGCCGTCGCGCGGCCATGGCCGGGGATGTGCTTGATGACCGGCACGACGCCGCCCGCCATGAAGCCTTCGCCGACCGCCTTGCGCCAGCGCGACCACCTGCTCGACGCTGCTGCCGTAGGCGCGGTCGCCGATGATGTCGTGCGCGCCCGCCACCGGCAGGTCGAGCACCGGCGCGCAGTCGGTGTTGATGCCGAGTTCGCTAAGGTCGGCGGCCAGCAGGCGCGTTGCCTCGAACGCCGCCATCACCGCCGCCGCGTGATCGCGCGCATAGAGCTCGCCGTAGCCGCCGCCGGCGGCAGCGCGCGCCCGAGCGGCGGCCGCAGGCGCTGCACGCGCCCGCCTTCCTGATCGATGAGCACGAGCAGATCGTCGGCGCCGACGGCGGCGCGCACGTCGGCGATCAGCGCGCGGATCTGCGCGTGGTCCTTGAGATTGCGCGCGAAGAGGATGAACCCCGCGGGACGCGCGTCCTTGAGGAATTGAGCTTCGTCGCGCGACAGCTTCGTGCCCGCGACACCGACGATGAGAGCGGTGCGCATCACCTATCCGATGGAAATTTCAGGTGGGGCCGGACCTAGCATCGCAGGGCGCGCCCGTCGAGCGCGCCCGGATACAGGCTGCTTCAGTAAGCCGTAACCCAGCAGTCCTTGTAGCCCGAGGCCTTGAGCTGCGTGCACAGCTCGCTCGCCTGCGAGCGCGAGCCGGGCGGACCGACCAGGAGGCGATGATAGGCGCCCTTGCCGGCCAGCGTCGTCTCGCGCACGTCCGGCGTCTTGTTGGCGAGCACCGTGCCGTACTGCTGCTGCATGTCGGCAAACTTCCGCAGGGCATCGAGGCGGCTAGTGCCGGAAGCGGGCACCGAGGCCAGCACCACGACGTAGCCGTTGGCGCCGGCGGAGCTGGTGGCGCCCTCGTCGGTAGTCGTGGGGGCGGCCGCGGCGACCTTCTGCTTCTTGGGTGCGGCAGGCGCGGCCGGCTCCTCTTCGGGAACGCTGGCCGTCGACGGCGGGATGACCTTGGTCGACTTGACGTTGACGCGTGGCCTTGGCGGGCGCATTGACGACCACCGGATCTGCCTCGGCCTGCTGCGGCGCCGGCTGGCTGCCGGAGCGGCGCGCTGCGGCGGAGCCTGGGCGGCGCTGCCGAAAGCGTCGACGACGGTGAGACCGGGCACGGATACGCTGGACTCTTGCGCGGGGGCGGGGCTGCCGGCTCGGACGGCCGCAGCGTCGGGCGGCGCAATCGACCCGTCGCGGCCGACGACCAGGGTCGTCACCTTGCGCGAGCCGTTGCTCGTGTCGGATTCCGAAAGGCCACCGGACTGCTCTTCGGCGCTGGCGGCGCCGCCGTCGCCGAGACGGCCGAGGACCTTGCTGTCGGTGTGCGAGAACTGCTTGCCGCCCGGATCGAGCGGCTTCTCCTTGGCGGGCGTGGCGTCGCTGGAGACGACCGGCGTCGCGCCGTCGGGCCGGCGCGCCGAGCACCGACCTTGTAGGCCTGCGCCAATCCGTAGCCGAGGCCGATGGCGACGACGACGGCGCCGGCGATGCGCATGGTCCAGCTGCCGCGGCGCGGCTCCTCGGCCTCGTAGGCGCCGGCTTCGTCCTGGTTGTAGGTCGGCTCAAGAGCGCCGCCGTGCTGCTGGTCGTAGCCGACCTGGCCGCGACCATAGCTCTGCTGGTCCAGCGAAGGATCGCCGTAGCTGGCCGCGGGCATCGCCCAGTCGGCCTGCTGCAGCGGGTCCATGTGCGGTTGGTTGCTGTTGGCGGGGAACGGCGCATCGCCCGGCAGGTAGCCGCCGAGATCGTGGCCGTAGGGATCGTGCGACGGGGCGGCGGGGGCCGGCCACTGGTCGTAGCTGGGGGCAGCGCCGAAATTGGCGTCGGCGGCGCGCTGCGCGGGGCGCGGTGCGTACTGCGGAGCCGCTTGCGGCTGGCATCTGGCGATAGCCGCCGGCGGCTTGGATCGGATCGTGGTCGGCAGGCGAGCGCCATGCTGGGCGCGCTGCGGCGCCTGCGGCCTGTTGCGGCGCCTAGGCCGGCGGCTGCGTGCGCGGGTAATTGTCGAAGTCCTGCGTCGGCTGCGCATTGCGCGCGCTGTCGAGGCTGCTCAGCCCCTGACGATTGACGGGCGGCGCGGCGGGAGCCGGCGCCTGTGGCGGCGCGTACTGAGGCTGCTGCGGATAATGGTAGGCCTGCTGACCGTAGGCGGGCGCCTGCTGCTGCTCGCCGTAGCCCTGCTGCGGATAGGCGGGGTTCTGCCGGTGCCGGGCGGTGGCGCGTACTGGGGAGCCTGCGGATGCTGTGCGGGGCGCCCACCCGTGCGGGGATCGGCCTCGCCCGCAGGATGGCGCTGACCGCTGCCATCCGCCATTCGCGGCACCTTGGGAGCGAGACATCTTGAGAACCCCTCGAAGCGCTGATTCAGCCGTTGAGCGTCGAATCGGAGTTTACGCGCATAGAATCCGGGGCCTCGACGCCAAGGACTGAAAGTCCGGAGGATATCACCTGTTGGACGGCAGCAATAAGTGCGAGTCGCGCCGCGGTCATAACCCCGTCATCTGCCTGAATAAATCGCAAATGTGGCAAATCGTTGCCTCGGCTCCATTGGCCATGCAGGGCCGACGCGAGGTCGTAAAGGTAGAAGGCGAGCCGGTGCGGCTCCTCGGCGCGGGCGGCTCCGGTGATCAGACGCGGAAAATACGCCAGCTTCTTGATCAGCTCGATTTCGCCCGCATCCGTCAGCTTGGAAAGGTCGGCCTCGCGCACGGCGCGGCTGCCCGGCGACAGCTCCGGAAACACCTCCTGCGCGTTGCGGAACACCGAAGCGGCGCGGGCGTGCGCGTACTGCACGTAGAAGACCGGGTTGTCCTTCGACTGCTCCGTCACCTTGGCGAAGTCGAAGTCGAGCGGCTCCAGCTCCTTCCGGTACAGCATCATGAAGCGGACGGGGTCGCGCCCGACCTCGTCCACCACGTCGCGCAGGGTCACGAACGTGCCGGCGCGCTTCGACATCTTGTAGGGCTCGCCGTTCTTGAACAGCTTGACGAGGTTCACGACCTTGATGGCGAGATCGGCCGTGCCGCCGGTTGTGTTCCAGACCTTGAGCTTACCCTTGGCGTCGCGCTCGACGGTGCCGCCGGTGAACGCGGCCACGACGGCCAGCATGCGCGGGATGTAGCCGATGTGATCGGCGCCGAAGACGTTGATGAGGTGCTGGTAGCCGCGCCGAGCTTCTCGTAGTGATAGGCGACGTCGCCGGCGAAATAGGTGTAGCCGCCGTCCGACTTCATGAGCGCGCGGTCCGCCTCGTCGCCGAATTCGGTCGACTTGAACAGGTCTGCTCGCGGTCCTCCCACTCCTCGTCTTCGTGGCCCTTCGGGCGCGGCAGCCGGCCCTCGTAGATGAGACCCTTGGTACGCAGTGCTTCGATCGCCGCCTTGATCTTGTCGGTGCCCCCGCTCGTCAGCGAGGCTTCCGAGAAGAACACGTCGTGCCTGATGTTGAGCGCGGCGAGGTCGTCCTTGATCATCGGCATCATCCGATCGATGGCGAACGTGCGCACGATCGGCAGCCACCGATCCTCGGGCATGTTGAGGAGCGACTTTCCATGCTCTTTTGCCAGCGCTTCGCCGACGGGCTTCAGGTAGTCGCCCGGATAGAGCCCGGCCGGCATCTCGCCGATGTCCTCGCCCAGCGCCTCGCGGTAGCGCAGGAACACCGAGCGCGCGAGCACATCCACCTGTCCGCCCGCGTCGTTGACGTAGTATTCGCGCGTCACGTCGAAACCGGCGAAGGCCAGCAGATTGGCGAGCACATCGCCGAACACGGCGCCGCGGCAATGGCCGACGTGCATCGGGCCGGTTGGATTTGCAGACACGTACTCGACGTTGACCGTCTTGCCTTTGCCGAGCGTCGAGCGGCCGTAGTCGGCGCCCTGTTCGAGAATGGCGCGCACCAGGCCGTGCCACACCTCGGGCTTGAGCGTGAGATTGAGGAAGCCGGGCCCGGCGACGGAGACGGCCTCGACGCCTTCCGCGCCCGACAGCTTCGCCTGCAGCTTGTCGGCGATGTCGCGCGGCTTCATGCGCGCGGGCTTGGCCAGCACCATCGCGGCGTTGGTCGAAAGATCGCCGTGCGTCGGATCGCGCGGCGTCTCCACCTCGATGCCGGCGGTCGGCACGTCGGCGTCAAGCGCGCCCTCGGCCTTCAACGCTTCGAGCGCCGCCGCAACGCGAGTTTCGATCTGTGCGAACACGTCCACGGCGGCGATCCTGACGGCTGGAAATTGCGAGGAAAGTCGCGCCCCGGCTAACGCAAATTGGGGGTGGCGTCAAACAGCCGGCGGTGCTCGGCGATGGCGTAGCGATCGGTCATGCCGGCGACGAAGTCGGCGATGAGGCGCGCGCGGCGGCGTTGCTCGAGGCCGCTGCGATGCGGCGTGCCAAGCTTCCGCCATGGCGTCGGGCTCGGCCATGTAGCGTGCGAAAAGATCGCCGACGATGCGCTCGGCGTCGCGCATCACGCCCATGACGCGCTCATGGCGGTAGACGCGCTCGAACAGAAAGGCCTTGAGCCGTGCGATGTCGCCGGCCATCGCGGGAGAGAAGGCGACCGTCGCCTGCGGCGCGCAGCGGATGTCGTCGGGCGTGCGCGGGTGCAGCGAAGCGAGACGCGCACGCGTCTCGGTGACGAGGTCGGAGATCATCTGCGTGATCAGCAGCCGCGTCAGCTCGTAGACCTCGCGGGCTTCTTCGCCGGACGCTTGGCTGCGCACGCGCGCCATGGCGGGTCCCGCCAGCGGCTGGCTGTCGAGATCGGAGAGCACGATGAGATGCGCGCGCAGGCCGTCGTCGATGTCATGCGCCACATAGGCGATGTCGTCGGCCAGCGCAGCGACCTGCGCCTCGGCCGACGGCCACGACGCGAAGATCGAGGCTCTGCCAGCGCTCGAGGCGGCGAGCGACCTTGACGATCGCAGCGTGCTCGCCCGTCACCGGGCCGTTGTGCTTGGCGAGGCCCTCGAGCGTCTCCCAAGTCAGGTTGAGGCCGTCGAACTGCGCGTACTTGCGCTCCAACGCCGTGACGACGCGCAGGCTCTGCGCGTTGTGGTCGAAGCCCCCGAAGGCCTGCATCGCCCTGTCGAGCGCGCGCTCGCCGGCGTGACCGAACGGCGGGTGGCCGAGATCATGGGCGAGCGCGATCGCCTCGGCGAGATCCTCGTCGAGGCGGAGCTGGCGCGCCACGGTGCGCGCGATCTGCGCCACCTCCAGCGAGTGCGTCAGCCGCGTGCGGTAGTGATCGCCCTCGTGGAAGACGAAGACCTGCGTCTTGTGGGTCAGGCGCCGGAAGGCGGTCGAGTGCAGCACTCGGTCGCGGTCGCGCTGAAACGGGCTGCGGGTCGTGCACTCGGGCTCGGCGCTGAAGCCGGCCACGGCTCGGCACGGCGCCCGCCGAATAGGCGGCCGGCGACCGCTCGCCGGGGCCGAGGCGCGCAGCCGTAGTCGGCGACCTCATTCTGGTTGGCTGCCGGTTCCAAGGCTGGTCCCGGCTTATGCCGCGCCCGCAGGCGGCTTTGAATTCGGCGCCTTCGCGCTTATCTTGCATAAGGACAGATTCCCGCCGGCCGCAAGCCCACCGGGTCTGCGATCAATTCGAGGCCATGATGAGCGAATCCGTCACCGTCACCGAGCGCGCCGCCAAGCGCATTGCCGAGATCGTCTCCGGCGAAGCCGCGGCACGGGCCCTGCGCATCAGCGTCGAGGGCGGCGGCTGCTCGGGCTTTCAGTACAAATTCGACCTCGTGCCGGATGCCGCCGCCGACGACGTCGTGCTCGAGCGCTCGGGCGCCAAGGTGGTCATCGATCAGGTTTCGCTCGGCTTTCTCGCCGGCTCGGAGATCGATTTCGTCGACGATCTCATCGGCGCTTCGTTCCGGGTGAACAACCCCAAGGCGACGGCCTCGTGCGGCTGCGGCACCAGCTTCTCCATCTGACGGTCCGCCACTCCGAACTACTCCCTCCCCCTCGATGGGGGAGGGGCGGGGTGGGGGTGGTGCATCACTTCAAAAGTTGCGGACACCCCCCTCCCTAGCCCTCCCCCGCAAGGGGGAGGGAAGAACACAGTCTCAGTCGCGTAACCGAGGTGCTCCCTCGCTCACCTGCGCTGGCCAGGCCTTCGATTCTCGACTACGCCTTCCCGCGCATGAAGGTCACCACATGGAACATCAACGGCGTCAAGGCGCGCCTTGAATCGGCGGTCGCCTACCTGCGGCAGGCTTCGCCCGACGTCATCTGCCTGCAGGAGATCAAGAGCCTCACCGAGGCCTTCCCGGCCGTCCGCCTTCGAAGACCTCGGCTACCATTGCGCCGTGCACGGCCAGAAGGGCTTCAACGGCGTCGCCATCCTTTCGAAGCTGCCGCTCGAGGAGATGCGCACCGGCCTGCCCGGCAATGACGCCGACGATCAGTCGCGCTTCATCGAAGCGGTCATCTCGGTGCCGTCGGGCATCGTGAAGGTCGCCTCGATCTACGCGCCGAACGGCAACCCGATCACGACCGAGAAATTCCCCTACAAGCTTGCGTGGCTCGGACGCCTGCGCGAGCACTTCCGGCGGCTGCTCGCCGAGGAGATCCCGTTCGTCATGGCGGGGGACTACAACGTCATCCCCGAGCCGATCGACGCCAAGCGCCCGGCGGCGTGGACCAGCGATGCGCTCTTTCAGCCGGAGACGCGCGCCGCCTACCGCTGCATCCTGAGCGAGGGGCTGACCGACGCGGTGCGACTCTGCCATCCGGGGCCCGGCGTCTACACGTTCTGGGACTATCAGGCCGGCGCCTTCCAGAAGGACGACGGCATCCGCATCGATCATCTGCTGTTGTCGCCGCAGGCGACCGACCGGCTCGTCGCCGCCGGCGTCGACCGTTTCACCCGCGCCTGGGAGAAGCCGTCGGATCACGTGCCGGCATGGGTCGAGCTCGACGTTTAGATCTCGCTACTCGCTGCACTTTGCGGTGACGACGCTGCCGGTTGCCGGCAGGAACACCTTGCAGTCGAGCGGTCCCTTCTTCTCGAGCACGACCTCGGCAACGTCGCCGTCGCGCTTGCGCTTTGACCGGTCCGCCGAGTGCCGACAGCCGCTCTTTCGCCACGCGCCGCGTGGTGCGGCCGTCGAAGGAATCCGCAGCGGCGCGCAGCGCCTTGTCGAAGCGCGCGCGGGCTGCCGACTTATTGCCGCGCTCTTCCAGGATGCGGCCCTTCAGCATGTGCGCGGCGGCGAAGTCAGCGTCCAATTCGAGCGCGCGGTCGGCGTCGTCCTCGGCCGCATCGATGCGGCCTTCCTCGAAGGCGACGGCGGCGCGGGCGTAATGCGCCGAGGCGTCGCCGCGGCCTTCGGACAGCACGCGATTGATCTCGGTGCGTGCCGCCTCGTAGGAGCCCTTGTCGGCCAGGATGAGGGCGCGCATCAGCGGGATATTCGGGGCATCGGCCTTGAGATCGCCGGCCGCATCGAGGTCGCTTAGCGCGCCTTCGGTGTCGCCGTCGGCGCGCCGCACGACCGCGCGGCTGTAGAAGAACTGCCAAGCCTTGGCGTCGTGCTTGATCGCCTCGTCGAGGTCGGCCAGCGCCTTGTCGCGATTGCCGCGGTCGTCCTCGGTCATGCCGCGCGCCTCATAGGCGCGCGCAAAGCCGGGCTTCAGCTCGAGCACCTTGGTGAAATCGCTGATGGCCTTGTCGAAGTCGCCGGCGCGCCGGAAGGCGGTGCCGCGATTGAAATAGCCGATGTACATCTGCTCGCGAGGCAGGCGCCCGCTATCCATCACCCGCGTGCAGGCGGCTGCGGCAGCGCGATTTTTTGCTGCGGTGCAACTCGATAGATCCTGGCTCATGCCCGCCTGCGCGCCGGACGCCATCACGGCGAGAAGCAGAAACCCTCCCGTCAACAATCCACCAATCAAAACGAAACAGGCGCGCAACATTTTCGCCTCCCGTGGAGCGAGATCGTTAGCCATCTGCAAGGATCGCCGCCCACCCGAGCGACGCATCGCCAATGGTTACCCGCTCGCGCCGCGGCAGCACTGTTCCGCAGGGAACAGCCGGGCTTTCGGGGTTAAGAACAACTCCACAGCCGCAGTCGGGCAGCACGCTCCTCACATCGCAACCGTTCAGCGGTTTGTTACGTTTGTCGGGCAATGTCTGCCCCCGGAACACAACGCTTCACCACGTGTGTCGGGCTCCATCTCGTGTAGTCTGTCCTCGTCTGCCCCTTGGACAAACAGGCTCATTGCGCAAGGTCCAGTCATGAACATGCAGCTCTTTCATCGCCTTGCGCGTCGCGCAGGCATGCTTTCCCTCGCCGCGCTTCCCGTCGTCGGCATCATCGGGCCGAGCGAAGCAGAGCCCGGCGGTCTTGCCGGCTCGTGGAGCGGCGGCGGCTGGGTGTCGTTTGCCAGCGGCTCCAAGGAAAAGGCGCGCTGCCACGCGCGCTATTCGGGCGGCGGCGGCAGCTACACCGTCACCGCGACGTGCGCCACGGCTTCCGGCAAGGCATCGCAGACCGCCACGGTCTACAAGGTCAGCGGCAGCCGCCTATCAGCGGCAGTTTCGTCAACTCGCAGTACAACGTACGTGGCTCCATCCGCGTCGTCGTGCACGGCAAGAGCCAGAGCGTGAGCCTGTCGGGTGACGGCGCTTCCGCACAGCTCAGCCTGTCGCGCCGCTGATCGTCTCAGCGCGCTGAAAATATGCAAAGCCGGAGCGCGATGCGTGTCGCGCTCCGGCTTTCTATTTGGCACGGCGTCTTAGCTCACACGTCGTGCTTGGCGTTCGGCGACTGCTGCAGCGAGCCGAGCACCGAGCCGCTCCAGCGCTCCACCTTCTCGGGAAGGAACACATAGCTGTGCAGCTTGAAGACGAGGCCGTCGCGCATCACCGTGTGCTCGCCGGTGTAGATGGCGTCGGCCGGCAGATAGTAGGCGCAGGAAAACTTGGCGATGCTCTTGTTCACCGCGTTGGCGGCCATCTCCTCGTTCTCGCCCTTCGCCTGATACATGAGGAAGTCGATCGAGTCGTTCTTCTCGTTGCAGAAGAAGCCGCGACGCGTTCGGACATCGGCATCTGCTCCGCGTTGGAGCCGGGGACGCCCATCGAGCACGCCGATACCCGCCAGGGCAGAGCGCCAAGCGGAGCGCCATTCTGCGCCGCTCGGCAGATCGACGGACTTGAAGATGTCTTGGATCCTCCGCCATGCGCGGCGGAGAAGAGCAACGAGGCCGATCATTTCTCACCTCCAAGGTCTAGGCGAGCGCACACCGTGCGCCTCACTCCGCCTTGGACGTGATCCTCCGTCGCCCCGTTTCTTGCTCGTTGCGATCGAGGATATGAGCAATTCTAGCGTTGCTCAAGCAATGGTCGTGGGCAGCGGCTGCTCAACAAAGCGCCATTCGCAGCCGCAACCCCGCCTCGGCGGGCGCGACCACTCTATCCGCGTATTGCCACTTGGCCATGACGCTTTTTGCCATGTGGTGGCAATTTTCACCGGATGCGTTGCCGGAACCTTACGATCAGGGCGCTGGAGGCCGGCGCGCTGGCGCTGGCGCCGATGTCGCGCAGGCCGATGCCGGACGAGCCCTTGATAAAGGTACCGCCCGCCTCGGGAGCGGCGGGAAGTGCCGCCGGAGCCGGCGGCGATGCGGCGGCGGCCGCCGAAGTCGTACCGGATGCTGCACCGCGTGCTCATGTCGTACAGCACCGGCTCGCCGTTGCCACACGTGCGCGGCGCCTGCACGTTGAGCGCGCCGAGGCCCGTGTCGTCCTGCGTATCGGGCTTGCGGCCGTAGCGCGTGCGCCAATCGGCGACGATGCCGGTCGCCTGCTTGCGGATGCCCTGCGCGGCGCCGCAGTAGATGTTCTGGTAGATGTCCTCGATCCACACGCGCTCGTAGGCCGGCGCGTTGGCGACGGCGACCGAGATGAGCGCCAGTGCGCGCACCGGGTCGGTCTTCATGTACTTGCCGCGCCACAGGAGGTCGGCGAGGAACGCCTGCGCGCCCGGCGTGGCCCTTCTGGCTCAGCACCGACAGCCAGTGCTTGGCGTAGGGAACGTCGCTTTCGATGCCGTCGCCGTGCAGATAGAGCTTGGCGAGCTCGAACTGGGCGTCCTCGTCGCGGAAGAACTGCGCCGCTTCGCGCAGATACTCCATGGCGATCTTCGAGTTCGGCTTGAGGTTCACCTCCGGCAGGCCGTTGAGCAGATAGCCGGCGATGCGCGTCATGGCCTTGGCGACGTACGGCGCGCGCTGGTCGTCGTCCGGATCGACGTCGGTGTGCTCCTCGGCGATCTTCAGATAGAGCTCGTAGGCCTTGGCGTGGTCGGTGCGCGAGCCGTTGTTGTCGGAGTAGATGCGCGCCAGGTAGTAGGGCGCGAGGAACAGATGCTCCTCGGCCGCGTACTCGAGCGCCGGAATGGCAATCTCGTAGTAGCCGCCGTTGAAGGCGCCGATGCCCTGGTCGAGCGCGTCCTGCGCCGATCGGTACTTGGCGGCCGCAGCGCTGGCGCCCAACGTGCCCAGACAGAGCAGGAGCCCAGCCAGGAATACGCAAACTGTCCGATCAAATATCCGCATAGCAGACCACTTCAGCTGCGCCGCCGTCATGTGTCACCGCGCCCTTGAATGCGGGCCCGACCAGCTTGGCGTACTTACGCAATGCGCCGCTCTGGTAGGGATTTGCCGGGGCTTTCCAAGTTTTCCTGCGGGCCGCGAGCTCGGCTTCGTCGACTTCGACGTCGAGCGTGCCCTTCGTTGCGTCAATCGAAATAATGTCGCCGTCCTTCAGTAGACCGATGGGGCCGCCGACCGCCGCTTCCGGGCCGACGTGGCCGATGCAAAAGCCGCGCGTGCCGCCGGAGAAGCGGCCGTCGGTGATGAGCGCGACCTTCTCGCCGGCGCCCTGACCGTAGAGCGCCGCCGTCGTCGACAGCATCTCGCGCATGCCGGGGCCGCCGATCGGGCCCTCGTAGCGAATGACGATGACGTCGCCTTCGTTGTATTGGCCGGCATCGACCGCCGCGAACGCCTCTTCCTCGCAGTTGAACACGCGCGCCGGGCCGCGGAACTGCAGCTTCTTGAGGCCCGCCACCTTCACGATGGCGCCGTCGGGCGCGAGCGTGCCCCTTGAGGCCGACGACGCCGCCGGTCGGCGTGATCGGATTGGAGACCGGATAGACGACCTTCTGGTCGGTGTTGAACTTCACCTTCTCGAGGTTCTGCTTCATCGTGCGCCCCGTCGCGGTGATGCAGTCACCGTGCAACAGGCCGCCGTCGAACAGCGCCTTCAAGATCTGCGGCACGCCGCCGATGTCGAACACGTCCTTCGCCACGTACTTGCCGCCGGGCTTCAGGTCGGCGATGTACGGCGTGCGCTTGAATATCTCGGCGACCGCGAACAGGTCGAAGTCGATGCCGGCCTCGTGCGCCATGGCGGGAAGATGCAGCGCGGCGTTGGTCGAGCCGCCCGTGGCGGCGACGATGACCGCGGCGTTCTCGAAGGCTTCGCGCGTGGCGATGTCACGCGGACGGATGCCGCGCGCGAGCAAATTCATGACCGCCTTGCCGCTCTCGACCGCGTAGGCGTCGCGGCTCTCGTACGGCGCCGGCGCACCGGCCGAGCCCGGCAGCGCAAGGCCGATCGCCTCCGACACGCAGGCCATGGTGTTGGCGGTGAACTGGCCGCCGCACGAGCCGGCCGAAGGACAGGCGACGCACTCGAGCTCGTGCAGCTCCGCGTCCGTCATGCGGCCGGCCGAGTGCATGCCGACGCCTTCGAACACGTCGACGACGGTGACGTCGTGGCCCTTGAACTTGCCCGGCAAAATCGAGCCGCCGTACATGAACACGGACGGCACGTTGAGGCGCAGCATGGCCATCATGATGCCGGGCAGCGACTTATCGCAGCCGGCGATGCCAACGAGCGCGTCGTAGCAGTGGCCGCGCATCGTCAGCTCGATCGAATCGGCGATGACCTCGCGCGAGACGAGCGAGGACTTCATGCCCTGGTGACCCATGGCGATGCCGTCGGTCACGGTGATGGTGCAGAATTCACGCGGCGTGCCGCCGGCTTCGTCGACGCCCAACTTGGCGGACTGCGCCTGGCGCATCAGCGAGATGTTGCAGGGGGCTGCCTCGTTCCAGCACGACACCACGCCGACGAACGGGCGATGGATGTGCTCCTCTTCGAGGCCCATGGCGTAGTAGTAGGACCGATGCGGCGCGCGCGTCGGCCCTTCCGTCACGTGACGACTCGGCAGCTTTGATTTATCGAACGTTTTTGCGTCCATACTTCTTTTTGGTCCGTACACACCAGGTAAGCGTCAGTATCGATAGCCCCGATGCGAGCTATCGCGCGAAATTCAAATGAAGGCTGCCCACGCCTCTGTGTCTGAAAAGCTCGTGCAGCGTACGGCCACCCGCCGCCACTCCACGCTTCCCTCGCTCTTCCCTAGCCTGAGGCTGGCGCCGTATTGTGGCGCAACGGCGGCAGTGATCGCCCAAATCGTGGCCCGTTCGCCACATCTCACAGATTGGCGTTAACCGTCCTCAAACGGGGCCGCGAAAATGCGGCTCAACTCACCGCTTCGAGGCGCCGGATGGCCGCCGTCAGGCGCTTGATGGCGCCTTCGAGCTCGGCCTTGCGCTCGCGCGCCTCTTCCACCGCCTCTTCCTTGGCCTTGGCCATGAATTGGGGATTGGAAAGCTTGGCGTCCATCTTCGCGAGGTCGCTTTCCGCCTTTTCGATCTCGCGGCCGAGGCGCTTGGTCTCGGCCGCGGCGTCGATGACGCCGCCGAGCGGCAGGGCGGCGGTGGTGTCGCCGACGACGATCACCGCGGCGCCCTTGGGCGTCGCCTTGGGAAAGGTGATGCTGTCGAGGCGGGCGAGGCGGCTGATCGTCTCCTCGTGCCGCTTGGCGCGCTCGCGCAGCACCGGGTTCGCGTTCGGCAGGGCAAGCGGCAGCTTGGCGGCGACCGGAACGTTCATTTCCGTACGCACCGAGCGGATTTCCGAGATCAGCCGCACCACCCAGCCGATCTCCTCGTCGACCTCGGCATCGACGAGACCGGAGAACGTCGGCCACTGGCTGAGCGCCAGGAGGTTCTCGCGCTTCTCGCCGTGCTCGACGGCATGCGCCCACAGCTCCTCGGTGATGTAGGGCATGAACGGGTGCAGCAGCTTGAGGATCTGATCGAGCGTCCAGGCAACGGTGGCGCGCGTTTCCGCCATCGCCGCTTCGTCATCGCCCGAGAGGATCGGCTTGATCAGCTCCAGGTACCAGTCGCAGAACTCGCCCCATACGAACTCGTAGACGGCGGCGGCCGCCTCGTTGAACTTGTAGGCTTCGATGCCTTCGGTGACGGCGCGTGCCGCGCGCTCGGTCTCGCCGACGATCCAGCGATTGACCGTCTCCTTCACCTTCGAAGGATCGAAGTCGCGACGGCGCACGCACTCGTTCATCTCGGCGAAGCGCGCGGCGTTCCACAGCTTGGTCGCGAAGTTGCGGTAGCCCTCGACGCGCTGCGTCGACAGCTTGATGTCGCGGCCCTGCGCCGCCATGGCGGCGAGCGTGAAGCGCAGCGCGTCGGCGCCGTAGTTGTCGATGACGCCAAGCGGGTCCATCACGTTGCCCTTCGACTTCGACATCTTCTGCCCCTTCTCGTCGCGCACGAGGGCATGGATGTAGACGTCGCGGAACGGCACTTCCTCCATGAAGTGCATGCCCATCATCATCATGCGGGCGACCCAGAAGAAGATGATGTCGAAGCCGGTGACGAGCACGCTCGTCGGATAGTAGCGGTCGAGCTCCGGCGTCTTTTCCGGCCAGCCGAGCGTCGAGAACGGCCACAGCCCCGAGGAGAACCACGTGTCGAGCACGTCCTCGTCGCGCTTCAGCGGCGTCGCTTTGCCGTAGTGCGCGTCGGCGCGCGCCTGCGCCCGCGCCTCGTCTTCGGCGACGAACACGTGGCCGTCCGGCCCGTACCACGCCGGGATCTGATGCCCCCACCACAGCTGGCGCGAGATGCACCACGGCTGGATGTTGCGCATCCACTCGAAGTAGGTCTTCTCCCAGTTCTTCGGCACGAAGGCCGTCTTGCCGCGCTCGACCATGGCGATGGCGGGCTTCGCCAGCTCGGCGGCGTTGACGTACCACTGATCGGTCAGCCACGGCTCGATGACGACGCCGGAGCGGTCGCCGTGCGGCACGGTGTGCGTCGTCGGCTCGATCTTCTCGAGCAAGCCCAGCGCGTCGATATCGGCGACGACGCGCTTGCCGCGCCTCGAAGCGATCGAGCCCGCGGTACTCCGGCGGCGGCACGTCGTTGATGCGCGCGCGATCGTCGAGCACGTTGATCTGCTCGAGCCCGTGCCGCTTGCCGACCTCGAAGTCGTTGAAGTCGTGCGCCGGCGTGATCTTCACCGCGCCGGTGCCCTTCTCGGGATCGGAGTATTCGTCCGCGACGATCGGGATCTCGCGGCCGACGAGCGGCAGCCGCACCTTGGCGCCCGCCTTGATCAGCGCCGCATAGCGCGGATCGTCCGGGATGCACGGCAACGCCGGTGTCGCCCAGCATCGTCTCGGGCCGCGTCGTGGCGACGACGATGTAGTCCTTGTCGTAGCCGGGCACCTTCGCCGCCAGCGGATAGCGGAAATAGTACATGTGGCCGGTCGGATTGTGCTTCAGCGCCTTGGCGAGCGCATCCGCATCGAACGGCTTCTCCGGGTCGCCGGCCGTCCAAGTGAACGTGCCGCGCGCCTCCACCTGCACGACCTCGAGGTCGGAGATCGCCGTCTGGAACTTCGGGTCCCAGTTGACGAGGCGCTTGTCCTTGTAGATGAGGCCCGCCTCGTAGAGCGCCACGAACACCTTCACGACGGCCTTCGACAGGCCCTCGTCCATCGTGAAGCGCTCGCGGCTCCAGTCGCAGGAGGCGCCGAGCCGCTTCAGCTGATTGATGATCGTCGCCGCCGCTCTCTTCCTTCCACGCCCACACCTTCTCGACGAACTCCTCGCGGCCGATGGTGCGCCGGTCCGGTTCCTGGCGCTCCATCATCTGCCGCTCGACGACCATCTGCGTGGCGATGCCGGCGTGGTCCGTGCCCGGCTGCCAGAGCACGTCCTTGCCGCGCATGCGCTCGAAGCGGCAGAGCACGTCCTGCAGCGTGTTGTTGAGCGCGTGCCCCATGTGCAGCGAGCCCGTGACGTTCGGCGGCGGGATGACGATGGAGTAGGGCTGCGCATTGCGGCGATCGGGCCGGCCGGCCTTGAAGGCGTCGGCGCGCTCCCATTCCGCACGGATGCGCGGCTCGATCTCGGCGGGCTGGTAGGTCTTCTCGAGCATGGGAGGCGGAAATCTCTGGGGGCGAGCGGGACCAGCGGTCCTACGCTCTCCGTTCCCGCACTGTCAACGGGAAGCGCCGGCGCCGGCGATCGGCGCACGCATGTGCAGAACAGCGATGCGCGTCAGGCTTTCCCCGGCCCCTTACCGTCGCCTTGCGTGTCGGTCAGCTCGCTGCGCAGCGCGTCCTCGACGATGCGCGGCATGTTCTCGGCGAGCCATTGGCGCAGCATGGGGCGCAGCAGCTCGGCGGCGGCGCGGTCCATCTTTGGCGGCGCGCCGGGTGCGCCCGCTACGCTCGGTGCGTCCGCCTTGTCGGTAACGTCCGGCTTGTGGGAGCCCTTGGCCTTGTCGACGACGCCGCTGATGAACGAGGCGCCGGAAGTGAACACCGACAGCTTGCTCGGCTGCTGCTGCACCATGTCGACGACGGCGTCGAGCAGCGCCTCCGTGTGCGCGGAGGCGGCGTCCAGCTTGGCAGCGGCTGCTTCAAGCGCAACCGGTGTCTCGGCCTTGGCGGCCTTCTCAGGCGCCTTCTCAACGGGTGCCGAGGTAGCCGCGGTCGGCTTCGGCGTCTCGCGCACCGCGCGCGGGAATGCAGCAACGTTCGGCGACGATCCATTGAGAGCGGCACCGGCCGCGGCCGTGCCGTTCAGTCCCGACGTCGAACGCAGCGGCAGCACGCGCGGCTCTTCTCCCGACTGCGCCGACTTGCTCTCGGCCTTGTCGGCACCGGTCTTCAGCGCTTCCGCCTCGGCGCTCGGTTGCGCGGCAACCGGCTTGGCGTCGGTAGGCGCCGTCTTCGCCGACTGTCCTCGCGCTGCGGCACGACGGTGCCGAAGTCGAAGGACATCAGCTCACGCTTGCCGTCGGCCTGGCCGGCGGCAGCCTCATTGCGCCAGTCGGGGAAATTGGGCAGGCGCGGACCGTCAACCTTGGGCGCAGGCGCCTCGCTCAGCGGATCGGCGTGGCGCGGACCCTTCTCGAGGACGCTGGCGATTTCCTGCTGCAGGGAACGGCGCTGATCGGAGAGCGCGGTCGCCACCTTGAGGGCATCGGCAAGGCTATTGAAACTCGAACCCTGTCCACCGCCCGGCTGCGTCGGGCTCACGGGCGCATTGTTCGCCGGCGAAGAACTGCGGGCGGGCTCTCCGAAGTGCGTCCGACCCATCTGGTCGGGCATCGGGCTCGGGCCCGGCCTGTCGTCTGAGATCATCTTGCGGATGGAGGAGAGTATTTCCTCCATGCTGGGCTCGGACGCCAACTGCGGCTTACTCATGAGGTGCCATCCTCTACACGCGCCTCCGCCACCGCCCGCTCGCGGTCCGGCGCTTCCCCGGTCGTACAACGGCAATGCCCGCCCATCAATAAGGCTACGCAACCTAGGAGCGGCCGGAGTTCCACCACACATCCTCGGGCGCACGCGCCCTCGCTCCGGCAGGCAATCCGCTACGTTAACGGGATATGGCTAGCTGCCATCCTTGGCAGCTCTGTGGCGCGACGCGGCGTCGCGCATATTTTCACTGGCTTTATTTCACCGAGGCCTATTTCGGCGGGACCGGGTCCCAGCCCTGGTCGACCGCCTGCGGCTGCGCCTCGAACGTCTCCGTGCGCCCGTCGCCGTAGGTGATGCTGAGGCCGATCCACTTACGCCGCACCTCTTTATAGTGGACGTTGGGGTCGTAGACGTAGGCGGCGGCACCGATCCAGGCGGCATCGAGCCGGCCCATCGAGCCGATCACGCTGTAGGCGGCGACGACGAGATTGCGCCGCGTCGTCTCCAGGTTGACCTGCGAGTTGAGGTACTCGAGCTCGGCGTTGAGCACGTCGAGCAGCGTGCGCTGGCCGACCTTCTCTTCCTCGCGCACGCCTTGCAGCGCCACCTTGTTCGATTCCACCGCCACGCGGTCGGATTCGAGCTGGGCGCGCGCCGCCTCGAGCTGCGACCAGGAGGCGACGACGTTCTGCGTCTGCTCGGTACGCACCTGCTCGATCTGCTGCAGGAGGCCGAGGTGGTTCTGCTTGGCCTGGCGCACGCGCGCGTAGACGTCGCCGGCCTCGTAGATCGGGATGATCGCGCGCCCGACCAGCGTTGAGGTCTCGGACTCGCTCGTCAGCTTCGAGGTGTCGAAGCGATCATCGTAGCTGGCTTCGAGCTGCACGGTCGGCAGCAGCTCGCCGCGGATACGCTCGACGGTGTACTTGGCCGCCTGCTCGCGGAACAGCGAGGCGACGACCAGCGGATCCTCGTTGTTGCTGACGCCGATGGCTTCCTGCAGCTGTTGCGGCAGAAAGCTCTCCGGCGTGCCGGGCCACGACAAGCCGCTGGGCGGATGACCGATGACGAGCTGATAAGCGCCGCGGCTGGTGCGCAGGTTGGCGCGCGCGGCGTCGAGGCGGGATACGGCATCGGCGCGGCGGGCTTCGGCCTGCGCCACGTCGGTGCGCGTCACCTCGCCGACGGCGAAGCGGTCCTGCGCCGCCTTCAGCTCGCGCGACAGCACGTTGACGTTGTTCTCGTTGAGGCGGACGAGCTCCTGGTCGCGCACCACGTCCATGTAGGCGGTCACGGCTTGCAGCAGCACGCTGCGCTCCACGTCGCGCAGCACCTCGCGCTCGGCACGAACGTTGGCTTCCGCCTCGTTCACCGCGTTGTAGGTACGAAACCCGCTGAAGATCGGCTGCACGGCGTCGACGCCGTAGCCGCGCGGCTTGGTCACGCCGTCGAAGATCGACGACGGACGCTGGTCGGTGCGCTCGATGCCGATGTCGGCGTTGCCGGTGATGGTCGGCCGGTAGCCGGACATGGCGCGCGCGACGTCTTCGTCAGTAGCCCGCTGGAAGGCGCGCTGCGCATCGAGGCGCGGGTTGTAGCCGTAGGCTGCAGAAAGCGCGTCCTTCAGGCTCTCCGCCGAGACGGGCGGAGCAGCGCAAAGGCCGAGCGCGACGACGCTCAGCGCCAGCAAACCTCCGGCCCGCCGTGCGCCTTGCACACGGTCTGGGCGATTTGCCAACGACTTACCCAAGTGGAGAACCCATTGTTGTTGAAGCTTCTTTTTGATGGCCGTCCGCATTACGTCCCCCCAGCCAACGCCCGCACAGGCTTTCTCCGAGCCCATCTGCATGATTCGCGCGGTCGTGACTAAGTCTGGGGAATGGATGATGATTTGTGTAGTGCTTGGGGACGGTTGGTGGAAAACCCCTGTGGTGGAGTTGCCGCAATCCCACACCGACTCGCGGCACGCCGACGCAGCTACGCGTGGCCAAGAGGCCGGAATTGCGCGCCATAGTGGCTCGCACGCACACTCAGGCGCCGAACGTCAGTGCAGGTCCTTAAAGCACAAAAACAGGCGCGCGTTCGAAGCCGGGCAGCGTCGGCGCCGCGGCGTCGAATACAGTCCACGCATCAACCGACCGGCCGAGCCGCCGCCAGATCGTCGCTTTGCCCAATCCATCATCGATGACGACAGCGACGAGACGTCCGCCATCCTTCAGCTGATCAAAGAGTGCCTCGGGTGCGCCATGCACGGCGCCCTGCAGCACGATCGCGTCGTACGGCGCCTTGCCAACCCAGCCGGCGGTCAGCTCGCCAACGAAGACGCTGGCATTGTCCAACGCGAGCGCGGCAAGGTTCGACCGCGCCTCTTCGGCAAGTTTGATATTGCTTTCGAGGGCAACGACGCTTTTCGCCATCCCGGCCAGCACGGCCGCTGAGTAGCCGCTGGCACAGCCTACGTCGAGCACGCGGTCATCATCGCCGATCTCGGCGAGCTGCAGCAGCTTGGCCAGCACACGCGGCGCCAAAAGCCAGCGCCGCCCAGCGCCGGCCGGGGTGAGCGGCACCGCTTCGTCCATGTAGGCGAGTGCCGCCATCGGGGCCGGCACGAAGCGTTCGCGCGGGAGCTGGCGCATGGCGCGCAGAATGCGCCGGTCGGTCACGTCGCTCGTCAGGACCTGGCTCTCGACCATGTTCATGCGCTGCGTGGCGGCGTCGACCATCGTTCCCCTCTCAAATCGAGCTTGAGCGTGCTGGCGGCCAGCTTAACCGAGTACGCGCCAAATCGCGACGGGGCGTGCGGTCTCGGGCCCGGCGCCGTCCTTTGCGGTCGCCATCGCGTACTTTCCAGGCTCCGATCCGTATGATACACGGCGCATTCCTTGCGCGCTTCGGCGGCGCGGGTGGATTGGCCACGTGGCGGAGTGGTTACGTAGCGGACTGCAAATCCGCGCACCCCGGTTCGATTCCGGGCGTGGCCTCCATAACCTAGCTCGACGCACCCCCGAGTTTTCCAGAAATTGATCGCGACGATCATCGACCGCGGGAGCCGGCTCGATTGGCGTTACAGCGGCCGCACGGCCACGCGTACTCAACGCCTCAAAATAGGTCGTCAGGATTAGTTAGGCCGACTGCTTGTTTGCGGCTCAGCTTGTTCAATTTCCGGAACACAGCCGTAGCGATGGCCTCGGCATCGCCGTTTGTGGACTTGCGCCCCAACTTGCTCAATTTCCGAAAAACCTCCCTTGCAATATCAGACGGATCGACTTGCACCGAAACGATGCCATTACAAGAACCGCAGACAAAGCCGATCGCCCGCGGGTAGCTCTCGCTAGCTAACTTCACCGGCACGACCTCAAGTTCGTAGATCTCGGCTTTGCAAGACGGGCAAGTGCTCATCAATTGCTCCTCAAGCTGGTTTTTCTGGGCTCTTGTTTAGGCATTTTCCTAAACGTCCGTAAGCTAATTCTTGGTGGGATGATTACCAACGACCGCCCCGCGGTTCGATTCCGAGCGACGTCTGAAGGCTTTATTAGGGCGTTGTCGCCGTAGCTCGGCTGATGTCGGATGCTTCGCCCAGCGCCAGTCCATCCACCGCACCGACCGACGGGGCCGCCCCCACCCGCCGGACAGTCCGCCGTCACCCGCGCCATCAGTACCGCAGGACATTCTTCACACGCGCCCGCACGCGGCTGCTCATCGGTGTTCTGCTGGCGTGTCTCGGCTTCATCGCCGTCGCGGCGTGGGATCGCTTCACCGAGCCGGTGGGGCAGAATCGCGAGGGCCCCGTCGCGCTGTGCTCCGTGCTGCAGCGCCGGACGTGTCTTGTTGATGGCGATACGGGACGCGACAACGGTAAGAAGTGGCGCCTCGTCTCCATCGATACTCCGGAGCTCTCCGAGCCCGAATGTGACAACGAGAGGCGTCTCGGCATCGCGGCGCGCGACAGGCTGCGCGCGCTTCTGGCGGGTGGCTATCGCATTCGGCCAAGCGGTCGGGACGACCCGCACGGGCGAGCGCTCGTCGATATTGAGCTGCCGGACGGACGCGACGTCAGCGGCATCCTTCTCAAGGAGGGGCTGGCGCAGCGATGGCCCAATCACGGGAACATGTGGTGCGATCGATACACCGGCACCCCTGCCCGCCCGAGAGGATGACGCGGACGCTACGACTATTCCGACGAAGCCGCGAAGATGATCGTGCCGCGACCCCGAGGGCCATCTTTGGAACTTCGGCGATTACAACCCCTGAACCTACGCGGCCTAGTCCGGCAAGCGCCACCAATGCGCGCAGCATGGCTGCGAAGCCCTTGATTTAGCGACGCGAGTGTGGGAAGGCAGTCGCCCGCCCGAAGGGAACGGCGGGCTGCGCAAGTCGCTGGCCCGCCCCGGCGCTTTCTGCTAAGAGGCGCGACGCCTGACAGGCTAGGCTATTCCGCGGTAGCTCAGTGGTAGAGCCACCGGCTGTTAACCGGTTGGTCGTAGGTTCGAATCCTACCCGCGGAGCCAGTTTCTTGCTCTCGAAAGCGCTCCGGGGTTCCACTCGGGTTCCAGTCAGCAACCACTGAGCCACTTCTCGACATATATAAATGTGAGGTCGAGTAACCTTCCTCGGCACCGCACCTGCTCGCAGAGGCCGTCACACAGAGCGCTGCTTAGTGATTTTGACGACGCGCACTTCGACGACTTACTTAAGCAGCCCCCCAATCACGCCGGCAAAAGACTGCGCCGCCCAGCCGTTGCCACGATCGGCGGCTGATGAAGCCTGCTGATCTCGGCGTGCCGCTTGCCACCGAAGTGAGCGAAGCCGGTGCCGTTCTAAGGTGCGGCGACTGCGGATCTAAGGGCGTGCTGACATCGCCCGAGAGCTATCGGGATGCGCGCAAGGGACGTGAGCGATAACGCCGGCGAGCAAAGCATTGATATGCAGAAGGCGGTCGTCGAGCCGCTTGCGCTCCTCGCGGCACCGGCCCAAGACGAGAACAGCACGCTCCCATTCCTCGTCGCCAAGAACATCATCCGCCAGCAACTGGCTGATCTCGGCCGCACCCGTCTTGATGGCTCCGATACTAGCGACCAGGCGGTTACGCTCCGCGAGTAGGCTCTCGGTACTTTCCATGGCTCCGCCCTAGGCGGCATTCGAGGCAACTCGATGGCTTTAACTTTGACGTGGGCGGAGCACCAGTGGTTTGACCAGCTGTAAACAGGCGCAAGACCGCGATCGGCGAGGAGCCAAGGGAACTGTACAGAGCCGCTGTGGATAAGAGCGCTCGCGGCCGCAGAACACTGCTAGCGGTGCGATTAAAACTTGATCAGGCCCGCCAGACCGATGAGGGCGGCCATTAGCGCCATTCCGGAAAAGAACCAGGTCAGAGCGGCATCGGCACGTTCTTCAGCGATATCCCTGCGTTGCCTGCGTCGTGGCATGACGTCCCCCCGTCGTTGCCTCTACGCCAAATTCCTCATGTCGTAACCCCAGATCCCAATGTTCTAACTGCTCGAAACCGCTGTGTCGCGATCCTAAATCAGCAAGCCGGCAATCGCAGCGCCGACGGCGAACAGCCCAACGAAGAACGATGCGACAAGCACAACGGTGCCTGCTGTCGATGCCCAGCGTCCTGTTTCTCTCATGCTCATAGGAGCCCCCCTTGAGCAGCACCATCACCCCGCTGCTTTGGAAAGTATCCCTGTTCGTCGAGCGTGTGAAGCATCGAGGTGAATTCGCACCGCGTCGACCTTGAACGGCGCCCCGATTGGGCGCCACATCGTGAAGCAAGCACGAGATAAGCTTGTGCCTTCATTTGTGTTTCCGTGTCTTGGCCCCGGTGTGCCTCCGGGCCTTTTGCCTTCCGACCCGGGATCGTCACGACCGCCACCGGCGGACTGTGAGCCTGCGACAGGCGTGTGAGATCAGTTCGTCAAAACGCCTCCTAGGAAATAGTTGATCCCGGGAGTAAGCGCTGCCCCGCGCTGTGTTCACCCTCAACTGGCGCATGATTGGACGCTGATCCTCCCCCCGGATCGGCGTCCTTTTTTGTTAGCTTTGATTCGTGCGTTGGAATGCTTTGGTCTTCGGATCGAACCTGAAAGTCGCAAACCGGCTGACGGGCTTTACCACCTCGATGGCGCGATCCTTCGCTGGCAATCGACGAATGAACCCGCGCTCTTCAAGTCCTATCAGCAGCCGGCGCGCCATTGTCGGGCTGCGGTAATGAAAGTGATCTGCGATCTCGCGCACCGATGGCGCCACGCCGCCCGTGCGCTCCATCTCCGCCTCGATGAACACCAAGGCCTTGCGCTGCTGCTTGGTGATCATGGCTAGCCAGGCGAGACGCTCGGATCCTGTGACCGGGGAAATGTGCGCTCCTCGGCAAACTGCCCGTCCTGCCTATGGATGCGAACAGTTCCGCCCTGCTTCCCGATCGCCTTCTCTAGCTCGCCACGCGCCAGCGCCTCGGTCTTCGTGGCGAATATCCGCACGATGTCACCGGTCTGAGCAACGAGAGCCCAGCCACCCAGCTGCTTGTTCTTCTTGAGCGTGAACCTATGAAGCATTGCCATGGCGTTGGTCCTGCGATTATCCCCGGAGATGGAACGAGCATGAGCCTGTTGAGACGCCGCGGCGAGCTTAGCCCGCCGCGTCGTTAAATGGCAGCTACCGCTCCGGCTCGAATAGCGCGAGCTCCGAGTGTTCAAGCACGAAGCCGTAGCGCGTCAGCCGCAGGCGATAGCTTCTCTTCAGCTTGGCGATCTCACCCCGGCGCACGACTTGCCAGGGGCCTTGGTGGCGAATGTAATCGGGCAGCTATTCGAACTCGCCATCGCGGCAGATCAGGTGCCGATGGTTGTCGGAGACAGAGCGCATGACTTGGTAGTGCATCAGGCTTTTCGGCGCGTTGGTTTATTCGCGCGCTGCACTGAACCCCAGCCAGGCAAGCGTGCCAGCCA